>JANPKK010000040.1:0-46528 GCA_031426015.1 Alphaproteobacteria bacterium
TGTCGGCGCAGTTGCAGAACTGGTGGCCGGGGCTGGTGTTGAGCGTCGATCGCGATGCGGTGCCGGCGCTGTCGGAGGACCGCGAGCGCTTGTGGGCGCAGGTATCCGCCGCGACCTTCCTGTCCCACGCCGAACAGCGCGGCGTGCTCGGGCTGGAGGCCGGCCGATGACCTCGATGCTCGAAGGCGGGTTGAACTGGCAGGCGATGAGCCTGACGCCGGCGGAAATGGATTTTGCCCGGGCGCGCGATACGGCGGCGCGCGAGATCGCCCTGGCATTCGGCGTGCCGCCGCTGCTGCTCGGCCTGCCCGGCGATGCGACCTATGCCAATTACAAGGAAGCCAATGTTGCGCTGTGGCGGCTGACGCTGCTGCCGATGACGGCGCGTATCCTGTCGGCATTGTCGGCGCAGTTGCAGAACTGGTGGCCGGGGCTGGTGTTGAGCGTCGATCGCGATGCGGTGCCGGCGCTGTCGGAGGACCGGGAGCGGCTGTGGTCGCAGGTATCGGCGGCGGATTTTCTCACCGATCTGGAAAAGCGGGCGCTGCTCGGACTGGAGGCTGGCCGATGACGACGATGCTCGAAGGACTGGTCGCCCAGGCCGAAGCCGAAGGCGCGACGCGGGTGACGCTGCGTGCGCTCGTCGAGGAGGCTTGCGAGGTCGGCGCGGCGCGGGCGCTGCGGTCGCTGGGGCTGATGGACGACAAGGCGGCCCCCGACATCATCGAGCTGCGCCAGCTCATCCAGGGTTGGCGCGATGCCAAGAAATCGGCGCTTTCGGCGGTGGTTTCCTGGGCGGTGCGCACCGCCGTGGCGCTGTTGCTGATCGGGCTGGCCTATCGGCTCGACCTCATCACCCGCCTCAAACACTGAAGGGGATCGCATGGCTGATTTGCGCATCGCTGGCTATGCCAGTGTCTTCGGCGTGCCCGATACGGGCGGCGATATCGTGCTGGCGGGGGCCTTTGCCGGCGCCGACAAGCCGGTGCCGTTGTTGTGGCAGCACGACAGCAAGGAACCGATCGGGTTCGTGGAATCGCTTCGCGAAGATGGCCGCGGCCTGCGTGTCGTCGCCCGCATCGTGGCGTCCGGGCGTGGCGCCCAGGCGGCGCGGTTGATCGCGGCGGGCGCCATCGACGGGCTGTCGTTCGGTTATCGCGTCAAGGAGGCCAGCCCCGATCGGGCGCGGGGCCTGCGCCGGCTCGCCCGGCTCGATCTTCTCGAAGTGTCGCTCGTGACCTTTCCGATGCAGCCGCTGGCACGGGTGCTCGGCTTTTCGACTTTGCCAGAAGGAGACGTTGAATGACCTATGAAACCAAGGCGGACGCCATCGAAAGCGTGTTCGAGGCAACCCCCGACACCGGCGCCGAAATCACCCAGCTGCGCGCCGAAATGGCGCGGCTGTCGACGCTGGTCACCGCACGTGGGCTGCCCCGTCCGGCACTGGCGGGTGCCAAGGCCGATGCCGCTGCGCCGGATTTTGCCGAAAACTACCTGCGCCACGGCACGCTGCCGGGTGACGGTATCAAAGCCGCCAGCATCGGCGTCGGTCCCAAGGGCGGTGTCGCCGTGCCGGTCGAAATCGATGCGGTGATCGACATGGTGCTGCGCGCCGCGTCGCCGATCCGCAGCATCGCCCAGGTCGTCGATGTCGGTTCGGCCAATTACCGCAAGCTGATCACCACCAGCGGCGTCGTATCGGGCTGGGTGAGCGAAACCGGTGCGCGCCCCGAAACCGAAACGCCGGACTTTGCCGAAATCGCCCCGCCGATGGGCGAGCTTTATGCCAATCCGGCGGCGAGCCAGGCGATGCTCGATGATGCGTTTTTCGATGTCGAAGCGTGGCTGGGCGGCGAGATCGGCCGCGAGTTCGCCCGGGCCGAAGGCGTGGCGTTCGTTACCGGCGATGGCATCAACAAGCCGCGCGGCTTTCTCGCGGCGCCGAACAGCACCGCCGATGATGCGACGCGGGCGTTCGGCACCTTGCAGACTATCGCATCGGGGGCCGCCGGCGCCTTTGCCGCGAGCAATCCGCAGGATCGGCTGATCGATCTCGTCCATGCGCTGGCGACGCCCTATCGCCAGGGCGCCGTATTCGTGATGAATTCGGCGACGCTGGCGCGGGTCCGCAAGTTCAAGGATTCGGCCGGTGCTTTCCTGTGGCAGCCGGCGCTGACCGCCGACCAGCCGGCGACGCTGCTCGGCTATCCGGTGGTCGAGGCCGCCGCGATGCCCGATGTCGGGGTCGACAGCCTGTCGATCGCGTTCGGCAATTTCCAGGCGGGGTACCTCATCGCCCAGCGCCGCGAGACGGTGGTGTTGCGCGATCCCTTCTCGAACAAGCCGTTTGTGCACTTCTACGCCACCAAGCGCGTCGGCGGCACGGTGATCGACAGCCGGGCGATCAAGCTGATGAAGTTCAGCGCCTGAGCCGAACCCCGGGCCGGCACCACCGCGGTGCCGGCCCGCTTTTCCCCCCCCCACTACAGATGAGGTCGCCATGCGCAATTTCGCATTTTCGGCGCCGGCGGGCGCGCGCGCCGGAGGGCAGGGCTGATGGCGACCGGTGACATCATCGCCTTCCAGATCATGGGGGCCGGCGCGCTGCCCACTGGCGGCAACATCGATGGTAATGGCGTCATCGCGCGGATCCGGCTCGAAGGTCTCGCGGGCGCTATCGGCGGCAGCTACGACCTGGCGAAACTGTCGGGCAGCGGCGCCAGCCCGGGGTGGAACCGCGCCAAGGTCTATAGTGCCACCAACACCGCGCGCGAGATCGCACTGACCGGCAAGATCGTGCGGCGGCCGTTTCCATCCGAAGCGCTTCGCATCGAACAGGCGGTCGGCGGCGATCTCGATATCTACGCCTATCTGACCGAAGAATGGTTCGTCGCCGACACGCTGGCGAGCGTGAGCATTGCGCCAGGCTTTTATGCCGGCAGCAGCGCCTCGACGCTGACCGGCGCGGCGCTGAGCAACAGCAGCACGCGCGCCTATCGCCTGCCGCAGATCTCGTGGGTCGGGCTCGAGCCATGGCGGCGGATGACCGCTGCCGGGCTGACCGTCGAAGCGATCGTCGATCACCATAATGCCCGCGATGGCCAGCCGGTGCCGGCAGTGGATTTCTATGTCAGCCGCGCCGGGGTGACCGAAACCGCGACCAGCAACGCGATGCAGCTGTCGAACGAAATCACCGCGCCGTTCCGCCCCGGGGTGTTTCGGGCGACGGTGCCGCTGGGGACGCAGGCGCAGGGCGAGGGCGATCTCGGTGCCATCGTCTACCCCTGGGTGGGCACGGCGGCTTGGGACACCAATACCGCCGATTTCCCGCTGTTTCCGTGTATCGGCACGCCGCGGCTTTATCCAGTCACCATCGACAGCGATGGCAGCTATGCCCCGGCGGGCGCCTATGTCTCGCACACGGGCGCGCAGATCGGCACGCCGGCGATCGGCTTGCTGACGGCGCAGACGCCTTATGTGCCGGGCACGACTCCGGCCTTTGCAACCATCCAGGCGCTGATGAATGCGGCGCGCGCTTTCAACAGCAATGCCGTCAATCGCGCCCGGCCGCATGATGACATGGCGGGAGTGTTCGCGGTTATCCCGTCGGGCACCATCATCGGCAGCTGGGGCACCGCCAGCCTGCAGAGCACCACGACCTATCCGCCCGGCACCGGCTATTGCGGCATCCGCATCGAAGCCGGCGCCTCGCGCGGCAACACCGGGCTGACCAGCAACAGCCGCATCCATCCGTCGCGCTTCCTGTTCGACGGAGTCGGGCTGTTTCCAGGGGCCGCAGGCGGGGTGACGCATATCATCAGCGATGGTGGCAACACCGGCGCCCCGGTAGCGCAGCCGACCCGCGCCGCCGCGGTCTATCTGGTGGCGCGCAACTGCATCGGTACCGGCAACAACGACAATGCCAATTCGCCGATCACTCGCGCCGGTTATCGCTTTTTCCACAACAACAGCTTCACCAGCTTTGGCGATGACATCATCGCCAGCAATGCGGCGCAGTTCAACGGCTTGGCGCAGCTGCACGGTTGCACGATCAACAACAATGCCAATGCCGTGGCAGCGACCTGCCCGTCGCCATCGATCATCGGCTGTCATCTGCAGACCGTGCAGGTGATCTCGCTGGGGCTGGGCGCGGCGCCCGATGTGCTGGGCCGCATGGTGCACAGCACCCGTATCGAAACCGATGACGATGGCGCCCCGACCTTCACCACCGCGAGCATCGCGCAGAACAGCACCGCCGGCCGTGCCATCGGCGTTCGCGGCGAAAGTTGGGTCAATGTGCTGGTCCGCAAGACGAGCTCGATCCTGCCGGCCGGCACGCTGGGCGACGGATCGAGCCCGGCGTTCCAGATCAGCGCCGATTTCGCCAGCGGCCCGACCGAACAGCCCGCTATCACCAACATCAACATGGCCTACGTCAGCATCGCCGGGGCGCGGCGCAACGGCCCGTACCAGGAAGTCGGCGCGCAACGCACCCTGAAGGAATTGCGCGAGATCGGCATCGCTGCCCATCAATGGAACGCCAAGGGCGACCTGTTCACCGGTGCCGGCGGCGCTTCGGGCGTGCGCACCGGCACCTTTGCCTTTCGGCACGGCAACGCGCGATTCGGCTGTGTCGGGGGCGACAACAGCAATACCAATCTCGATCCCGGGCCGTCGTCGCTGCTCGGTGACGTGTTGCCGCCGCTTTCGACGATGAATGTCGGCTACGCCAACATGTGGGTGAACGACACCTCGCTGGG
Source organism: Alphaproteobacteria bacterium (assembly GCA_031426015.1). Classification (GTDB taxonomy): domain Bacteria; phylum Pseudomonadota; class Alphaproteobacteria; order Sphingomonadales; family Sphingomonadaceae; genus Sandarakinorhabdus. Next base: position 4,761 of record JANPKK010000040.1, read on the forward strand.
CGGCAGCAACCTTTATGCCAGCCCGGGCGACTACACGCCGAAATCGGCCTTGTTCGCCCGCATTCCGGCAGGCCGCGCGGCGACCGCCTTCGATCTTTCGGGGCTGGCGCGGCGCAACGACGGTTTTGGCGCCGCCGGTGCCATCGAGCGGCCGGTCGCGTCGCTGGCGCCGGCCGCGGCGCGATCGGGGCAGCTGGCGGCGTCGCCGGATCGATCCTTGCTGTTGCCGCTGGCATCCGCCGGCGCGGCGCACGAACAGCGCGGCGCGGTTTCGTCGCTGCTTTGGGTGGGCGGGCTGGTGCCGATCGATGCCGAACAGGGCCAGGCGGCGGCAATCGCGCCGCTGCTGTGGGCCACCGTGTTGGCCAGCGCCGATACCGCCAGCCCGCACCATGCCGGCACGGCGCTGCTGACGCTCGAGTCCGTCGTCAGCTGGTTGCTGCCGGTTTACGCCGACCAGCCCCAGACTGCCGGCGTCGCCCGGCTGCTCAGCGGTATCGCCGTGACGGCGGCGCGCACGCTGGTGCCCGATCCCCGTTCAACAACGCATTTTGTTCGCTGAAAAAGGAAAACGACATGCCCAAATTCGCAAGCAATGACGTGATCAACGGCAGCCTTGCCGTGGTCGCCGGCGCCACGCGCATGGTCGCGCTGAATGGCCAGCCGGCGAGCTATGCCGCTGCCGATGCCGGCAAGCTGGTGGAAGTGACGCTGGCAGCGGGGGATTTCACCCTGGCACCGGGCGACCTGTCGGGCCGCAAGGTCTCGGTTGCCGCCAAGGCCAGCCTGGCGGTGATCACCGCCGGCACGGCCGATCATATCGCCCTGCTCGACGTGGCGGGTTCGCGGCTGCTCTATGTCACCACCTGCCCTTCGCAGGCGCTGGTCAGTGGCGGCCTCGTGAGCATTGCCGGCTGGTCGATCGAGATCGGCGCGCCGGTCTGAACGACGTGCGCCCTGGCGGGGCCGACCGCCCCCGGCACGACCGGGTTCCTGTGACAGCGAGGGAGGATGATCGGTGGCGATCTTCGTGAAAGACCCGATGGCAGTGATCGATTTTGCCATCGACTGGTCGGCCAATGGCCCGGCCGAACGCACCCTGGTCGAATCCGACTGGCAGGTGACCCCGGCGGGCAGCGGCGCGGTAACGATCGCGGCGGCAGTGCACGAGGCGCAGCGCAGCGTCGCGACGCTGGCGGGCGGAGTTCAGGGCACGCTCTATCATGTCGTCAACCGGGTGACGTTTTCGGACGGGCGCGGCGATGAACGCACGCTCATCGTGCGCGTGGAGGACCTGTGATGGCGGATCTTGTCCTGGCGCGCGGCACCGCTGCGCTCGCGGTCAGCCTGGCGGAATGCAAGGCCTATCTGCGGCTTGAGCGCGATGATGACGATGCCTTGCTGGCGGGCCTGATCCGCAGCGCGATGGCGCTGTGCGAGGCCTTTACCGGGCAATGGCTGATCGTGCGCGATGGCGAACAGCGTCTGGCGAACGCCGGGCATTGGCAGCGCCTCACCGCCTTTCCGGTGGTGGCGATCACCGCTGTGATGCAGGGCGAGGCCGTGTTGCCCGATAGCGCTTTCGAAAGCGATATCGATGCGGCCGGCGCCGGCTGGGTGCGGTTGCGCGATCCGGTTGCCGGGCCAAATTCGGGACCGCGCCCGGTTGTGCGTTTTCGCGCCGGGCTGGGGCATGATTGGAACGGCGTGCCCGAACCGCTGCGCCAGGGGCTGGTGCGGCTGGTGGCGCATTTGTTCAGCCATCGCGACGCTGCCGATGCCGGGCCGCCACCCGTCGCCGTTGCGGCGCTGTGGCGGCCGTGGCGGCGGCTGCGGCTCAACTGAAGGATCGGACACATGGCAGATGAATTTGCCGGCGCGCTCATCGAGCGCGTCGCGATCGAGGCATGGGTGCCGGCGCGCGACGATGCCGGTGCCGATGTCGGAGCGTGGCAGGCCGGGCCGGTGCGGCTGGCGGCGATCGAGCCGGATGGTGCGGGCAGCAGCGAAGGCGAAGCGCGCCGGTCGCGGCGGCGCTGGCGAGTGACGCTGCGCCAGCCGGTGACGGTCGGGCTGACCTCGCGGTTGCGCTGGGACGACCGGCTGCTGGCGGTGCTGGCGGTGGAGAGCGATCCGCGCCGGCGTGATCGGATTGTCCTGCGCTGCGAGGCGCGTGAGGCATGAGCGGCGCGGAACTTGCGCGGCGCCTGCTCGCGGCCGGGGTGGCGCGTGCCGACAGCGCGGTCGCACGCGCCACTGCGACGCTGGCCGCGCGGGCGGCGGGCCTGCCGGGTACCACGGTTTCGATCGCCGATGGTGTCGTGCTGCAGGGCAGGGGGCTTGTTGCCCGGGCCTTCGGTAGCCGCCGCCGCGCCGCCGATCCGCGGCTGCGGGCGCTGACCATGTCATTGCAGGGAGACGAGCCATGAGCGCCAGCCTGGCCATGCAACGGCTGTTGTTCACCGCGCTCGGCGATATCGCCGGGATCAGCGGCGTCCATGACGGCCCGCCCGCCGATGCGCCGCCGCCCTATCTCGTCATCGGCAGCGATCTCGTCACCGACTGGAGCACCAAGACCGAGACTGGCCACGAACATCGCATCGCGGTGAATGTCTGGGACGCGGGGCCGGGGACGGCGCGCGCCAAGGCGATCATCGGCGATGTCGAGACCCGGCTGGCGGCGCTGGCCGGCAGCCGCGACGGGCATCTGCTGGTCTCGGCGCGGCTGCTGCGGTCGCTGGTGCTGACCGATGCCGACGGCTGGAGCCAGGGCATCATCGAATTTCGCCTGCGCAGCCGGGCGATTTGAATTCATTCGAAAGGACAATGACATGGCGATGGAAAAGGGCAGCGCGTTCCTGCTCAAGGTCGGCGACGGCGGCGCGCCGGTGGCGTTCACCACCGTGGCCGGACTGCGCACGACGCAGTTGAGCATCAACGCTGAAACCGTGGTGGTGACCAACCAGGGCTCCGGCGGCTGGCGCGAACTGTTGTCGGGAGCGGGCGTGCGCTCGGTGTCGCTCAGCGGCTCGGGGGTGTTCACCGGCTCGGCGGCGGAAAGCCGGGTCAAGGCCAATGCGCTGGGCGGGGTGATCGACGATTACCGCATCAGCTTTGAAAGCGGCGAGACGGTGACGGCGAAATTCCTCATCACCCGGCTCGACTATGCCGGGGATTTCAATGGTGAGCGCACCTACACGCTGGCGCTCGAAAGTTCGGGCGCGGTGGTGACGGCGTGAGCGGCGCCAACGCCGTGCGCGGCGAGGTGACGCTGGCGCTGGGGGCAGAGACGTTCTGCCTGCGCCCGAGCTTTGCCGCTCTGGTGGCGGCCGAGGCCGAACTCGGGCCGCTGTTCGCGCTTGTCGAACGCGCCGCCGGCGGCGGGCTGACGCTCGCCGAAATGACCGCGCTGTTCTGGCATTGCCTGGCGCCGCCCGCGCTCGATCGCGACGTGCTCGGCGAGCGGCTGGTGGCGGCGGGGCTGGCCAATGTCACCCCGGCGCTGCGCGCGCTGCTCGCGCAGGTGCTGGGCGGGCGATGAGCGAGTTTGCCGGCGCGGCGCGGCGCGCGGCGCGGGTGGCGGCGGTACTGCTCGGCTGGCGCCCGGCGGAATTCTGGGCGGCGACGCCCGCCGAACTGCGTACCGCGCTCGGCCTTGATAACGATGATGGCGGGGCGCCGGCGACGGGCGATCTGCTCGCACGACTGATGAAGGAGTTTCCCGATGCAGGGTGATGCAACCGATCTCGACACGTTGGTCATTCGCGTGCGCGCCGATACCGCCGGCTTCATGGCGGGCGTCGGCGATATCAGGCGCGAGCTCGACGGGCCCTTGGCGCAAGGCGTCGACCGCGCCGGATCGGGCATCGAACGCGCGCTGGCGCGGGCGGCGGTGACCGGCAAGTTCGGTTTCGAGGATCTGCGCCGGGTGGCGCTGTCGGCGCTCGCCGATATCGCGGCGGGCGCGCTGCGCACCGATATCGGCGCGCTGTTCGGCGGCGGTGGTGGCGGGCTGGCCGGGGCGTTGAGCAGCAGCATCGGCAGCCTGTTCGGCGGCATGCCAGGACGGGCGACCGGCGGCCCGGTGACGTCGGGCAGCGCCTATATGGTCGGCGAGCGCGGCCCCGAATTGTTCGTGCCGACCGCTGCCGGCCGGATTGAAACCATGGGTGGCGGGCGCGGGCCGGTATCGGTGACGATCAATGTCGCGGCGCCGCGTGACGCCAGCACGGCGATCATGCAGCAGACCGGCGCGCAGGTGGCGCGCGCCGTGCGCCAGGCGCTGCAAAGGGCAGGCGCATGATCCGGCACTGGCTCGCCACCCCGGATGCGCCGGTGCGCACGCGCTGGGGCAAGCGCTTCGACCCGCGTTACTGGACGGTCGATTTCCCGCGGCCGATGATGGCGGCGGTGACGACCGACGGCGCCGATGCGCTCGTCGTCGACCTGGCGTTCTTGCGGCGGGGCGATCTCGCCGGGTTGATCTGGGAATCGGCCGATCGCTGGAGCCATCCGCTGCTGGGGCTCGAAACCAGTCGTGACTATCGCGGCACGACGCTGGCGTTTCGCTGGCGGGCCAGCGGTTCGGTGCAACCGCTCGATGCCGTCAACGGCCCGGTGCTGACCATCGAGGGCCGCGACGCAGGCGGCGCGCCGCGCAGCTGGTATGTGCGGCTGTGGAACTACGCCGAAGGGGCGGGCGATGATGCGCTGATCGCGCTCGATTTCGATGCGCTGGCGGGCGGATTCCTGCTGCCATCCGAGGCCGATCCGGTGTTCGCCGGCGCTATCGACCGCATGTTCATCTCGCTGGTGCCACCCGGCTATGACGGGAGCGATACGCCGCTGGCCGAACCGATGGCGGCGCAGGTCCGCATCGAGGCGATCCGCTGCGACGGGCCAGGGTCGATGCTGCGTATCGGCGATGGCTTCGTGCCGCCGCACCCGCTGCGCATGACCGGCGGCTATGATGACAGCTATAACCAGACGCCCGAGCAACTGGTCGAAGCGATGTTCGCGCTCGGTTACCGGGGTGCGCTCGTCCATTATGTCGGAATGAGCCATTTCCCCGGCCTGCGCTGGAACGTGGCGGCCGGGGCCTATCTCGCCGATCCGGGCGTGCCGGTCTGCGGCCCGGCGCTGGCCTGGCATCGCGACTTTTTCGCCCGGGCGGTGACGCTGGGATTCGAGCCCATAATATCGCTGTCGTTCGAACTGCTCGATCAGCACTGCCCCGCCGATTGGGCGCAGCGTGCCGCCGATGGCAGCCGCGCGGCGACAGGCTATTCGCCGCCCTCGACGTTGCTGGCCCCGGCGCATGGCGGCGCGATGGCGTGGCTGCAGGCGGTGGCGCTGGTCTTTACCGAACTGGCGGTCGCCGCCGGTGCCGTGCCGCGGTTCCAGATCGGCGAACCCTGGTGGTGGGTCGGGCCGGATTGGCAACCGTGCTTCTATGATGCGTCGACGCTGGCGCTCTATGCCGCCGAAACCGGGCTGATCGCGCCCGTCATCGCCGATATCCGGGTGCCGGCCGATGCCGATGCCCAGGCCTATCTCGACTGGTGCGGAGAATTGCTCGGCCGCGCGACGCTGGCGCTGCGCGATGCCGTGCTGGCAGCGGCGCCGGAGACGCAGACACTGCTGCTCTTTTACGCCCCGCAAGTCCTCGACAGCGCGGCGCCCGATCTGATCCGCGCCAATCTGCCCTTGGCCTGGGCGCATCCGGCCTTCGATGTGCTTCAGCTCGAAGACTATGATTTCGTGACGCGCGATGATTTCGGCGGCCAGGCGCGGGCGCGCGCCGCGATCGGGGAACGGCTCGGCTATCCGCTCGAACGCCAGCATTATTTTTCTGGTTTTGCGGTGCAACCCGCCGACTGGCGGCCGATTGCCGGTGCAGCGGCGACAGCGCTGGCCCGCGGGGTCGCCGAAACCTTTGTCTGGGCCTGGCCGCAAGTGGCGCGCGACGGCTTCACCGTGTTTGCACTCGATACCGAAGGAGACGAGGCCGTGACGGCTTTTCACGATGTGCTGTTCCCGCTGCAACTCGGCTATGGTGCCGCCGGTGGCCCGGCGTTTTCAACCCAGGTCGTCGTCACCGGATCGGGGCATGAACAGCGCAACAGCCAGTGGAGCGACGCGCGGCTCAACTATGATGCCGGCGTCGGGCTGCGATCGGAGGCCGATCTCGGCACGCTGATCGGCTTTTTCCGGGCGCGGCGCGGCCAGGCGCACGGCTTTCGCTTCAACGATCCGCTCGACAACTGCTCGGCGGCGCTCGGTGCCGCCGTCACCCCGACTGACCAGCTGCTGGGGACAGGCGACGGCGGCATGACGCGCTTTGCGCTCGTCAAGACATATGGTGACAGCGCCGATCCACAGCGGCGCCGCATCACCCGGCCGGTCGCCGGCAGCGTGCGCGTCGCCGTCGGCGGCATCGAGCGCCATAGCGGCTGGAGCCTCGGCGCCGGTGGCCAAGTCGATTTCGAAGTGGCGCCGCCGCCCGGGGCTCTGGTCAGTGCCGGTTTTGGCTTCGATGTGCCGGTGCGCTTCGCCAGCGACCGTATCGATGTGTCGATCGCCGGCTGGCAGGCAGGCGAATTGCCCAACGTCCCGCTGGTCGAACTGCGGGAGGATTGAGGCGATGGCGAACACCCTGGGCGAACGGCTGGCCGCTGAGCTGACCACGCTGGCGATCTGCTGGCAGATCATCCGCCGCGATGGGGTCGCGCTGGGCTTCACCACCCATGACAGCGCGCTGCGCATCGCCGGCATGGCGTATGAAAGCGCGCCGGGGATGACGCCCTCGGCGGTGGTGGCGAGCGATGGCCTCGATGTTGATGTCATGGATGTTGCCGGTGCTCTCAGCGCCGATGCGATCCGCGCCGTCGATCTTGCGGCCGGACGCCATGATGGTGCAGCGGTGCGCATCTTCATGGTCGATTGGCAGGCGCCCGATGCCGGGCAGCAATTGCTCGCCGCCGGCACGCTCGGAGCTGTCGAGGCCGGCAGCGGCCCCGATACCGGCTTTGTCGCCAGCGTGCGCGGGCCGACCGCGGCGCTGGCGGCGACCCTTGTCGAAAGCTGTTCGCCCGAATGCCGGGCGGAACTTGGCGACCGGCGCTGCCGCGTCGACCTGCGCGGGCGCACGCTGCGGACGACGGTGATGGCCAGCAATGGTCGCGGGCTGACGCTTGCGGGCGTCGATGCCGCGGCGGCCGATGCCTATCGCGAAGGCTCGCTGCGCCTGCTCGACGGGCCGGGCACCGGGCTGGAAGCGCATATTCTTGGTGTGAACGATGCCGAGTTGCTGTGCGACCACACGCTGGCCCCAGTGACCGGCACGCGGGTCCAGCTGTGGCAGGGCTGCGACAAGCGCTTTGCCACCTGTGTCAGCCGCTTCGACAACGCCGCCAATTTCCGTGGCGAACCGCATGTGCCGGGCAATGACCTGCTGACCCGCTTTGCCACAGCCTGATTCCAGGAGCATCCGATCATGACCGAAGCAATCGCGCCGGCGGCCGGCCGCGAATGGCCGCAGATTGTCGCGGCAGCACGCGCCTGCATCGGCACGCGCTTTCGCCCCCAGGGCCGCGTGCCGGGGTTGGCGCTCGATTGCGTCGGGCTGGTGCTCGCCGCCGGCGGTATCGCTGCCGGGGTGGTGCCTGCCTATGCGCTGGGCGGGGATTATCACCATCTGCTCGACGAAACGCTGCAGGCCGCTGGTTGCCATCGGGTGCCGACGCCGCAGCCCGGCGACATCCTCGTGCTCGCGCCCGCGCCCGGCCTGCACCATCTGGCGATCATGACGTTGTCGGGAGCGGTCCACGCCCATGCCGGGATCGGCCGGGTCGTCGAAGGCCCGCTCGATCCCGGCTGGCCTCACCTTGCCGCCTGGCGCTTTGCAGGAGCACGCTGATCATGGCGACCCTCATCCTCGGCACCGTCGGCCGCGTCTTCGGCGGGCCGATCGGCGGGCTCATCGGCAGCATCGCCGGCGGGTTGGTCGATCGCAGCCTGTTCGGGGGCGGTTCCGGCGGCGGCCGGCTCGGCAATCTGGAGGTGCAGAGCGCTGCCTATGGCGAGCCGATTCCGATCATCATCGGCCGCATGCGCGCTGCCGGCAATCTGATCTGGTCGAGTGGCATAAGCGAAACCGCGGGCGGCGGCAAAAGCGGTGGTAGTGGCTACAGCTATAGCGCCTCGTTCGCCGTTGCACTCGCCGCCGGGCCGATCACCGGCGTCGGCCGTATCTGGGCCGATGGCACCGAAATCCGCAACGACGCCGGCGTCTTTGCCAGCCCGGTGACGATGCGCCTGCATTCGGGCAGCGAAACACAAACCGTCGATCCGCTGATCGCTGCTGCCGAGGGCAGCAGCGCCGCGCCGGCCTATCGCGGCATCGCCTATGCGGTGTTCGACGATCTGCCGCTTGCCGAGTTCGGCAACCGCATCCCCAACCTGACCTTCGAAATCATCGTCGGCGACGACAGTCCGCTCGACATGGGGATGGCGCTGCAGGCGCTTGCCCGCAGCGAGGGGCGATCGCTGGCGCAGGTCTGCGGGGGTTTTCCTGCCATCACCGGCCATGTTGCGGTCCGCGCGGGCAATGTTGCCGATAATATCGCCCCGCTGGTGGCGCTCTCGGGGGCTGCCATGGCGGGCGGCGCGGCGCTGACCCTTGCGGGCGACACCGACACCTATCTCGAATTGCCGGTTCTCGACTGTCATGCGCACGGTCAGAACGCCGGCATCGCTCGCGATCGCCAGACGCGGCAGGGCGGTGACGCCGCCGTCGCTGTCGTGGAACTTGGTTATTTCGACAGCGAACGCGCCTTTCAGGCCGGGTTGCAGCGCGTCCGTCGCGGCGGGCCGGGGTCGTTGCTGCAACAGTCGACCAGCAGCGCGATGCCGGCGGTAATGGCCAAGCAACTTGCCTCCACGCTGCTGGCGCGGGCTGAAGCGGCAAGAACCGGCACCAGCGTTTGCTTGCCATGGCGCCATCTTGGTGTTCGCCCGGGGCTGCAGGTGCGGTTTGCCGATGATGACCGGCTGTGGCGGGTGCGTGCCACGCGTTTTGAAGGCTTTGTCGTGCAGCTCGATCTCGAACGGGTCGATGGCCGGGTGGCACCGGCGCGGCCGGCCGATGCCGGGCGGGCGCTGGAATTTGCGGCTTTGCCGGCCGGGGAAACAATCGTGCAATGGCTCGACCTGCCGATCCTGCCCGGCGAGGCGCCGGTTGCACCGCGCCTCTGGCTTGCCGCGGCGGGGACGGCGCCGGGGTGGCGCGGGGCGCCGCTTGCCATCAGCCGGGACGATGGCTTCAGTTACCAGGCGGCCGGCACCATCGCCGGCGGTTCTGTGCAAGGGGTCGCTGTCACGGTGCTACCGCCGGGCACGACGGTCGGCTGGGATCGCTTTGCATCGGTCGATATCGAGCTGCTGTCCGAAGCGATGTGGTTGCAACCGGTCAGCGAGGCGGCGGTGCTGGCCGGTGCCAATCTGGCGCTGCTGGGCGACGAACTGGTGCAGTTCACGGGTGTCGACATGCTGGCACCGCGGCGATTTCGCCTGTCGGGTCTGCTGCGCGGTCGCCAGGGCAGCGAGGCAACGGTCGCCGGCCATGCCGATGGAGAGCGCTTTGTGCTGCTCGATACGGCAGCGCTGCTGTCGGTCGATCTTCCCGTCGAAGCGATCGGCCGGTCGATGCTGGCACGGGCGCTCGGCAGTGGTGATGGCGGTAGTGGCGCCGTTGCCGCCCGGGTCGGCGGCAGTAGAGCTGTTGCCGCCCGGGTCGGCGGCAGTGGAGCTGTTGCCGCCCGGGTCGGCGGCCGGGCGCTGCTGCCGCTGTCGCCGGCGCACCTCGGGCTTCGGCAGGATGGCGACGATATCGTTGCCCGCTGGGTGCGCCGCAGCCGGTCGGGCTTTGGCTGGGCCGATTTCATCGACGCGCCGCTCGCCGAAGCCAGCGAAGCCTATTGCGTGACTATCTGGCGCGACAGCGTGCTGGTGCGCAGCGTCACGGTAACGTCACCGGGCTTTCGTTACGCGGCAGCCGAAAGACTTGCCGATGGCGGCACCGGGGCGGTCGAACTGCGTGTCAGCCAGATCAGTGCGCTGGTCGGACCGGGCGCAACGGCCGTCGCCACTCTTGCACTTGCCTGATCGAGGAGAGCCCCATGAACGAAACACTCCGCCACCGCCTGCCGTTGCTGGCCACCGCCCAGGCCCAGAAGGAGATTACCCATAACGAGGCGTTGCTCGCCATCGACCGGCGCTTGCAGATCGCGGTGGCGACGCATGGCGCCAACACGCCGCCGGCAGCGCCGGTAGCAGGCGAATGCTATATCGTCGGACCGCTGCCCAATGGCGCCTGGGCGGGTCAGGCCGATTCGATTGCCATGCACGATGGTTTCGGCTGGCAGTTCACGGTGCCGACCCCGGGCTTTGTCGCCTATGTGGGGGATGCGGCGGTTCTGGCTGTCTATGACGCCGGCTGGCAGATCGATGCCTTGCCGGTAGCCGCCTTGCGCATCGGCAGCCGCATCGTTCTGGGGGCTGTGCCGGTTGCTGTATCGGTTCCTGTTGGCGGTTCCGTCATAGATGTCGAATTACGCTCGGCTTTTGCCGAATTGTTGCTCGCTTTGGCTGCTCAAGGCATAATTGACTGACAGCCTGTCCATGGTCGCCCCCGAAATTCCTCGTCCGATTGTGTCTTTCGGGCAACTACCCGACGCATTCCGCACTTGCAGTTGTCCAGTCCGGTGGGTTAAGGCGTTCAGGCAGTATCGATACACAGAATGGAGTTGAAAGGGGATGACAATGCGTAAATTTGCAGTGGCACTCGCGCTCACCACGACGGCGCTCGCGGGCCCGGCTGTGGCACGCGACAAGTCTTGGTATGTCGGCCTGGAGGCAGGCGCCAACCTGGTCCAGAACCAGTTGTTCGACATCACCCGCCCCGGCGCCGGCGCCGTTGTGGTCGAAGACGGCATCCGGGTCCGTCACGAAATCGGTTATGCCGTCGGTGGCAACATCGGTTATGATTTCGGTGGTTTCCGTGCCGAGTTCGAAGTTGGCTACAAGGACAACAACCTCGACCAGACGACCTTCGAGCAGGCAATTCCCGCGATCCCGATTTCGGTCGGATTCGGTGTCGGCGGCACGCGCGTGCCAACGCTGGGCGTCAACTCGACCGCAGCCGATGGTAACGCCCGGGTGCTTTCGTTCATGGCAAACGGCCTGTTCGATTTCGGTGGCAAGGACAATGACATTGGCGCCTATCTCGGCGGTGGTGCCGGTATCGCTCGCGTTCAGCATTACCAGTACCAGAACGCCAAGTTCGGCCCGGCTTTCATCAATGATTCGGACACCGGTTTCGCCTGGCAGGTTCTTGCCGGCGTCTACAAGCCGCTATCGGACCATGTCGATGTCGGCCTGAAGTATCGTTTCTTCAACGTCCCGAACGTCGACACCTTCACCACCAACGGCCTCGCGACCAGCACCCGCTATCGCAGCCACAGCCTGATGGTGACGTTGGCTTACAACTTCTTCGACGCACCGCCGCCGCCGCCGCCGCCGGCTCCGATGGCACCGCCGCCGCCCCCGCCCGCTCCGGCTCCGCTGCCGCCGTGCCCGCCGGCTGCCGTGACCCCGGGTCCGTTCCTGGTGTTCTTCGATTGGGACAAGTCGATGATCACGGCTGAAGCCGCTGCGATCCTCGATCGTGCTGCTGAACAATATGCCGCGACCGGTCAGACCAGTGTTCAGCTTGCCGGCCACGCCGACAAGTCGGGCAAGGACGCCTATAACGTCGCCCTGTCGCAGCGTCGCGCCGACGCCGTGAAGGCCTATCTCGCCACCAAGGGTGTGCCGGATGGTTCGATCACGACCGAAGCCTTCGGTGAAAGCCGTCCGCTCGTCGACACCGCTGACGGTGTTCGCGAACCGCAGAACCGCCGCGTGGAAATCACGTTCAGCGGCGCTCCGGCTCCGGCCAGCTTCCCCTGCACTCCGCAGTAAGCTGACAGACCGACAAGAATCGGGGCCGCTCCTTTCCGGAGCGGCCCCTTTTTTGTGCGTCCCTGATTTGGCTGTCGTCATTCCGGATGGCGAACTTGCCGGATACGAATGCGGCCGCAGCAGTATTGCTTTTTTGTAATGTTTTCGCTTTCGAGCCCTTGAGCCCGGGAGGGTAGAAACCTACATTGCCTCGCCAGCCGCGAGGCGCTGGTTCAATCGGGATGACAATGGCAGGCGCTGGACCGAACGAAATTCGCCTGCGAGACCTTTGGCAGTGGGTGGGACCGATCATTGCGCCGGAGAAGAATTTCTTCTGGCTGGCGATCATCTATGGCATCGGCATCAGCCTGTTGTCGTTGGCCACACCGATTTCGGTGCAGTTGCTGATCAACAGTATCGCCAGCACGGCGCTGCCTGTGCCGCTCTTCACCCTGTCGGCCGTCCTGCTTTTTCTGCTGCTTGTCTCCGGTCTGTTCGGCGCTTTGCGCAGCTACATGATGGAACTGTTCCGTCGCCGCTTCATGGCCCGGCTGGTTGCCGAAGTGACCCTGCGCGCCATCAACGCCGCCAATCCCTTTTTCCAGGACAATCGGCGCATCGACCTGTTCAATCGCTTTTTCGAAATGATCAACATCCAGAAGGTGATACCGTCGCTATTGATCGGCGGCTTCACCATCCTGCTGCAGGCCGGGGTCGGCTTTGTCGTCACGTCCTTTTACCATCCGTTTTTCCTGGCCTTCAATTTGGTCGTCATCCTCATGGTCTGGTTGATCTGGGGGGTCTGGGCCCGCGGCGCGATGAAGACTTCGATCGTCCTCAGCCACGAAAAATACAATGCCGCACACTGGCTCGAAAGCGTCGGCGCTTCCAATGGCTTCTACAAAACGGCGCGCCATATCGATTACGCCCTGGCGCGGTCGGAAGAGGTCACGGCGCGTTATGTCGCCGCCCATAAGAAGCATTTCGGCTATTATTTCCCGCAGACTATCGCGTTGCTGGTGCTTTACGCCCTGGCCAGTGCCGGCCTGCTGGCGCTGGGTGGCTGGCTTGTCATCCAGGAACAATTGTCGATCGGGCAGCTGGTTGCGGCCGAGCTCATTCTCTCGGGTGCCTTTTACGGCGTTTCGCAGCTCGCATCGTATATCGACGATCTTTACGATCTTGTTGCCGCTGTCGAGGAATTGGCGTTGCTTTACGCCATTCCGCAGGAACCGGTGCCGAAGTCGGGCACGCCGATGCTTCGATTGGGCAGTTCGGCCTTGTCGCTCGCCAATGTCCAGTTCGACCACATGTCGGGCCGGGTGCAATATGATTTCCAGATACCCGGCGGTGCGCGCCTCGTCGCGCAAGGGTCGCCCGGGATGGAAAGCAGCTTTTCGATGCTGCTGAAGCGCCATCTGCGGCCTGGCAAGGGTATTATCGCGATTGGCGGCGTCGATATCGCCGCCCTCGATACGCTGGAGTTGCGCAGCGATGTCCAGGTGCTCAATCGCCCGGCGGTCGTGGAATCGACGATCACCGAATATCTGCGGCTCGCCAATCCCGATGCCGATCCAACGGCCATGATCAGGGCCCTGCAGCTGGTCGGCCTGGAAGACCGCATTGCCATGCTGCCCGATGGTTTGCAGACCGTGCTGTCGTCGACCGGCTATCCGCTGTCATTGGGCAAGACGATGCAGTTGCGCCTTGCCGCAGCTATCCTTGCCGAACCGCGCATCCTCGTATTGTCGCCGCTCTTCGACATGGTCAGCCAGCAACGCCTGCAGGCGGCACTCGACAGTTTCATCGGCAAGCGCACGACGATCATCTATTTCAGCAACCGACCCGAGGATGTGACGCTGGACGGCTATCTCTGGTTAGGCCGAACCAAACAGGCGGTAGTGCGTGACCGCGACGAATTCGATGCCCTGCGTCGCAGCCAACAGGAGGATGCTGGCGATGCGCGCTGATGATCTGCGGCATTTTCCGACGCTGGCCCGGTTGCAGCCACCGCGGGTCATGCGCGCGCTCGGAATTCTAACGGTCTTTGCGATCGTCAGTATTATCATCTTTGCAGCGGTCGTACCCTGGGTGCAAACGGCCCCCGGCACCGGCTCGGTCATCGCGCTCGATCCGCGCGACCGTCAGCAGAATATCACGGCCATGGTCAATGGCCGTATCGATCGCTGGTTTGTGACCGATGGCAGCGCCGTGAAGGCAGGGGACCCGATTGCTCGCATCCTCGATATCGATCCGCAATTGCTCGACCGGCTCGATGGCCAGCAACGTCAGCTGCGGGCTGAAATCGACGCAGCGCGTGAGGCCATGGCCACCGCGACACGCGATGTCGAACGCGCCGGCACGCTGTTTCGCGAAGGCTTGGCGTCGCGGCGCGATTGGGAACTGGCGCAGATCAAGGTTGCCGATTACCGCGCCAAGATCGCCAAATCCGAAGCCGATCTCAACGCTGTCGTCATCAACCGCCAGCGCCAGTCGGTCCAGCTCATCAAGGCACCGCGCGGCGGCCGTATCATGCGAGTCGAAGCGGTCGATTCGGCGACGCTGGTGAAGCAGGGCGATGTGCTGGCAACCTTTGTCCCGAACGAGGCACAGCGGGTTGTCGAGCTGTATGTCGATGGCCGCGATATCCCGCTGATCTTTGTCGGGCGGCGTGTTCGCCTGGAGTTCGAAGGCTGGCCGGCCATCCAGTTCAGTGGCTGGCCATCAGTGGCACGGGGCCTGTTCGATGGGCAGGTTACGGCGATCGATATCGCGGCGTCTCCCAATGGCCTGTTCCGCGTGCTGGTATCCCCGGCGCCCGATCGGGCGCCGTGGCCGACCGAGCCGGCGGTGCGCTTGGGCGCCAAGGTTCGTGGCTGGGTGCTGATGGATACCGTCAAGGTCTGGTTCGAACTGTGGCGGTTGCTCAATGATTTCCCGCTGCAGTTCACGCGGCCGGGCAGCAGCACCCCGGGCTATACCAGCGGCGATACCGCCAAGACGGACAAAGCCGCCAATGCGAAATAGCCTCGGCCTGGTGGTCGCAGTGCTTGCGGGTCTGGGGGCAGCGGCGGCGACGGCCGCCGCGCCGCCGGCCAAAGCGTCACGTGTCGCCACGAAAGTGGCGGCGCCGGCAGCGCCGAAGGCGCGGCCGCTGCTGCTTGCCGAGGTGTTGGCGTCTTCGCGCTTTCATGCGCCGCAGGTGCTGGAGGCACTGGCGCGGTTGCGCGGCGCCGAAGGCCGGTTGCTGAGTGCCGAAGCAGCGTTCGACACGGTGTTCAGCGCCGCAGCGGAGACCCGACTTTCGGGTTTTTACGACGGGCGCGACATTGAAGCCAGGGTAACCCAGCCGCTCGGCAATCTTGGTGGCTATGCGTATGGCGGTTATCGTGTGTCGGGTGGCAAGTTTCCGATTTACGAGGATGAGCGCTACACCAACCAGCTTGGCGAGATAAAGGCCGGGGCGGTACTGTCATTGATGCGCGATCGCCTGATCGACGATCGCAGGTTCGGCCGCGTGCAGGCCGAGGCCGATGTGGCGATCGCCGATGCCGACCGCTTGATGGTTGCGATCGGGGTGCAGACGCGCGCCATCCAGACCTATAACAACTGGATTGTCGCCGGGCTCAGGCTTCGCGTTTATCAGGATCTGCTTGCCTTGGCCCAGGATCGCCAGGCGGGGTTTCGGCGGCTCGTTGCCGAAGGGGCACGGCCGAGCATCCTGCTCGTCGAGAATGAGCAGAACATCCTGCGCCGTCAGTCACTGGTCGTGCAGTCCGAGCAAGCGCTGGCGGTCGCGGCGACGGCGCTTTCGCTGTATCTGCGCGATGCCGATGGCCGGCCACTGATTCCCGATGCGGCCCGATTGCCGAGTGCGCTGCCATCGCCCTTGCCGCGCCCGGCCCAGCCCGGTGACCTGGCACTGGCCCGCCCCGATCTCCGTACCATCGACATTCGCATGAAGCAGGCGCGCGCGCGCGTCGCGCTCGATCGCAATGCGTTTTTGCCCAAGCTCGATCTCAAGGTCGAAGCTTCGCGTGATTTCGGCGCGGAAGGGTTTGGCGGCAGTTCGCGTAGCGGCACCGAAAGCAAGGTCGGGCTGACCTTCACCCTGCCATTGCAGCAGAGCGCGGCGCGCGGCCGTATCGCCCAGACCAATGCGGAGATCGATGCCTTCAAGCAGCGCCGGCGCTTCCTGGAAGACCAGATCATCGCCGATATCGGCGCGATCGACATTGCCGTGACCAACAGCGCGCGCTTGACGGTGCTGGCGCGCGACGAGGCCGAACGGGCCGGCACGATGGCCGCAGCCGAACGCCGGCGCTTCTCGCTCGGCGCCAGCGACTTTTTCCTCGTCAACGTCCGCGAGGAAGCCGCGGCCGACGCCGAGGTACGCCGGCTCGATGCGGCCTTCCGCCAGGTCGTCGCCCATGCCGATCTCGCGGCGGCCACCGCCGATCTAGACAGCCTGGGCCTTTAGCACCGCGGTATCGAAGGGCAGGGCGCGCAAGCGTACGCCGGTGGCGGCAAAGATCGCATTGGCCAGTGCTGGCGCGACCGCTGGATAGGCGGGTTCCCCCATGCCGGTTACCGGATAATCGGTGGTGACGAACGCCACCTCGACCGGCGGAGCGGCGTCCATGCGCAGCAGGGGATAGTCGCCGAAATTGCGCTGTTCGACGGCGCCATCGGCAAAGGTGATTGCCTGGCCCATCGCGGCCCCCAGCGCATCGAGCACCGAGCCCTGGACTTGCGCCAGCGCACCCGACGGGTTGACGATCTGGCGACCGACATCGCCGGCAACCCAGACCTTGACGACGTTGACGCTGCCATCACCCGCAACGCGCGCTTCGATGACGTTGGCGAAATAGCCGAGATGCGAAAAGTGGAAGGCAATGCCCAGCCCGCTGCGCTTCGGCAGCTTGCGACCCCAGCCGGCCATGGCGGCGGCCTTGTCGAGTACGCCGCGCATCCGGCCGGTGTGATAGGTGCCGCGCTTGGCGGGATCGCCGAGCCAGCGTGCTTCGCCGAGGAAGCTGCGGCGGAAGGCGAGCGGATCCTGGCTGGCCGCGTGCGCCAGTTCGTCGATGAAGCCCTGCGTCACGAAACCAAAGGCGTTGTTGGCCGGCGCGCGCAGATAGCCGGTGTTCGATTCGAGCGGCAGGATCGAGGCGCCGACCCGGAAATTGTCGACGAGCTTGGCGGGAAAATCGCTTTCGCCGATCTCGGCGGCGCGGGCGAACTTGCCGTCCTTGCCATAGCTGATGAAATGGTTGTCCCAGGCGATGATCTTGCCGGCGGCATCGAGGCCGGCGGCATAGCTGTGCCAGCCGCCGGGGCGCAGCCAGTCATGGGCGATATCGTCCTCGCGGTTCCAGGTCAGCTTGACCGGCACCTTGGCAGTGCGGGCGATGACTGCCGCTTCGACCATGAAATCATTGACCAACCGCCGGCCGAAACCGCCCCCGCAGCGCATCATGTGGATGGTGATATTGGCCTCGGGAACGCCGAGCACCTTGGCCACGGCTTTGCGCCCCGGTTCGGGATTTTGCGTCGGCGCCCAGATTTCGACGGTGTCGCCGGTTACCCGCGCGGTGCAGTTCATCGGCTCCATCGGCACATGCGCGAGGAAGGGATAGGCATAGTCAGCCTTGACGACTTTTGCGGCACTGCCCAGCGCCGCGGCGACATCGCCTTCGCTGACAATCGTGCGCTCGGGCCCGGTGGCCTTGCGTTTGGCGGCGAGATCGGCCCAGCCGGCGGTCGATTGGAAGGCACCGGCGCCTTCGCTCCACACCGGTTGCAACGCGTCACGCGCGTTCAGCGCTGCCCAGGTCGAATCGGCGATGATGGCGATACCGCCCGCCAGATCCGGATTACCGGTCAGGACAAACGCATCGCTGACCCCCTTGCGCGCTTTGACCGGCGCGAGATCGACCGATCTGACCTCGGCGCCGGCAATGCCGCGCTTGTGGTAGACGGCGAACTTCATGCCGGGCAGCGTCGCATCGATGCCGAACAGCGGCTTGCCGGTCACGATGGCGCGGTTATCGACCCCGGAAACCGGCGTGCCAACAAGCTTGAAGTTGCGCGGGTCTTTGAGCACCAGTTTCGCCGCATCGGGCGCGGGCAGCAGCGCCGCGGCGGCGGCCATGCTGCCGTAGCTGGCGGACTTGCCCGACGCATGGCGCAACATGGCGCTGCCGGTGGTGATTTCGGCCGCCGGCACACCCCAGGCGGCGGCAGCGGCAGCGACCAGCATCGCGCGCGCGCCCGCCCCGACGCGGCGTAGCGCTTCATACTGCAGTGTCGTGGCCATGCTGCCGCCGGCGACCTGACGGCCAAAGACTTTGGCATCGGCGAGCGCCTGGACGATTTCGACCTGGGCCCAATCGACATCGAGTTCTTCGGCGACAAGCATCGGAATCGAGGTCTTGATGCCCTGGCCGATCTCGGGATTGCTCGATGTGATGATGATGCGATTGTCGGGGGTGATCGTCACCCACGGGTTCATCGAGCGGTTGGGCAGTGTGTCCGCCGCAGCGCGGTCGAGCCCGACCCACAGCCCGCCGCCGGCGACGGCCCCGGCAAACAGGAAGGCGCGGCGATCGAGGGCGACGGTCATGCCCTGGCTCCCTTGGTTTTTTCGGCCGCGGCTTGCTTGATCGCGGCACGGATACGCGGATAGGTGGCGCAGCGGCACAGGTTGCCGGCCATTGCGGCATCGATCTGGGCATCATCGGGTCGCGGTGTGCTGTGCAGCAGCGCCGTCGCGGCCATCAACTGCCCGGCCTGGCAATAGCCGCATTGCGGCACATCGAGCGCCACCCACGCATCCTGTAGCCGTTTCCCGACGGGATCGGCCGCGAGCCCTTCGATGGTGGTGATCTTGCCGGTGCCGACGCTGCCGATCGGCGTCTGGCAGGCGCGGATCGGCTGGCCGTCGAGATGCACGGTGCAGGCGCCGCAAAAAGCCGCGCCGCAGCCGAACTTGGTCCCGGTCATGCCGAGCACATCGCGCAGCGCCCAGAGCAGGGGCATGTCGGGATCGGCGGTGACCGTTTGCTGTTTGCCGTTGATGGTCAATCTGATGGTCATGGCAGCCCCCGTTTCGTCATCACCTTAGCCGCTTCGCGGGGTGATGGGAAAGGGGGCGCGCCATTCCGTCAGCGATGACCGGGCTCAGCGAACGATGGTTGCCTTGTGCATCATGAATTCGGGAATGCCTTCTGGCCCGAAGCCGATGAAGCTTTCGCCATCGTCGCGGTCGCGGCGATCATCACGACGACCTTCGTCACGGCGACTGCCGCGGTAATCCCGAATGGGATCACGGCTGGCTTCGCGCACCGGGCGCGGCGCGGCGCGCGGCGCGCGAGCGTCACGCGGTTCGTCGCGACGCGGTTCGCGCGCCGGTTCGCGCGGTTGCTCGCGACGTTCTTCGCGCACCGGTGCCGGCGCGGCAGCGACCGGCGCGGCATTGGTCACCAGGGCAACAACCGGTTCGGCAGCGGCGTCGCCACCATCGCGCTTGCGGCCGCGGCCGCCGCGACGACGCTTGCGTGGCCGGTCGCCGGCATCATCGGCCACGGCTGTTTCGACTTCCGCCGGGGCCACAACCGCGACAGGTGCTTCGATCTCGATTTCGACGGGCTTGGCGGCAGTCGGTGCTGTCTCGGAACCGCCGTAACGCTGTATCTTCTGGTGGATCAGCTTTTCGACCTCGGCAAGGTTTTCGGCTTCGGCTTCGGTCGCCAATGTGTAGGCGATGCCGGTGCGTCCGGCGCGGCCTGTGCGGCCAATGCGGTGGACATAATCCTCCGCATGGTGCGGCACGTCATAATTGACGACATGGCTGACGCCGGGAATGTCGAGGCCACGGGCGGCGACATCCGACGCGACGATGATCGTGATGTCACCCGATTTGAAGCGATCGAGTTCCTTGATGCGGTCGGACTGGTCCATGTCGCCATGAATCTGGCTGACAGCAAAGCCGCTGCGCTTCAGGCTGTCGACGAGTTCCTTGATGTCGCGTTTGCGGTTGCAGAAGATGATCGCATTGCGCACTTCGGGGTCGCGCAAGAGGCCACGCAGGGTCTCGCGTTTGCCGCGCGGTGTTACCTCGACAACATATTGAGTGATCGAGGTGTTGGTCGAAGCCGGCCGGGCCACTTCGATCAGCCGCGGGCTGTCCATGAACTTGTCGGCCAGCTTCTTGATCGGCGGCGGCATGGTCGCCGAAAACAGCAAGGTCTGGCGCGGGGTCGGCAGCTTGGTGCAGATTTCCTCGATGTCGGGAATGAAGCCCATGTCGAGCATGCGGTCGGCTTCATCGATGACGAGCAGGCTGCACTGGTTGAGCATGATCTTGCCGCGGCCGAACAGGTCCATCAACCGGCCCGGTGTGGCGATCAGCACATCGACACCCTTTTCAAGCGCTGCCAGCTGGTCACCCATGCTGACGCCGCCGATGAGCAACGCCATGCTCAGCTTGTGGTACTTCCCGTATTTGTCGAAATTTTCCGAAACCTGCTGGGCAAGTTCGCGGGTCGGCTCGAGGATCAGCGAGCGTGGCATGCGCGCCCGGCTGCGCCCTTCGGCGAGGATATCGATCATCGGCAGCACGAACGACGCGGTCTTGCCGGTGCCGGTCTGCGCAACACCGATGATGTCGCGCCCCATCAGGACCGGCGGGATCGCCTGGCGCTGGATCGGAGTCGGGTCGTTGTAGCCGCTATCGGCGACCGCGCGGAGCAATTCCTCCGACAGGCCCAGTTCTGCAAAGCTCATGCGGTTCCTTGTGCAAAGCGTCCGAACGTCCGACCGACCTTGTCGCCTGCGGCATGCGCGACTTTGCAGGCAAAAGTCAATGCGTCGGCGTCAATTGAGGGCCCGTTGCGGCTGGAAGCAGCGCAAAAGGAAAGGGCGGCGCCATCGGCGCCGCCCTCCCGGGTCGAAATCTGCGAGATCGGATCAGAAGCGCACGCCGATGGCGCCACCGTAACGGCGGGGTTCGAGCGTGAAGATGTTGGTGAACAGGCCCGACGACTGGTCGGTGACGTAAAGCCCGGTGGTCGCGCTGTTGTTGGTCAGGTTCTGGACATAGGCACGGGCGTACCATTTGTCGTCCTTGCCGTTGATCTGCACCTGGGCGTTGATGACCGAATAGCTTGCCACCCGGTTGATCGCGCCGTTGAAGATGTTGCCGAAGCTCGTCCCCGTGACGGCGAGGTCGACACGCGGCACGATCGACATGCCATTGTCCATCTCGACGGTGTACTGCGCGCCGGCCAAGAATTTGAAGGTCGGCGCCTGTGGCAGCTGGTTGCCCTTGATGTTGACCTCCACCCCGGCGAACAGCACGTCCATACCGGCGGCGGCAGCATTGCCGGCGAGGGCCGAGCAGATGCTGAAGGCACCGGTGGCGCCGTTGATGCCGCTGTCGGCACCAAAGCTCGTCGGACCGCGCAGGCCGAGCGCGGCGTTGACCGCGGTTACATAGCCATTGGCGCCGGCGGCGTTACCCGGCACCTTGGGCACCAGCGCGCAGTTCGAGCCGTTGGTGATGTCCTTGATGATGACGGCATCGCTGCGACCACCCGACGGGTCACGCGGGTTGGACAGGAACTTGTCCTGGCTGACTTCGGTGTGCAGGTAGCTGGCACCGAAATTCACCGCCAGTGCGCGGGTGGGCTGGATGATGAATTCGCCTTCCAGACCATAGACATTGGCATCGACGTTATCGTTGACCGAGGTGCGGGCGACGATGCGGCTGAGCTGCAGGCTCTTGTACTTGTAGTAGAACGCCGTGATGTTGGCGCGCAGCGTGCCGTCGAGGAAGGTGTTCTTCGAACCGATTTCGAATGAGTCGATAAGTTCGGGCGTGAAGGATTCGGGCACCGCGAAGATTGGCTGCAGCGGCGGGTTGATACCGCCCGATTTGTAGCCGCGGGAGTAGGATGCATAGATCAGGCTGTCGTCCGAGACCTTCCAGTCGATGACGAAGCGGCCGGTGATTTCGTCGAAGCCGACGTTGCGTTCCTGGAACAGCTGGTTTCCGGCCAGACCCGGATCGGCATCGAAGGTGCCGACAAAGGGCGATGCAAAGGCGTCGGGCGTGCCGAAGGGCACGAAGAAGCTGGCCAGCGTTGAACGGGCACGAACGAACTTCTTGTCATTGTTGTAGCGCAGGCCGGCAGTGACCTTGATGGCATCCGACACGTTCCAATAGACTTCACCGAAAATGCCATAGGATTTCAGCGTCGTTTCGTCGGTGTTGTTGCGGAAGAACGGTGTGCCGAGATAGCCGGCGGGCAAGCCGCTGCCCAGCGCCGTGGCGGCACCAAGGACGCCGGTCACGTAATCGATGCCGAAGCCGTTCACATAATAGCTGTTTTCTGGCAGCTTGCTGTCGAGATAGATGCCGCCGACCAGGAAGTTGAGCGGGCCATCGAACTGGGTGGTCAGGATGGCTTCGACCGACCAGGTGCGACGTTCTTCGTTCGAACGATCGAAGGTAAGCGGCACCTGGTTGCAGATCGAGTTGCCACCATAAAGCCCGGTGCCGGTTTCTTCGGCGGTCGATCCGCAATAGGGGCCATTAACGCCGCTGGGGATCAGGAAGCCGGGCAGGCGCGCGAAGGCGGGGATGCCGGCGGCAAGGCCTTGCAGGCCGGCGAGACCGGGCTTGAAGACACTCGGATCCTGGATGCCGAGGTTATAATCGACCGCCGAATCGACCATCGTCTTTTGATACAGGCCGGTGACCTGCAGCTTGGCCGGGCCGAAATCATGCTCGATCCGCGCCTGATACTGCTGTTCTTCGGCGAGATAGGTCGGATCATAGGCGGTGCGCACCTGGCGGACGTCGGTCGGTTCCTGGAAATTGGCGTAAGGGTCGGGGCCATACAGGCTGCCGAGACCGGCCGTCGACAGCGGCCCACCAAAGGCGGCGCCGCCGTTGATGCGCAGCAGTTCACGCGACGACAGCACGCCGACAAAGGTCGAATTGCCGTTCAGCTTGCCGAAATCGAGCCGGCCGGGAAGGCAGCCGAGCACGCCGGTCGGGTCGCGCTGGCAAAGCTGCTTCTGGATACGCGACCGGTTGTCGTCTTCCTTGAAATAGTAACCCATCAAATCGATGCGGGTATTGTCGGTGGGTTCCCAGCGCACCGATCCGCGGATGCCGAACATGTCGCGGCCATCGATCTTGGTGTTGTTGAACAGATTTTCCGTGAAGCCGTCGCGCTTGAGATAGAAGCCCGCGACGCGCACGCCGAAGCGTTCGGTGATCGGCAGGTTGACCATGCCCTTGACGCGGATCGAATTGTAATTGCCGTAATCGGCTTCGGCGGCGACACCCAGCTTGTTGAGATCGGGCTTGGCGGTGATGAAGTTGATGACGCCCGACGTGGCGTTACGGCCGAACAACGTGCCCTGCGGCCCGCGCAGGACTTCGATGCGTTCCATGTCGAAGAATTCGGCTTCGAACAGGCGGGTGGCGACCAGCGGGCTGCCGTTGACGTGGATGGCAGTGGCGCTGTCGCAGGTCACGCCAACGCACAGATCGCCGATACCACGGATGGTGAAACTGGAGCCGGTGAAATTACCCTTGGAGAAGGTGATGTTGGGCAGTGTGAGCTGGAGGTCGGAGCTGTTCTGGATCTGCTGGCGCTGGAGTGCTTCGGCGCTGAAGGCCGAAACCGCAATCGGCACGTCCTGAAGGCTTTGCGCCGTGCGCTGCGCGGTGACGACGATTTCCTCAATCCCGGTATCGACCGCAGCGCTGCCGGCCTGCGCGGTTGCCTGCGCCAGGACCGGCGCGGAAAGCAGGCCGATCATCGATACGCCAGCAATAAGGCCGGCACGGATTCCCAATGTCGTCATCTTGATATCCTCCCCAGATGCATTCCCGACGCCCGTCTGTAATCGACAGGTCGCCAAGACATGACCGTAATATGACCGTCATGTTCGAGATCAATGTGATCGCATGCAGCGGACTTTGTCCAGCGGTCTCGACAAAATCTGGCCGCTATTGTGTCGACACTGGCGCAAGTGACGAAAAAGTCACACTGAAGCCCCGCCAGGCAGGCTCCGGCCTCCCAGAAATGTCAGTTCTTGAAGCGGCGGACCGGCAGGATGCTGGCGATCGGGCACTCGCCCCCGGAGCGCGCGCCGATGACGTCGCGCCCGGCGCACAACTGCCCGGCCTTGAGTCGGCGATAATAGAAGCCCTGGTAAAAACTCAGTGCCTGGCATTCGCGCGCAAAGAACATGCGGTAGCGCTGGCCATTGCGCATCGTCAGTTCGATCGCCCGGTCACCGAAAAGTTGCGCGGCAGCAACAT
This sequence comes from Alphaproteobacteria bacterium, assembly GCA_031426015.1. GTDB lineage: Bacteria > Pseudomonadota > Alphaproteobacteria > Sphingomonadales > Sphingomonadaceae > Sandarakinorhabdus. The sequence continues at coordinate 29,104 of JANPKK010000040.1, forward strand.
TGTCGACCCCGATACACCGGTTGCGGCCTGCCCTTGGCGGCGCGGGACGCATGTCGACGGGACCGCCGGGGGTGACGGTCATGCGTCCCCACGGGCCGCCCAGGCTGTCGCTGGCACCCGGCGGCGGGGGACGTGACGGCGCCGCCTCCGCCGGCACGGCAAACGCCATGGCCAGCCCGGCGATGCCCGCCAGTCCCCGCCAGCGCAGTGTTCCCGAGGGTCGTGCCAAACCGGTCACCCTGTCGTCGTCATCCCAAGACCGGACCATCCGGCATTGCTGCAGCCGGCATGGCGCCCGGCGATTGAACCCGCCGTGAACCTTCCCGGCCGATGGATCGGCTTTTCACGATAATGGCGGCGCGGCGTCTATTTGCGGTGTCACCCGCGCGGCGTCAATGCGCCCGGCTATCGCTGGAACGCATGGCGCGATAGAAAAGCCCGTGCTTCTCCAGCCGCCTTCGATCCGCGCCCTTGCAGCGCTCACCCATGCCGCGGGCAGCTGGACCGACGATCCCGCCGTGCTCGCGCCGCATCTCGTCGATTGGCGCGGCCGTTTTCACGGCGCCACGCCGGTATTGCTGCAGCCGCGCGACACCCAGGCCGTTGCCGCCATCGTGCGGGCGGCCGCCGAGCACCGGGTCGCGCTGGTGCCGCAGGGTGGCAACACCGGGCTGGTCGGCGCAGGCATACCGGCGGCGGACGGCAGCGGTGTATTGTTGTCGCTGGCAAAGCTTGACCGCATCCGCGCTGTCGATGCACCCGGATTGACGCTGACCGCCGACGCCGGGGTGATCCTGTCGCATGTCCATGATGCGGCGCGGGCGGTCGGTTGCGAATTCCCCCTCTCGCTCGGTGCCAAGGGCAGCGCCACCATCGGCGGGCTGGTATCGACCAATGCCGGGGGCGTGCAGGTGCTGCGCCATGGCACAATGCGGGCGCTCGTCGTCGGGCTCGAAGCCGTGCTGCCGTCGGGCGCCATCCTCCACCAGCTGACCGGGCTGGCCAAGGACAACACGGGTTATGATATCAAGCAGCTGCTGATCGGCGCCGAAGGGACGCTGGGTGTCGTCACTGCCGCCACGCTGCGGCTGGTGCCGGCGCCGGCGCACCGCGCTGTCGCTTGGGTCGGGATTCCCGATCCGCATGCGGCGTTGGCCTTGCTGGCGCGCCTGCGTACGGCAACCGGGGGGCAGGTCGAAAGTTTCGAGCTCATGCCCGATATCGGCCTGCAACTCGTGCTCCGTCATTTGCCGGCCAATCGACCGCCACTGATCGGCCATCACGGCTGGCATGTGCTGGTCGAGCTTGCCGGGCCGGTCAGCCTCGATGATCTGCTCGTCGAAACCCTTGCCGCGGCCGCAGCGGCAGGAGAGGTCGAAGACGCCAGCGTCGCGGTGTCGGCGGCACAAGCGGCGGCCTTGTGGCGGCTACGCGAGGAACTGCCCGAGGCCGAGCGGCGCGACGGACCGGCAGTGCACCATGATATCGCGGTCGCGGTCGCCGACATGCCGGGCTTCGCGCTCATGGCGACGGCGCGGGTCGAAGCGGCGTTTCCCGGTGCACGGGTCATCGCCTTCGGGCATCTTGGCGACGGAAACCTGCACTTCAATGTGCGCGCGCCGGCAGGCCCCGAAGCGACCGCGTGGCTGACCCCGCGCCGCGCCGCGATCACCGCGCTGGTTCATGATCTCGTCGTCGCCGCCGGTGGCTCGATCTCGGCCGAACATGGCATCGGTGTCTTGAAACGCGAGGAACTGGCCCGGCTCGGCGATCCGGCAAAACTTGCGGCGATTCGGGCCATCAAGCTGGCGATCGACCCGCTCGGACTGATGAATCCCGGGAAAATCCTCTGAATTCGCACACCGCGCAGCCCGGATGACTTCGTGCAGCCTATGGCTTGCACGAAACGCGAGCGCACCTTAGACAACGCAACCTTCAGTTCATTTTCCAGACCTTGAGAAAGACGCGAGATCATGGCCAGCACGCCCGCTTCCCCGACCGAACAGTCCCTGCCGCTCTTCTACGGCGGTCTGGTGCCGCTGTCGTCGCAGATCCACCCGAGCCACGGCCTCAAGCCGCGTACCGATCTTGCCTTTACCCGCAAGACCCACGCGATCCCGGTTACCGTCGATGAATTCGCCATCGTGCAGCGTTTTTACCCGATCGTTTTCGGCCTCGGCGACAATCCGGCACCGCTGGCGCTCGTCGGCCTGCAGGAAGGCAACAACCTGTACCTCGGCGCCGACAACCAGTGGGAAGCCGGCCAGTATATCCCCGCATTCGTGCGCCGTTATCCGTTCATGCTCGCTCGCCTGTCGCCGCAGAGCGATGACCTGTCGCTGTGCTTCGACGATACCGCCGGCCAGGTTGCCGCGGGTGAAGGCGAACCGCTGTTTGCCGGCACCGAGCCGACCGAAACCACCAAGGGCGTCCTCGCCTTTTGCGAACAGTTCGAACAGGCTGTGATGCGCACCCGCGCCTTCATGGACGAGATGACCAAGCTCGACCTTCTCATGGACGGCGAAGTCACCATCCAGCGCGAAGGCCTTGCCGAACCCGCCATCTATCGCGGTTTCCGCATGATCGCCGAAGATCGCCTGCAGAACCTGCGCGGCGACCAGGCCCGCAAGCTTGTCCAGTCGGGCATGCTCGGCCTCGGCTACGCGCACCTGTTCTCGCTTTCGCTGATCTCGGGTCTGTTCGAAAAGCAGTTTGCTGCGACCAACGCCGCCGCCTGAGCGACCTGAACTGCAACGGGCCGTCGTCGCAACCGCGGCGGCGGCCCGTTTCGTTTCGGCGGAACTGGGCGCCAGGCGTGTTATCGCTTCGACAGGGAGTTGCAGTTGATGCCGGTCGCCCAACGCTATTCGCGCGTCGCCATGGCGCTGCACTGGCTGATCGCATTCGCCATCATCGGTAATCTGATCGGCGGCTTGTCGCTCGATTGGTTTCTCGAAGCTCGCGATCCGGCGATGAAGGCGCGCGGCCTGGTCATCATCGGCCTGCACAAGAGCGTGGGGCTGACCATCATCCTGCTGACCATCGTGCGCATCGGCTGGCGCCTGGCGAATCCGCCACCACCTTTGCCAGCACATATGACGGTGCTCGAACGTCGCCTCGCCCGGCTTGGCCATGGCGCCTTCTATGTCCTGATGCTGGTGTTGCCGCTGAGCGGTTGGGCGCTGGCATCGACCGGACGGGCACCGATCCTCTGGTTCGGGCTGGCCGCTGTGCCGCGACTGCCGGTGGCCAGTGCCCAACGTGGATTGTTCGGGGAAGGCCATGAACTCCTGGCCTGGACCATGGTCGCGCTGCTGGCGCTGCACATTCTGGCGGCGCTCAAGCATCATGTCCTCGATCGCGACGATGTCTTGTCGGGCATGCTGCCGTGGGTGCGCCGGCGTCACGACGGTCTTGATTGAACGGTTGTAACCCGCACTGCGTTGAGCCGTTCTTGACACGATATAGTATCACATATAGCGATTGCGACAGCGCAGCGCTGCTGCATTGCAAAAGGCTTGTCATGCGTTCCCACCTGACTTTGTTCGCCATTTTTCTCGGTTCGACAGCCCTTCCGGCGCATGCCGCCGATGCGGCGTTGTCGTCGGCTGACGCTGTTGCAAGCGATGCGCTTACCGATGATTCGCCCCTGCACAGCGGCGTTTCGGAAGAAATCATCGTAACGGCGCCATATGCGCGTGACCGTGCGACGACTTTGTCGTCCGTCACCGTGCTGCAGGGCACCGAGCTGACGCGCGAATTGCGGGGCACCATCGGCGAAACACTGTCGCGCCAGGCCGGGGTCAGCTCGACGAGCTTCGGGCCCAACGCGTCGCGGCCCATCCTGCGCGGCTTCCAGGGTGAGCGCGTGCGCGTGCTCAACGATGGCATCGGCAGCTTCGATGTGTCGAACACGTCGGTCGACCACGCCGTGGTGATCAACCCGCAACTCGCCGAGCGCATCGAAGTGCTGCGTGGTCCGGCGTCGCTGCTGTACGGCTCATCGGCGATCGGCGGCGTCGTCAATGTCATCGACAAGCGCATCCCGCGCGAAGTGCCTACCGAGCCGGTGCACCTCGATATCCTCGGCAATTACGGGTCGGCGGCGAACGAACGCAACATTTCCGGCGTGGTCGAAGTGCCATTGTCCGATCGCATTGTCGTCCATGCCGACGGCAGTTTTGCCGAAAGCGATGATCTGCGCATCGGCGAATTCGTGCTGTCGCGCCCGGTGCGCGCTGCTGCCTTGGCAAGTCCGGAGCCGGCGGTTCGCGATCTTGCGGCGCTTACCGGGCGCCTGCCGAATTCGGCGGCACGGACCTGGACGGTGGGCGGCGGTGCGGCCTTCATCGATGCCGGCGGAGAACTCGGCTTTGCTGTCAGTCATTATGACAGTCTTTATGGCGTGCCGCCGCGCTTCGACCTTGGGTCCGGCGAGGGCGAGGCGGTGCGACTGAAGGTCAAGCAGGATCGGATCGACCTGCGCGGCCAGATCAACGCTGGCGGCAGTGTCATCGACACGATCAAGTTCCGTTTCGGCTATGCCGACTATCGCCATTCCGAACTTGATGACACCGGTGCCATCGGCACGACCTTCCTCAACCAGGGCCTCGAAGGCCGGATCGAGGTTGCCCAGGCCAAGCGCGATATCGGTGGCGGCAGCTGGCGCGGCGCAACCGGTGTGCAATTGTTCACGCGGCGCTTCGAAGCGATCGGCGATGAAGCCTTCATCCCGCGCAACGATACGCTGCAAGCCGGCATCTTCACCTTGCAGGAAGTCGATTTCGGTACCGCCAGCATCGAAGCGGCGGGGCGGTACGAACGCGCCAATGTCAAGGCATCGGTCAGCGACTTCCGCGGCGCGCCGGTCTTTGCCGATCGCAGTTTCGATTTGTTCTCGGGGTCGCTCGGGGCCAGTTTCGGCTTTGCCCAAGGCTGGCGGCTGGGGGTGAACCTTTCGCATACCGAACGCGGGCCGGCAGCGGAAGAACTTCTTGCCAATGGCCCCCACGCCGGCACCCAGGCGTTCGAGATCGGCAACCCCGATTTCGCCAAGGAACGCGCCAATGGTGTCGAAATCGTCCTGCGCGGCAAGGGTGATGGCTATAGTTTCGAGGCATCGGCCTATTACAGCCGCTTTTCGGACTATATCTACGAAGTCCAGACCGGTGCCATCGAAGATGGCTTGCCGGTGTTCCAGATCGTCCAGGACGATGCCCGCTATGTTGGCTTTGAAGTGCAGGGCTCGGCAACGCTGGCGCGGTTCGGGGAAAGCGAACTCAAGCTCGATGCGCTGGCCGATTATACCGACGCCCGCATCCTTGGCGGCGGTGGCCCGGTGCCGCGTATTCCGCCACTGCGCGTGCTCGCCGGCATAGGCGTTGCCGGCCCGGTCTGGGATGCCCGTGCCGAGATCGAACACGCGACGAAACAGACAAGGGTTGCCGCGTTCGAAACGCCGACGGCGGCTTACACCCTGGTCAACGCCTCGGTCAGCATCCGGCCCTTTGCCGATCGGCCGAACACGGCGATCGTTGTTTCGGCGAACAACATCTTCGATGTCGATGCCCGCCGCCACGCGTCGTTCCTGAAGGATTTAGCGCCGCTTGCCGGGCGCGATATCCGGGTATCGCTGCGTTTCACCATCTGACAACAGGTCGCACCGACAGCGGCGGAATTTAGACGTTTCGAACCCTTGAAAGCGGCGTCGGCGTTCCCAAATCAGTGCTGCGTACCGGGGTTTTCCCCCTCGCTCCGGTGCTGCAACGACGATCGGTTTCGACCCTTTGTCTTCTCCCTGACCCTCGCCGCTCCGCCCCCCCCTGGCGGAGCGGCGGTTTTTTATTCGGCAGCCTCGCGATAGGGCGGCGCAAGGCCCAGCCCGGGCGCTGCGGCCAGAAGCCGTGGTACCAATGCGGCCAACACGCTGGCAACGCTATCGAAACCCGAATGCGGAATCAGCTTGATCGGATCCATGTACAAGTTCCGGTCGATCTCGATCTGCACGGCATGGATGCCGGTCGCGACCCCAGCGTGATATTCGGTGGTATGGCCACCGGCATAGGGATTGTTGCGCGCCACACGCCAGCCAGCGTCGCGGAAATGCTGTTCGATCAACGCGACCAGCGCCGGCGCCGCACTGCTGCCGAAGCGGTCGCCCAGCACGACCTGGGGTGGCAGCATGCCGGACGGCTGCGGCATCGAATGACAATCGATCAGGATGGCATGGCCATGGCGCGCCCGCGCGCGGGCCAGCAACAGGCTGATGCGATCGTGCCAGGGGCCGTGTAGCTGCGCCAGGCGCTGTACGGCTTCGGCGGGTGCGATCCGGCGCCGGTAAATGTCATAGCCATAGGCAGCCACGCGCGGCAGCACGCCGAGCCCGGCCGCCACGCGATCGGTGTTCGTCACCGGCAGGGGCAGGGGGCCATCGAACATCGCTGGATCGAGCTCGGTGGCCGCGCGGTTGAGATCGAGGAAGGCCCGGCCATAGCGTGCCGCCAGCACCGGCACGTCGCCGACGCCGGCGAGCAGTTGATCGACGAACGGGTCCTCGGCGCGGCGCAATTGGGCGCGGCTGAGCCGGGCCGCGGCCAGGAAAGCCGCCGGATAGTCCTGCCCCGAATGCGGCGACGTCATCACCAGGGGCCAGCGACCGGTATCATCGCCGCGCTGGGTGAAGGCAGGAAGGTGCGAATCGAACATCGACCGACGTTAGACAGTTTCGTGACGGCGGGGAATGCGACCGCCTGTTGTCATCCGGTTGTCATGCAAATCGACATTCCGGTGTCGAACGCACTTGCAACCGCTGCCGTGTCCGACTAACAGCCTCGCAGCGTGGGCGCGTAGCTCAGTGGTAGAGCACTGTGTTGACATCGCAGGGGTCACAAGTTCAATCCTTGTCGTGCCCACCATTTATTCCTCGCTTCGAACGAGACCAAGGCGGAGCCGAAAGGCTCCGCCTTTTTCGTGTCCGGGGCGGGTAAAAAGTGACCACTCGGGTCGGAACCTGGCTATGCCGTATCACGTGGCGATGTTGTTTCAGGCTGTCGCGCCCGGGCAGGCGAGCGACGCCATCAGCGCGGCTTTTCGAGCTCCGGCTCCATCTTCAGCGCGCGCAATATCGCTTCTCGTTGCTTTGCCCAGCTTGCACTGTCGGGTGCGATCAACTCGACATGGCCTTCGTCCGGCGTCGTCACCATTTCAACCCTCGCCCGGCGCCGGGAATTCGCGCGAGATAGGCCGTGCCGAACGATGGCGGCGCGATCTTGTCGCGCTCGTTATTGAACAGCAACTCGCGCGCCCGGCCTGGCGGCATTTCGGGCGGTGACGTCCGAGCGAATTCGCCGCGCGCCATTGCAATCGCGCCGTCCGCACCACAGCCATGGTCTGCAAGCGTGGACTGCGCTTTTAAATCCGGCAGACCGCCCTGCGATATGGCCAATTGTATCTTGATGGGCTGGCGACCGCGCAAGGGATCCGCCTTTGCGAGCGCGGCACGGCGCCCCAACCACAAGGCCAGATGGCCGCCGGCCGAATGCCCGATGACGATCTGGGCGCCGCTTTTCCTGAAGCCGAACGCCGCGCGTTTCGCCACCAGCAGATCGGCGGCCGCGGCGACATCCTCGAACGTCTGCGGCATGCCGCCGCCGCTATCCACGCCGCGATATTCGATGTTCCAGACGCCGACGCCGTGTGAGCGCAGATCGTCTGCAATCCAGTTCATGATCGTCCGGTCTGCAACCGAGCTTTGCCAGCAACCGCCGTGGATCATGATGACCGCCGGATGCAATCCTGATCCTTTCGGGCGCCACACATCGACGCGTTGCAGACGGTTCTCGCCATAGGCCAGGGTCACGTCAGGCGCCGGGCGTACGCGACCGAGCAGGTCTCGCCATGCCATGACAGGCTTTTCGAGCGCCGGTGCTGCCCAGGCGGTCGGGCCGCTCGCGCAGGCCACCACACCGACCATCACCGCCAACAACACCTGCCTGTGCTTCATGAGCGCGTTACCTGCGCCCGCATTTCGTCACCTTCGAGCTTCTCTCGGTTACCCGCGCAACCTGGTGCGGTCAGCGGCGTGTTGGCCCGGTTACGTTACAGGATGCGCCGCGAGCCAGGCGAGGACGGTATCGGGGTCCGACACTTCATAGGGGTCATTGTCCGTCCCCTCGTTATTGCGTCCCGGTTCCTCGAAGAAGGCCTCGATGATGCCTTTGTTCACTACCATGGCGTAGCGCCAGCTGCGTTCGCCGAAGCCGAGATGGTCCTTGTTGACCATCATGCCCATCGCGCGGGTGAAGTGGCCCGAGCCATCGGGCACGAATCGGATGCGGCTCACGCCCAGCTTCTGCTGCCACTGGTACATCACGAAGGCATCGTTGACCGAAATGCAGATCAGTTCGTCGATGCCGGCATGGGCGAAGGCATCGAAATGGCGTTCATAGGCGGGGCATTGTTCGTTGGAACAGGTCGGCGTGAAGGCGCCGGGCAACGCGAAAACCACCACGCGCTTGCCGCCGAACAATTCCTCGGACGTCAGATCCTGCCAGCGGAACGGATTCTCGCCGCCGATGCTGTCATCGCGAACCCTGGTGCGGAACGTTACCGAAGGGACGCGCTGGCCCGTCCTGTCGGGCGCGGAATCGATTTTCATGGTCCAATCCTGTCTTCTGCCGGTCGAATGACGTCGATCCTGCAATAACGCGCATGACAGGACATAGTGTCAATCGACCTGGCGCAGGACGCTGTCACGCGCCCGCCGCTTGCCCGCGAGGCGGAAGCCGCTAGATTGCGGCAAGACCCGCCTCTGACGGTGGTCGCCGCCGGAGACTTTTGCAAAAATGACCAAGGCCATCGGCCCTGTCACGCCGGGCGAATCGGGCTGGCTCGACGTGCGCCGCACGGTGGCGTCGCCGGGCTTCAACCGCTGGCTTGTGCCGCCGTGCGCCCTGGCAATCCATTTGTGCATCGGCATGGCCTATGGCTTCAGCGTCTTCTGGCTGCCGCTTGCCCGCGCCATCGGCGTCAGCGACCCCGTCGTTTGCGCCGGCATGACCCTGGGCGATGCGCTGACGACGACGGTTTGCGACTGGCGCGTCAGTGATCTTGTCTGGACCTATTCGATCTTCTTCATCGTGCTTGGCGCGGCTGCAGCGCTTTGGGGCGGCTGGCTCGAACGCGTCGGCCCGCGCCGAGCCGGCGTGGTTGCTGCCTGCTGCTGGAGTGGCGGCATGGCAATCGGCGCTTATGGCGTGGCGATCCACCAGCTCTGGCTGATCTGGCTCGGCACCGGATTGATCGGCGGCATCGGCCTTGGGATCGGGTATATCTCGCCGGTTTCGACGCTGATCAAATGGTTCCCGGATCGCCGCGGCCTGGCGACGGGCATGGCGATCATGGGCTTTGGCGGCGGCGCCATGGTCGGCAGCCCGCTCGCCGATCTGTTGATGCGGCACTTCGCCGATGCCACGCAGGTCGGTGTCTGGCAGACCATGATCAGTCTTGCGGTGATCTATTTTGTCTTCATGATGACCGGTGCCTTCGGTTACCGCGTGCCGCCCCCCGGGTGGAAGCCGGCCGGCTGGAGCGCGCCCGCAAGCGCCGGTGTTACAACCGGCTTTCAGGTGCATTTGCGTGATGCGCACCGCACGCCGCAGTTCTGGCTGGTCTGGCTCGTGCTGCTGCTCAATGTTTCGGCATCGATCGGCATCATCGGCGTTGCGTCACCGATGCTGCAGGAAATCTTCGGCGGTCGTCTGATCGATGCCGGTGTCGCCTTCACCGCCTTCGATGCCGAACAGAAGGCCGCCGCAGCCGCGGTGGGCGCGGGTTTTGTCGGATTGATCAGCCTGTTCAACATCGGCGGCCGGCCGCTCTGGTCATCCGCGTCCGACCGACTGGGGCGCAAATGGACCTTTGCGATCATGACCGCGCTCGGCGCACTGTTTTACGGCCTTGTCGTTCCGGCCCTGACCGGGGCCAGCCTCGGCCTGTTCGTGCTCGTCTTTTGCGCGCTGGCGTCGATGTATGGTGGTGGATTTGCGACCGTACCCGCCTATCTCGCCGACCTGTTCGGCACGCGTCATGTCGGCGCCATCCACGGCCGCCTGCTCAGCGCCTGGTCGCTGGCCGGGATTGTCGGTCCTTTCATCGTCAGCAGCATGCGCGACGCCGCCATTGCCGCGGGCACGCCGCGTGATCTGGTCTATCCGCCGATCTACCAGGTGCTGGCGGGGCTTCTGGTCGTCGCTTTCATCGCCAATTCGCTGATCCGGCCCGTCGACGGGCGATTTCACTGCGCCGAGCCGATGCCCGACACGGCGCCGGGAACGATGACGGCAGACGAAAGCGACAGCGTGCCGGCGCGGGATGGCGGGACGACGATCATCATGATGGCGTGCTGGGCAGCGGTGCTTATGCCGATTGTCTGGGGCATTGTTCGAACGCTGGAAAAGGTGGCGGTGCTGCTGAACTAGGCGCGAAATTCCGCTGTATCGGCCGCAGGGTCGAACCGATCCGTGTCGGCCTAGCCGCTGCGCTTCAAATTTCGTAACCCGGCAGACATCGCGATTCAAAGGAAACGGCCAATGACGATCTCCAGCGTGTCGCGTGTCCTGGTCCTCGATGGCCACCCGGATACGCAATCGCTGTGCGGTTCGCTTGCCAAAATCGCTGCCGAAGCGGCCGAGGCACGCGGCGCAACCGTGAAGATCCTGCATCTTTCGGCACTGAGCTTCGATCCGAACCTCGCGGGCGGCTACAAGACGCGGCAGGAACATGAACCCGATCTGGTGATGTTCCTCGATGCCGTGCGCTGGTGCGACACGTTTATCCTCGTCCATCCGATGTGGTGGGGCGCTGCCCCTGCCAAGCTCAAGGGCCTTATCGACCGGGTTTTCCTGCCCGGCATCGCCTTTGCCTATGAAGGCGACGGCCATTTCCCGAAGAAATTGTTCGAAGGCCGCACCTCGCGAGTGCTGATCACTACTGACACGCCAGGCTGGTACCTGCGATTCGGCTATCGCAATGGCTGGTTAAACGTGCTGCGCCGGCAAATCCTCGATTTCGTCGGTTTGAAGGTCACCGACATGAAGACCATCGGCCCGATCCGCGGCGCCACGCCGGCGATGATCGAAGGGTTCAAGGCCGCAGCGCGCAAGCTGGTGTCGTGATCCTGCTGCGTGTGCCCGTGCCTGCAACGGTTGCGCAAGGGCCGGCCCGGTGATCGAGACTTTTGCCGATGATCCCGCGCACCGCTGGCGCTTCTTCAGCGACACGGTGATGGGCGGTATGTCGTCGGGGCGGTTGCAGTTCGATAGCGACCGGGATCGCCGCTGGGTCCGAATGACCGGAACGGTCAGCACGGCAAACAATGGCGGCTTCATTCAGATGCAGACCCGCCTCGGAGCGCCGCTGCCTGCGGGCGTGAACGGTGTGCGGCTTGTCGCTCGCGGCAATGACGAACGCTATTTCATCCACGTGCGACGTGCGGGGGAAGCGATGCCGACCGCATTTTACCGCGCCGGGTTCGATGTGACGTCCGACTGGCGCCAGACCCGGTTGCCGTTCGCCCTGTTCACCGCATCGAACCAGCGCATGGCGGCGGCTGTGGCCGGCGCCGACATCGCGTCCCTGGCGGTTGTTGCGTTCGGCAAAGACTATGACGCCGACATTTGTGTAAGCGAAATCGGCTTTTACTAGGGCGGGCGGCGCACTGGTGCGACGCGCTTATGCGATCGCCAACAGCCTGTCCGAACCGGATAGCCAGTTGCCGATGGCCCGGCGCGTGTTCCAAACCCAATCTACCACGCCGGCGGTCGCATGGTCCCTAGGACCGCTTCGATGGCAAGGCCGATCCCGAGCAATCGGCGATCGCTGCCTGACGGACCATCGATCTCGATCGCGACCGGCAGGCCATTTACCAGTCCGGCGGGAAGGACAAGCCCGGGCAAGCCGGCGGTGCTTCCCGGCGCAATGTTGCGACCCATGACCGTCGAAAACGGTACGTCGCTGTCGGCGATCCGGATGATGTCGCCGGCGCCGATCGGCGTTGCTGCCGTCATTGTCGCCGGCAAAAGCATCGCATCGACCCGATGTTCGGTAAACCAGCCTGCCAGCAACGCCCGCAACGCCGGCAAATGCACATCGCGTGCCGCGACATAATAATCGTCCGGGATCGCATGGGGTGCGCCAGGCAGCGCGAATTGCTTCAGCACGGCCTGCACATCCGGGCTGACCGCTGCCAGCATGGCGTCGAAACCGATGCCTGCACCGGACGATTCGAGCCAGGCCACCAGCGACGGCACGACATCATGGACCTGAACCGGCAGCGTGATGGCATCCACCAACGCACCCAACCCGGGTACATCGGCTTCGATGATCGTTACCCCGGCATCGACCAGTTGCTGCAGCGCGGTTTCGACCACCGCCGCCACTGGCGGATCAAGGCCGGCAAAATAGTAGCTGCGGGCGATGCCCAGCCGCAGGCCTGCGAGCGCCGGTATTTGCAGCGGCGCATGATCGCCGGTCATCACCGCGTCGAACAGCGCCAGGTCCGCGACGTGGCGCGCCTGCGGCCCGGTCTGGTCGAACAGGCTGGAGATGGGCGCGCAGCCGTCATTGGGATAACGTCCGGTCGTCGGCCGGAACCCGGCGATGCCGCACAGTGCCGCCGGTACGCGGATCGACCCCTGCGTGTCCTCGGCAACGCCGAGCGGTGCCATGCCCGCCGCCACCGCGGCTGCGGTGCCGCCGCTGCTGCCGCCCGGGATACGCGTCGTGTCCCAGGGGTTGCGGACGGCGCCATAGGCCAAGTTGCTGCTGGTCCAGCCCAGTGACAGCTCGTGCAGATTGGTCTTGCCGAGCACGATGGCGCCGGCAGCGCGCAACCGCGCGACGACCGTCGCATCCATGGCGGGGCGGAAATCGCGCAGCGCCGTGGTTCCCGCGGTTGTCGGCAGGTCGGCCGTGTTGATGCTGTCCTTCACGGGTATCGGCAGGCCATGCAGGGGGCCCAACGCCTCGCCCGCCTTCAGACGCGCATCGGCGGCGCGCGCACCGGCGCGCACCGCTTCGGGATCAAGCGTGATGAAGGCGTTGAGCGCTGCCCCGGCAGCGCAACGCGCCAGCAGCGCTTCGGCATAGGCCAGCGCGGTGAATTGTCCGCTGCGCATCGCCGCCACTGCCTCGCCGGCTGAAAGCGCGGTCATTTCGTTCACCGTCACCATGCGATTTACCCTCGATGTCGCCATGACAGCCCACCATGCGTTGGTGGGCCTGCTGGTTCCGTCTGCGATGCCGTGGCAGGCGCGTCAACGACAAGAAGCCGGCACATGGCAGCCCATCGGATTTTCGAAGCGGCTGATATCACGCTCCCGTTCAGCGGCAAAGCAGAGGGCCGGCGCGCGCGGGCGATCAGACACGGCCCGTCACGGCCACCAGCGGATCGCCGGCACGGCCGTCCGCCAGCAACTGCACATCGATGTTCGAGAAGCCGGCGCGTTCGAGATAGAGCTTTACCAGGGCAGCATGGCCACTCGTATCGAGCGCGCGCCAGATGGCGACGGCCTTTGTCGGGAAACAACGGTTCGAAAAGCTGACGATGAACGGGGCACCGGGGGCAAGAACCCGGCGAACCTGCGAAAACACGTCATGGGGTTGTTGCAGATACTGGACCCCGACGCAGCACAGGGCGGCGTCGAAGCACCCGTCGGCCAACGGGAGCAAGGCATCCTTGTTGAGATCCTGAACGAACCAGCGGGCAAGCCGTGGGTTGGCGGCCAGTTCTTCGCGGTTCATGCCATGGCCGATGACATCGCCATAGCGGCGGTCGTCGGGGAGGTGGCTGACCCAGCTCGACATCAGATCGAGGATCTGGCCACCTTCGGGGAGCAACGCCCGGTACAGGCCGGTGAGTGCGGCGGTTGCAGGGGCGTCGATGTGGGTGACGAAGCGTGGCGGCGCGTAGAATGCCAGATCCTCTCCGGCATCCTGCTTGGTAAAGGCGCCTCGTGGCAATTCCGGAAATGTATCGTTGCTGGTCATATCGGCCACCTAATGCGCGGCTTGGCTGTCGAGGCAGTGGCGGGCAAAACGGCTGCGGTCAGGGTCGCGTTCGTGGGTAAGGCTTTGTCGCTGCATGAGTGTGTGGGTCGCAGTCAGACCCGGCACCGTCAATGCGCCATGGTGTAACGCCGATACCGCTGCGGCGATCGCGTAACTGGATTCGGGGCGACAGGCAGGCGATTGGGAAGTATGCAGACCGAAATCACCATCATCGGCGCCGGCATGGCGGGACTCGCCTGTGCCCGGCGTCTCCGGCGTGCCGGACATACGCCGCCTGTTCTCGACAAGGGGCGCGGCGTCGGCGGGCGCATGGCGACGCGTCGGGTCTCCACGGCGGCAGGCGAGATCAGCTTCGACCATGGCGTCCAGTATCTGACAACACGCGACCCGGATTTTGCGGCAGCGCTCGAAGATCTTGGCCCGGCCTGCGCTTACTGGGGCGATGGCGCTGACGAAACGCGCCTTGTCGGCAATCCGGGCATGTCGGGCGTGCCGCGTGCCCTTGCTGACGGGATCGATGTCCACCTCGGCAAGGCGGTGACCGCCGTCCGCGCCGTGCCGGGTGGTTGGCACGTGACGATCGGCGACGCGCGCATCGAGACGCGCCGGCTGGTGATGACCGTGCCGGCCCCGCAAGCTGCGGTGCTTCTGGGAAGAGACCATCCCCTGTATTCCCGTGTTGCCGATATCGTCATGGCGCCCTGCCTGACGCTCATGGCGGCCTTCCCGGGTGATGCGCCGCGGCCTTTCGTCTCGCGCGCATCCGATGATCACGCGCTGGCCTGGATTGCACAGGACAGCAGCAAGCCGGGCCGCACCAGCGCCGTCACGACTTGGGTGGCCCAGGCCAGTGCCGACTGGAGCAACCAGCATCTCGAAGAGACTCCGGAGGCCATCGCGGCGCATATGTTGCCGATGCTGGCCGATGCCATCGGCGTGGCTACGCAATCGGCGATCCATGCCGCTGCCCATCGCTGGCGTTATGCCCGAACATCGGCACCGCTCGGCGTGCCATGTCTGTGCAGCGATGACGAAAGCCTGTTCGTCGGCGGCGACTGGTGTCTTGGTGCCCACGTCGAATCGGCGTGGTCAAGCGGCACTGCCATCGCCGACGCGATAATCCGCCACGCGGACCGCGCCTGAAAGACCGCGCCTACATTCCCCATGGCAGGCGAAATATCGTTGATGCATCGATCGGCATCGCGACTTTCCAACCAGGCTGTCGAAGGCGATCGATGCAATCGACAGGCAAATGGCGTCGTTCGCACGGCAGAAAATCAAGCCGATTGACGGGTCAGTCCGTTATGGCAGCGGCCCTGCGGACACCCGCCTGCCCGATTACAGCCTCGTTTCTGGTCTCGGTATTCCTGACTCCCGGACCGTTCCAAGGAAGATCGTTCGCTTGGTCAGTCTGCTCGATTATGCAAAAAAAGTGGCGGAGTCGGAGGGATTCGAATTGTCGTAAAATTATAGAAAATCAAGAAGATATAGAACAAAAAGCGGCTTTCTTTCCCACAATCTTACCCACACTTACCGATTCGACGAATCGAATACAAACTGTCCGTTACGGTGCCTTCTTGGCTCCTCTGTGGCGGCTTCAAGTACCGATCCATTCGGTATATTATGGATGCATGCAGCCCACGGTCGCCAATCTCCGGCCACTATCCCTGCTCCGCGGCGGGGAGGCAAGCGTTGCTGACTTCGAGGCCGAGGCGAAGCGCGCTATTCGGTTGTCAGCCTTGCTGAAGCCAGGGGCTTACTTGCTGGCGACGGCGGCGGTGTTAGATGCAGCTTTGGTGGTAACGACGTCAAATGCCGGCACGAGCGGCTCGAATCTGGTGGGAGGTGCGATCTGGGCGGTAGTTGCAATGGCGATAATCGGTGCCGGCCAGGCGGCTTGGCTCAATGCCAGCGCTGACGACGTCAAGGTGCCGGATGCAAATCCGGACGCTGAATGGCGTCGCGCCATGGCCCTTCTTGCGAGCGGCGAATTGCAATGCTGGCGAAGCGTGGAAGATGAGCTCGATGAAAGGCGCCTGCGGCGTGTGAATTCCACGGCCTTCGGTCGTCCGTTCGGCATCTTGTTTTTGTCTCCCTCAGCCGTGCGGCGATGGTTTGGAGACAGGAGCCTTTTTGCCTCCTCTCGCCAGTCTTACTTTTTCGACGATTGCGAATGGCGTCGTGTCCAGCAGCGAGAGCCGCCAGTTTCGCTTGAAGTCCAGCCGGAAGGTCAAGGTCCGGGTTCGTTGGCATTCGTCGAGGTTCTATCAGCCAAGACCGGCGACTACCCCGACTGGAGCGCTCACCCCAATTTTGGAGATTGGGCAAGTTACCTCTTCATGCCACCAGACCGCTTCCGCGAAATAGTTGATCGAGCATATCCCGACGGCTTCAAGACGGCCTGTGTTTGCAAGCCAAGGTTGGCGTTGATGACCGCCTATCAGTTTCTCAATCAACAGGGACCGGGCCTCGCAATCGATCACCTTACATCGGAAGCCAGAACGGCGATCTGGCGCGAAGGGTATGTCGACAACAGTCTGTCCAATTCAGCTCGACGTGGTGATATTGCGGAATTTGGCGCAACGACCGGCAAACCTGCCGACGATTGGATAGCCAGCGCCTTTCGGGGAAAGTATTCGGCGATCGCATCTGCGATCAAAAATGCCGAGTCGCAGCTCATCGCCGAAGGTCGATTGGCGCCTTTAGATTGATAATGTTCAATTCGGTGCCTTTCTCAGGCATCAGATGACGTGAGGCGGCATATCACGATTTGAAGCCGCCAAAAGTTAGCGTTCCATGCGTGTCCCTCTAATGGAAGGACATGCAATGGACGACGAAAAGCGCAATGCCCTGCTGACCCAGCGCGAAGTTATGAAGCTGACAGGCTTTCGGTCGCGCACCAGCCTTTATCGCAGATCCAAGGGTGGTACGTTTCCCAAGCCGGTCAAGCTTGGGCTTGGCCAGATCCGGTGGCGTGAAGCCGACATTAACGATTGGATGAGCTCACTGCCACTTCGGGACTTTTGAGCCCATGCGCACTGTGGAAGTGGCGCCGCGTATTGCGGTGCCTGGAGCCGTCGACGAGCAGCACCAGCGGGCGATTTGGCGCCGCCCGCTGGTCAGCTGGGTCCAATTCAGCGCCTTCGGCGTCTTCTGTGGAAAGACCGTATCAGCCGCCAAAGCAACTCCCCGATGGCAGTCCTGTTACTCGGATTCCATGGGGAACGGGGGCACACATGAGGCTTGGCAAGCGGCTTCTAATAGACTGATTTCGCTTCGTAATCAGGTGTATGACGATTTCCAAAGCTCATGCTACAGCTGTCCGACAGTAACGTACTTTCACCCTAGTTTGTCATCG
>JANPKK010000041.1:0-47811 GCA_031426015.1 Alphaproteobacteria bacterium
CAGCGCCGCGACCTGGATCTCGCTGTCGAAGTGGCCGATGTTGCAGACGATGGCGCGATGCTTCATCGCCCGCATGTGGTCGAGAGTGATGACGTCCAGGTTTCCCGTCGCCGTCACGAAGATGTCGGCGCGAGGAGCGGCATCCTCCATCGTGACGACTTCATAGCCTTCCATCGCCGCCTGCAGCGCGCAGATCGGGTCGATCTCGGTGACGAGCACGCGGCAGCCGGCCTGGCGCAGCGAGGCGGCCGAGCCCTTGCCCACGTCGCCGTAGCCTGCAACCACGGCGACCTTGCCCGACATCATCACATCAGTGCCGCGGCGCAACGCGTCGACGAGCGATTCCTTGCAACCATACAAGTTGTCGAACTTCGACTTGGTGACGCTGTCGTTGACGTTGATCGCCGGGAACGGCAATTCGCCTTTCTTGGCGATTTCATACAGGCGGTGCACGCCCGTGGTGGTTTCTTCCGAAACGCCTTTCAGGTTCTTGACGGTTTCGGTCAGGTAACCGGGACGCGCCTTGATGAAGGCCTTGAGCGCGCGCTGGAATTCGACTTCTTCTTCATTTTCCGGCTCGCCGAGCGTCGCGCCGGCTTCGAGCTTGGCGCCCCACAGCGCGAACATGGTGGCATCGCCGCCATCGTCGAGGATGATGTTGGCGGTCTGTTCACCCCAGTTGAAGATATCGCCGACATAATCCCAATAATCGGCAAGGCTTTCGCCCTTGATGGCGAAGACCGGCACGCCCGTCGCGGCGATGGCGGCGGCGGCATGATCCTGGGTCGAAAAGATGTTGCAGGTCGCCCAGCGGACTTCAGCACCGAGCGCGGTCAGCGTTTCGATGAGCACGGCGGTCTGGATGGTCATGTGCAGCGACCCGGTGATGCGCGCGCCCTTCAGCGGCTTGGAGGCGCCGAATTCGTCGCGCAGCTCAATATGGCCGGGCATTTGGGTTTCGGCGATCTGGATTTCGCGGCGGCCGAAGCCGGCGAGGCCGATATCGGCGATGACATAGTCATGGGTAGCAGTGCTTGTGGCCACGGCGCGGTATCCTGTTTCGAAAGGGCAAGCCCGCGACATAGGCGGCTGCGGCCCGCCGAGCAAGCATAAAGATATCTTTATATGATATTGCGACGTCGGCCGAGCCCGCAATTGTCGCAAAAGCAACGTTCCTTACCGCGGTAATCGTGCCAATTCTGCCTGCAAGCGGTAGGCCAGCGGGGGTCGCGGCCGCACTTTGTCGGGGGACAAATGATGGACATGACCAACTGGCTTTCGACCGCCGTGCCGATCTTGACCACGGTCGGGCTCAAGATCGTCGGCGCCATCCTGTTGTACATGGTCGGCCGCTGGTTGATCGGTTTTGCCATCAACATGATGCAGCGCGTGCTGACCGCGCGCAATTTCGATCCGACGCTGCAGCGCTATATCGCCAATATCCTCGCGGTCGTTCTCAATATCGTCCTCGTCGTCGCCATTCTCGGCTATTTCGGCGTTGAAACCACCAGCTTTGCCGCGCTGCTCGCCGGCGTCGGGCTGGCGATCGGCGCGGCCTGGTCGGGGTTGCTCGGCAATTTCGCCGCGGGCGCCTTCCTGATCATCTTCCGCCCCTGCAAGGTCGGTGACTATGTCGTCGCCGGCGGGGTGGAAGGCTCCGTCACCGAAATCGGCCTGTTCAACACCACCATCACCAGCCCCGACAATGTCCAGACGATTGTGGGCAATTCCAAGGTATCGGGCGACACAATCAAGAATTTTTCATCGTTCAGCTACCGCCGCGTCGACCGCACGGCGCAGCTCGCCTTCGGGGTCGATCCGCTCGATGCCATCGTCCGGTTGCAGCCGCTGCTCGCCGCCATCCCCAATGTCGTCGCCGACCCGGCGCCCGATGTCGAGATCATTGATTTCAACGCCATGGGCACCGTGCTCGCGGTGCGCCCCTATTGCCATACCAGCCATTACTGGCAGGTGTATTTCGACACCAACAAATTGATTGCGGCGACCTTCGGGGCGGCCGGGTTCCCGCCGCCATTCATTGTCGAGCGCAAGATCGAGGGATAACCGGCAAGTCGGACCGCCAGGACCAGGGTTTGCGCGGCAAAAGGCGATATATTTCACGCGATTGCGCGCGCGTTGGCCACACGATAGCCTCGACTTTCAGCTGCAGGCTCGATAGTGATTGCGGATGAATTCCCGGTAACGTTGGCAAGCCTGCGGCAAGGAGAGCATCGCTCGTGAAACGAAATCTCACGCTCGCAATCGGCGTCGCTGTGCTGGCGGGTATGGCGGCCTCGCCGGCCCGGGCAGAGACCGCAAGTTTCAGCCCGGCACTGGCATTGATCAAGCCGGCGCGGACACTGGATCTCGTGCCCAATTCGACCTTTGTCGGCGTGCAGCCGAACGGGACCGGCGTTGTCGGCAGCGGCAGCGAAAGCAACGGCGGCACAACGGCGTCTGCTGCGATCGCCGGCGATTTCGGCCGGGTTTCGGTGACGACGGGGATCGTTGCCGTACCGCAGGTCGGCGCGGCGCCCGGCGACGTGCGCCAACCGGCGCCCGGCGATTCGGGCCAACTCGCCTGGATGATGTGGAACGATTACATCCGCATCAACGCGGCAGCGACAGGGCCTTTGTTCGCGACGGCGCATGTCAACCTTTCCGGCTCGTTGATCGCCACCAGCGATGGCGGACCATCCTATGCCCAGGCGGTTTCGCGGGTGTTCGGCGTTGCTGCCAGTTCCAATGTCATCCCGTTGTTCGGCCGCAATGGCATTTACGCCGATGGCGGCCAGCGCGACGAAGTGTATGACAGCAATTTCACCCAGGTTGCCGAACCGTTTGCCGGCAACTTCAGCTTTGTCATGCCATTTACCGGCGCCGGCGATTACAACCCGTTCAGCTTTGATGTGCTGTGCGTCAACGCTGCACTCGATACGCCGTCGATCAGCTCGGGAAATGCGGCGTGCGACGGCATCACGCTCAGCTGGGGCGGGATTTCGGCGTTGCGCGACCGCAGCGGCAATCTCATCAATGGTTGGTCGACCAGCTCGAGTTCCGGACTGGACTATGCCGTTGCCTTTTCCACCCCGACGACGGCACCGCCGGTCGATGTGACGGTGCGCTATTTCCCCGAAGGCGGCATCGCGGTGCCGGAGCCGGCGAGCTAGGCACTGCTGATTGCCGGCTTCGGGCTGGTCGGGGCTATCCAGCGCCGCCAGCGCGTGGCGGCAGCCTGACCAAAGGCGGATCGATAGCCGCCCGCCACTTTCACCGATTGCCGTCACCAGGTTGTCGGTGTTCCCGACGCGGCCATGCGTGCCGAAGCTCACCCTGGCCTTCACAACGCGCCCCGGCTTGCGCATAGAGGCGCTTTCGCCCTTGCCTTCAGGGATGACATTATGTTGCTGCGTACGTCGGTTGTCGCATTGCTGATCGGGTCTTCCACCATGTTGAACGCGGCGCCTGTCGCCTATCCCACCACCGCCACGGTGTCGCAGACCGATATCATGCACGGTATTGCGGTTGCCGACCCCTATCGCTGGCTCGAAGGCGATGTCCGCACCGAAAAGCCGGTGGCCGACTGGGTGGCGGCGCAGAACCAGGTGACGCAAACCTATCTCGCCACCCTGCCGCAGCGCGACGCGATCAAGGCGCGGCTGACGCAATTGTTCAGCTATGAACGCATCACCCTGCCGGTGGCGCGCGGCGGGCATATCTTCTTTCGCAAGAACAGCGGCCTGCAGAACCAGTCGGTCCTGATGGTGCAGGACGGCGTTTCAGGATCTGCCGGCGGCGCCGGCGGGGCACCCCCCCGCGTGCTCATCGACCCCAATGGCTGGGCCAAGGACGGCGCCACCGCGCTCGCCGAATGGGCGCCCTCGCCCGATGGCAGCAAGATCGCCTATGCCGTGCAGGACGGCGGCAGCGACTGGCGGGTCATCAAGGTGCTCGATGTTGCGACCGGCGCGGTGCTGAGCGACGATCTCGACTGGGTGAAGTTTTCGGGCATTGCCTGGAACGGCGATGCCAGCGGCTTCTACTATTCGCGCCACCCCGCCTCGCCCAAGGGCAAGGATTTCGTGTCGGCGGTGTTCGATCACAATGTCTTCTTCCACCGCATCGGCACGCCGCAGAGCGCCGATGTCGAAGTTTATGCTTCCCCGGAAAACCGCGGTTACTACAACATCGCCGAAACCAGCGAGGACGGCCGCTGGCTGATCATCCGGTCGAGCACCGGGTCGGACGATACCTACGAAATCCGCGTGCAGGACCTTACCGACCCCAAGGCGAAACTCGTCACATTGGTGGCCAGGCGTGCCCATGACTGGCGCTGGCTCGGGGCCGAAGGCAACACACTCTATTTCGTCACCAACGCGGACGCACCGCGCTACCGCGTTGTCGCGTTCGACGGCCCGACCGGCACGCCGCGCACCGTAGTCGCGCAAGGGCCGGACACGCTGACCGGCGGCGCGATTGTCGGCAAGCACCTGCTCGTCACCGCGCTCAAGGACGCGCGCAGCGATGTGCGCCGCTATTCGCTCGCCGGCGCCCCTGATGGCAGCATCGCCCTGCCCGGCCTTGGCACCGCCAGCGGCTTCGACGCCGTGCCCGGCACCACGGTGAGCTATTACGCCTTCACCAGCTACAATGCCCCGACGACGCTCTATCGCTATGACGCGGCGACCAATACCAGCACGCTGTTCAGCGCCCCCAAGGTGTCGTTCGACCCCGCCGCTTTCGTCGTCGAGCAGCGTTTCTTCACCTCGAAGGACGGCACCAAAGTGCCGATGTTCGTCGCGCACAAAAAGGGCCTCGATCTGTCGAAGGGCGCGCCGACGCTGATGTACGGCTATGGCGGCTTCAACATCAACGTGCTGCCGGCCTTTCAGGTCGATGCGCTGGCGTGGATGGAACTGGGCGGCGTCTATGCCGAAGTGACGCTGCGCGGCGGCGGCGAATATGGTGCCGAATGGCACGATGCCGGCCGGCGTCTGAAGAAGCAGAATGTCTTCGATGATTTCATCGCCGGCGGCGAATATCTCATTGAGTCGGGCCTCACGCCCAAGCATGGCCTCGCCATCCAGGGCGGCTCCAACGGCGGCTTGCTCGTCGGCGCCGTCGTCAACCAGCGGCCGGACCTGTTCGCCGCGGCGCTCCCGGCCGTCGGCGTCATGGACATGCTGCGCTTCCCGCTGTTCACCGAAGGCCGCACCTGGACCGACGATTATGGCGAACCCGAAGACCCGGTGCAGTTCCGCAACCTGCTCGGCTATTCACCCTATCACAACATCAGGGCCGGCAAGGACTATCCAGCGATCCTGGTGACCACCGCCGATACCGACGACCGCGTCGTACCGGGCCACAGCTTCAAATATACCGCAGCCCTGCAGGCGGCGAGCATCGGTGACAAGCCCCACCTCATCCGCATCGAAACCCGCGCCGGCCATGGCAGCGGCAAGCCGACCTCGAAGCAGATCGACGAGATTGCCGACTTGTGGAGTTTCATCGGCGCTTGGACCGGACTGACGAAGTAGGCCACTCTCCAGCCTGCGGGAGAGGCCACTCGCGCGCCTGCGCAAGGCCTGCACCGGCGACGGCCCGGAGGCGAGGGTGTTCATTCGTGTCGAAGCCCGGGTACACCCTCACCCGGGGCGCTGGCGCGTCTCTCGCCTCTCCCGCAAGCGGCAGAGGGGCCGTTACTAGCCCGCGCTCTGCCCGTTCGCCGCAAGCGCATCGCCGACGAGGTAGAGCGACCCCGTCACCAGCACCACCGGCGGGCGGGCGCGGTCCGCATGGCGGGCGATTTCGGTCAGCGCGCTCGCGACATCGGGGCACGCCTGGCCCGGCACCCCGGCTTCGCGGGCAATGCGCACCAGATCTTCGGGCGGGTGGCCGGCGTGGCGTTCGATCGGCACCGCATAGATGGCGGTGGCGTGCGGCACGAAGGCGCGCAGGAAGCCGCCGGCATCCTTGGCCGCCAGCATCCCCGCCACGACATAAAAGGGCCGGTCGGCGAGCATCGCGCCGTTGAAATGCGCCGCGATCGCCTTGCCCGCCGCCGGGTTGTGTCCGCCGTCGATCCACAATTCGGTATCGGCGGGCAGCCGCGCCGCGAGCGGCCCCATGTCGAGGCGTTGCAACCGCGCCGGCCATTCCGCCCAGCCCATGCCGGCGCGCAGCGCGCCGTCATTGACCGGCACGACATCCTGCGCCCGCAGCATCGCGATGGCGAGCGCGGCGTTATCGACCTGGTGGGCACCCGCCAGCCGCGGCAGCGGCAGTTGCAACCGCCCGGCGGCATCGCGGAAATGCAGCGCGCCTTCATAGACCGCGGCATCCCAGTCATCACCGCGGATGTGCAGCGGCGCCCCGGTTACCCCGGCGATCTCGGCGATCCGCGCCGTCACCGCCTTGGGATAGCGCGACACCACCATCGGCACGCCCTTCTTGGCGATGCCGGCCTTTTCCTGGGCGATATCGAGGATCGTCGGCCCCAGCCATTGCTGGTGATCGAGCCCCAGTTGCGCGATGCCGGTGACGAGCGGGTTGGCGATGACATTGGTGGCATCCATGCGGCCACCGAGGCCAACCTCGATGATGCAGGCGTCCGCCGGCTCGCGGGCAAAGGCGAGGAAAGCCAGCGCCGTCGTCAGCTCGAAAAAGGTGATCGGCTGGCCGCTGTTGCGGGCGAGAATATCGCGCAGCAGGTCGCACAGCGTGTCATCGTCGATGATCTGGCCGGCAACCCTGATCCGTTCGTTGAAGCGGATCAGGTGCGGCGAAGTATAGACATGCACCCGCCGGCCCGATGCCTCGAGACAGGCGCGCAGGAAGGCAACGGTCGAGCCCTTGCCGTTGGTGCCGGCGACATGGAACACGGGCGGCATCTTGAGGTGCGGATTGCCGAGCCGCGACAGCAGCCGTTCGAGCCGGCCGAGCGACAGGTCGATCTCCACCGGATGCAGGGCATAGGCCGCCTGCAACAGCGCATCGAGCACGGCATTGTCTGATCGCGCCCGTTCCATCCTGGCCCCCGCCGCCATCTGTCAGCGATCAGGCTGCATGGGCGATGCGCCGTGCCATCAACAGGCCGAGCAGCCGGCTGAGCGTTTCCTTCATCTCGTTGCGGTGCACGACCATGTCGAGCATGCCGTGATCGAGCAGATATTCGGCGCGCTGGAAACCTTCGGGGAGCTTTTCGCGGATCGTCTGTTCGATGACGCGCTGGCCGGCAAAGCCGATCAGCGCCTTGGGCTCGGCGATCTGGATATCACCGAGCATGGCATAGCTCGCCGTCACCCCGCCGGTCGTCGGATCGGTGAGGACGACGAGATAGGGCAGCCGGGCTTCCTTGAGTTCGGCGATGCCGACCGTAGTGCGCGGCATCTGCATCAGGCTGAGAATGCCTTCCTGCATGCGCGCGCCCCCGGCGGCGGTGAAGACGACGAAGGGCACGTTCGCCGCCACGGCAGCGCGCGCACCGGCGAGGAAGGCTTCGCCCACCCCCATGCCCATCGAGCCGCCCATGAAGGCGAAATTCTGGACAGCGACGATGGCGCGGACTCCGCCGATCGTGCCGTCGCCGACCGTCATCGCCTCGGGCTCGCCTGTTGCCGTCTTGGCGGCGCGCAGCCGGTCGACATAGCGCTTCTGGTCACGGAATTTCAGCGGATCCTCGACGACCTTGGCGACCGCGACGCTGGCGTAATCACCATCGAAAATCTGCGCAAAGCGCGCCTTGGGGCCGATGCGTTCATGATGATCGCAGCGCGGGCAGACCGAGAGATTCTCCTCGAACTCCTTGGTATAGACCATCGTCCCGCAGCCGCGGCACTTGGTCCACAGATTGTCGGGCGTTTCGCGCCTGGACATGAAGCCGGTGAGTTGCTGGCGGGTGCGGGTAATCCAGCTCATGCAGCCTGTTCCTTGTGACGGGCGCCGCGAACGGCATGGGCAAGCCCGGCGACGAGCGCGCCGACCCGGGCGGGAATATCATTGGCGCGCGCTTCGGCGGCGGCGCCGATGCTGTCGACGATCGCCGAGCCGACAACGACGGCATCGGCGTGGAGCGCGATGGCGGCGGCCTGTTCGGGCGTGCGCACGCCGAAACCGACGGCGATCGGCAGGTCGGTCGATTGCTTCAACCGCGCCACCGCAGCGGCGACGTCGGTGGCGGTGGCGGCATTGGCGCCGGTGACGCCAGCGACCGCGACATAATAGAGAAAACCCGAGGCGCCATCGAGCACGCGTGGCAGCCGCGCCGCATCGGTGGTCGGGGTGGCGAGGCGGATGAGGTGGAGGCCGTGCGCCGACAGGTCAGGCACCAGTTCGTCGGCTTCTTCGGGCGGCAGATCGACGACGATGGTGCCATCGAGCCCCGCCGCCCTGGCATCGGCGGCAAAGCGCGCCGGACCATAAGCGAGGATCGGGTTGAAATAGCCCATCAGGATCAGCGGCGTCGCATCATCCTCGCGGCGGAAATCGGCGACCATGGCGAGGACATCGCGCAGCCGCGTGCCGCCGGTAAGGCTGCGGATATTGCCGAGTTGGATCGAGGCGCCATCGGCCATCGGATCGGTGAAGGGCATGCCGAGTTCGACGATATCGGCGCCATTGGCGACAAGCGCACGCAGGACGGCGGCCGAGGTGGCGAGATCGGGGTCACCCGCCGTCACGAAGGTGACGAGCGCGGCGCGGCCTTCGACAGCGCAGGCGGCGAAGCGGGCGGAAAGACGGTCACTCACAGCGTTACCCCGAGCGCTTCGGCCACCGTGAAGATGTCCTTGTCGCCGCGTCCGCACAGATTCATCACGATCAGTTGGTCGGCGCTCATCGTCGGCGCCAGGCGCTTGATCGCGGCAAGTGCGTGCGCGGGTTCGAGCGCCGGGATGATGCCTTCGACCATGCACAGCATCTTGAACGCATCGAGCGCTTCGGCATCGGTCGCCGACTGGTATTCGACGCGGCCGATGCTGTGCAGCCAGGCGTGTTCCGGCCCGATGCCGGGATAATCGAGCCCCGCCGAAATGCTGTGCGCCTCGGTGATCTGGCCGTCTTCGTCCTGGAGCAGCATGGTCTTGTTGCCGTGCAGCACCCCCGGCCGGCCACCGGCGAGCGAAGCGGCGTGCTTGTCGGTCGACAGGCCATGGCCAGACGCTTCGATGCCGATCATGCGGACACTGGCGTCATCCAGGAACGGATGGAACAGCCCGATGGCGTTCGAGCCGCCACCAATGGCCGCGACGAGCAAGTCGGGCAAACGCCCTTCGGCTTCCAATATCTGCGCCCGGGCTTCGGTGCCAATGACGCTCTGGAAATCGCGAACCAGCTCCGGATAGGGGTGCGGACCGGCGGCGGTGCCGATGATGTAGAAAGTATCGTGGACGTTGGTGACCCAGTCGCGCAGCGCTTCGTTCATCGCGTCCTTCAGGGTGCGTGAGCCGCTCTCGACCGCACGGACTTCGGCGCCGAGCAGCTTCATGCGGAACACGTTGGGCGCCTGGCGCTCGATATCGCGGGCGCCCATGTAGATGACGCACGGCAGGCCGAAGCGCGCCGCGACGGTAGCGGTGGCGACGCCATGCTGGCCGGCGCCGGTTTCGGCGATGATCCGCGTCTTGCCCATGCGCTTGGCGAGCAGCATCTGCCCGATGCAATTGTTGATCTTGTGCGCGCCGGTGTGGTTGAGTTCGTCGCGCTTGAGATAGATTTTCGCGCCGTCCCCAGGCCGACCTTGGTCGGCCGCAACCTTGGCCAGATGGTTGGTCAGGCTTTCGGCGAAATAGAGCGGGCTCGGCCGCCCGACATAGTGCTTGAGCAGATAGTCGAATTCCGCCTTGAACGCCGGATCGGCCTTGGCGGCGGTATAGGCGCGTTCGAGATCGAGGATCAGCGGCATCAGCGTTTCGGCGACATAACGCCCGCCGAACTGGCCGAAATGGCCGTTCGCGTCAGGACCAGCGCGCAGCGAGGGCGAGTGCACGTTCATGCGCCGCGCACCGCGTCGGCAAAGGCCCTGATCTTGGCAACAGATTTCACGCCCGGACTTTCCTCTATCCCTGATGACACATCGACGAACGCCGGTTTCAACACCGCCAGCGCCGCCCCGACATTGCCGACATCCAGCCCGCCCGACAGCCCCCATGGCAGCGGTGGCTGCACGCCTAGCATCAACCGCCAGTCGAATGCCACACCATTGCCGCCAGGCAACATCGAAACGCCGCCGGGAAGTTCCGATGGCGCGCCACCGGCAGGCGGCTTTGCGTCGAGCAACAGTTTGTCCGCCGGCCCGGCTCCGGCAATGGCGGCGGCGATATCGGCGCGCGTCGCCACCCCGCGCGCCGCCCAGACCTGCCGCCCGGTGCGCGCCTTTACCGCAGCGATGCGTTCGGGCGTTTCGCGGCCGTGGAGCTGCAACGTGTCGATGCCGGCGCCGAGCACCGCGTCGATCAGCGCATCATCGGCATCGACGAGCACCGCCACCCGGCCAACACCCGGCGGCACATCGGCGATCAGCGCCGCCGCCTGTGCCGGTTCGAGGTGCCGCGGCGAGCGCGGGAAAAAGACAAAGCCGAGCCAGCCCGCCCCGGCGCCCACCGCCGCCGCCACCGTTTCCGGCGTCGACAGCCCGCAGAATTTGATCGGAATCATGCCGACAGGCTGGCCGCGATCGCCGCCGCCGCCACCGCCGGATCGGCCGCCGCGGTGATCGGCCGACCGATGACGAGCACCGAAGCCCCTGCCGCCAGCGCATCGCGCGGCGTCATGACGCGTTTCTGGTCGCCGACAGCGCTGCCCGCCGGACGCACCCCGGGCACGACGATGGTCGCACCGGGCCAGGCCGCGCGCACCGCCGCGGTTTCGTGCGGGCTGGCAACAACGCCATCTAGCCCCGCGGTGCGCACCACGCCGGCCAGCCGCGCCACCTGTGCTGCCGCGCCGCCAGCGACCCCCGCCATGGCGAGATCATCATCATCAAGGCTGGTCAGCACGGTGACTGCAACCACCTTGGTGGCCACAGGTGCCGCCGCGCGCGCCGCCGCCAGCATGGCGAGCCCGCCGGTGGCATGGACGGTAACGATGGCAGGGGCCAGGCCGGCGAGCGACTGCAGCGCCCCGGCGACGGTATTGGGAATGTCATGGAGTTTCAGATCGAGGAACACTGGCAGACCCTCGGCGGCGATCGCGGCGATGCCCGCCGGGCCGTTGGCGCAGAAGAACTCCAGCCCGAGCTTGACCCCGCCGACATGCGGCGCGACGGCACGCACCAACGCGCGTGCTTCGGCGATGGTCGGCGTATCGACCGCCACGAAGACCGGGTTGGCCATCACGCGCCCGCCGGCGGCACGATGGTCGGCTGCGCCTGCGAGGGCAGCTTGCTGGCGCCGGGCAGGGCGTCGATGCGGCCGGTTTTCGCCGCCTTGCGCTTGAAGCTGGCCATGGCGCCAAGGTGATAGAGCCAGGTCGGCAGCCAGCCGGCGACAAAGGCCAGCCCGAGCAGCAGCGGCAGCCGGATGCTGATCACCGCGCCATCGGGCAGGCGGAACGGCACCGGGGTCCAGTTCGCCACCGACAGCAGCAGGAAGGCGACGAGCAGCGCCGTCAGCATGATCCACCGCAGAATTGTCATTGCACCTCCCGAAACCCGCCCATCGGACCTGAAACGCCTACCACAGCCCGGGGTGGCAAGGCCATGCGCGGGGTATCAGCGATCAGATTTCGCCATCGACGGGCGCGATGCCCAATTCGGTCAGCGCCGCCATCAGCGCCGCGGCCACCGTCGCCAGCAGCGCCGTATCGGTGGCGCGGATGACGAAATTGGCGCCGGTCTTGCCCTCGCGCCAGAAGGGATAGCTGCCGATCTGGACGCCCGGATGGGCCTTTTCGACCGCGCCGAGCGTCGCAGCTACAGTCGATTCCTGTGTCCAGGCCGCCACCGTGCGCGACAGCACCGGTGCACCACCCGGCAATTGCCCGTCGAGCGCCGCCAGCATGCCCTGGGTGATCATCGGCACCCCGGCCATGATGAAAATGTTTTCGACGCGGATCCCGGGTGCCTTGGTGCGCGGATTCTCGATCAGGCTCGCCCCTTCCGGGGTGCGTGCCATGCGCAGCCGCGCATCGGTGAGCTTGTCGCCATAATGTTCGGCGAGGATAGCGCGTGCATCGGGATGGACGATCACCGGCACATCCAGAGCGGCGGCAATCGCATCGACGGTGATATCGTCGTGCGTCGGGCCGATGCCGCCGGTGGTAAACAGATAATCATGCTGCACCCGCAACGCGTTCACCGCCGCACCAATCGCGTCCATGTCGTCCGACACGACGCGCACTTCCTTGAGGCGAATGCCCTGCACCCCCAGCCATTTCGCCAGATAGGCAATATTGGCATCCTGGGTGCGCCCCGACAGGATTTCATCGCCGATGACGAGCAGCGCGGCAGTCCAGATGCGGTTGGTGTCCATCGCTCCCGACTAGACCAGCCCGTCGCAGCCGGGAAGGGGTTAGTGGACTTTGGACCCCTCAGCGCTTATCTGTCACGGCATCATGAACCAGCTCGCCCACAGCTTCGAAACCGTTTCCGACCCGTCGGAAGGCCCTATCCGCCTGCACAATGCTGCCGGGTTCGCCGGGATGCGTCGCGCCGGCAAACTGGCCGCCGAAGTGCTCGACATGCTGACGCCGCATGTCGTGCCCGATGCGGTGACGCTCGATCTCGATCGCATGGCGTATGAATTCGTCCGCGCCACGGGCCATGATTCGGCGACGATCTTCTACCGCGGCTTCAGCCACAGCCTGTGCATCAGCGTCAATCATGTCGTCTGTCACGGCATCCCGTCGGCGCGGAAGCTCAAGGACGGCGATATCGTCAACATCGACGTGACGGTCGTGGTCGACGGCTGGCACGGCGATACCAGCCGCATGTTCCTTGTCGGCGATGTGCCGTTGAAGGCGAAAAAGCTCGTCGATGTCACCTATGAATGCCTGATGCTCGGCATCGAGGCGGCGCGCCCCGGCGCCACGCTTGGCGACGTCGGCCATGCCATCCAGCATCACGCCGAAAAGCAGCGGATGAGCGTGGTGCGCGATTTCTGCGGGCACGGCCTCGGCCTCAACTTCCACGAAGCCCCCAATGTCGTCCATCTCGGCAAGCCCGGCCGCGGTGTCGTGCTGCGCCCCGGCATGTTCTTCACCATCGAACCGATGATCAACCTCGGCGGCCCGGCGGTGAAGCTGCTCGACGATGGCTGGACGGCGGTGACCCGCGATCGCTCGCTGTCGGCGCAGTTCGAGCATTCGATCGGCATCACCGAAACCGGCTGCGAGATTTTCACCGGCTCGCCGATGGGCATGAAGGCGCCGCCCTACGCGATCTGATCGGCGCGGACCCGGCTAGACCCACGCCGCCCAGACCAGCACCGCCGCGAACGCCGACAGCGCTATCGTTGCATGCACGGCCAACGCCGGCGCCTTGGTGCCGGGCTTCGACTGCGCCAGCAGCGGCGCCGTCAGCCCGCTCAGCAGCGCCGCGGCGAGCAGGCCCGAAGCGATCTGCGACACGGGCTTTGCCGTCACATCGCCGGCGTCGGTCGCGCGTTTCAGCAATACCGCCAGCACTTCCAGCATCGACAGGCCAAGGATCAGATGCACCCCGACCAACGTGCGCGACCGCGCCCGGCGCTTCAGGAACCCCCAGCCCAGCCACAGGCCGATGGCAACATTGGTCCCCACCATGGCGATGATGATGACGGTCAATCCCATGCGCGGTGCAATGTCCCTGGTTGCCTGAACCGGCGATGCGCTACAGACTGCCGCTCATGACGATCCGGGGCAAGGTGTGAGCGACACGAAAGCGGACGATAGCGCCGGTCACCGGGCCACCGGCGACGCCGGTCATAGAGAACGCCTGCGTGCCCGCCTGCTTGCTGGCGGCGGCGATGGCTTTCATGATTATGAGCTGCTTGAATATCTGCTCGGGCTCGCCATCCCCCGCCGCGATACCAAGCCGCTGGCCAAGCAGTTGCTCGCCGAATTCGGCAGCTTGTCGGTGCTGCTCGCCGCGACCCCGCTCGAACTGAAGCGCGTCGACGGGCTGGGCGATGGTGCCATCGCCGCGCTGAAGTTCGTCGAGGCGGTGGCGCTGCGGGCGCTGCGGACGGCGGCGCTCGACCGGCCGGTGCTCAGCGGCTGGCAGGCGCTGACCGATTATCTCCATGCCGCGATGGCACACCGGGTCACCGAGGAATTCCGCGTCATCTTCCTCAACAACCGCAACGTCATGATCCGCGACGAAGCGATGGGCCAGGGCACCGTCAACCAGGCGCCGGTCTACCCGCGCGAGATCGTCAAGCGCGCGCTCGAACTCGGCGCGTCGGGGCTGGTGCTGGTCCACAACCATCCGTCGGGCGATCCGCAGCCGTCGCGCGACGATATCGTCATGACCAAGGCGGTCAGCGAGGCCGGGCGGCATCTCGGACTTGTCGTCCATGATCACGTCATCATCGGCCGCGGCGGCCATGTCTCGATGCGCGCGCAGGGGCTTATCTAGCTGACAACACGGCCCCTGCCTGCTACGCGAAGCGCATGACCATTTACCTCCACGAGGGCGACCTGCCCCATGATGTCTTCGCCCCCGGGCCAATCGCGGTCGACAGCGAAACGATGGGCCTGCACCCGCATCGCGACCGCTTGTGCCTGTTGCAGCTCGCCGACGGCCAGGGCGACGAACATCTCGTGCGCTTCACCAAGGGCCAGTATGACGCGCCGGTGCTCAAGGCAGTGCTCGCCGATCGCAGCCGCATCAAGCTGTTCCATTTCGCCCGCTTCGACCTGGCGGTGATCAAGCAGTACCTCGGGGTCGATGCGACCCCGGTGTTCTGCACCAAGATCGCGTCGAAACTTGTGCGCACCTATACCGATCGCCATGGCCTGAAGGACGTGCTGCGCGAAACCGTCGGTGTCGACATTTCGAAGGCGCAGCAATCGTCGGACTGGGGCGCCGCCGAATTGTCCGACGCGCAAAAGGAATATGCCGCGTCGGACGTGCGCTTCCTGCATCGCGCCCATGCCGTGTTCGTCGAGCGCCTGGCGCGCGAGGGCCGCACCGAACTGGCGCAGGCGTGCTTCGATTTCCTGCCGGCGCGCGCCGATCTCGATCTCGCCGGCTGGGCCGAATCCGACATTTTCGCGCATCTCTGATCCCATGGCGATCGATGCCATATTGCCTCCGGTCGTGCTGACCCGGCGCCAGCAGGCCGCGCTGCCGGGCAGTGGGCATGACCGGTTGATGGGCGTGCTCAAGCTGGCGCTGCCGGCGGCGGCGGTTGTCGTGTTGCTCACCATCGTCATCTGGCCGCTGACCAAGGTGCAGGAATTCAGCTTCCTGCTCGCCAAGGACAAGGTAGCGATGGCGACCGAGCGGTTGCGCATCGATACCGCCGTCTACCGCGGCGAAACCGCCCGCGGCGAGGCCTTTGTCATCAGCGCCGGCAGCGCCGTGCAGCGCACCAGCGCGTTGCCGGTCGTCGAACTGAAGGATCTCAAGGCGCGCATTGCGATGAATGACGGGCCTGCCGTCGTCATCGCACCCTCGGGCCGCTATTTCATGAACGACGACAAATTGCAGATCAGCGGCCCGGTGACGCTCGATTCGACCGCCGGCTACAGCCTCGATTCGTCGACCGTCGATATCGATCTCAACAGCCGCAAGGTGTCGACCGCCGCCCCCGTTACCGGCAAATTGCCGATCGGCACGTTCCGCGCCGGCAATTTCAACGCCGATATCCAGGGCCGCAACGCCGTGCTGGCGGGCGGCGTCCACTTGCGCATTTACGGCCGGGCGGGCAAGGCGGGCAGATGACGACCAAGTCCTTCCTGCTGCTCGCCGCCCTGTTGCCGCTGAGCGCGCTTTCCGCCCAGACCTCGGCGCTGAAAGGCCTCGATACCGGCGCGCCGATCGACGTCGATGCCTCGCGGATCGAAATCCAGGATGCCGCCAACCAGGCGGTGTTTTCGGGCGCCGTCGTCATCCGGCAGGGCAAGCTGACCCTCAACGCCGATTCGGTGAAGGTGCTGTATTCGCGCGACAAGGCGGGCAACCCCGAAATGCAGCGGCTCGATGCCCGCGGCCATGTCAGGCTGGTGTCGCCCAGCGAACGCGCCACCGGCAACACCGGCATCTATGATGTGTCGTCGAAGATCATCACGCTGACCGGCAATGTCACCCTCGATCGCGGTGGTTCAAACCTCGTCGGGCAACGGCTGGTGCTCAACCTCGTCAGCGGCCAGACCAGCTTCGACGGGCGCGGCGGCGGCACCGCGGCGGCACCGGGTACCAGCCCGGGGCGGGTTTCGGGGCGGTTCATCGTCCCGCAGCGGCCGCCAGCGAAATAAGCTCCGCCACGCGATAAGGCGCGATTGCCAGCGCTTGCGCCCACCAGTTTGTCCGGACAAACTGGCGTCATGAGCGCATCTTTCGACATCCCCGGCCGTATCAAGTGCGGCACCATCGCCACCCCGGATATCGCCGCGAGCCTGGCCGATTATACCGGCGTGCTCGGGCTGTCGGTCATCGAGGATGCGTCTGTGCCCGCCGATCTCGCCGCGGCCTGGGGCGGACCGGCGCTCGCCGGGCGGCGCTCGGTGCTGCTGCGCCACGCCGATGGCCGGCCGTTCTTCCTGCGTCTCGTCGAAACCAGCCCGACCGCCTATCAGCCGCTGAAAAGTTTCGGTTGGGCAGCCTATGAGCATACGGTGGCGAATTGCGACGCGCTGTTCGCCGATATCAAGGGATCGGCCTTCACGGTGATAGGCGAACCCAAGCTGGTGCCGGGATTCGACAATTTCATCCCCTTCCAGGTCGTCGGCCGCGCCGGCGAAGTGCTCTATCTCAACCAGGTGCTGAAATCGGGGATGACCGATCTCGACCTGCCGCACACCAGCGCCCGGGTCGACGAGATGTTCATCGCAATCCTTGCGGCGCCCGATCGAGCGGCGGCGGTCGCCTTTCACTGCGACGCGCTGGGTTTTGAAGCCGGTGACACCTGGTCGATCCCCTACAGCGTCATCAACAACAGCTTTGGCCTGCCCGCCGACACGATCACCGACATGACAATGACCAAGCAGGGCCGTATGCCGGGGTCGGAGATCGACCAATATCCCGCCGCCGCCGTGCCGCGCGCGATGCCGGCGGGCGAACTGCCGCCCGGCAACGCGATGGTCAGCTTCATCTGCGCCAGCCTCGATGCGGTGCAGGCACCCTTTCTGGCACCGCCGGCCCGCCATGACGGCGCGCTTTATGCCGGCAGGCGGACAGCGGTGGTACGCGGCGCGGCGGGGGAGCTCATCGAGCTTATCGAAGCCGCATGAGCAGCACCCGCCACTTCGTCGATGTCCGCAATACCGATGGGACGCTGCGCCGCGTGCACTACCGCCGCGCCGGGTCCGGTCCGCCGGTGGTGCTTGTCCACCAATCACCGCGGTCGAGCGCTGAATATGAGGCGCTGATGTCCGAATGGGCGGCGGATTTCACCTGCCTAGCCCCCGACACCCCGGGCTTCGGCGAATCGGCGCCGCTGCCGATGAGCAATCCGCATGTGAATGATTATGCCGATGCGGTGCTCGCCTTCATGGATGCGCTCGGGCTCGATCAAGCCGGCGCCTATGGCACGCATTCGGGCGCGATCACGCTGATCACTGCCGCCAAGCGCGCCCCGCAGCGTTTCGCCGCCATCGCCGCCAATGGCTATGCGGTGTGGACCGATGCCGAGCGCGCCGATTTCGGGGCGAACTACACCCCGGCGTTCGTGCCGCTGCCCTATGGCGAGCATCTCGGATGGGTGTGGCACCGCATCCGCGAACAGAGCTGGTTTTTCCCCTGGTATGCCGCCGACATGCAGCATCGCATGTCGATGGCGCACGACAATCCCGCCACCAACCATGCGATGATCATGGACATTCTCGCCGCCGGCGCCAGCTATGCGCAGGGTTATGCCGCGATGCTGCAGGCGCCGCGCGACCTGCCCGAACCCGGCGCGCCGACCCCGCCGGTCTATATCTCGGGGCGCAATGGCGATCCGTTGCAGGAGCATATCGACCGGCTGGGCGACCTGCCGCCGGGCTGGGTCGCCGAGAAGAAGGTGACCGAGGCCGAAGTCGAAGCCGCCTCGCGCAACTGGCTGCTGCGCTTTCCGGTAGCGGCGACTCCGGCGGCGACCGCGCCGGCTGACCAGGGCTTTGTCGCCGTCCCGGGCTTCGGGCAACTGCACTGGATCGGTGATCCGGGCAGCGGCACGGTGGTCATTCACGCGCCGGGCAGCGCCGCCGAAATGGTCACGCGCCCGGGCACGCTGGCGATCGACCTGCCCGGCCATGGCCTGTCGGCGGAGCTCGACACGGCCCCGACGCTTTATGCGCTGATCGACGTGCTCGAAGTGGCATTGACCGCGCTGCTGACGACGCCGCCGACGCGGATCGAAGGCCCCGCCGGACTGGCGCCACTCGCCGACCGGCTCGGCGCCGCGTTCACGGCCTCAGCGCCGACCGCGCCGACCTGGCCCGACCTGACCCCCGATCGCTATGGCAGCCACCTCACCCGCGTCTGGGGCATGGCGCGCGCCGAAGTGGCGTTCGCGCCCTGGGATTCGCCTTGCGCCGCCAATGCGCGAGCGTTCGAACCGGCGGAATTCGAAGCGTTTCGCCTGCACCGCCGGGCGCTGGCGGCGCTGCGCGCGCGGGATGTGCCGGAGATGATCGCCCTGCTCGGGTGACCTCATTCTTCTCCCCTCCCGAAACGGAAGGGGTCGGGGGTGGGGTCTCTGTGTCTCGAATTGTGCCTTGCGCCACGCAAGAACCCACCCCCGACCCGTTCCGTTCCGGGAGGGGAAAAGGAATGTTTAGAAGAAAGCCTGCAATCCGGTCTGCGCGCGCCCGAGGATCAGCGCATGGACGTCGTGCGTGCCCTCATAGGTGTTGACCGCTTCCAAATTCATCACATGCCGGATGACGTGATATTCGTCCGAAATGCCGTTGCCGCCGTGCATGTCGCGAGCCTCGCGTGCGATGGCGAGTGCCTTGCCGCAATTGTTGCGCTTCAGCAGGCTGATCGCCTCGGGCGCCAGCTTGTGGGCGTCCATCAACCGCCCCGCCGCCAGCGCCGTGCACAGCCCCAGCGTGATTTCGGTCTGCATGTCGGCGAGTTTTTTCTGGATGAGCTGCGTCGCCGCCAGCGGCCGGCCGAACTGCTTGCGGTCGAGCGTGTACTGCCGCGCTGCATGCCAGCAGAATTCCGCCGCGCCCATCGCGCCCCAGCCGATGCCGTAGCGGGCGTTGTTGAGGCAGCCGAACGGCCCGGCGAGGCCGGTGACGCCGGCAAGGATGCGTTCGGCCGGCAGATGCACATCGGCCAGCACGATTTCCCCGGTCACCCCGGCGCGCAGCGAGAATTTGCCTTCGATCTTGGGGGTCGTGAAGCCGACATCACCGCGCTCGACAACGAACCCGCGGATCTTGTCGTCATCGCACTTGGCCCAGACCACCGCGACATCGGCCAGCGGTGAATTGGTGATCCACATCTTGGCGCCATTGAGGACATAGCCCCCCGGCACGGCCCGTGCCCGGGTCTTCATGCCGCCAGGGTCCGACCCGGCATCGGGCTCGGTCAGGCCAAAGCAGCCGATGAGTTCGCCCGACGCCAGCCCGGGCAGGTACTTCTGGCGCTGCGCCTCCGAACCATAGGCCCAGATCGGGTACATCACGAGGCTCGACTGGACGCTCATCGCCGAGCGATAGGCGCTGTCGACGCGCTCGACCTCGCGCGCGACGAGGCCATAGGCGACATAGCTCGCCCCGGCGCAGCCATAGCCTTCGATCGTCGGGCCGAGCAGACCGGCGCCGCCGAACTTCTTCATCAGGTCGGGATCGAAGCTTTCCGTCCGGTTGGCCATCTTGACCACCGGCATCAGCGTTTCGTCGCAAAAACCGCGCGCCGCATCGCGGATGATGCGTTCCTCATCGGTCAGCTGCC
This sequence comes from Alphaproteobacteria bacterium, assembly GCA_031426015.1. Taxonomy (GTDB): domain Bacteria; phylum Pseudomonadota; class Alphaproteobacteria; order Sphingomonadales; family Sphingomonadaceae; genus Sandarakinorhabdus. Next base: position 20,027 of record JANPKK010000041.1, read on the forward strand.
CATCGAGCAGCAAGGGGTCCTGCCAATCGAAGGCCGGCCATTTCGGCGCCATGTGCTGCGTGTCGGGGGTGATCGGCGACTGGATGTTCATGGGGCTCGGCTCCGGCTGGTACCTGTCCGAATACGCTCCGAACGCCGCCGCGTCACCCCCGCTTCAGCGCGCCGCGCTCACCCGCCACACCTTGTTGCCGACATCATCGGCCACCAGCAACCCGCCGGTCGCATCGAACGCCACCCCGACCGGGCGGCCGCGCGCCTGTTCCTTGGCATCGAGGAAACCGGTCAGCACGTCGCGCGGCAACCCCTGCGGCTTGCCCTCGGCATCGAAGGCGACGAACACCACCTTGTAGCCCGAAGGCGGCTTGCGGTTCCACGAGCCGTGCTGGCCGATGAAGGCACCGCTGGCAAACCCCGAACCCAGTTTCTGATTGGCGGCAGCAAAGGTCAGGCCCAAGCTGGCGGTATGCGGCCCCAGCGCATAATCGGGGGCGATGGCGCGCGCCACCATCGCCGGGTTGGCCGGTTGCACCCGCACATCGACATTCTGGCCATACCAGCTCCACGGCCAGCCGTAATGTGCGCCGGGTTTCACGCTGGTCATATAGTCGGGGACAAGGTCGGAGCCGAGTTCGTCGCGCTCGTTGACACTGGTCCACAGCTCGCTCGTCACCGGGTTCCACGCCAGGCCGACGGGGTTGCGCAGGCCGGTGGCGAACACCCGCGTCGCGCCGGTGGCGGCATCGATGGCGAGGATCGCGGCGCGGTTCTTTTCCTCGCCCAAGCCATTTTCGGCGACATTGGAGTTCGATCCGACCGAAACGAACAGCGTGTCGCCATTGTCGGACGCGACGACATTCTTGGTCCAGTGGTGGTTGCGCAGCCCCCCGGGCAGGTCGGCGAGCTTGAAGCCCTTTGTCGTGATCGCGGTGGCGCCCGGGGTATAGGCAAAGCGCGTCAGCTTGTCGGCTTCGGCGACGAACAGATCATTGCCGACGAGCACCATGCCGAACGGCGAATAAAGCCCGGTCAGGAAGGGTGTCTTCAACTCCGCCACGCCATCGCCATCGGCATCGCGCAACAGGGTGATGCGGTTGGCCGACGCAGCGACCGCCCCGGCACGCGCCATGACGAACTTGGCGATCTTGCCCATGATGCCGGCTTCATCCTCGGGGCGCGGCGGGCCATTGGTTTCAGCAACGAGCACATCGCCGTTGGGCAGCGTGTAGAGCCAGCGCGGATGCGCCAGCCCTTCGGCAAAGGGTTTGACCGCCAGTCCGGCCGCCGGTGTCGGGGCTTCACCCGCCTGCCAACCGATTGCCTTGGCAAAATTGACCGTCGGCAACATGGTTTTCTTGGGCGCCGGCAGCGTCGGGTTCGGCCCCTGCCCGGCGGTGAGCGGCAGATCGGCCTTTTCGCCACAGGCCATGAGCAGCAGCGGCGCGAGCAATAACAGGTGGCGCATCGAATTATCCTTCACGGGTCAGGCGGCTGAAACGCGCACGATGGCGTCACGGACCACATCGCCGCGTTCGAGCGGCACAAAATGGCTGGTGCCGGGCAAGCGCTCGGCCGAAAGGCAGCGCGGGTGGGCGGCAAACAGCGCAAACTCCTCGGCGCGAACGGTCGAGCCGATATCACCCGCCACCAGCGCAAACGGCCGGTCGAGCGCTGCCAACGCCGGCTCGATGCGGTGTGAGACGCCGCGAAAGGTGGCGGCTTCCCACGCCGGGGTACAGGTGAGCGTAACGCCTTCCGCCGTTTCGCGCAGGCCATCGGCGAGATAGGCATCGAGATCGGCATCGTCCCAGCCGGTGAAGACGCCGCGGCCGCGCCAGCGTTCGCGCGCGCTCGCCAGATCGGGGTAATCGGCGCGGCGCCGGCCGGCACCATCGGCCATCGGGTTGGGGGTTCTAACACCCGCCGCCAGCGCTTCACGCGCAAGCGCGAAGGGGATCATCGGCGGATCGATGAGCACCAACCCCGCCACCCGCTGCGGAGCGGCCACTGCTGCCAGCAGCGAGGCCGAACCGCCCATCGAATGGCCGGCGAGCAGCCAGCGCGCTTGCGGCGCCACCGCATCGATGACGGCGATCGTGTCGGCGGCAAAGACTTCCCATTCCTCGCAATCGCTTGTCGGCGCGCGCGGGTCGATCGCGGCGGTGCGGCCATGGCCGCGGGCATCGCTGGCGATGATGTTGAAGCGGTTCGCGAGCGGCGCCAGCAGCCGGGCATAAAGCCGCGCGTGCATTCCCGTCGCATGGGCGAAATACAGCCAGGGGGCACCTGCCGGCGCGCTGTTCCAGCGCAGCGCGGCGCGCTTGCCAGCGCTGGTGTCGATCTCGATCTGCTGCATTGCGGCTCCTGTCGTCTTGCTTCCTATCCGTCCGAAGCCGCAGCCGCCAGCTTGCCTTTGTCACAGCCCGGTGGTTAGCTTTGACGATGAAAAGCCTCATCGCCCTCACCCTCGCCCTGTCCGCCTCCACCGCGCTCGCCGCGCCACCGACCGAGCGTTTCTCGGTCATCTTCGGCGGCAAGAATGTCGGGCATCTCAATGTCGATTCCACTGGCAACCGCTCGGTCATCGATTTCGATTACAAGAACAACGGCCGCGGCCCGACGATGAAGGAAACGCTGACCGTCGATGCCGCCGGGCTGCCGACAAGCTGGACGGTCGATGGCACGACGACCTTCGGCAGCAAGGTCAGCGAACGCTTCGCGCGCAGCGGCGCGAAAGCGAACTGGACCGATTCGACCGGCAAGGGAAGCGCCAAAGTGGCACAACCCAGCCTCTACATCGCCCAGAACGGCAGCGCCTGGGCCACCGGGCTGTATGCCCGCGCGCTGATGAAGGACGCCGATGCCAGCCTGCCGGCGTTGCCCGGCGGCACCGTCACGCTGAAGAAGGGCGAAACGCTGAAGGTCGGCGGCGCCGGCGGGGCGATCGATGTCACCCGCTACACCGTTTCGGGCCTCGATCTCGACCCCGAAGACGTACTGCTCGATGCCGATGGTAACATGTTCGGCTATGTCACGCCGGATTTCGCCATCCTGCGCGCCGGTTACGAGGTCGAACAGACCCGTCTGCGCGAGATCGCGGCGAAATGGTCGACCGATCGCTTCAGCGAAATCCAGGCACGCGCCGCCCACAAGCCCGGCGCCCCGCTGCGCATTACCAACGTCCGGCTGTTCGACCCGGTGACCAAATCGCTCACCGACCTGCGCAGCGTCGTCGTCAATGGCCGCGAGATCGCCGCGGTGGAGCCCAATGACAGCCCGGCGACCCCCGGCGAAGCGCATATCGATGGCGAAGGCGGCACGCTGGTCCCCGGCATGTACGAAATGCACGGCCATATCGGTCAGGACGATGCGCTGCTCAACCTTGTTGCCGGCATCACCAGCGTGCGCGACATGGGCAATGACAACGCCGTGCTGGCCAAGCTGATCGACCGTATCGACAGCGGCACCATCGCCGGGCCGCGCGTCATCCGCGGCGGCTTCATCGAAGGCAAATCACCGTTCAGCGCCAACAACGGCTTTGTCGTCGACAGCGAGGCAAAGGCGCTCGACGCGGTGCGCTGGTACGCCTCGCGCGGCTATTGGGCGATCAAGATCTACAACAGCATGAACCCGGCCTTTGTGCCGGCGATGGTCCAGGAGGCACACCGCCTCGGCCTGAAAGTCATGGGCCATGTCCCGGCGTTTTCGAGTGCCGATGCGATGCTCGATGCCGGCTATGACGAGATCACCCATATCAACCAGTTCATGCTCGGCTGGGTGCTCAAGCCCGGCGAGGACACGCGGCAGTTGCTGCGGCTTACCGCGCTCAAGCGGCTGCCGGCGCTCGACCTGAACTCGGCGCCGGTGCAGCACACCATCGGGCTGATGGTCGATGGCAAGCGCGCCATCGATCCGACGCTGAACATCCATGAAATGCTGACCCAGAACCGCGATGGCAGCATCTGGCCGGGTTCGACCGACATCTATGACCACATGCCGATCGGCTGGCAGCGCGGTGCGCGCCAGGCGATGATCGACGTGTCGGCACCGGGTGACGATGCCGCCTATCGCGGCGCCTTCGACCAGATCATCAAGACCGTCGGCCTGCTCAAGCAGCGCGGCGTCTTCATCGTCTTCGGCACCGATACCGGCGGCTCGTTCAGCTATCATCGCGAGCTGGAACTGTACCAGAAAGCCGGCTTCACCCCGGCCGAAATCCTGGCGCGCGCGACGCTCGAAACCGCGAGCTATGTCGGCCAGGGCGACCGGCTCGGCTCGATCGAGAAGGGCAAGCTCGCCGATTTCTTCCTGGTCGCGGGCGATCCGGTCAAGGATCTCAAGGCGATCAAGGCGATCCGCATGGTGGTGAAGGACGGCACCGTCTATTTCCCCAGCGAAATCTACCCTGATTTCGGCATCAAGCCGTTCGCGACGGCGCCGAAGCTGGTCGCCGCCAAGCCGGAATAGCGTCAGCCGGCGGCGTTCACCCGCCGCAGGATCGCCTCGAGCCGCGCCAGCATCGCCGGGTCGCGCGCGTCGGGCGCGGTGATCAGCGCGGTATCGAGCACCGTGTCGATCGGCGAGGCCGGGCGAACGGCCGGCAGCGACTGCGCCAGTGCGACCACGGCGGCGCGCGCGTTGCCGGCATTGGCGGTCATCACCCTGATGATCTCGGCAACATCGACATCGCCCCCGTCGTGCCAACAGTCATAGTCGGTGACCATGGCGAGCAGCGCGTAGGGCAGTTCCGCCTCGCGCGCGAGTTTTGCCTCGGGGCACGCCGTCATCCCGATGACGTCGCAGCCCCAGGCCCGGTACATCCGGCTTTCGGCGCGGGTCGAAAATTGCGGGCCTTCCATGGCAAGATAGGTGGCGGCGCTATGGACTCGCGCACCGGCGGTATGCGCTGCTGCTGCTGCCAGCGCCGTCAGCCGCGGGCACACCGGGTCGGCCATCGGCACATGCGCGACCAGGCCGGTTTCAAAAAAGGTCGATGGCCGGCCCTTGGTGCGGTCGATCAGCTGGTCGACGGCGACGAAATCCCCCGGCGCATAATCCTGGCGCAGCGAGCCGACCGCCGATACCGCCAGCACATCGGTGCAGCCGAGCCGTTTCAGGACATCGATATTGGCGCGGGCGTTGAGCCGGTGCGGGGGCACGCGATGGCCGCGGCCATGGCGCGGCAAGAAAGCCAGCTCGACCCCGCCGATGTGCCCGGTCAGTACCGCATCGGACGCCGCCCCCCACGGGCTTTCTACCGCCTGCCATTGCGGATTTTCCAGCGCATCGAGCGCATAAAGCCCCGAACCGCCGATGATGCCCAGTTTCCAACGGCTCATGCGCTCATCCTCCGGGCGTCGATCGGCCAGCGTTCGAGCGCGCCGTCTTCATCGGCGACCCAAAAACCATCATATAGCGCCACCGTCGGGTCGACATGGCCGGGTTGCAACCAGACCAGCGACCCTTCGGCCGGAGCATCATCCGGCATCATGCCTTCAGCGTCGATCGCTCCGACGTCCGCCACCGGGTCTGTGGCACAGCGCAACCGCTCCAGAAACGCCGGGTGCAGGATGCCGCCGTGTTCGTCGCCGAACGATCGCCAGCGGCTGCCGGGTGCCGCGCCCACCACTACGCGCGGCGGCGGGCCGTCCGAATGGACCGCCTTCAACCCGGCATCGGAGGTGACGAACGCCCGATGCCGCGCCGAAACAACGGTCGCGGCGACAAACAGCGCCGGCTGGAAGGGCCAGTCGCCATCGGGGCCATCACAAGCACCATATTCGACATCCATAAGCGCATAGCTTCCGGCCTGGATTTCGGTATAGACGCCGCCCGCCAGATCGAGCGCGCTGGTACCGGTGCCGCCGCCGGTGACCACCGGCGGGACCAGGCCGGCAGCGACGAATTCCCCCACGACCACCGCCAGCCGCGCCGACGCCAAAGCGTGTGCGGCGCGGCGCGCGGCAATGTCGGCCATGTGCTGGATGTGCCCGCAATAGGCCTGGATGCCGCCGAAGCGCACGCCGGGGGTCGTCACGATCACCCGCGCCAGTGCCAGCGCCGATTCGGGCGCGACTCCGGCGCGATGCTGGCCAAGATCGATATCGACATAGAGCGCCAGCCCCGAGCCGGCCGCCGCCGCGATCTGCTGAGGTGAATCGACGACCGCGGCCACCGTTGCCCGCCCCGCCAGCGCCGCCAGCCGCGGCCAGCCCCAGCCTGGGACCGGCGCGGTCACCAGCACGTCGCCGATGCCGCCCGCGACATAGGCTTCGGCCTCCCCCACCGTCTGACAGCACAACCCGACCGCGCCGCCAGCGACCTGGAGCCGCCCTAGCGTGCTGCATTTGTGCATCTTGCCGTGCGCGCGCAGCCGCACCCCGGCGGCGTCGCACGCACCCTGCAGCGCCGCCAGATTGGCCGTCAGCGCGGCACGCCGGATGACGAGCGCCGGGGTTTGCGGCGGGCTGACACGGGCAAGGAAATCGGCAAGCATTTGCATCGCGCCACCCTGTCCTGCCGCCCCGGTAGCGGTCAAGCTGGCTTGCCGATGCTTCATGCTTGCGGCAAGGAAACGCGCCATCGGGGCAACCATCGGGGCAAGCATCGTGACATCGCCAGCCGCACCTGTCGTTATCATCACCGGCGCGTCGTCGGGCGTCGGGCTGTGGGCCGCAAAAGCGCTGGCGACGCGTGGCTGGCATGTCGTCATGGCCTGCCGCGACCTTGCCAAGGCCGAAGCGGCGGCGGCCGAAATCGCCATCCCGGCGGCCAGCCGCACGCTGATGCACATCGATCTTGGCAGCCAGGCCAGCGTGCGCGGCTTTGTCGCCGAATTTCTCGCCACCGGCCTGCCGCTCGATGCGCTGGTCTGCAACGCCGCCGTCTATCTGCCGCGCGCCGAGGCGCCGATCCGATCGCCCGAAGGCTATGAAATCAGCGTCGCCACCAATTATTTCGGGCATTTCCTGCTCGCCAACCTGCTGCTCGCCAAATTGGGTGAAGCCAAAGCGCCGCGGCTGGTGACGCTGGGCACCGTCACCGCCAATTCGGAAGAATTCGGCGGCAAGGTGCCGATCCCGGCGCCGGCCGATATCGGCGATCTCGAAGGGCTGGAGGCCGGCTTTCTCGCCCCGGTCGCGATGATCAACGGCAAGGCCTTCAAGCCCGGCAAGGCGTACAAGGACAGCAAGCTGTGCACGATGATCATGAGCCGCGAGCTGCACCGCCGCTTTCATGAGCAGACCGGCATCATCTTTTCGACGCTCTACCCCGGCTGTGTCGCCGAAACGCCGCTGTTCCGCCACGCGCCGCCGCTGTTCCGCAAGATTTTCCCCTGGTTCCAGAAGAACATCACCAAGGGCTATGTCAGCCAGCCCCTGTCGGGCGAACGTGTCGCCGATGTCGTCGCCGACCCGCGCTTCACCCGGTCCGGCGTGCATTGGAGCTGGGGCAACCGCCAGAGGCAAGGCCGCGAAGCCTTTGCCCAGCCGCTGTCGGCCAAGGCCAATGATGCAGCGCGCGGCGCAAGACTTTGGGACCTGACGGCGAAACTGACCGGACTGTAACCGCCCGCCCGGTGCACGCGCGTGCAACTTGCGCTATGGTCGGAACGTATCGATACGCAACTGCCTTGCTGGAGACCGTCATGTCGAACCGGGATCATCACCTCGATCGCCGCGCCCTGATCGCCGGCGGCGCGCTGCTGGCGGCACTGCCCGGCGCGGCGCGTGCCGCCCTGCCCGTCCCGGCGGGCAACCGGCTGGCCTTCGATGTCGTGCGCAACGGCAAGAAATTCGGCAGCCACGCGCTAACCTTCGAACGCAGCGGCGACGCTCTGGTCGTCAAGGTCGCGGTCGAGATGGTGTTCAAGGCGGCGTTCATCACGCTGTTCCGCTATCGCCACACCGCTACCGAACGCTGGTCGGGCGACCAGGTCGTCGCGCTCGACACAACGACCGACGACAATGGCAAGGCCTTCAGCGTGTCGGGCCGGCGCGGGCCGCAGGGTTTTGCCATCGAAGCCACCGGCGTGTCGCGCTACATCGCGCCGGCCAACGCGCTGCCCGCGACCCACTGGAACCTGCGCGAGCTCGATGGACCGTGGATCAACACCCAGGATGGCAAGCTGGTGCGCCCGCGCGTCGCGCCGCAAGGCGTGGAAACCGTGCCGACCGCCGGCGCCGGCAGCATCCGCGCCAACCGCTTCGTGCTGTCGGGCGATGTCGACATGGACATGTGGTACGACAGCTTGCCGACCTGGGCCGGGCTGCGCTTCAAGGGCAAGGACGGCAGCTTCATCCAGTATATCCGGCGGTAGGGCGATTGCCACCGGACCCCGCTTCGCGCTAACGCGCGCTGATGAAGCGCCCCGCCACCGTTGCCGATCCGGCCGAGCTTGCGGGCTTTCTCGCCCGCCACTCGGCAATCGAGTTCCTCGATGTGTTCTACACCAACCTCGCCGGCGTGCCGCGCGGCAAGCGGTTGCGTGCGCATGAATTCGCGGCCGCCTTCGAACAGGGGCGGTTTTTGCCGGGTTCGATCCTCGTCGTCGACATCACCGGGCTCGATGTCGAGGAATCGGGCATGGTCTGGGAAGATGGCGATGCCGATCGCATCGGCTGGCCGGTGCCGGGTACGCTGGCGCCGGCGCGCTGGCTGGGCGATGATTCGGCCGAGGTCATGCTGGCGATGCACGAGCTCGATGGCCGGCCGTGCGATCTCGATCCGCGCCGCGTGCTCGCCAACGTCATCGATCGCTTCACCGCCGATGGCCTGACCCCGGTAGTGGCGTGCGAGCTGGAATTCTACCTCGTCGATGCGCGGCGCGCCGCCGATGGCGGCATCGCGCTGGCGCCCGGCGCCGATGGCCGGGTGGCGCCGCACCGGCAGGTCTATGGGCTCGATTCGGCCGATTTCGACGGTGCTTACCTGCGTGACCTGTGGGCGGCGTGCGACGCGCTCGGCCTGCCGACGGGGGCCGCGATCGGTGAATATGCCGCCGGACAGTATGAAATCACGTTGGCGCACAAGCCCGATGCGCTGGCCGCGGCCGATGATGCGGTGCGCTTCAAGCGCGCCGCCAAGGGCGTCGCCGACCGCCATGGCCGCTGCGCCACCTTCATGGCCAAGCCCTTTGCCGACTTGTCGGGATCGGGCCTCCACATCCATGTCTCGGTGAACGACGATCGCGGCCGCAATATCTTTGCCAGTGCCGATCCGGCGGGCAGCAACCGGCTCCACCATGCCATCGGCGGCGCCGCGCAATTGATGCCCGCCAGCATCGCGGTGTTCGCCCCCAACGCCAACAGCTATCGCCGCTTCCGCCCCAACAGCTATGCCCCGGTGCGCGCCGGCTGGGGGGTCAACAACCGCACCGTGCCGCTCCGCGTGCCCGCCGGCCCGGCGTCCGGCCGGCACCTCGAACACCGGCTGTCGGGCGCCGATGCCAACCCCTATCTGGCGGTCGCCGCGGTTCTCGCCGGCATCCACCACGGCATCACCCACGCCATCGACCCCGGGCCGATGGTGACCGGCGACGGCTATGCCACCGGCGAACGCCTGCCAACCGATTGGGCGCATGCACTGGCGCTGTTCGAAGGCTCGCGCCTGCTCGCCGATTATTGGGGCGGCCGGGCGGCGGAACTGTACGCCACGGTCAAGCGGGTCGAGGCCGAACGCTATAACGCCATCGTCACCCCGCTCGATTATGATTGGGTGCTGCGCTCGGCCTGACCCTTCTCCCCTCCTTTCTTTAAGGAGGGGTCGGGGGTGGTCCCTTCCTTCCTTTCATCCTTCCCGTTAAAATCCGCCCGAACCCCCAGGAACCCCATCCCATGAAATTCTTCGCCGACACCGCCGATACCGCCGACATCCAGTCGCTTGCCGCCACCGGCCTGCTCGACGGCGTCACCACCAACCCGTCGCTGATCGCCAAATCAGGGCGCAATTTCCTCGAAGTCATCCGTGAAATCTGCACGCTGACCTCGGGGCCGGTGTCCGCCGAAGTCGTCGCCACCAGCACCGCCGACATGCTGCGCGAGGCCGAAGTGCTGAAGAAGCTGGGCCCCAATATCTGCATCAAGCTGCCGCTCACCCTCGACGGGCTGACCGCCTGCAAGGCATTGTCGGACGAAGGCGTGATGACCAATGTCACCCTGTGCTTGTCGGCCAACCAGGCGCTTCTCGCCGCCAAGGCCGGGGCGACCTTCATCTCGCCCTTCGTCGGCCGGCTGGATGATGTCGGCTATGACGGCATGCAGCTCATCGAAGACATCAAGATGATCTACGACAATTACGCTTTCGAAACCGAAATCCTCGTCGCCAGCGTTCGCCATCCGGTGCATGTGCTGCAGGCCGCCAAGCTCGGCGCCGATGTCGCGACGATGCCGCCGGCGGTGATCCGCGCGCTCGCCAACCACCCGCTCACCGACAAGGGCCTTGCGGCGTTCCTCGCCGATTGGGCCAAGACCGGGCAGAGCATCCTCTGAGCCTTGCGCAAACCCTCTCCCTCCCCCCGGCGGGGAGGGCGACTCGGCAACGCCGAGCGGGGTGGGGGTCCGCGCGTGCCCGCGGCTGAACCCCCACCTCGCCGCCCCACTGACGCCGAGCCGCCCTCTCCAAATCCGCAGGCGACGCCTTCGCGTAAAGGGGGAGGGAGCCTGCCCACCCTCACCACAACCTGGCTCGCGTCGCTCGCCGATGCCCGCCGCCTGTCGCCGCACACGCTGCGCGCCTATCAGGCCACGCTCGACAATTTCGGCGATTTTCTGCTTACCCACATCGGCGGCCCGGTCGGACCTGCGCAGCTGGCCGCGCTGGCGCCGGCGGATTTTCGCGGCTTTCTGGCGTGGCGGCGGCGCAATGGCCTCGCCAATGTCTCGGTGGCGCGCGATGTCTCGGCGCTGCGCAGCTTTTTCGCCTGGGCGCGGCGCACGCAAGGGCTGGCGGCAGACGGCATCGCCGGGCTGAAATCCCCCAAGGTCGCGCGCCGGGTGCCGCGCCCGGTGTCACCGGCCGATGCCAATGATCTGATCGCCGCGGTGGGCGACGATGCGCGCAGCCCGTGGACGGCGGCGCGCGATACTGCCGTGCTGCTGCTTCTCTATGGCGCCGGCCTGCGCATTGCCGAAGCGCTGACGCTGACCGGCGCGGTGCTGCCATTGGGCGACACGATCATGGTGACGGGAAAGCGCAACAAGACCCGCGCCGCGCCGCTGCTGCCGGTCGTGGCCGACGCGATCATGGCCTATGTCGCGCTCACCCCCTGGGCGCCGGAACGCGACAAGCCACTGTTTCGCGGCGTGCGCGGCGGGGCGCTCGAAGCCGGCATCGTGCGCAGCGCCATCCGCGCCGCCCGCCCGGCGCTGGGGCTGCCGGCCAGCGCGACGCCGCACGCGCTGCGCCACAGTTTCGCGACGCACCTGCTGGCGCGCGGCGCCGATTTGCGCAGCATCCAGGAACTGCTCGGCCATGCCAGCCTGTCATCGACACAGATCTACACCGCGGTCGATGCGGCGCAGTTGCTCGATGCCTACAGGACGGCCCACCCACGAGCGTGAACCCGGTTTAACCGGATCTTCAGGCCGACAAGGCAACATTCAAGTCATCGAGTCGCAAGGACCAGCCGCCGCCCGTAACGGCATAACGGCTGGCCAGCATGCCAACAGGCACCATTCTGACCCCAGGCGCCAATCCTTGGCGCGAGCAGAAGGAGAATCGATCCATGGCTACCAGAACAGCAACTGCCGAACTCACGCGCAGCTCGGCGCATATCTTCGTTTCGGGACGCGGCGAAAATTCCGTCGTGCGCGTGCTGGCGCCGGGCAAATTGTCGGCCGGCCAGATCGAAAAGATCAACAAGGTGCTGATCGAGGATGTCATCAAGGGCATCACCGGCTGCGCCTGCCTGTCGGGGGTCATCGACGTGATCTTCGATCGCGGCTTCGAAAAATCGATCAACGTCCAGTTCTGATCGCGCGGCGGGTGTTGCCATGAAACCGATGGTCGGGCTGCTCTACAATCCGGCGCTGCCTGCCGTGCTGCCGGCATTGGGCCCGGCCATCGATTTTCTTGAAGTGATCCCCGATCGACTCTGGTATGATTTCGGCGCCGGCGCGCAGCCGCGTTTCCAGCCGGCGAGCGCGGCGATCGACACGCTGGTCGGGCATGGCCTGCCGTTGGTGGGCCATGGCATCGGCCTGTCGCTGGCAAGCGCGATGCCGATCGATCTCGGGCTCGTCGATGCCGTCGCGCGGCTGCACGAACGGCTCCAATTCGGCTGGTACAGCGAACATCTCAGCCAGTTCCTCGTCCCCGGCAGGCCCGGCGAAGCCCGGCGCAGCGTGCCCAATGCCCAGGCCGGCATGGGCTTGCCGGTCGTCCATGATGAAGAGACGCTGGCGCTGTTGGCCGACAAGCTGGCGCTGCTCCGGGCGAGGCTCGGTTGCCAACTGTTGCTCGAAAACGGCACGATCTTTTCGGCGATCCCCGATGACGACATGACCGAGCCGGCGTTTTTCAACCGGCTCCATGCCGACGGGCATTGTGGGGTGCTGCTCGACCTGCACAATCTGTACGCCAACAGCCGCAACCTCGGCTGGGATGCCGACGCCTACATCGCCGAATTGGCCCCCGAAGCCGTTGTCGAGATCCATCTTGCCGGTGGTGACGAACTGCTCGGCCATTATACCGATTCGCATTCCCGGCCGACGCCGGACGCGGTCTGGGACATGGCAGAACGCTGGGCGCCGCGCTTTCCGCGGTTGCGCGCGATCACCTATGAATTTCACGAAAGCTATTTTCCGCGCCTCGGCGTTGCCGGCATTGCCGCGGAACTGGCGCAGATGCAGGCGCTTGCCGATCGCTGCGCGCTGGTGCCGGCATGACACTGGCGGCGTTTCAGACCGCGCTCGCCGATCTGGCGGCGAGTCCCGACCTGGTCAGCGCGGTCCGCGCAGACGCCGCGGCGCTGACAAGTTATGACCTGACCGCGCGGGAAAGCGCCCGGCTCGTCGCCATCGCCAGCAGCCGCGGCATGCATGCGAATTGCGTCCTTTATCGCGCCAATCGGCTCGCCCCGATCGCGCTCAACCTCCCCGAAACCTGCACCGCGCTCGGCGCCCGTTTGCCGGCGCTGACGAGCGCCTATTGGGCCGCCGAACCCCGCACCGACGTGCATTTCCTCATCGAGGCGGATCGTTTTGCCCGCTATCTCGCCGGGATCGAACTGCCACCGGCGGTGCTGGCAGCGCTCGTGCCCGAAGCGGCGGTGCTGGCCGGGCGGCTCGCTGCCAGCCGGGCCATGGTGGCGCCGCTATGATGGCCGTGTTCAGACGCCGCTGGCAGCAACAATAGCATCGCCGCGCGCAAACCACGCCCCCGGCTGCACCGCCAGCCAGCCAAGCAGACCCTCGATGGCATCGATGCGATAGGGCAGTGCGCTGATATAGGGCGTCAGGTGGATCGGCAGCATCCGGCCGCCACCCGCGTCGACTTCGCTGTCGAGCCATTGATACGCATCGCGCAGCTGCTCGGCATAGCTGTCAGCCGATTGCTGGCAGGTGGCGATGACCTGGCGATCGCTGAGTTCATGGTTGAGCGGCAGGTTGACGATCGGCCCGGCCGGCGTCGTCATCCGATAGGGCAGTTCGTCATTGACCCAGTCGCAGCAATAGCCGAGCCCGGCCTCGGCAAGGAGGCGCGGCGTGTTCCAGCTTTGCGAGCGGGCGATCGACAGCCAGCCGGTCGGGCGCACGCCGGTGATGGCCTGCAACTCGGCCAGACTGTCGGCAATCAGCGCGCGTTCATCGGCTTCGGGCAGGCCGGTGGCGATAGTGCCGTTCATGTCGGTCGAATGAGCGATGATTTCATGCCCGGCGGCCACGATATCGCGCGCGAGGTCGGGGAAGCGTTCCGCCCAGGCGCTGTTCATCGCGAAACTGGCCTTGGCGCCGACCCGGGCCAGCGCTTCGACCAAGCGCGGCACACCCTGCCGCGAGCCATAGTCGCGCGCGGTGAAATGCCGGTAATCGGGAAACGCCGTCTGCATGTGCCCCGGTGCGCGGAACGGCGTGTCGGACGGTGTGAGCGGAAAAAATTCGCAGGAAATGACGATCGCCACCGCCACGCGCTTGCCCCCGGGCCACGCGATCGGCGACCGGTCGGCGATGTTCGACCAGGGGTAGAGATCATGGTCCATGCCGCGCCGGCGCAGCGGATATTCGAGATAGGACGGATCGAGACTCATGCCTGCCCCCGATAAGCGTCAGCGATGGCACCGGCGGTGGTGATCCATGCCCGGCCATCGGCGGCGATATGTTCGAGTACGCGCTCGAACGGCCCGATGCGATGCGGCTGGCCGATGAGGTAGCTGTGGAGCGGGATGCACATCACCGCCCCCGATGCCTCGCCTTCGCGCGCCAGCCGGTCGTACTGGCGGATCAGCGCATCGGCATAATCACGCGGGCTCATGTTGTAGATGAAGAAGCCATAATGGTCGTTGACTTCAAGGCTGTAGGGCATCGAGATCAGGCTGCCGCCCGCGGTCTTCACCCGGCCCGGGCGATCATCGTGATAAAGGTCGCAGGTGTAATCGAGGCCGTATTCGGCGATCAGGTCCATGGTCCGTGTCGTGTGGGTCAGCGCCGGGGCGAGCCAGCCGCGAATGCGCTGTCCGGTGGCCTTTTGCACCGTCGCGATACTGTCCTCGATGATGGCGCGCTCCTGAGCCTCGTCCATGTCATAGGCGTAGCGGGTGTTGTAGATACCATGGCTGAAAAATTCCCAGCCGCGCGCCACGCCATCGGCGACGACGTCGGGGATATGATCGCACAGCGCCACCGACAGGCTGACCGACCCGGGAAAGCTGTGGCGCGTCATCGCTTCGGCCATGCGCCAGTGGCCAATGCGATTGGCATGGTCACGGTGGCTGTAGCCGACGACATCGGGGTGCGGCTTCGTCCAGCTCTTGCGGCGCGGATGTGCCGGCGGGTCGAGTTCATAATATTCGAGATTGGGGGCGACCCAGACCGCGCAGGTCTTGCCGCCGGGCCAGCGCAGCGGCGGCGCCAACGGGCTGGGATCGTAAAGGCCGGGATCGGAAATCATCGGTCCGGACAATAACAGCCCGGCGGTCAAATGGCAGGGGCTGTTTGCGCTGACCGCCAGGCGATAGGATGGCCCCCGGGGAGAGTGCCATGCGCAGATCACGCTTGCTCGGTTGGGGGATTGCGACGCTGGTCATCGGCTGCGGGCCGTTGCTGGCGATCCTGGTCGCGGCACGGATCGGCCTGCTCGCCGATCCGGATCCCAACCCCATCGGCCCGGGCCTGCTGGCGGCGATCAGCTTCTGGCCCGGGGTGGTGATGGTCGTGCTGGGCTGGTTGCGGCGTTAGCAGACGACGTGGCGCATGCGGTTGCGATCCCGCAGGTTGAAACCGATCAGGCCGAGACCGATGATGAAACTCACCCAGCTCGTCGGTTCGGGAACGCCGCTGACCAGTTGCACCTGTTCGGTGGCAGCAAAGGCCGGCGGGGCGCCGGCACCACCACCGCCCGCACCGCCGACCGCTGCAAAGCCCGTCAGCGACAACAGGTCGGCATTCGCCTCGGGCAGCGCTTCGAACCCGGCTGCCGTCGCCGGGCCATCAAGGGCAAGGCCGCCATCGGGCAACGAGAAATCGCTGTCCGGCAGGGCGTTGGCATAGGCATCATCGGTCGACCCTGCATAGCCGAGCTTGTGGAAAAAGCCTGCCGGCAGGGGTGCATCGCCGCTTTCGGCTCCGGTGGCGCCGACACCCCCATGCGTCTGGGCGACACTGGCGAGGCCCGTCAGGGCGCCGGAGCCTTTCGCGATTTCCGCCGTCGCCAACGCCGGCGCTGCAGCGGCCGGGCTGCTGCCGGCGGTGGCGATGACGCCGACGCTGCCGACAGCGGCCGGCAAGGCCTGTGACGTGTCCGGTGACGTCGACGCTGCTGGCTCGATCATCATCGCAAGCAAGAGCGGCCCGCCGACGAAGGTGGCGATGGCTCCGAAAAGATGGCGTTTCTGCATGGCCTGGCTCCTCGATTGTCCGTGGTGGTCAATCGAGGTAACGGCAGGGTGCGGCGGTGGTTAACCGCAGTTATGGTTACCTTCGAGCCAGGCGACTACGTCGGCCACCGGCACGACATCGGCATATTTGAGCTGCAGATCGGTGAGGTTCGCCCAGTGGTAGCTCGCGAGCTTGTCGGCGGTCGTCTCGATGGGGACGATGGTGCGGTAGCCGCGCGACAGCGCATCGACCGCGGTGGCGCGCACGCAGCCCGAGGTGCTGCCGCCGGTCACCACCACCGTATCGACCTGATGCCAGACCAGCAGCGATTGCAGCGGCGTTTCGAAAAACGCCGATGGCATGCGCTTGGTGAACTGCGTGTCGCCGGGGCGGATGTCGCAACGTTCGTCATAGGCGTGGCGGTCGCTGCCATATTTGATGTTCTGCAAACTGTCGGGCGTATCGGTGCGCGTGCCCCAGACCCCGGCGTCGCTGGCATCATCGGCATAGCCGACCCGGCTCCAGACAACCGGCATGCCGGCGGCGCGCGCCAGCGCGCTGATCGTGTTGGTATATTCGATCTGGCGCGGATCGGTTTCGTACGCCGTCTTGTAGCGGTCGATACGGGTGTAGGCGTTCTGGAAATCGACATTGACGATAGCCAGCTTCTTGCCGAAGCCGAAGCGGGCGCGGGCCGGATTGGCCATGACATCGTCGAAAATCTGGCGCGCGGTGCGGCCGTCGTCGGCCATGCGGGTGCCGAGGATGTCGGTCATATGTGGGGTTCCCTATTATCCTTCCCTCTCCCGCTTGCGGGAGAGGGGCGCTGTTGGATGCGCTCGCTCCTTCTCTATGCATTGCCGTCCCCCGGCGAAAGCCACCCGCGCACCTCTTGCCACCCTGCGGTCATCGCGGCATCACCACTGGCGTGACCATGCCCCTGCCATCGCGCGACCCGCGCCTTTTGCGTGCCGCCGATGCGCTGGCGAAGAACCGGCTCGACGAAGCCGAGCCGGCGCTCGCCGCCTGGATCGCCCAGCATCCCGCCGACCCTTATGCGCTGCGCATGATGGCCGAGCTTCTCGGCCGACTCGGGCGCTACCGCGAATCCGAAAAGTTGCTGGCGCGGGCGCTGGTGCTCGCCCCCGGCTTCGATGCGGCGCGCTTCAACTATGCACTGATCCTCCACCGCCAGTCGAAAAGCGAGGCGGCGCTCATCGAGATCGACCGGCTGCTCGCCATCACGCCGGGCCACCCCGGCTATCGCAACCTGAAGGCAGCGATGCTGGCGCGGCTCGGCGATTATGCCGGGGCGATCGCGATCTACGACCATTTGCTCGCCGAATTTCCGAACAACCCGCGCGGCCACATGAGCCATGGCCATGCCCTGAAAACCATGGGCCGTGCCGCCGATTGCATCACCGCCTATCGCACCGCCGTCGACCAGGCGCCGACGCTGGGTGAGGCGTGGTGGAGCCTCGCCAATCTCAAGACCTATCGCTTCGCGCCGGCCGATCTCGCCGCGATGCGCGCCGCGCTGGCGACGCCTGGCATCAGCGACGATGATCGGCTCCACCTCGATTTCGCGCTCGGCAAGGCGCTCGAGGATGCCCGGGACTACGAAGCCTCGTTCAGCCATTACGCCGCCGGCAACCGCTTGCGGCGTAACCAGTTACGCTGGGACGGCGCCGCCAACCGCGCCCATGTCGAAGCCAACGAACGCCTGTTCACGCGCGACTTTTTCTCTGCCCGCGCGGGTCAGGGCTGCCCAGCGCACGACCCGATCTTCGTCGTCGGGCTGCCGCGTTCGGGCTCCACGCTCATCGAACAGATCCTCGCCAGCCACAGCCGGGTCGAAGGCACGATGGAATTGCCCGATGTCGCCGCCATCGCTCGTGGCCTGTCGGACACGGTGCCGGGGCAAAGCCCGCTGGTCTATCTCGATGCGCTCGCCGCTGCCGGGCCGGAGGCGCTGACGGCGCTGGGACAGGATTATCTCGCCCGCACCCGCATCCAGCGCAAAACGGATCGCCCGCGCTTCATCGACAAGATGCCCAATAATTTCGCCTATGCCGGCCTCATCCACCTGATGCTGCCCAATGCGATCATCATCGACGCCCGCCGCCACCCGCTGGCGACATGTTTTTCGGCCTGGAAACAGCATTTTGCCCGCGGCCAGAGCTTTACCTACGATCTTGTCGAGCTCGGCGATTATTATGCCGATTACGTCCGGCTGATGGCGCATTTCGACCACGTCCTGCCCGGCCGGGTGCTGCGCGTCGACCATGAAGCGCTGGTCGGCGATACCGAAGGCGAGGTGCGACGGATGCTGGCGCATTGCGGGCTCGAATTCGAAGCCGGCTGCCTTGAATTCCATCGCAACCAGCGCCCGGTGCGGACCGCCAGTTCCGAACAGGTGCGCCAACCGATCACCACCGCCGGGCTTGACCATTGGCGGCATTACGAACCCTGGTTGGGTGACCTGAAAGCCACACTCGCCGCTATAGTGCAGCAAGACAGCGGCATGGCCCGTCCGCACGCTTGACCCGCTGCGCAGTGCGGCGTCAAAACTTGCCGATACGTTCGTGCGGCTAACAGGGGTGGACATGATGTTGCACAAATCACATTCGTTCGGAAACCAGGCGCGCCGCGCGCTGCTGCTCGGCGCCGCGCTTGCCGCTACGCCGGCACTGGCGCAAACGCCGGTCGCCGCCGCTGATGACACCAATGGCGAGATCATCGTCACCGCCGAACGCCGCTCCGAAAGCCTGCAAAAAGTCCCGGTCGCCATCACCGCGATCGGCACCGCCAAGCTCGACCAGCTGCAGGTGCAGAGCTTCAACGATTTCGCGCGCTTCCTGCCGTCGCTGAGCTTCCAGACCGCCGGCCCCGGCACCGCCAACATCTATTTCCGCGGCGTCGCCTCGGGCGGGGACGGCAACCATTCCGGCCCGCTGCCCTCGGTCGGCGTCTATCTCGATGAACAACCGATCACCACCATCGGCGGCACGCTCGACCTCCACATCTACGACATCGCCCGCGTCGAAGCGCTCGCCGGGCCGCAGGGCACGCTCTATGGCGCGTCGTCGCAGGCCGGCACCATCCGCTACATCACCAACAAGCCCGAATTCGGCAAGTTCAGCGCCGGCTATAATCTCGAAGTCAACAAGATCGCCCCCGATGGCACCGGCGGCGGCTGGGGCGGGGTCGCCGAAGCCTTTGTCAACGTGCCGCTGTCGGACAATGCCGCGCTGCGCGTCGTCGGCTGGTACGATCGCGACGCCGGCTATATCGACAATGTCCCGGGCACCCGCACCTATTCGGTGCCGGGCATCACCATCAACAACAACGCGTTGGCGAAAAAGGACTACAACACCGTCGAAACCATCGGCGGCCGCGCGCAATTGCGGGTGGCGGCGGGCGACGACTGGACCTTCACCCCGTCGATCATGGGCCAGACCCAGAAATCGCGCGGCTTTTTCGGGCAGGACCCCAATGTCGGCGACCTCGCCGTCACCCATTACCGCCCCGAACGCGCCCAGGATGACTGGTACCAGGCGGCGCTTACCATCGAAGGCAAGATCAGCGATTTCGATATCGTCTACACCGGCTCGTATCTCGAGCGGAAGGTCGATTCGGCCTCGGATTATTCCGATTACAGCTTCTTTTACGACGCGTTTTACACAAGCTATGTCGATTTCATCAAGAACAACGCCGGCCAGTTCATCGACCCGTCGCAAGCCGTCATCGGCCGCGACCGCTTCACCAAGCTGAGCCAGGAATTCCGCATCTCGTCGCCGCAGGACAAGCGGCTGCGCTTCATCGCCGGCGCGTTCTACCAGCGCCAGACCCGCGATATCGAGCAGAATTACGTGATCGACAATCTCGCCAGCGCGATCAGCGTGTCGACCAAGCCCGGCGTCTGGTGGCTGACCAAGCAGGACCGTGTCGATCGCGACTATGCGCTGTTCGGCCAGGCGGCATTCGATATCGTCGAGAACCTCACCCTCACCGGTGGCGGGCGTTTCTTCAAATATGACAATACGCTGATCGGCTTTTTCGGCTTCGGCGCCGGCAATCCGCTGGGGTCCCCAGGGGAATCCCTGTGCTTCGGCCCGGCGACGACCGATGGCGCGCCGTGCACCAATCTCGGCGTGCTCAATGGCGGCACGATCCAGCCCAAACAGGCCAAGGGCGACGGCTTCACCCACAAGCTCAACCTCGCATGGCAGGCGACCCCCGACGCGCTGGTCTAC
This sequence comes from Alphaproteobacteria bacterium, assembly GCA_031426015.1. GTDB lineage: Bacteria > Pseudomonadota > Alphaproteobacteria > Sphingomonadales > Sphingomonadaceae > Sandarakinorhabdus. Next base: position 40,314 of record JANPKK010000041.1, read on the forward strand.
GCCACCTGGTCGCGCGGTTTTCGGCCCGGCGGGCTCAACCGCCGCGGCACGCTGCCGCCGTTCGATTCGGACTTTTTGACCAACTACGAACTCGGCTTCAAGGGCAGTTTCATGGACCGCGCGCTGCGGGTCAATGTCGCGCTCTACCAGGAAGAATGGAAATCGATCCAGCTCGCGTTCCTCGGCGGCAACGGGCTGACCGAGATCCAGAATGCCGGCAACGCCCGCATCAAGGGGCTCGAATTCGATGCGACGCTGGCGCCGACCCCGGGCCTGACGTTGACCGTGTCGGGCGCCTATAACGATGCCAAGCTGACGACGAACTACTGCCGCATCGCCAATTCGCCCGATTGCACCATGCTCGGCCCCAACGGCGAAGCCAATTTCGTCCGCGCGCCGATTGGCCAGCAATTGCCGGTCACCGCCAAGTTCAATGGCAATTTCATCGGCCGCTACGAATTCGACATGATGGGCGGCGATGCCTTTGTGCAAGGGGCGGTCAACCATGTCGGCGCCCGCTGGGCCGCACTGCGGACCGACCAGCGCGACATTCTGGGTCGGATGCCGGCCTATACGGTGGCGGATTTCTCGGTCGGGCTACGGCGCGACAGCTGGACGGCGGAAGTCTACCTCAACAACGCCTTTGACGAGCGCGGCAATCTCAACCGCTTCTCGCAATGTTCGCCGGGGACGTGCGGGGCGATCACCTATCAGATCGTCAACCAGCCGCGGACATTGGGGATTAAGTTCGGGCAAAGGTTCTAGTCGCAGCGCCGCGAGCGCGCATCGCGCAGCGAAGCGCGCCGACTGGCGCAAGACCGGCCAGCGAGACGGGGCGCGCTCTTGCGCCCCGGGCTCGTCTGACGCCAGCATGGGCTTTGCCCATGCCCCTGCCTACTCTGCGAGACTTGAACCAACCAGCCCCGCCACCACCCGCTCCAGCTCCGACCGCAACGGATCGAAGCACACCACACCGTACCGCGCCTCATGCTCGCCCAGCAGCTGCGCCGCCGCCGCCGCATCGAACGCCGACGTATTGAGCGCAATGCCGCCGAAACGCGCCGCCGGATTGGTGCGCCGCGCCAGCGCCAGGTGCAGGTCCATCACCTCACCGAGCGGCGGAATGGCAAAGCCGGGATATTCGTCGATCTCCAGCCGCGCCGGGTCATGGCATAACACCAGCACATCGGGCTGCGAGCCGTGCAGCAGACCCAGTGACACCGCGGCATAGCCCGGATGCACCAGCGAGCCCTGCCCCTCGATGATGTCCCAGTGCTCGGGCGCTGCGGCGGGTGACAGGCTTTCGGCCGCCCCGGCGACGAAATCGGCGACCACCGCGTCGATGGCAATGCCGCCGCCGCTGATCATGATGCCGGTCTGGCCGGTGGCGCGAAATGTTGCCGAATGCCCTGCGGCCACAAACGCTCGCGTCAGCGCCAGAGCGGTATATTTCTTGCCGAGCGCACAATCGGTGCCGACGGTAAGCAGCCGCTTGCCGGGACGCTTCACCCCCGTCCCCACCGGATAGCGGCGGTCGGCATGGCGAACATCGATGAGCTGCCGACCGTGCTGCGCCGCCGCCGTCGCCAGTTCGGGCACGCTGCCCAGCCGCGTGTGCATGCCGCTGACGATATCGAGCCCCGCGGCGAGCGCCGTCACCAGCGCCGGCACCCATTCGGGGCGGATCTGGCCACCCACCGGCGCCACCCCGATCAACAGGCTGCGCGCGCCGGCCGCCACCGCTGCAGCGGGATCGAGATCGGGCAGCCCGAGATCGACCGCGCAGCCTGGCAGCCGCCATTGCCCGGCGCAGGCCTCAAGCCGCCAGTCGCGCACGCCGAGCCCGGTCTTGGCATCGCGCACCGAGGTCACGGCGCCAAGGAAGATCAGATAGGGCAGACGAATGTCCATTGTCGGGCGCTCCGGTGGTGCACTTCCCCCAATGCACCGCCCATGTTAGCCCTGCAACATGCCCAACAAGGTCGCCCAGCAGCTTCGCGAACGCTATGACCGCTTCACCGTTGCCGAACGGATGATCGCCGGCTGGCTGCTCGACAATATGCCGAGCATCCCCTTCGAAACCGCCGCGTCGATCGGGCAACGGGTCGGTGTGTCGGCGATGACGGTGTCGCGGTTCCTGAAATCGATGGGTTATTCGGGGCTGGCGGCGTTGAAGGACGATCTGCGCGGCGAGCTTGGCGATGCCCCCTGGCTGCTGCCGCCCAAGGTCGGCGCCGGGCCGGATTCGCGGTTGCAGGCCGAAACCGCTGCCATCGCCGATGTTTATCGCCTCGCGCAGACGCCGGAATGGGCCGCCATCGTCGCGCTGCTCGCGACCGCGCCCAATGTCTATGTCGCGGGGTTCCAGAGCGAGCGCGGCCTGGCATCGGGCTTTGCGCATCAGTTGCTCTATGTCCGCCCCGGGGTGCATAGCATGGATGGCGCGTCGGGCCTTTATGCCGAAGTGCTCGAAGCAACGCCGCGTGACGTTTTCGTGCTCGTCGATATCCGCCGCTATTCGCGGCATTTCCGCCTGCTCGCCGAACGCGCCGAGGCGGCGGTCGTGCCGGTGGTGGTGGTCACCGACCCCTATTGCCCGTGGGCGCGCGACCTGACCCCGCACATCCTTGCCGCCGAAGTCAGCCTTGGGCATTTCTGGGACATGGATACGGCGCTGGCGTCGTTGCTCAACCTGCTCGCCGACGATGTCATGCGCCGCATCGGCACGGCGAAGGTCCATGCCCGGCTGGCGCTGCTGTCGGACCGCTACAGCGAGTTCGTCGGGTTCCAGCAAAAGCTGCCGGGGAAATAGGCTTTACCCCGGGCCGAGGCCATAAACCACACAGGCATCATCGGTCAGCGCCAGCAGCGGCGGTTGCAGGCTGACCTGCACCTGTGGCGTTTCAACCCTGCTTCCCGAGACCATGATCGATGGCGGTGGCGCGGGAGCCGGCATGTCCATGCTGGCGCGCGCCGAATAGGCGACATCGGTGCGCTGCTCGGGGTTGCTGGCAAAACCCGGCCAGCCGGCGAGCACATCGGTCTGGCAGGCGCGTCCGCTCGGGTCGATGACCTTGACCCCGCCCAGCCGCGCCCCGGCGGCTTCGGCGCCTTGCCGCGCGCGGCGGGCGGCGTCCTTTACCGCTTCGGTCTGCAACCAGGTCTTGGTCGCATTGTCGGGTTCGAGGGCGAAATTCACCGGGCTGATCGATTCGGGCTTGGCAGCGACCACCGCGGCATAGGCGGGTTCGAGCGCCGCCAAGTCTCGAACTTCCAGTGTGATCCGCGCCGTCACGGCATAGCGCTCGATCTTGTCGGGGCGGGCGTTGGTCTGCATGTTGCCCTCCTTGTCACGATATTGTTCGTAGAGCGGCTGGGTCTGGAACGTCGTGGCGATGCGCACGCGTTCGGGTCCCGATTTCCGCAGGGCGGCATCGATCTCGCGCACCTTGGCGGCTGCCTCGGCCAGCGCGCTATCGGCGGTCCTGGCCACCGAATTGAAGCTCGCCGAAAAACTGGCGCGGTTGGCGGCGATTTCGGTGCGCACCATGCCGACCGACGCGATCACCGGCTCGCGCATCCACCAGGGCGCCGGGACATAGCGTGACCCCAATTCGGCCGGCGGCACCTGCGCCAGCACCGGAGTCGCCATCGCCAGTATCAGTCCGCCGATCAGAAACCGCATCGCCATGCTCCCTTGCAATCGAGTCGCGATTATCGCTGCCCTCGCCCGACCCGGCAATCCCGACTGCAAAACGTCGCAGCCGCTGGCCTTTGTCGCCGGTTCAGCGCAGGGTTGTGATTGACGTTATTCGTGAAAGACCCCGCCATGCGCCAACTGATCACCACCGCCACGCTCGCCATCGGCCTTGCCGCCCCCGCGCTTGCCGCCCTGCCGGTCGGCGCGCCTGCCCCGGATTTCACCACCGAAGCCAGCCTGGCCGGCAAGCCGATGCCGTTCAACCTTGCCGCCGCGCTGAAAAAAGGCCCGGTCGTCCTGTATTTCTTCCCCGCCGCCTTCACCGCCGGCTGCACCGCCGAAGCGCATGAATTCGCCGAAGCGACCGACAGTTTCGAAAAGCTCGGCGCCACCGTCGTCGGCGTGTCGGCCGACAATATCGAAACACTCAACCGCTTTTCGGTCGAGGAATGCCGCAGCAAGTTCGCCGTCGCCGCCGGCAGCGCGAAGGTCATCGCGGATTATGACGTCAAGCTGATGCCGATGGTCGCCAAGTCGAACCGCACCTCTTACGTCATCGCACCCGATGGCAAGATCGCCTTCGTGCACAGCAACCTCAGCTACAAGGGCCATGTCGAGCTGACGCTGGCGGCCGTCAAGGAATGGCGCGCCGCGCATCCGGGCTGATCCAAGGATACGCACTGTGCGCCCGGCTCAACAGCTTCGGCCGGGCGGAACCGGCGCGTGTATCGACTCCACAGGTGATGACTAGTACGGGTGCCGCATACTGGTTCAGGAGTTCGTCCCATGTTGCGTTGGATGATTGCTGCCGTGTTCGCTCTTGCTGCAACGCCGTCACAGGCTCTGGTCAGTCTCGAATTTGCCGAAGGCAGTTACGACGCCGCGACGGAGGGCTCCGACTATATCGCGCTGGGGCTTGGCACGGGCGGCTATGGCTTCGGCTTTTCCGATTATGGTGGCTGCGAAGGCGCCGACGAAGCCGGCATATCACGGTGCGGCGCTTATGAAGGCAGTGGCTTCAGCATGACCCTGACCGACAACAGCTTCGATTACATGGCCGGGCTAGGCCAGAATCAGGCTCTGGTCGGTCCGGCGCTGTCGACGAGCTTTTATGTTTATGCAACGTTCCGTGCCAATCGGGAAATGCGCCTCCGCCCGATTGAATCGCGCAGTTTCGACGTTTCAATCTGCGACGGCAGTTGCACGCGCGGGTTCGCATCGAGCCTGTCGCAGGCGCAGCAGGAGGACGGTAGCTGGTTGGCTATCGTCGAAGCCGGCACGTCGGCGACAACAAGCGAGGGCGCCCAGAGTGTCAATCACCGTTTTTCGGCAACCCTCGCCGAAGTGCCTGAGCCCCAGGCCTGGGCGTTCTTGATCGCCGGGTTCGGTCTGGTCGGCACCGTCCAGCGGCGGCGGCGGGCTGCTGTTCACGCTTGAGTGCGGCGCCGGCCGCCAACCGACCCTCTAGAAAACGAACAGATACAGTAAGATAATGATCGGGATCGGCACGCCGACCATCCACAGCAAACAACCCTTGCCCATTCGGCACTCCTTTGCACAACCGACCATCAACGACCGGGGCACTGCCGGGTTCCAGGTTCAGTGGGCGTCGCGGCCTTTGCCGAACAGATCGTTGACCATGGCGCTGACCAGATAGGCGCGCTGGTCATTGGCCTCCTTGTCGGCCGGCGCCTTGTAGAGCGCGACGAGAAACGCCTCGTCGATCGGGCTGAGGTCGCGCGGCCGGGTTTCGGGCGGGCGCGGGCTGAACAGGGTGAGGATGGAGGACGATGCCGGGCGGTCGACGCCGAGGCGGGTGCGCGAAAAGCCGAGCATCACCGCCTGCGCCGCCAGCGCCTCGAGCGCATGGCCTTCCGCCAGCGGCACATCGATGATGATCGTCGCGCCGCGCAGCGCCACCCGCGTGCCGGTGCTCAGCCGGCTGGCGGTCAGGCGGTTGTTGACGACGGGTGTGTTGGCGGTGCCGAGCTGCGCGCCGATCGCGGCGCCGCCTTCGCCGATGGTCTGGCCCGAGCTGCCCTCAGCGTCCGTATCGTAGAACCAGCGCACCGGATCATCGCCCGTCAGCAGCCGGCGGCGGTCGGCAGTGCTGGTACCTTCCAGCGCCTGGGGCGACCGTGCCGTGATGGTGCGCATCAGCCCCCTGGCATCGGCAGTGAACCAGATGACGATATTGGGCTGGCACCCAACCGCTTCGATGCGCACGCCGAGCACATCGGCGGCGGTGCGAAAGCGATCGAGAAACATCGCCCCGGTCGCCGGCTGTGCGCCGAGCACGCGCGGGCAGATGCCGCCGAACCAGCGCGCGTGCTGGCCATGCGTCGTGTCGGCGAGCGCGGTGCGCACGAAATCGAGACTGCGCGCGCGCAGTTGCGGGCGGGTGAGGCGTTCGCCGGTGACGGTGATGGTGTCGTCATCGCCGGGCGCGGCAACCGCGGGGCCGGCAAGCAAGAGCGCGAGCAACAACAGGCGCATCACCGGTTCAGGCGCCGACCAACTTCTTCAACTCGGTCTTCAGGATCTTGCCATTGGCGTTGCGGACCAGCGGTTCGTGGCTGAACTGCACCGCCACCGGCACCTTGAAGGCCGCCAGCCGCGCCGCGACGAAGCTGCGCAGTTCGTCCTCGGTCGCGGTCGTGCCGGGTTTCAGCGTGACGAAGGCATAGGGTTCTTCGCCCAGCGTCCGGTGCGGGCGGCCGACAAGCGCCGCGTCCATGATGGCGGGATGCTCGTACAGGGCGTTCTCGACCTCGACGCAATAGATGTTTTCGCCGCCGCGGATCAGCATGTCCTTGGCGCGGTCGATGATGAAGCAGAAGCCTTCCTCGTCGATGCGCGCGAGATCCCCGGTGCGGACCCAGCCGTCGATGAAAGTGGCGGCGGTGGCTTCGGGCTTGTTCCAATATTCCTTCACGACATTGGGGCCGAAGCCGTAAAGTTCGCCGACCTCGTTGGCCCCAAGCACCTTGCCCTCAGGATCGCGCACCTGCAGGTCACAGACGGCGACGGGCGGTCCGCAGCTGTCGGGGCGATGCTCGTAATCCTCGGCCATGTGGTGGGTGAAGGTGGCGCTGGTCTCGGTCATACCCCAGCCGTTGCCGGGGGCAGCCTTGAACTGGCGGGCGATCTGGCGGACCAGTTCGGGCGCCGATGGCGCGCCACCATAAGAGACGCTTTCGAGGCTCGACAGGTCGAAACGGCCGCGCTCGGGGTGTTCGAGAATCTGCCAGGCGATCGTCGGCACACCGCCAGCACCGGTCAACCGCTCGCGCTCGATCAGCGCCATGGCTTCGAGCACATCCCATTTGCGCATCAGCGCCAATTTGGCGCCCGAAAACAGCGACGGCGACAGGATGGCGTGGCAGCCGGTCGCGTGGAAGAAGGGCACCGACAGCAAGGTGCCTTTCTGCGGCGCGTCGGGGTCGGGTGCCGGCGGCATCTCGCCGCGACGCAAGTAGGAGCGCGCGGCGGACGAGGCGCTCGCCATGATGTTCGAAACGATGTTGCGATGCGTGCCGAGCGCGCCCTTGGGCTTGCCGGTGGTGCCGCTGGTATAGAAGATCGTGGCGTCGTCCTCGGGCGCCAGATCGACATCGGGCAGGGCGCGGTCGGCAATGCTCGCCCAGCTCGCCGGTGACCCGATGATCGCTTCCAGTTGCACCTCGCGCGGGTCGCCCATCGGTTCTTCCGTAGCGCGCGCCACGTAGATCCGCTCCAGCGCGGGCAGGTTGGGCAGATGCTCCGAAATGCGCGCCAGCCGCTCATTGTCGGTGATGA
>JANPKK010000042.1:0-82349 GCA_031426015.1 Alphaproteobacteria bacterium
CCCCGACGATATCTATATCAGCCCGAGCCAGATCCGGAAGTTCACGCTAAGAACCGGCGATACGGTCGAAGGCCAGATCCGCAGCCCAAAAGAGGGTGAACGCTATTTCGCCCTGGTAAAGCTCAACAAGATCAATTTCGAAGATCCCGAGAACACAAAGCACAAGGTTCATTTCGATAACCTGACGCCGCTATATCCTGATGAAAGACTGGAAATGGAAACCGGGGATCCGACCCGGAAGGACTTTTCAGGACGGATTATCGATATCGTTTCACCATTGGGCAAAGGTCAGCGCGGGCTTATCGTCGCTCCGCCGCGCACCGGCAAAACTGTTCTGCTTCAGAATATTGCCCATTCGATTGCTGCAAATCACCCCGAATGCTACCTCATTGTCCTGCTGATCGACGAGCGACCGGAGGAAGTGACGGACATGCAGCGCTCGGTCAAGGGCGAGGTTATCAGTTCGACCTTCGATGAACCAGCGTCACGGCACGTGCAGGTGGCCGAAATGGTCATCGAAAAGGCCAAGCGGCTGGTCGAACACAAGCGCGATGTTGTCATCCTGCTCGACAACATCACCCGCCTGGGGCGTGCCTACAACACCGTGGTGCCGAGCAGCGGCAAGGTGCTGACCGGCGGTGTCGACGCCAACGCCCTGCAGCGCCCGAAGCGCTTTTTCGGCGCGGCGCGCAACATCGAGGAAGGCGGCTCGCTGACCATCATTTCGACGGCGCTGATCGACACCGGCAGCCGCATGGACGAAGTGATTTTCGAAGAGTTCAAGGGCACGGGTAACAGCGAAATCGTGCTGGACCGCAAGATCGCCGACAAGCGCGTCTTCCCGGCGATCGACATCGGCAAGTCGGGCACCCGCAAGGAAGAACTGCTCGTCGATAAGAACACCCTCGCCAAGATGTGGGTGCTGCGCCGGATTCTCATGCAGATGGGGACGGTCGATGCGGTCGAGTTCCTTATCGACAAGATGAAGGATTCCGTGACGAACAAGGATTTCTTTGACGCAATGAATCACTAGCGGAGCCGCGCGCGCGCGTAGAGGCACGCTACGCGCCGACAGGCGCAGCGGTCGGCCAGCGAGGCGGTCAGCTTTGCTGGCCGAACTCGTCTGACGTCGGCTTGGGCTTTGCCCAAGCCACTTCCTTGCTTTTACTTGAAAAATGAAAAGCTGGGTCCCGGGTCAAGCCCGGGATGACAGGAAAGTGAAGCACCCCTCTCCCGGCTCGGGCTGCGTCCGAGTCCGACCTCTCCCTCAAGGGGAGAGGTGTAACTCACAAAGCCGAAGAAACCTCCGCCGACCCCCATTTCAGCGTCCCCGCCACCCGCCACACCTCGCGGCCCTTTTCATCATAAAGCACCGACATCGGCAGCCCGCGCGCGCCGATCTTTTCGGCAAATGATCCCGGCTGGTCGAGCATCGGCTTGAGCACCTTGAACTTGCCGGGCTTGAAGAACTTGTTGACCGCCTGCCAACCCTCCATGTCCTGGCTGAGCGGCAGGACGAGCAGTTTCGCGCCCTTGGCCGCCGCCAATTTGTCGAGATCGGGCATTTCGGCGATGCACGGCGCGCACCAGGTCGCCCACAGATTGACCAGCACGCGCCGGCCCTTGAAGGCGGCCATGCTGGTCTTCTTGCCCGGGGTGGCCTCGAACATCAGCTTGGGTGCCGGGGTGCCGGCCAGGCTGCGGTCGATGCTGTTTATCGCCGGCGGCGCGGCGGCCGCGGGCAGCGCCAGTGCCAGCACAGCGACGGGGGCGAGGAAAAGCCGGGCGATAGTTGCGGGCATTGCGAAAAATTCCGTTGCTTGAAAGGGGGCCGTAACGCCTATTCAGATACGCGCAGCGCCGGGGGCCGACAAGCACGAGCGGCAAACGGGCGCAACAAGGGGGATACGGGGATGACAGTATCGCGGCGCGAGGCCATGCGGATCACGGCGCTGGGGGCGGCGGCCACTGTTGCTTGCGGGGCGGACGCGATTCCCGTATCGCCCGGCGCCATGGATACGGCCGGACCAGCGACGAAGATCAACAGCGGTGAGGGCGCCGCCAACAGCCTGTGGGGCGGCCGCTTCGGCGCCGGGCCGTCGGCGGTGATGCGCGAGATCAACGCCTCGATCGGCGTCGACAAGCGCCTGTGGCGGCAGGATATCGCCGGCAGCCGCGCCCATGTCGCGATGCTGGGCGCGAAGGGTATCGTGTCGCCGGCCGATGTCGCCGCGATCGACAAGGGGTTGCAGGCGATTGCCGCCGAATATGAAGCCGGCAAGCTCGTCGAGAATCTGGCGCTCGAGGATATCCACCTGCACGTCGAAACGCGGCTGAAGGAAATCATCGGCCCCGCCGCCGGGCGCCTCCACACGGCGCGCAGCCGCAACGACCAGGTGGCGGTGGATTTCCGGCTGTGGGTGAAGGCGGCGTGTGCGGAGGCCGATGCGGCGCTCGCCGGGCTGATCGGCGCGCTCCTCACCCGCGCCGAACAGCATGCCGACACGATCATGCCGGGCTTCACCCATCTCCAGGTCGCGCAGCCGGTGACGCTGGGGCATCATTTGATGGCCTATGTCGAAATGTTCGGGCGTGATCGCAGCCGTTTTGCCGATGCGATGCGGCGCATGGACGAATGCCCGCTGGGCGCCGCAGCGCTCGCGGGCACCAGCTTCCCGATCGATCGCGCGATGACGGCGAAGGCGCTGGGCTTTGCCGGGCCGACGCGCAACAGCCTCGATTCGGTGTCGGACCGCGATTTCGCGCTCGAATATCTGTCGGCGACCCACATGACCGGGCTGCATCTGTCGCGGCTGGCGGAAGAAATGATCATCTGGGCGTCGCAGCCCTATGGCTTTGTCACGCTGCCCGACGCCTGGAGCACCGGCAGCAGCATCATGCCGCAAAAGCGCAACCCCGATGCCGCCGAACTGGTGCGCGCCAAGGCAGCGCATTTCCTCGGCGCCTTCACCCGCCTGTCGGTAGTGATGAAGGGCCTGCCGCTCGCCTATTCCAAGGACATGCAGGACGACAAGGTGACGGTGTTTGCCGCGCATGACGATCTCGGCCTGTGCCTTGCCGCGATGAACGGCATGGTGGCCAGCATCACCTTCAACCCGGTGAAGATGCGCGCCGCCGCCAACAGCGGCTTTTCGACCGCGACCGATCTCGCCGACTGGCTGGTGCGCGCCGGCGGGGTGCCGTTCCGCGAGGCGCATGAGATTACCGGGCGCTGCGTCAAGGCGGCGGAGGCCAAGGGCGGCGATCTTAACGGGCTAACCGATGCCGAGCTGGCCGCAATCGATGTGCGCATAACCCCGGCGGTGCGCAGCGTGCTGTCGGTGGAGGCTTCGGTGGCCAGCCGCACCAGCTTTGGCGGCACCGCGCCGGCGAACGTGCGCGCGGCGATTGCGGCGGCGAAGGCGCGGGTGTGAGAGCGACCTCCCTTTCTTCTCCCTTCCCTGCAAGGGAGGGGTCGGGGGTGGATTCTGCCGCCGTGACAACGCTTGGCCGCGCGGCACGACCGACCCCCGACCCATCCCGAGGCGGGAGGGGAGCCGTAATTCTCCTCCTTCTCGCCCTCGCCGCCTGCGGCAAGGTCGGCAAACTGACGCCCGTCGCGCCGCAAACCGCGCCGCCGAAGCCCGTCGCCATGTCGGTCCAGCCGGTGCCCGAGGACATGCTGAGGCTGCCGCCGCAATCGCAGCCCAACCGCGTCGATGATCCGGTCGAAAAATCGCAGGAACGCCCCGACGATCCGTTCAACCTGCCGCCCACCAGCCGGAACTGAAACGACCTCATGGACCATTTCGAGATTCGCGACGGCGTCATGCACGCCGAAGACATCAGCCTGGAAGTGCTGGCGGCCAAGGTCGGCACGCCGTTTTATTGCTATTCAGCGGCGACCATCGAGCGCCATTATACAGTTTTTGCCGATGCCGTCGCCGGGCTGGGGCAGGGCACGCCGCTGGTTGCCTTTGCGGTCAAGGCCAACCCCAACCTGTCGGTGCTGGCGACGCTGGCGCGGCTCGGTGCCGGCGCCGATGTCGTTTCGGGGGGCGAACTGGCGCGCGCACTCGCCGCCGGCATCCCCGCGACACGCATCGTGTTCTCGGGCGTCGGCAAGCAGAATCACGAACTGGCAGCGGGCATCGAGGCCGGCATCCTGCAGTTCAACGTCGAATCCGAAGCCGAAATCGACATGCTCGGCAAGGTCGCGGCGCATTATGGCCGGCCGGTCGAAATCAGCATCCGCATCAACCCCGCCGTCGATCCGCGCACCCATGGCAAGATCAGCACCGGCGGCGCCGATGCGAAGTTCGGCATCCCCTGGGACCGGGTGCCGGCCGCCTTTGCCCAGGCCGCGGCGCATGAATGGCTGCGCCCGATCGGGCTGGCCGCGCACATCGGCAGCCAGTTGTTCGATCTGGGGCCGGTGGAGGATACCATCCGCCGGCTTGGCGAGCTCGCCACCGCGATGACCGCGGCGGGCCATACCATCAAGCGCATCGATTGCGGCGGCGGCCTTGGCGTGCCGTATCGCCCCGACCAGCCGCTGCCGCCGAGCCCCGCCGATTATGCCGGCGTGGTGGCGCGGGTCACCGCAGGTTGGCCCTGGCGGCTGATGTTCGAACCCGGGCGGATGATCGTCGGCAATGCCGGGGTGCTGGTATCGAGTGTCATCCTCACCAAGGACGGCGCATCGAAGCATTTCATCGTCGTCGATGCCGCCATGAACGATCTGCTGCGCCCGTCACTGTATAACGCCTGGCATGACTTTCGCGCCATCCGGCCGCGTGACGCGCGCCGCATTGCCACTATCGTCGGGCCGATCTGCGAAACCGGCGATACTTTCGCCGAAGATCGCGATGTCGAAACGGTGACGAGCGGCGATCTTGTCGCCTTCATGACCGCGGGCGCCTATGGCGCGACAATGGCGAGCACCTACAACTCGCGGCCGCTGGTGCCCGAAGTGATGGTCAAGGGCGGGCAATGGTCGGTGGTGTCGGAACGCAACCAGCCGGCGGCGATGCTGGCGCTCGATGCGCTGGCGCCCTGGTTGTAGGGGCAACCCCGGGGCGGGCGGCGCGTTAAGACAATCCTTGTGCCAAGGCACGGACAAACCGTAACAATGTTCGCCTAACGCATGCGAATGACAAGAAAAGGGCAGGGAATGGCGATCAAACCGGTCACGACAGCAGTGTTCCCGGTCGGTGGCCAGGGCACCCGCTTCCTGCCGGCGACCAAGGCGGTGCCCAAGGAACTCCTCCCCGTCGTCGACCGGCCGTTGCTGCAGTATGCCGTCGATGAAGCGCTCGCTGCCGGCATCGAACGCATGGTTTTCGTCACCGCGCGCGGCAAGAATGCGCTCGAGGATTATTTCGATGTGGCGGGCGAACTCGTCGCCAGCCTGAAGGCCAAGGGCAAGACCGCCGAACTCGCCGTGCTCGAGCAAACCCAGCTTGCCCCCGGCCAGATCGCCTATGTCCGCCAGCAGGAACCCGCCGGCCTCGGCCATGCCGTCTGGTGTGCGCGCCACATCACCGGCAACGATGCCTTTGCCGTGCTGTTGCCCGACGAACTGCTGTGGAGCCCCGCCGCACCGGCGCTCGCCGAAATGCACCACGCCTACAAGCGGTTGGGCGGCAACATCATTTCGGTGCTCGAAGTGCCCGAGGCACACACGTCGCGCTATGGCATCGTCACGCCGGGCGCGGCCGATGGCAAGATCACGCAAGTGCTCGGGCTGGTCGAAAAGCCCGCGCCCGGCACCGCGCCGTCACGCCTCGCCGCGATCGGCCGCTATATCCTGCAACCCGAAGTGATGGGCGTGCTGGCGCGCGGCAAGCGCGGTGCCGGCGGTGAAATCCAGTTGACCGATGGCATGGCCGACATGATCGGCGTGCAGCCCTTCCACGCGCTCACCTTCACCGGCACGCGCTTCGATTGCGGCGACAAGGCCGGACATATCACTGCCAATATCGCGCTGGCGCTCGAACGCGACGATGTCGGGCCGGCGGTTCGCGAATGGTTGCGGGCGCAGGGCTTCTAGGCGCGGTCCAGCTTGTAGCCGTAGCCGTAGATCGCCATCAGCCGCAGGCCGTTTTCCGGTCCCAGCCGGAGATGGTTGCGGATCTGCGAGACATGCGCATCGAGTGTGCGGCTACCCTGGTCGAGCAGGCGGCCCCATACCGCCTCCATCAGGTGCGCGCGCGACAGCGGGCGCCCCAGGTTGCGGAAGAACAGCAGCGCCAGGGCGAATTCCTTGGCCGTCGCCGGGATGGCCGCGCCATCGATGGTTACGCTGCGTGCGATCGTATCGAAGGCATGGGTACCATAGACTTCCGTGCCGCCCGCCGTGTCGACATGCGCAAAACGCAGGCGCAGCACGGCATCGACATGGTCGTTGATGCTGTCGACCTTGTCGGGGGTCTGTACGCAATCATCCGCCGGGTTCAGCGCGCTGCCGTGGTTGCCGCGGCATTCCTGCCGTGTCAGCATGATGACCGAAGGTGACGACGGCGCCGAGCCACGCATCCAGTGGATCAGCTCCGCCGATGGCATGTCGGCGAGGCGTTCGTCGATCACCACGAGGTCATAACTTTCGCGCCGCAGCGAGCGCTGCAGCGCATCGCCCGAATGAAATTCGGTACAGTTATGCCCTGCCGATCGTATCGTTCCTGCCAGACGGGCACAGAGTGCCCGATCGTCTTCGACCACAGCCAGACGCATGATGACCCTTATCCTCCACTGCCTACCCGCAGCGTGGAAACGTTAAGTCATGACCTTGCGAGCGATAGTAGCAAATCTGACATTTATCGACGATTTTACAATAGACATGACCCGAATCAGGTCGTCTTTACGCAATGTTAACCAAATTCGCCCCGATGGCCGATGCTTCCGCTCGGTCATGGGTGACCAGCAGCACCGGCGTCGCCTGGCTGACATCGGCAACAAGCGCCATCAGGTCGGTAGCGCGCGCCGGATCGAGATGGGCAAAGGGTTCATCGAGCAGCAGCGCCGCCGGCCGCGCCAGCAAGGCCCGGCCCAGCGCGACGCGCCGCGCCTCCCCCCCCGACAGGTGCCGCGGCCAGCGCCCGAGCAGCGGCGCCAGCCCCAGCCGCTGCGCCATCCCGGTGATCTCGGGCGCCGTGGCCCGGTTGGCATAGCCAAGGTTGGCCCGCACATCGAGGTGCGGGAACAGCCGCACATCCTGGAAAGCCAGCCCGAGGTTGCGATCGCGTGGCTGCAGGTCGATGCCCGCCGCCGCATCGAACAACGTGCGACCATTGACGCGGACGTGGCCCGCCAGCGGCCGCACCAGCCCGGCGATGGCGAGCAAAAGGCTGGTCTTGCCCTGACCCGATGGCCCGACGAGCGCGGTGGCGGCGCCGTTTGCGCCAAAGGTGAAGCGCCCGGTGAAGTCGCCGCGCGCCAGCGTCACGTCCACATCGAAAACCGCGCTCATCGGCGGTGTGCTCCGGCCCGGCGTTGCCAATATTGCGCCGCGACCAGCGCCAGCACGGCAATCGCCACCGACAGCAGCGCCAGCCGCAGCGCTGCCGCCTCGCCGCCCGGCACCTGCAACAGCGCGTTGATGGCAAGCGGCAGCGTTTCGGTTTCGCCCGGGATCGCCGACACGAAGATCGCCGTCGCGCCGAATTCGCCCAGCGCCTTGGCAAAGCCGAGCACCGTTGCCGCGATGAGGCCGGGCAGGATGAGTGGCAGGGTGATGCTGACGAAGACGCGGGTGCGCGAGGCCCCCAGCGTTGCCGCCGCCGCCTCCAGCCGCCGGTCCATCGCTTCGAGCGCCTGGCGTATCGGGCTGACCATCAGCGGCAGCGCCATGACGCCGGCGGCGATGGCGGCGCCGGTCCAGCGGAACAGCACGCTGATGCCGATGGCGCCCAGCGCCTGCCCGGCCCAGCCATCGCGGCCAAAGGCGATCAGCAACAGGTAACCGGTGACGACCGGCGGCAGCACCAGCGGCAGATTGACCAGCGCGTCGAGCAGCGGCTTGCCCGGAAACTGCCGCCGCGCGAGCAGGAAGGCGAGGGCGAAGGCCGGCGGCAAGGTGCACAACGTCGCCACCCCGGCAACCTTGAGGCTGACCAGGATCGCAGCGATTTCAGGCGGCGACAGCGGCGTCACGCGGTCACTCGGGCAGCGCCGCAACGCGCAGCGCCACCAGTTGCCGCACCGATCGCGCCGCGCGGGCCTCGCCGGGAACGATCAGCCGCAACGGGCCGTCCTCGGCGGCCAGCGGCGCACCGGCGCAGCGATCGACGACGAAAACCGGCCGGTTGCCGAGCCTGGCATCGATCTCGGCCAGGCTGAAGACGATTCGGTAGCCGTCCTTGCCGGTGGCGACGATGACGCTGGCCAGCGCCGGCCCGCGCAACGCTTCGCCCGCCGGCACCCCGGCGCGCGCCAGCAGGACGGTGAGGGCAACTCCCTCGCACGCGATGGTCTTGCCATACGCGGTGAGCAGCGCCGGCTGGCGCGGCAGCCCGACGAGATCGAGCGGGATGTCGGTGGCAGCGGCAGGCGTGGCGACAAACAGCAGCGCGGCAAGAAGCGATTTCATGGCGGTCCGAACCCCTCTGCAGCAAGGATGGCGCGGCCCTTCGGCCCGCTGAGAAACGCGAGGAAATCACGGGCGCCGGGATCCGCATGCCCCTTGACCAGTGCGGCGGGATACCGAATCGGCGGGTGGCTGGCGGCCGGGAAAATGCCGGCGACGAACACCTTGCGCGAGGCACGGGCATCGCTGGCATACACGACGCCTGCCGCGGCATCACCACGTTCGACATAGGCGAGTGCCGCACGCACATTGTCGGCGCGTGCCAGGCTGGGTGCTGCCCGATCCCAGGCGCCGAGCGACACCAGCGCGGCGCGGGCATAGCGCCCGACCGGCACCGACGCCGGATCGCCCGTCGTCCAGCGCCCGGCGCCGACAAAGCCGGCCAGATCGAACCCCGGCACCAGCCGGGCACGGCGCGGCGCGGTGGCGGGCACCACCAGCACCAGCCGATTGCCGGCGATGGCGCGGCGGCTGCCGGGCACGAGGCGGCTGGCAACGGCATCCATCCAGGCGTCATCGGCGGCGATGAAGACCGATGCCGGAGCGCCGGCGAGGATCTGCCGCGCCAGCGCCGGTGTGCCCGCCAGCACCAGCAGCGGCCGCGGCCGGCCAGTGGCAGCATAGCCGTCGGCGACGGCGCCCAATGCTTCGGTCAGGCTGGCGGCGGCATAGACGCGTATTGGGACACGCACCGGTTCGGCCCACAGCGGTGCCGCGATCATCAGGGCGAGGAGGAGGAGGAACAGCCGGTGCATGCGATATATCTCACCGGATATATCGCAGCCCGTTGCGGCTTTGGCCAGTCCCGCGCAAACTGGCACCCGGGCGCCACAATGGCGTACATTATGCCGCAATATCGCCGCCGGTGATTGACCGCGCGCGGCGATGGCGTAGGGGGAGCGACAGCATGGATATCGCCACCCCACCCTTTGATGCCCGCCTGTTGCGCGATGCCTTCGGCAGCTTTGCCACCGGTGTCACCATCGTCACCGGGCGTGATGATGACGGCAACCGCATCGGCCTGACCGCCAACAGCTTCACCAGCGTTTCGCTTGATCCGCCGCTGTTGCTGTTCTGCCCGGCCAATGGCGCGTCCGCCTTGCCGGCGCTGCGCGCGACGGGCCGGTTTGCGGTCAATATCCTTGCTGCCGATGCTGCGCATGTCTCGGATCGTTTCGCACGCAAGGGCATCGATCGTTTCGCCGAAGCCGATTGGCTGGAATGGGAGGGCCTGCCGGTGCTGGCCGACGCCAAGGCGGCGTTCGCGTGCAATCTTTATGCCGATCACGACGGCGGCGACCATCGCATCATTGTCGGCGAAATCACCCGGCTGGGCTTTGCCCCGGCGCGCGAGGCGCTGCTTTATCTCCATGGCCGCTACCGGCTCGTGCATGTCGCCGACTGACGCTGTAACGGCCGGTGCTGCGGAAACCGCCGCGCTGGCGCGTGGCGGGCGCACCAGTTTTCTCGGCTATGTGCTGCGGCTGGCGGCGCGCTTTCCCTTCCTGTTCATCGCAGGGCGGCTTTACGGCGCCGAAGCGCTGGGGCGCTTCGCCTATGCGACGATGGTTGTCGAGCTGGTGGCGATGCTGGCGACGCTCGGCCTGAAACGCGGGCTGGCGGAGGATATGGCGCTTCGCGGCGCGGCGTCTGCAGACCGCCCGGCGACTGAAGCCCATGCGCTCTATGATGCGCTGCTCGTCACCATCCTCGCGGCGCTGCTCGGCGCGGCGCTGCTGATGGCGGTGCCGCAGATCGTCTTTCCTAATACACAGTTCAGCCTGATTGACCGGCTGTTCCCGCTGATCATCGTGCCCATCGTGGTGTCGGATATCAGCCTGGCCGCGCTGGCCTTTCGCCTCGATATCGCCGCCACGGTACGGGCGCGCTCGCTTGTCGAACCCTGGGTGCTCAGCATCGCCGCGCTGGCGCTGGCCTATACGCTGCTGCAGCCCGACGGCCTGATCATCGGCTATCTGGCTTCGATGGTCGCCGCCGCGCTCGCCTCGCTATGGCCGGCGGCGCGCGCCTTTGGCTGGGCGGCGCACTGGCGGCCCGACCCGCGTGCGCTTTGGCGGCTGGTGCGCAGCAATGTGCCGCTCGCCGGCGCCGATATCGCCGAATGGGGCGCGCGTCGCCTCGATGTCTTCATCCTCGGGCGTTTTGTCGGCGCCGATATCGTCGGCATCTATTATGTCGCGCAACAGATCGCATCATTGCCGCAGCGGCTGAAATCGAGCTTCGATCCGATCCTCGCGCCGGTTCTCGCCACCAACCTCGCCGCCAACCGCATCGACAAGGTCGCGGCGCACGTCCGCCAGATCAGCTTCTGGGTCGGCGCGGCGCAGCTTGGCGTCGTGCTGGCGCTCGGCCTCACCGGCAAGGCCGGCATGGGGCTGTTCGGGCCGGTGTTCGCCAGCGGCGCGACGATCCTTGCCGTGCTGCTTACCGTCGAACTGCTCGCGGCACAGGCCGCCGTCGCCGAATCGGCGCTGATCTATGTGGCGCGCAACGCCAACCTGATGTGGTCGCTCGCCGGCATTCTCATCCAGATCGCGGTCAGTCTTTTGCTGGTGCCGCTGTATGGCGGCGTCGGCGCGGCGGCAGGCCTCGCGATTTCAGCGCTGTTTCTGTCGGTGGCGAAATCGCGGCTGCTGGCGCGGCTGCTCGGCGCGCCGGTATCGGGCTGGCGGCTGGTGATGCTGGCGGCGGCGCTGCCGGCCTTTGCGCTGGGGCTGGTGTTCATGCAGGCGCCCGAATGGTTCCAGCTGGCGTTCGGCCAGTTCATCGTGCTGGCGCTCTATGGCGCGATCATCTGGCGCTTCGGCTTCAAGGGTGCCGATCGCCTGTTGTTCACGCGCGGCTTGCGCGGCAAGACGGTGCCTGTCGACCCTGTTGTTTCCCCTGTTGTTCCCCCTGTTGCCCCTGTCGGGAGTCTTTGACCATGTTCCAGCTTGCCACGACGCGCCGCGCCCTGCTCGGCAATGCCGCCGCCCTGTCGGCGTTCGTGGCGCTGCCTTCCCCGGCTAGCGCCACGACCGCGGGTGATCCGACCCTTGCCGCCGCGCTGTCGACCATCGCCGACCGCCTGCTCCAGCGCAGCCCCGAAGCCGCAACGACCCTAGGCATGGACAGCGGCAGGAACGCCGCGCTCGCCGGCAAGCTGTCCGACATCAGCGCTGCCGGCGAAGCCGAGGACCGCCGCGTCCAGGCCACCGGCAAGCGCCTGCTCGATTCGATCCCGCGTGACCGCCTGCAAGGCGCCGACATCAACAATTATGATTCGGCGCAATGGGCACTGGGTATCGCCGCCGAAGGTGCGAAATTCGATTTCGGCTTTTCGGGCACCAGCGGCGGCGTCCCCTATGTCGTCAGCCAGCAGGGCGGCACCTACCAGCAGGCCGCCGAATTCCTCGATACCTATCACCGCGTCGAAGACGCTGCGGGCCTCGAAAACTACTTCAGCCGGCTCGAACAGGTCGGTCCGACGTTGGCGGAGGAAACCCGCCGGATCGGCGCCGATGCCGGCAAGGGGGTCGTGCCGCCCGATTTCATCGTCGCCAACACGCTCGGCCAGCAGGCGCAGCTGCGCGGTGTCGCGGCGGCGGACAGCAAGTTCGTCACCTCGATCGCCATGCGTGCCAAAAAGCTCGGCCTGCCCGATCCGACGGCGCGCGCCACGGGCATAGTCGAAAAGGCGATCTACCCGGCGCTCGATGCCCAGATGGCGGCATTGAAGGCGCTGAAGACCAACAGCGATGCCGGCGCCTGGAAGCTGCCGCAGGGCGAGGCCTATTACCAGTATCTGCTCAAAAGCCAGACGACGACGAGCCTGACCGCCGATGAAATCCACAAGACCGGCTGGGAACAGAATCGCGCCATCGAAGCCGAAATGGACACGATTTTGCGCGCCCAGGGGCTGACCCAGGGCAGCGTCGGCGAACGCGCCGCGGCGCTGACCGCCGACAAGCGCTTCCTGCAGCCTGACAGCGACGCCGGCCGCGCTGCGGTGATCGCCGATTGTCAGAAGGCCATCGACGCGATCCGCCCGCGCCTCGGCCGCATGTCGAAACTCGGGCTCAAGGCCGAAGTCCAGGTCAAGCGCGTGCCGGTCGATATCCAGGACGGCGCCAGCCTCGGTTACATGAATTTCGCCAGCACCGACGGCAAGCGCCCGGCGATCTACTACATCAATCTCAAGAAGATGGATTACTGGCCATCCTGGACTCTGGCCTCGCTGACCGCGCATGAAGGCATTCCCGGCCATGCCTGGCAGGGCGCCTATCTCGCCGAACACCCCGATATCGTCTCGCCGATGGCGCAGTTGATCGGCTTCAATGCCTTCACCGAAGGCTGGGCGCTCTATGCCGAACAGCTGGTCGATGAAGACGGCTTTTACGCCGATGATCCGTTCGGCCGGCTCGGCTATCTCAACGCTGCGCGCTTCCGCGCCGTGCGGTTGATCGTCGATACCGGACTGCACGCGATGAAGTGGAGCCGCGACAAGGCGATCGCCACGATGGTCGCCGAAACCGGGCGCTCGGTCGGCAGCGTCACGTCCGAAATCGACCGCTATTGCGCCAGCCCGGGCCAGGCCTGTGGCTACAAGATCGGGCATAACGAGATCCTGAAGCAGCGCGCGCGGGCGAAGGCGGTGCTGGGCGCCAAGTTCGATGTGCGTGATTTCAACGATGCGCTGGTGGCGACGGGGGGCGTGCCGCTGAGCGCGCTGCCGGGGGTGGTGGACCGGATGATTGCGGGGGTTAAGGCCTGATACTGACCTCTCCCGTTAACGCGAAGGCGTTGCCTACGGCTGCGGGAGAGGTCGAGAGACGCCGAAGGCGGCCCGGGTGAGGGGGAGGGAGCACCCCTCACCCGCCGCGCTGCGCGCGAGTCGACCTCTCCCGCAGGGGGAGAGGTAAGGTCAAACCGGGCACTTCCCCGTGCCCGGCCCTTTCACGAACCGTCCTGCCGGCTTGCCCGTCGGCTCGCCATCCTTGAGCACCTGCACGCCATTGACGAAGACCTGGTTGACCCCGACGGCATATTGCGCCGGCTTGTCATAGGTCGCGCGGTCGCCGACCGTCGCCGGATCGAAGACCACAACATCGGCGAACAGCCCGGGCTTGAGCATCCCGCGATCCTTGATGCCCAGGTTCGATGTCGGCAGCGACGTCAGCCGGCGGATCGCCTCGGGCAGGGTCGTCGTCTTTTCATCGCGGACATAATGGCCGAGCAGCCGCACGAAATTGCCATAGGCGCGGGGGTGATCGTTCGACAGCAGGAACACCCCCTCGGCCGAAGGCGCGCCGGCATCCGACGCAAAGCTCATCCACGGCAGCGCCGTCTGGCGCTTCACATTGGCCTCGTCCATCAGGAAATAGGCGGTGCCGACCCGGCTGCCGTCCTCGATGACAAGGTCGATCGCAGTATCCTCGGGGGTCGTACCGCGCATCCGCGCCACTTCGCCGAGCGTCTTGCCGGTCAGCGGTTTCAGCTTGGGGTTCTTGAAGCCGAGCAGCAACACTTTCTCGGGCGAGCCGGTGCGCTTCATGAGATTTTCCCATGGCACATTGTCCGAACGCATTTCGGCGAGCACCCGCGCCCGCAGCGCCGGGTCCTTCAACCGCTCGATCCAGGCCTCGAGCCCGCCATCCTGGACCCACAACGGCATCGCGGCATCGAGCCCGGTGGCCCCGGCGGTATAGTTGTACATGTCGGCGGTGATGCGAATGCCGGCGGCGCGGGCGGCCTCGATCTTGCCGACAATGGCGTCCATCTTGCCCCAATTGGGTTGGCCCGACATCTTCATGTGATAGATTTCGGCCGGGCCGCCCGAGACACGAGCGATCTCGATCAGTTCATCGACCGCCTTTTCGATGCGGTCGCCTTCGGATCGCATGTGGCTGATGTACATGCCGCCGCACTTGGCGCTTTCGGTGGCGAGCGCGATCAACTCCGGCGTCTCGGCATAGGCCGCCGGCGCATAGATCAGCGACGATCCGACCCCCATCGCGCCCTCGTTCATCGCGGCACGGACCAGCCCCTTCATGCGGGCCAGCTGTTCGGGCGTCGGGTCGATATCCTTTTCGCCGAGTTCATGGACGCGCACGGTCGTTGCCCCGACAAAGCTCGCGACATTGGGGGCAATGCCCTTTTTCTCCAGCATCGCCAGATATTCGCCGAGCGTCGTCCAGCTGATCGGGAATTTGATGTCGTCCTGGCGCTCGGCGCCGCGCCGCTTCATCTCGGGGTTGAGCGGCCCCATCGAATTGCCCTCGCCCATGACTTCAAGGGTGATGCCTTGCCGCAGATCGCTCTGCGCGCGGCCATCGGCGATGAGCGATTCGGTCGCCCAACTGAGCATGTTGACGAACCCCGGCGCGATCGCCTGGCCCTTGGCATCGAGGGTGCGCTTGGCATCGGGCGCCATGCCCTGGCCGATCGCGGCGATGCGATCGCCGAGAAACGCCACCCAGCCCTTGTAGGGCTTGGCGCCCGAGCCATCGTAGATCACGCCATTGGTGATGACGACATCGAGATCGGGCTTGGCGGCAGCGGCCGGGGGGGCGCCCGCGGCGGCAACGGCAGCGCCCAGCAGCAGGATGGCGATTGTGCGCATGAATTTGCCCCTTTGTTCAGGGGCGAAAGCGTAGGTCGCAGCGAAGGGCGCCGCAAGCACAAGCGATCTCCCCTCCCGTTCCGGGAGGGAAGACGTAAGGGAAGATCAGAGCCGCTCGATCCGGCTCGCTGCCTCATCCAGAATCGCCGCAATATCGAGCTGCAGCGCCTTTTGCACCGCCTCGTCACCGTCCTGCCCGGCCATGCGCGTCTGCAGCACGGTGTGGAGGTTGCGCATCGCGCGCCGCACCGGCCCCGATTCGGGCCGGGTGTTGAGCTTGGCGAGATCTTCGAGCCGGGCGACCGCGGCGGCCACCGCAGCGGCTTCATCGCCGAGCAGTTGCGCGCCGGCTTCGTTGATCGCGAAGCGCTTGCGGCTGCCATCGGCACTTTCATCGACGAGGCCCTGGTCGGCGAGCAGCGTCAGCGTCGGGTAGACCATCCCCGGGCTGGGGGCGTAAACGCCGCCCGACAAGGCCTCGATCGCCTTGATCAGTTCATAGCCGTGGCGCGGCTGTTCCCAGATCAGCTTCAAGAGCACCAGCCGCAGTTCGGTGCTGTCGAGCACGCGCCCGCGATTGCCGCCGCCGCGGCGGCCGCGCGGGTCGCCAAAGGCGTCGCCAAAGCCCGACCAGGTCGCGCTCCAGGCGCCTTCGTTGATCTGTTCGCGGATCTTTTCGGCAAAGGCTTCCCAGCGCGGGCCGTGGCGATGGCGTCTGAAGTGCATGATGTGTCTCCCGAGAAAACCCCTCGGGATTAAAGATATATCTTGGACTGTTTTGCGCAAGAGGCTTTTAAGATATATTTTGTAACAGGCTGCGCACCGCCTCCGCCAGCGGCAGCAGCGTCGCCGCGCCGGGCCCGGCAAGGCGGGTGAGCAGCACCGCCGCCTCAGGCTCGGGGGCCGCCAGGACACGCAGCAGCAATGCTTCGTCGGGCAGCGGCGCCGCGCAGACCGGCGTGCCGAAACGCAGCGGCCGGTCGGCGCGGCGATCGAGGCCGACGATCAGGCAGCGCAGCAGATGCTCGATGCCGAGCCCCGCATCGCCGAAATCGCGTTGCAGGGCGATGTGCACGGCGGGACAGCGCGCAGCGCCGATCGGCTGCAGCAGCGCCAGCCGCCGGATCGCCCAGAGCAGCCGCGCATCCCTGTCGTTCGCGGCACGCGGCGGCCCCGTCCAGTCGCTTCCGCCATCGTCGAATCGTCCGTACATTGCCGCTCTCCACCCACCGGAAAGCGCCAGCCTATGCTATTGCGAGGCGTTCGCAATAGTGAATGTGCAATGCGATGGCGTTACTTCTGGAACGCCGCCGAAATATCGAGCTTCACCATGTCGCCGAGCATCGGTACGAAAAAGCCGAGGCCGAAATCGCTGCGCTTGATTGCGCCGGTGGCGCGAAAGCCGACATTGTCCTTGCCGCCCATCGCCGCCGGCAGTTTGCCGGCACCATAGAATTGCACGTCGAGCGTTACCGGCCGGGTGACGCCGTTGAAGGTGAAATCGCCGGTCACCCTGGCGGTCTGGCCCTTGGCGACGACTTTCGTTGAAACGAAGCGCGCATCGGCTGGCGTTGGCCCGAAAAAGTCGGGCTTGCCGCCGTCCTTGCCGGGGCGGAGCAGATGCTGGTTGAGCCCGGCGCTGGCAGTGACGACCTTCGACACCGGGATCGTCACATCGACCTTGGCGGCAGCGAGGTTCTTCGGATCGAGCACCAGCGTGCCGCTGACATCGCCGAAAATCCCCGAATAGGGTGAGAAGCCGAGGTGATCGAGCGTCCAGACGACGAGCGTATGGCCGGGATCGGCGGTGTAGCTGCCGCCGGTGACGACCGCTGGGTTTTTCGTACCCGGCGCCTGGGCGAGGGCGGGGGCGGCGAGCAGGGCGAGGGCGATGAACAGGGCAGGGCGCATGGGGGGTTCTCCGGGAACAGGGGCAAATGCAGATAACCACGCACGCACGCGTGTGGGAAGCGTCAGTCGCGCGGTGCCGCGGCGCGGCGCAGGCGGTCGTTGATCGCGAGCCCGAGCCCGGTTTCGGGCACCGGCGCCACGGCAATGGCGGCGCGGCCGCTGGCTTCGGCGCGGTGGAGCAGGTCGAAGAGGCGGGCGGCGGCCTGGGTGAGGTCGCCGGTAGGGGAGAGGCTGGCGTCGCCGGCGATCGCGCCGAAGCCGATGTGGAATTCATGGGGGGTAGCGGTCAGCGCCTCCAGCCGCACCGGCTGGTGCGGGGCGTAGTGCGAGGCGAGCATGCCAGGGGCCAGCACCTCTCCCGTTGCGGGGGACGTCGAACCCGGCTCGCTGCGCGAGTCCGACCTCTCCCGCAGCCGTAGGCGACGCCTTCGCGTCAACAGGAGAGGTAAGTTTTCCACCGTCACCGCCCCCGGTCGCAAAAGCTGCCACGCCCCATCCGCCACCGCGACGATCGTCGATTCCACCCCCGCCACACACGCCCCGCCATCGAGCACCAGCCCGACGCGGTCGCCCAGCGAACCCGCGACATGCGCCGCCGTCGTCGCCGAAATCCGTCCCGAGGCATTGGCCGACGGCGCTGCCAGCGGCCCCGCCCCGGCGATCAGCGCCTGCATCACCGGATGCGCCGGGCAACGCACCGCCAGGGTATCGAGCCCCGCTGTCACCAATCCGGCGACAGGCGCGCCGGGCAACAGCGGCAGCACCAGCGTCAGCGGCCCCGGCCAGAACGCCGCCATCAGCTGTTCCGCCATCGCATCGACAATCACCAGTTGGCGCGCCTGCGCCACGCCGCTGACATGCACGATCAACGGGTTGAAGCTCGGCCGGCCCTTGGCTGCATAAATCCGCGCCACCGCTTGTTCATCGGCCGCGCGCGCCGCCAGGCCATAGACCGTCTCGGTCGGCACCGCGACGATGCCGCCGGCGCGCAGCCGCGCGACGCCTTCGGCGATCCCAGCGGCGTCAGCGGCAATGATGCGGCTTTTTTCAACCATGCAGCCCGTCTATAGCGTGGTGGTCACCAGCCCAAGGCCTTTCCCCATGCCCTATGCCGCGCCCACCGCCGAACAGCGTTTCGTGCTCGATTGCATCGCCGACCTGCCCGGCCTCGCGGCGCGCCCGGCGTTTGCCAATGCGACCCCCGATATCGTCGATGCAGTGCTCGAAGAAGCCGGCAAGCTGGCGGCCAATGTCTTCGCGCCATTGAACAGCGTCGGCGACAAGGCGCACGCGAAACTGGCCGATGGTGTCGTCACCCTGCCGCCCGGGTTTGCCGAGGCCTATCGCCTCTACATCGAAGGCGGCTGGGCCGGGCTCGGCGTGCCCGAGAACCATGGCGGCCAGGGTATGCCCTTTGCGCTCGCGGTGGCGGTGCAGGAACAATTGACCAGCGCCAACATGGCGTTCGCGCTGTGCATGATGCTCAGCCAGGGCGCCATCGAAGCGCTCGCCGCGCACGCCAGCCCCGAGTTGCAGGAACGCTATCTGTCGAAGCTGGTCAGCGGCGAATGGACCGGCACGATGAACCTGACCGAGCCGTCGGCGGGTTCCGATGTCGGGGCGCTGAAATCGCGCGCCGAGCCGGCGGGCGACGGGACGTACCGGATCAAGGGTACCAAGATCTACATCACCTGGGGCGAACATGATGTGGCCGACAATATCGTCCACCTCGTCCTCGCCCGGTTGCCCGATGCGCCGCCGGGCACCAAAGGCATCAGCCTGTTCCTTTGCCCGAAGTTCCTGCCCGATGGCGCACGCAACGACCTGCGCTGCGTCGGGGTCGAACACAAGCTCGGCATCCATGCGTCGCCGACCTGCACGATGTCGTTCGGCGATAACGACAATTGCGTCGGCTACCTCGTCGGCGCCGAAGGTGCCGGGATGCGCGCCATGTTCACCATGATGAACAACGCCCGCGTCCAGGTCGGCTTGCAGGGGGTCGCCGTTGCCGAAGCCGCCACCCAGCACGCGGTCGCTTTCGCCCGCCAGCGGGTGCAGAGCGCCAAGTTCGGCGCCAATGGCGCTAACGCCCGCGAGGCGGTGCGTATCATCGAGCATGCCGATGTCCGCCGCACGCTGATGACCTGCCGCGCGCTCACCGAAGCGACGCGGGCGCTCGTCTATCTCAACGCCGCCGCGGTCGACCGGGCGCATTCGGGTGACTCGTCGGGCCTCGCCGACCTGCTGACGCCGATCTCCAAGGCCTGGGCCACCGATGTCGGCGTCGAAGTGGCGTCGCTGGCGCTGCAGGTCTTCGGCGGCATGGGCTATGTCGAGGAAACCGGCGCGGCGCAGTTCCTCCGCGATGCCCGTATCGCGCCGATCTATGAAGGCACCAACGGCATCCAGGCGCTCGATCTCGTCGGCCGCAAGCTGGCACAGGATGGCGGCGCGCATTGGCAGGAAGTTTTCGCGCAGGTCGGTGACACCATCGCCGAATTGAACGCCGATGCCGACCTCGCCAGCCTTGCCCCCTGGCTCGAAGACGCACTCGCCGCGACACGCAGCGCGACGCTCTGGCTGACCGGCAACAACAACCCCGATGATGTCGCGGCCGGCGCCACGCCCTATCTGCGCATGACGGGCCTGACGCTCGGCGGCTGGCTGTTGGCGCGGCAGGCGCTGGTGGCGGCAGCGGCGCGCAAGGCCGGCAGCGGCGACCCGGCATTCCTCAACGCCAAGATCAACACGGCGCGCTTCTATGCCGAACAGATCCTGCCGCAGGCAGCAGCGCTGCTGACACCGGTTACGCGTGGTGCCTCAGTACTTTATGCGCTGTCAGAGGACGATCTGGCGGCATAATCTGTCGCCTTGGCGGCTGATAACCGTCCGGCCGACGCCATGATAAAGTATCTTATTGAAACTACTTTCGTTATGCCACGTCGCAAAGTGTCGGGATATCTTACACTATTGAATTTATTGAATTTTTTGTTGCAAGCAAATTCAGCGGTTTAACGGCAATCTCCGACATGGCACGACTCTTGCTCTGGAAAGTTTGTCTCCTGCCTGTTGCCGGCAGGAGCGCCGGAGTATCTGTCATGAAGCTTATCGCAC
Organism: Alphaproteobacteria bacterium; assembly: GCA_031426015.1. GTDB lineage: Bacteria > Pseudomonadota > Alphaproteobacteria > Sphingomonadales > Sphingomonadaceae > Sandarakinorhabdus. Next base: position 20,232 of record JANPKK010000042.1, read on the forward strand.
TCGCCGCAGCAGTGGCCACGCTGGCCGCGGCTACCCCAGCCGCCGCCGTCCTCACCACCTTTGCCACCTACAGCGCCGTTGGCGGTGCCAATATCCGCTTCGTCAATTCGGGCACGAGTGCCGGACGCACGACCGATGCCATCTATCAGACGACCGCGACGCCGACCTCGAACGCCCTCGGTTCGGTCCTCGTCAATTTCAGTTTCATCAATTCGCTGATCGCGCCGTCGGTCAGCAACGTGAGCGCGCGCTATATGCTTAACGCCGTCGTCGCCAAGAACAGCCCCGTGCTCGTGCTCGGCACGACCTACATCCAGCAGGGCATCAGCGGCACCTTCAGCTTCCTGTCGACCGCACCGATCGTGGTCAGCGGCCCCGGCCTGATCACCACCGTCTATGCAACGGGTTCGAACCTGTTGTCGGGGTCGTTCAGCGGCAGCAATCTGATCGCCAGCCGCCTCGGCACCTCGGGCGCCACCTTTGCGTCGGGCGTCATCGGCACGACGATCAGTTTCTCTTCCGATTTCCTGTCGTTCGACGCCTTGTCGCTACTCGATCGCTCGACCTCGCTGACCGCCATCGCACCGGCGTCCTTCCCGGCGGCGAACGGCGCGCTGCGCACCTTCCGCGCCGTCACCGGCGGCCAGTTCTCGGCCGATCCCAGCCCCACTGCGCTCGCGGCGGCTGCCGTGCCCGAACCGGCAACCTGGACCATGCTGCTCGCCGGCTTCGGTCTGGTCGGCTTTTCAATGCGCCGCCGCAAGAACGAGGTTGCTGCCTGATTTTGGCAGGCACGCTGAACCGATCGTGAAATGGCGGGTCCGCAGGGCCCGCCATTTTCGTTTTAACCTCTTGCGCCGGCAGGACCTGCGGGCCACCATACCCCCATGAAACTAGCTTCGCTCAAATCCGGCCGTGATGGTCGCCTCGTCGTTGTCTCTGAAGACCTTGCCTGGTGTGCCGCACCGCCGCCGATGTTTCCGACGCTGCAGGCAGCGCTCGACGATTGGGCGCATGCCGAACCGATCCTGCGCGGTGTCGCCGAAAGCCTGGCGCACGATGCCGTGCCGCACAGCCGCTTCCACGAACGCGATGCCGCGGCGCCGTTGCCGCGCGCGCATCAATGGGCCGATGGCAGCGCCTATGTGAACCATGTCGACCTCGTCCGCCGCGCCCGCGGTGCCGAACTGCCAACCAGTTTCTGGACCGATCCCCTGATGTACCAGGGCGGCAGTGACCATTTCCTCAGCCCCCGCGAAGCGATTCCCGCCGGCGAACCCGGCTGGGGCCTCGATTGCGAAGCCGAGGTCGTTGTCGTCACCGGCGATGTGCCGCGCGGCGCGACGCGCGAACAGGCGCTCGGCGCGATCCGGTTGGTCGGTCTGGTCAATGACGTGTCGCTGCGCGGCCTCATCCCCGATGAACTCGCCAAGGGTTTCGGCTTCGTCCAGTCCAAGCCCGCCTCGGCGCTGTCGCCGGTGTTCGTCAGCCCGGCGATGCTCGGCGGCCGCTGGCAGGATGGCAAGCTTCACGGCGTGCTGAACATCGATCTCAACGGGCAACCCTTCGGCCGGGTCGAAACCGCCACCGACATGACCTTCGATTTCGGCACGCTGATCGCCCATCTCGCGAAGACCCGCGCGATCGGCGCCGGCAGCATCATCGGTTCGGGCACCGTGTCGAACCGCGACGCGCAGGGCGGCCCGGGGCAGCCGGTGGCCAAGGGCGGCCGCGGCTATGCCTGCATCGCCGAACAGCGCATGGTCGAAACCATCGAGGGCGGCGCCCCGGTGACGCCCTTCCTCGCGCCCGGCGACACGGTGCGCATCGAAATGCTCGATGATCGCCATCATTCGATCTTCGGCGCCATCGAACAGACCGTCATCGCCTGAACGCACCGGCGATGAACCTCGCCGAACTGCTCGCGCCGGTGACGCCCGAAGCGTTCCGCCGGGACCATCTGGGGCAGAAGCCGCTGCACATTCCAGCGGGCAGCGGCGACAAGCGGCTGCTCGATTGGTCCGGCCTGTCGGCGCTGCTCGCCATCGCGCCGCACTGGACCGAGGGCAATCTGGCGCTGATCCTCAACCACCGCCCGATCCTGGCGGATTTCTTCCTGGACAGCATCGACACCCAGGCCGGCCCGGTGCGCCGCGCCGATGCCGCCAAGGTCGAGACGTTCCTGGCGATGGGCGCCAGCCTTGTCGGCAATGATGTCGATGCGATTGCGCCGCGGTTGCGCAGCGTCGCGGTAGCGCTCGGCGATGGCTTTGCGGCGCTCGCCAATGCCAATGTCTATGCCTCGTTCAAGGGGGTGCAGGGCTTTGCCAGCCATTACGACCTGCACGATGTGTTCGCGGTGCAGTGCGTGGGCCGCAAGACCTGGCGGCTTTACGCCAATCGCGCCGAAAACCCGCTCGCCCCGCTGGCCAGCGGCGGGCCAGAGGCGCAGGCGATCATCGATGCCGCCAAGGGGCCGTGCACCGCGACGGTCGTGATGAACCCCGGCGATGTTCTGTATCTGCCGCGCGGCGTCTATCATGACGCGCTGGCGACCGAAGGCGCGTCGCTCCATGTCACCTTTGCCGTGGCGCCGCTGACGGGGATGATCGTGCCCAAGCTGCTGGAGGCGGCGGCGCTGCGCGATCCGTTGTTGCGCGCCTATCTGCCCGATGGCCGCGCCAGCGGTGATGCGCTGCCCGAAGCGCTGGCGGCGCTCGCCGGGCGGCTGGCGGACATCATCACCAGCCCCGGCTTCCTCCACGAAATCATCGACGCCCAGCGCCGCCGCGCGCCCACGCAAGCCAGCGTGCGCCTGCCGGCGCCGCCACCGCTGACTTCCTACGCCCACACCGACCTGCCCGCCGAAATCCGCCGCAGCGACCGGGGCGCGGTGCTGGTGACGCGGCGCGGCCAGGCCCCGCTCGCCACCGCGTTCGGCATGGCCGATTATGTGCTGTCGCGTCCGGCCTTTTCGGCGGAGGAGCTTGCCGCCCGTTTCGCGCATGTGCCGGCGGCGGAACGGCGGGCGTTCATTGCGCTTCTGGTGCACGAAAGGCTGTTCGAACAGTATGAGGCGGCGCTGTAGCGCAGGCACGAAAAACCCCGCCGCGGGCTTTCGGCCAACGGCGGGGTCCTTTCGCTTATCGCGGTCGGATCAGAAGCTGATACCGACGCCGATCGCCGCGGTGTTGACGTCCACGACGCTGAAGTAACGGCGATACTCGATCTTGCCATAGAACTGGCCGCCGAGCTTCTGCTGGGCGCCGACGCCGGCGTAGAAATCGCTGTCGCCGCAGCAGAACCCAATGCCACCGTTCAGGTAGAGGCGGGTCTGGTCACCGAGCTTGGCGCCAACGCGGCCACCGACGCCCCACAGCACCGAGGTGCCGCTGGTGAGCACCTTGTCAGCCGAACCTTCGATGCCGGCAAAGGCGGTATCGCCGAGATCGAAATCATAGCCTGCGGCAGCGCCCGCGACCGCTTCGGAAGTGCCGCTGGCGAACGCAATGCCGCCACGAACTTCGACACGGCCTTCGCCGGCCTGGGCAGCAGTCGCGCCCGAAACGAGCAGTGCGGCGGCAGCAACAAGTGCAATATTCTTCATGATTTTCCGTCCCCGTTAAATGCGGACGGGCGCTTTAACAGTTGGATTCGGGGAGGCAATAGCCTTCCCATCGATCGGATAGGGGTTTGGCGATTATTTGTAAATTTTCGGTAATGTGTTGCACTGCTGCAACATTCGTTCCGGCGGCGGTCGGCGCGCGCCCTCAGCGCTCGCCCTCAGCGCTCGGTCGGCAAGATCTCCACGATCACATCGCCGGCCTGCAACGCCGCTGCCGCTGCCTCCCAGAAACCGATCGGTCTGCCGCCGCGGTCGATGCGCACGCCCATGCCGGTGGTGATCGCCGCCAGCGGCTGGCCGATTTCACCCGGCGCAACGCCGCGTTCGCGCAGGCAAACACGCCCCGAATTGGTGACGAGATCGGTGACATAATCGACGACATGGGCGCTGCCCGTCGCCCGTGCCAGCAGATGCCCGCCGAGATCGACCGGGTTGACGACGACCGTGGCGCCGGCCTGGCGGACGAGCGCTTCGTTTTCCGCCGATTTGACGATCGCCGAGACATGCGCCGCCGGTGACAGGGTGCGCGCGCTGAGCACGACCAGCGCCGCGCTGTCATCACGGCCGACACAGACCAGCACGGCGCGCGCCGTTTCGACCCGCGCCGCACCGAGCACATCGTTATGCGTGGCATCGCCGACCAGTCCGGTCACGCCGCCGGCCACCGCCTTGGCCACCCGATCGGCATCACCATCGATGACGACGATCTGCAACGGCGCGGTGCCGCCGCGGATCAGTTCGGCAACGGTCGCCTCGCCGGTGCTGCCATAGCCGCAGACGATGCAATGGCCGTGCAATTCGCGCTGGATCTTCTGCATGTGCCATCGGTCCCAAAGCCGTTTGAAGATGAAATCATAGGCGGTGCCCAGAAAGATCAGCCAGATGAACAGGCGGATCGGCGTCACCACGAAGGTATCGAACAGCCGCGCCTGGTCGGTAACTGGCACGATATCGCCATAACCGACCGTCGCCACGGTGATCGCGGTGAAATAGACGACATCGATGAAGCTGACGACGTTGTCGGTATTGTCGCGCAGCCCCCCACGGTCGAACCAGTGCCCGGCGAGCGCCACGCCGATCAACGCCGAGACGAGCAGCGCCCGCACGACAAGCGACAGGCCGGGGCCAAGCCGTTCGGGGCGTTGCAGCCGCAGCCAGGGGGTCGGTTCGGGCATGGCGCTACCTTAAGCAGGGATTCGATGCCGCGAAAGGCAGCGCTATCCCTCCACCTTCTCCCCGGCTGCTGTCTCTCCCGTCGCCTTTTCCAGCGCCAGCCCGGCGGTGAAGCCGTGCACCACGGTCGACACCAGCACGGTAAAAGCGATGATCGCCCATAATTCGGCGATGTCGTTCATTTCGACATGGCTAGCGGCATAGGCGAGATAATAGATCGAACCCACCCCGCGCACCCCGTAGAACGCCACCACCGCACGCTCGCGGCTGCGCGGCATCACCTTGCCGAGCGATACCCAGCCGATGACCGGCCGCACCACAAAGATCAGCGCGAGCCCGATGGTGGCCCCGGCCAGGGTCAGCGCCGGCAGCAGCGCCGGCAGCGCCGCCCCCAGCCCGATGAGCAGCAGCGCCGTCAGCGCATGTTCGATACTGTCGGAAAAGCCGTGCAGCCGGGTGTGAAATGCGTGCCCCGCCTCGGCCTGCCGCAGGGTGATGCCGGCGATGAAGGCGGCGATGAAGCCATAGCCTTCGGCGAGTTCGGTCAGCCCATAGGCAGCGATGACCCCGGCCAGCGCGATCACCCCGCTTTCGGTATCGGCGAGCGGATTGGCGCGCGGCCAGGTGAACAAGATCCGGCCGAGCAGCCAGCCGACCCCGGCGCCGCCGAGCCCGCCAACGAGGATGCGATAGCCGACATCGCGCCACAGCCAGTCGCCGAGCAACGCGCCGCTCACCCCGCCCGCCGCCGCGATGGCCAGCGCCAGATAGACGAAGGGGAAGGCGAGGCCATCGTTGAGCCCGGCTTCGGTGGTCAGGGTAAAGCGCACCGGATGCTCGCCGCCTTCCAGGGGTGGCCCGACCTGGACATCGCTGGCGAGCACCGGGTCGGTCGGCGCCAGCACGGCGCCGAGCAACAGCGCGCCGGCCAGCGTCATGCCGCCGACCGCCCAGCCGAGCAGCGCCACGGCGGCAATCGTTGCCGGCATGCCGATGGCGAGCAGGCGCAGCGTCGGCCGCCACAGCGTGCGGCGGCCCGGTTTATCGATACGCAGGCCGACGCCGAACAGGCCGATGATGACGCAGAGTTCGGAGACCAGTTCCCAGACGCGCGGCGCAGCGATCGGATCGATGGCAGGCGGCATTCCCGGCAGCAGTGCGAACGCCGCCCAGCCGAGCGCGATGAGCAGCGCCGACGCCGCGGGCTCGCGCCCCGAAACGAAGCGCGGCAGCCAATGGGCGAGGATCGTCGCCCCGCCAAGCGCGACAAGCAGCAGATGATAGGGAGCAAACTCGAACATCACCCCTCAACGGGCGGGCACGGCTATTGTTGCTGCGGGCGGCGGGCGGTAGGAGTGGCGAAACACTTGCCAGTCCGGACCGCATCTTGAATCTCTATCCTCGTTTCACCACCCATGTTGCCGATGCCCTTGCCACGCTGATGGCGGACGGCGACCTGCCCGCCGGGCTCGACACCCGCGCCGTGGCGGTCGAACCGCCGCGCGACGCGACGCATGGCGATCTGGCGACCAACGCTGCCATGGTGCTCGCCAAGGCGGCGGGGATGCGGCCGCGCGATATCGCCATCATGCTGGCGCTGAAGCTCAATCGCCTCGATGACGTTGCCGAAGCCGAAGTCGCGGGACCGGGGTTCCTCAACCTCAAGCTCAACAGCGATGTCTGGCGTGCCGAGATCGCCGCGATTGCCGCTGGCGGCGCCGATTATGGCCGCTCGGCGATGGGCGCCGGCAAGCCGGTCAACGTCGAATATGTCAGCGCCAACCCGACGGGGCCCATGCACATGGGGCATTGCCGCGGCGCGGTGGTGGGCGATGCGCTGGCCAGCACGCTGGAATATGCCGGCTTTGCGGTGACGCGCGAATATTACATCAACGATGCCGGCGGCCAGGTCGATACGCTCGCGCGGTCGGCGCATCTGCGTTATCGCGAGGCGCTGGGCGAAACGATCGAAATTCCCGAAGGTTTCTACCCCGGCGACTATCTCGTGCCGGTCGGCCAGGCACTCGCCGCTGAATTCGGCGATGCGATGCTCGGCAAGCCCGAAGCCGACTGGCTGGCGATTTTCCGCACCCGCACCGTCGCCTTGATGATGGAGCGCATCCGTGCCGATCTGAAGCTGCTCGGCATCGAACAGGATGTGTTTTTTTCCGAAGCGTCGCTCGGCAACCGGGTGCAGGAAGCGCTGGACACGCTGGCGGCCAAGGGCCTGATCTACGAAGGCGTGCTCGAGGCCCCGAAAGGCGAAGCGGCCGAAGATTGGGAACCGCGCCCGCAGACGCTGTTCCGCGCCAGCCAGTTCGGCGACGACAGTGACCGCGCGCTGAAGAAATCCGATGGCAGCTGGACCTATTTCGCCGGCGATGTCGCCTATCACTGGGACAAGCTGACGCGGGGTTACACCGCGCTGGTGGACATGTTCGGCGCCGACCATGGCGGTTACGTCAAGCGCATGACCGCGGCGGTGCGGGCGCTATCGGGCGATACGGTGCCGCTCGACATCAAGATCGTCCAAATGGTCAAGCTGCTGCGTGCCGGCGAGCCGGTGAAGATGTCGAAGCGTTCGGGCAATTTCGTCACCCTCGCCGATGTGGTGGAGGAGGTCGGCAAGGATGTCGTGCGTTTCATCATGTTGACCAAGCGCGCCGATTCGCAGCTCGATTTCGATTTCGCCAAGGTCGTCGAACAGTCGCGCGACAATCCGGTTTTCTATGTCCAGTACGCCCATGCCCGCATCGCCTCGTTGAAGCGCAAGGCCGCCGAGGCGGGGATGACGCTGCCGGCACCGGATCTGTCGTTGCTCGACGATACCGACCTCGCGCTGGTCAAGTCCGCGGCGCTGTGGCCGCGCATCGTCGAACAGGCTGCCGAAGCGCGGGAACCGCACCGCATCGCCTTTTACCTCGGCGACCTGGCCGGCGCCTTCCATACGCAATGGAACTTCGGCAATGACGATGCCCGCCGGCGGTTCGTGCTCGCCGATGATCCGGCGCTGACGGCGGCGCGCCTAGCGCTCGCCGATGCCGTCGGCCAGGTGCTGCGCAACGGCCTGGCGGTAATGGGTGTCGAAGCGGCCGAGGAACTCCACTGATGGGGCGGCGCGACGAGGATGAGGACGCACCCTGGCTCGCCGAAGCGGTGGCGCGGCCGCGCACGGATGTCAGCAAGCGTTCGCTGTTCTGGACAGTGCTGGTGCTGCTCAGCATCGCCACCGTCGCCGCCGTCGGCCTCATCCTGCTGCTGTCGAAAAAGGACAGCGGCTCGACACAGGGCTATATGAACGCCGAACAGGCGCCGCTGATCACCGCCGAGCCGGGGCCGTACAAGATCCCGCCGCTCGACCCCAAAGGGCTCGATGTCGAAGGCCAGGACCAGACCATCTATGCCGCCGGCGAAGGCATCGACCAGGGCAGCGTGATCGACCCCAATGCCGGCCCTGAAGCGCCGTTGCCGCGCCCGGGCACCGAGCCGCCGGGCCTGCCGCAGGATCTGTTGCCCGAGATGACACCGGCGCCCGCCGCTCCCCCCGCGCCGGTGGTCGAAGCTGTGCCCAAAATCGTGCTGCCGCCGGCGAAGACGCCAGCAACGGTGGCCACGAAGTCCGCGCCGCTAGTGGCCAAAACCGCGCCGCCAGCGGCCACAAAACCCGTTGTCACCGGCCCGAGTTCGGCCAGAAAGGCCGGCACAGTGCAACTCGGCGCCTTCTCGAGCCTCGAAAAGGCCAACGCCGCCTGGGCTGGAATCGCATCGAAACCCGCGCTTGCGGGCTTTGCCAAGCGCGTCCTCGTCGTCGAATCCGATGGCAAGACGCTCTATCGCCTGCGCGCCAGTGGTGGTGATGCCACCGAAACTTGCCGCAGCTTGAAGGCGGCGGGCGCGCCGTGCACGGTGGTCGAATGATGCAACCCAGCTTTCTCGGCCTCTCGGGGCTCACCCTTGCCGCTGAAGAGCGCGCCTTGTTTACCGCGTCGAACCCCGCCGGCTATATCCTGTTCAAGCGCAACGTAGCCGATCCCGACCAGGTGCGGGCGCTGACCGCGTCCTTGCGCGACCTTGCCGGGCGTGATGTGCCCATCCTCATCGACCAGGAAGGCGGCCGCGTTGCCCGCCTGCGCCCGCCGCACTGGCCGGAATTCCCCACCGGGGAGACGTTTGCCACGCTTTACGACAAGGCGCCCATCACCGCGATCGAGGCCTGCCGGCTCAATGCGCTGGCATTGGCAGCGCTGCTGCGCGGCCTTGGCATCAACGTCGATTGCCTGCCGCTGCTCGATGTCCGCGACCCGGAAGGGCATGACATCATCGGCGACCGCGCCTTGGGGGCCGAACCGATGCAGGTGGCGGCGCTTGGCCGCGCCACGCTCGATGGCTTGCGGCAGGGCGGGGTGATCGGCGTTGCCAAGCATATCCCCGGCCATGGCCGGGCGGCGGCCGACAGCCACCTCGAACTGCCGATCGTCACCGCCAGGCGCGCTGAACTCGAGCGCGATTTCGAACCCTTCCGCACGCTGGCGGCGCTGTCGCCGATGGCGATGACCGCGCATGTCACCTACACGGCACTCGATCCCGACCGCTGCGCGACACTGTCGCCGCTGGTGATCGACTTCATCCGCAACGACATCGGTTTCAAGGGCCTGTTGATGTCGGACGATCTCGGCATGCACGCGCTCGGCAACCCGCAATCGGGGGGGCACCCGCCGGGCAGCAACGCCCTCCAGGATTTCGGCGCCCGCGCGCTGGCCAGCCTTGCCGCCGGCTGCGATATCGCGCTGCATTGTTCGGGGGATTTTGCTGAAATGCGGGCGATCTGCGAGGCGCTGCCGGCGATCACCGATGCCGCAGCGGTGCGCCTGGCGGCAGCGATGGCCTGGCCGGGGGCCGGGGATGCCACCCCGGTGGCGCAATGGGCGGATGCGCGTGACCAGCTGCTGGCAGTGGCTTGATCCCCCTCTCCCGCTTGCGGGAGAGGGGAGACGCACGCCAGTGCGCCGGGTGAGGGTGTTTGTCGCGTCGACACTCGGGTTCACCCTCACCCGGGCCGCTGGCGCGTCTCTCGCCTCTCCCGCAAGCGGGAGAGGGGCGGTATGACCACGGACCCCTTCGACACCCCGCCGCGCACCCCGGCACAAACCCTCGTCCTGCAACTCGGCAGCTGGGAAGGGCCGCTCGACCTGCTGCTGACGCTGGCGCGCAGCCAGCGTGTCGACCTCGCGCAAATCTCGATCCTCGCGCTCGTCGACCAATATCTCGCCTTCATCCGCGATGCGAAAGCGCTCAGCCTCGAACTCGCCGCCGACTATCTCGTCATGGCGGCGTGGCTTGCCTATCTGAAGTCCGCGCTCCTGCTGCCCCCCGACCCGCAGGCCGAGCCCGACCCGCACGACATGGCGCTGAAGCTGCAATTCCAGCTGCAACGCCTTGCCGCGATGCGCGACGCCGGGGCGAAGTTGCTGGCGCGGCCACAGCAGGGCTGGGACACCTTTGTGCGCGCGGCCCCGGAAGGATTGATGTTCGAATCCACCGCGCGCTACGATGCCAGCCTGTTCGAGCTGCTCTCGGCCTATGGCGCCATCAAGGCGCGCAACAGCAAATCCATCCATGTCGTGCGCCGTCGCGCCGTGATGGCGCTCGACGAAGCCATCGAACGCCTCGAACGCCTGCTCGGCGCCAGCATCGACTGGACCGAATTGTCGCGCTTCCTGCCGCGCGATCTTGCCGATGAAGGCTATGCGCGCTCGGTGCTCGCCTCGACCTTTGTCGCCGCGCTGGAGCTGACCAAGCTCGGCAAGGCGAGCCTGTCGCAAGGTGCGGCCTTCGCGCCGATATTGGTGAGGGCCCGCGAATGACGCCTGACGACACCACCATCGACGACGCCCGCCCGGCGCTGCTGCGCGCGCTGGAGGCGGTGATCTTTGCCGCTGCCGCGCCGCTGACTCTCACCGATATCGCCAAGCATGTCGGCGAACGCGGTGATCTGATCACCCTGCTCGGCGAACTGGCCCAAAGCTATGCGCCGCGCGGTATCAACCTTGTCGAACGCGGCGGCCGCTGGCAGTTCCAGACCGCGCCCGATCTTGCCCATCACCTGCGCCCGGCGCGCGAGGCGGTGCGCAAGCTGTCGCGCGCGGCGGTCGAAACCTTGTCGGTAATTGCCTATCACGAGCCCGTAACCCGACCCGAAATCGAGGAAATTCGCGGCGTCGCCGTCTCGGGGGGCACCATCGACGTGCTGATGGAGGCGGGCTGGGTGCGGCCCGCCGGCCGCCGCGAGACACCCGGACGTCCGCTGCAATATGCGACGACGCCGGGGTTCCTGGCGCATTTCAACCTGTCGAGCCGCCGCGACTTGCCCGGCCTTGCCGATCTGAAGGCCGCGGGCTTGCTCGAACGCGAACCACCGCGCGAACTGGCGCTGCCCTTTTCGGGGGAAAGCGAGTGACCCAGCCCAGTCGCCGCATTATCCTCGCCGCCCCGCTGGCGCTCTCCGCCTGCGCCACCGGCCCGCGCGCCGCGCCCGGCTTCGCTGCCGCCCCCCTCGCGCCATTGCGCATGGACATCGGGCGCATGACACATATCACAGTCTGCCTGCGCCCGTTCCGCGCCGAAGGGCCACGTCTCGACGTCGAAACCATCGGCAGCAAGCGCGTCGTCCATAATTATGGCCATGGCGGCAGTGGCTGGTCGCTGTCCTGGGGGTCCGCCGCGCTGGCGGCGCGTAACGCCATGGCCGATGGCGCGCGCGATATCGCCGTCATCGGCTGCGGCGCCATCGGCATCACCACCGCCATCACCCTGCAACGCGCCGGCGCGCGGGTGACGATCTATGCCGCCGAACGCTTGCCGCAGACGCGGTCGGCGCGCGCCACCGGCACTTGGTCGCCCGATTCGCGCATCGCCGACGAAGCCAAGGTGACACCGGCCTTCCCGGCACTCTGGGAAGCGATGGCGCGCACCAGCTATGCGATGCACCGCAGCTATGTCGGGATGGCGGGCGATCCGGTGAGCTGGTCCGACCGTTACACGCTGCTCGAAACCCCTGGCCCGCGCCCGCCGCGCGCCGAAGGGGCAATCCATTTCGCCGAATATGGGGACCGTCTCCACGACATCGTGCCGCGGTCGCGTGCACTGGCGCGCAGCGAACACCCGTTTCCGGCCGACAATGTCCGCCTCGGCACCTCGATGCAGTTCAATGTCGCGGCCCTGGGCGCGCAACTGACCGGCGATTTCCTGCGCGAAGGCGGCACGATCGTGCCGATACAGTTCGACTCCCCGGCCGATTTTGCGCGCCTTGCGCAACCGGTCATCGTCAACTGCACCGGCTATGGCGCCCGCGCCCTGCTCGGCGACAACAGCATCGTGCCGGTGCGTGGCCAGATCGCCTGGCTCGCGCCGCAGCCCGAGGTGCAGTACGGGCTCTATTATCGCTCGGTGTCGATCCTGCCGCGCCCCGATGGGCTGGTGGTGCAATATGTCGGCGACAGCGACATGTTCGGCGTCGGCATCGCCGATGAAACCCCCGATCGCGGCGAGGCGGAACGCGCCATCGCGACGGTGGCGACGCTCTTCAACCGCAGCTGAGGTTTGTCATGGCGACCGGTTCGTGCCTGTGCGGCGCTGTTACCTTCACCGTCGAAGGCCCGCTCGGGCCGCCCGATGCCTGCCATTGCACGCAGTGCCGCAAGCAATCGGGGCATTATTGGGCCTCGACCGATGTGCCGCGCGCCGCGCTGACGGTCAGCGGCGAGGACGATCTGACCTGGTACCAGTCATCCGAAAAGGTGCGGCGCGGCTTTTGCCGCACCTGCGGGTCGTTCCTGTTCTGGGACCCGCCGGCGCGCGACCGTATCGCCATTGCCATGGGGGCATTCGATGCGCCGACGCAGACAGCGCTGCACATGCATATCTTTGTCGCCGACAAGGGCGATTACTACGAAATCGGGGATGGGTTGCCGCAGCAGTAGGGGGCGGGCTTCAAGGCCCCCACCCCGACCCTCCCCACTCACCCTTCGCTTCGCTCAGGTGGGGGGAGGGGGAAGCAAGGCTCAGTCCTTGGCGCGTTCGACATAGCCATTGTCTTCGGTGTTGATGACGATGCGCGTGCCGACATCGATGTGCGGCGGCACCATGACGCGCGCGCCATTTTCCATCGTCGCCGGTTTGTACGACGACGATGCCGTCTGGCCTTTGACCACCGGCTCGGTCGCCGTGATCGTCATGGTGACGCGCGGCGGCAGGGTGATCGACACCGGCTTGCCGTCGAACATCAACAGCTTGCATTCGGCATTTTCCTGCAACCACACGGCATCGTCGCCGAGCATCGCCGCCGTCACCGGCACCTGGTCGTAGTTTTCGTTGTTGATGAAGATGTAGTTGTCGCCATCATTGTAGAGATAATTGTGGCTGACTTCCTCGACAAAGGCCCGCTCCAGGCCTTCGCCGGTCTTGACGGTGATGACGGTCTTCACCCCGTCCGAGATGCGGCGCATTTCCACCGTCGTCGTCGGCGTGCCCTTGCCGGGGCGGAAACTGTCGGCCTTGAGCACGACATACAGCCCGCCGTCATGTTCCAGAACATTGCCCTTGCGGACGTTGCTGGCGATAACCTTGACCATCTTGAAAGCCCCTTGCGTCGCGAAGCGCCAGCCAGCATGGCCGGTGCGCGAATGATTGCGTTGCTCGCTACGCTGACAGCGGCCCTGCAATCAAGCCTTGAGTATCGAGAAAGCCTGCCCATGACGCTGCCGTATTGGCGCCGCGACCTGCACGACGACCGCCGCCCGCGGCTGCTGGCGCGCAATCGCATCAAGCGCGCGCTGTCCGACTGGTTCGACGAACAGGGTTTTGTCGCGGTCGAATGCGGCATGGTGCAACTGTCACCGGGCAATGAAACGCACCTTCATGCCTTTGCCACCGAATGGCGGCCCGAAGGCGGTGCGCCCGAACCGCGCTACCTCCACACCTCGCCCGAATTTGCCGCCAAGAAACTGCTTGCCGCCGGCGAAACCCGCATCGTCGATTTCGCCCGCGTCTGGCGCAATGGCGAGACCGGGCCGCTGCACGCGCCGGAATTTACCATGGTCGAATGGTATCGCACCGGCGCGCCCCATGCCGATGTCATGGCCGACAGCGTCGCCCTGTGCCGTACCGCGCTCACCGCGAGTGGCAATGCGTCACTGCATTGGCGCGGCGCGAGCTGCGATCCCTTCGCCGAAGCCGAGATACTGACGCTTGTCGAAGCCTTCGACCGCCACGCCGGCATCGCGCTCGATGCGCTGCTCGATGATCGCGACGGCCTCGCCGCCGCCGTCGCCGGGCTTGGCATTACCGTCGCCGCCGACGACACCTGGTCCGACCTGTTCAGCAAGGTCATCGTCACCCGTATTGAACCCCACCTAGGCCATGGCCGGCTGACCCTGCTCGCCCGCTATCCGATCGCCGAAGCGGCGCTGGCCAGGCCGTGCAGCGACGATCCATGCTTTGCCGAACGGTTCGAAATGTACGCCTGCGGAGTCGAACTCGCCAACGGCTTCGGCGAACTGACCGACGCCGATGAACAGCGTCGGCGCTTTGTCGCCGAGATGGACGCCAAGCAACGGCTCTATGGTGTGCGCTACCCGATCGACGAGGATTTCCTCGCGGCGCTGGCCACCATGCCGGAAGCGAGCGGCGTCGCCTTGGGCTTCGACCGGCTGGCGATGCTGGCGCTTGGGGCACGCCACATCAACGACGTCATCTGGACGCCGTTTCCCGAATGACCCGAGCCGCCGCGCTCAGCGGTTGTCGAGTTGCGCCCGCACCGCCCGCAGCCCGGCACCCGTGATGCGGTACGGGCTGCCGCGCTGCGATGCGATGAAGCCGCGCTGGCGCAGGCGGCGGAAGGACGCCAGCGCGAAATCGGCGAGCACATGGCCGTCGCGGGTAAAGCATTCAGCCGATGTGATGCGATCGCCGTCGCGTTGGTGGCGAATCATGCCGCCCTGCGCCAGCGCGTGCAGCACGCGCTGTTCGTTTCGGGAAATGTTCATGGGGTGCGCTCATGTCAAAAGGTCGCGATTTGCGGTGCCCCGTCGCGTGTGGCCGGCGGCAGGCGCAGCAAAACCTTCCCGATCAGATCAGGACAGGTCAGCGACCGATGACATTCTCGCGCATCAACGCTCCTCTTGAACGTAGGCGAAAGCTACGGTGCCAGGGTGTTCCAAGTCAACTTTGACCGCAGCGCCTTTGATCGCCCATAGAGGAGCGATGTTCGCCACGCTCCGCCCGCTGATCTTCGCGCTCGATCCTGAAACCGCGCACCGCGCCACGCTCGCCGCGCTGCGCACCGGGCTGGTGCCGCGCGCACCAGCCGATGATCCGATCCTTGCGACCCGCCTTGCCGGGCTCGATTTGCCCAACCCGATCGGCCTCGCGGCGGGGTTCGACAAGGATGTCGAAGTCCCCGATGCCATGCTGCGATTGGGCTTCGGCTTTGTCGAATGCGGCTCGGTGACGCCGCGCCCCCAGGCCGGGAATCCGCAACCGCGACTGTTCCGGCTTGCCGAGGATCGCGCCGTCATCAACCGCATGGGCTTCAACAACCGCGGCCTCGAACAGGCCGTGGTACGGCTGAATGCCCGGCGCGACCGGCCGGGTGTCGTCGGCATCAACCTCGGTGCCAACAAGGATGCCGATGACCGCACCGCCGATTATGTGACGGGGCTGCGCGCCACGGCCGCGCTGGCCAGCTATGTCACCGTCAACATTTCGTCGCCCAACACGCCAGGACTGCGGGCGTTACAGGACGAAGCCGCGCTGACCGATCTTGTCGCGCGGGTAGTGGCGGCGCGTGGCAAACTGCAGGTGCCGGTGTTCGTCAAGATCGCCCCCGATCTCGAACCCGCCGACTTCGACGCCATCGCCCGCATCGCCATCGACGGCGGCATCGACGGCCTGATTGTCTCGAACACCACCATCGGCCGGCCACCATTGCTCAGCCGCGACGCAGGCGAGGCCGGCGGCCTGTCGGGCGCGCCGCTGCAATCGCTCGCCATGGCGGCGTTGCGCCAGGCGGCGCGCGCCACTGGCGGCGCGCTGCCGCTGATTGCCGCCGGCGGCATCGCCTCGGGCGCCGAAGCCTATGCCCGCATCCGCGCCGGGGCGAGCGCGGTGCAGCTCTATTCGGCACTGGTCTATGAAGGGCCGGGGCTGGTGCAGCGCATCAAGGCCGATCTGGCGGCGCTGCTGCGCCGGGACGGCTTTGCCAACGTGGTGGCGGCCGTCGGTGCCGGTTGAGATCAGCACGCTCATCGAAACCGAAATTCCGGCCGCCGCCGCGCTATGGGCCGAGGCCGGGCTGGTGTGGCCATGGAACGACCCGCAAGCCGATGCCCGCCGCGCCCTGGCCGCCGGTGCGGCAACAATTCTTGCAGCACGCGATGGCGGCCGGCTCGTCGGTACGGCGATGACCGGCCATGATGGCCACCGCGGCTGGGTCTATTGTCTCGCGGTCGCCGGCGATCGGCGGCGGCAGGGCATCGCCCGGGTGTTGATGACCGCTGCCGAGGCGTGGTGCGACGCTGCCGGTATGCCCCGGCTCAACCTGATGGTGCGTGCCGCCAATGCGCCGGTGCTGGGCTTCTATGCGGCGCTGGGTTACCGGCAATCGGATGTCGTGGTGCTCCAGAAGGACCTTGGGCGACCCTGACCACCGGATATAGGTTGCGCTTGTCATGGCTGGCAGGGTCCGCCATTGTTTACGCCTCATGAAAACCACCCTTCTCGCTCTCGTCCTGGCCAGCGCCAGCCTGGCCACCATCGCCACTGCCAAGGAGCCGGCGCCGGTTGGTTATGCCAATGCCGTGTCCGCCGCTGATCCGCGCGCAACAGCGGCCGGGCTGGCAATGCTCAAACAGGGCGGCAACGCCATGGATGCCATCGCCGCGACGCTGCTGGCGCTGACCGTCGTTGAACCGCAGTCATCGGGCATCGGCGGCGGTGGGCTGCTGGTTTACCAACCCGCCGGTGCCAAGGCACCGGTGACCTTCGATGGCCGCGAAAAAGCCCCGCTGGCCGCGACGCCGGGCTATTTCATGGGCGCCGATGGCAAACCGCAACCGCGCCGTGAAGCGACGCCAGGCGGCAAGAGCGTCGGCGTGCCGGGCAATGTCGCGATGCTGGCGCTGGCGCATGGCAAGCAGGGCAAGCTGCCCTGGGCGGCGATCTTCCAGCCGGCGATCGCGCTGGCGCGTGGCGGCTATGACGTCACCCCGCGCATGGCGCGTGCCATCGCCAGCAGCGCCGAAACGCTCGGCCGCTCGTCCGAAGCCCGGGCGCTGTTCCTCAACCCCGATGGCACGCCCAAGCCGGCCGGCACCCGCATCGTCAACGAACCGCTGGCGCAGACGCTCGAAGCCATCGCCAAGGGCGGTGCCGCCGCCTTCTACAAGGGCGCGGTCGCGGCGCAGATCGTCGAGCGGGTCCGCACCGCGCCGACCAATCCGTCGGTGATGACCATCGCCGACCTGTCGGGCTATGAAGCCAAGCAGCGCGCGCCGGTGTGCACCGCCTATCGCCAGTGGCGCGTCTGCGGCATGGGCCCGCCCTCGGCCGGCGGCATTGCGGTACTGGCGATCCTGAAACAGCTCGAAGGCTTCGATCTCGGCAAGCTCGGCCCCGACAGCCCGGTCGCCTGGCATCTGATCGCCGAAAGCGAGCGGCTCGCCTTTGCCGATCGCGCCATGTTCGGCGGTGATGGCGATTTCGTCTCGGTCCCCGTCGCCGGGTTGATCGCGCCCGATTATCTGAAAGCCCGCGGCAAGTTGATCAGCGCCACCGCCACCATGGCGCGCGCCGAACCCGGCAGCCCCAAGGGCGCCCAGCCACGCACTGCCGCGCCGGGCGGCGAAGTGCCGTCGACCACCCATTTCGCCGCGGTCGATGCCGCCGGCAATGTCGCGTCGCTGACCTCGACCGTCGAAGGCAGCTTCGGCAGCTCGCTCGTCGCTGGCGGCATGGTGCTCAACAACGAACTCACCGATTTCAGCTTCGAACCGACCGCCGGTGGCGCGCCGGTGGCAAACCGCGTCGAAGGCGGCAAGCGGCCGCGCTCGTCGATGTCGCCGAGCATCGTCTATGACCGCAAGGGCCGTGCCGTGCTTGCCATCGGCGCGGCGGGCGGCATGACCATCCCGGCACAGGTCGCCAAGGCGATCATCGGGGTGCTCGATTTCAAGCTGCCCGTCGCCGATGCCATCGCGCTGCCGACCATCTATGTCAGCGACGATCTCGTCATCGTCGAAAAAAGTGCGCAGGGCGAAAAACTGGTGGCGATGCAGCCGGCGCTTGAAAAGCTTGGCCATCGCGTCGTCGCGGCACCGCTGCCACTGAAGGCAAACGGGCTCGAACGCATTGCCGGGGGCTGGCGCGGCGGCGCCGATCCGCGCAGTGAAGGCAATTCCGCGGGCTATTGAGGATAAGAGATGAGCCTTGCGCCCCTACCCGCCATGCGCCGTGCCGAGATGGCGGCGCGTGTCGATGCCGCGTCCAATCTGGTCAGCATGTTCCTCGACCGCGCCGACGAACATGGCGAACGCCCGCTGTTGTCGCGCAAGGCCGATGGCCGCTGGCAGGCGCAAAGCTGGGCGCAATGCCGTGACCTCGTCGCCAGCCTGTCGGCAGCGCTGATTACCCTTGGTATCAAGCCGGGGGACCGGGTGGTGCTGGTCAGCGAAAATCGCCCCGAATGGTGCCTCGCCGATCTTGCCATCATGGCCGCCGGTGCCATTACCGTGCCGGCCTACACCACCAACACCACCGCCGATCACAGCCACATCCTCGGCAATTCGGGCGCCCGTGCGGTCATCGTTTCCAATTCGAAGCTCGCCGCGGCGCTGTTGCCGGCGGTCGCCGACAGCGACAATTGCCGCATCGTCATCGGTATCGACCATCTGAAGGATGCCCAGCGCGGCACGCTTGCCATCCACCAATGGGATGCCCTGCTCGAATCGCGGGCGCAGGACCTGCTCGCCGATCGTGTCGCGGTACGCGCTCGCGCCACAATGGAGCGCCACAATATCGCCTGTATCATCTACACCAGCGGCACCGGCGGCGCCCCGCGCGGTGTGCGCCAGCATCATGGCGCCATCATGCGCAACATCGCTGGCGCCATCGCCATCATCGAACAGGATTTCGTGCCCGGCGAGCCGGTGGGCGAACTGTTCCTCAGCTTCCTGCCGCTCAGCCATGCCTATGAACACACCGCCGGCCAGTACATGCCGATCGGCATGGGCGGGCAGATCGCCTATTGCGAGGGCCTGGAAAAGCTCGCCGCCAATATCGAGGAAGTGCGCCCGACCTTCATGGTTGTCGTGCCGCGGTTGTTCGAAGTGCTGCGCATGCGCATCGCCAAGCAGATCGAGAAACAGGGCGGCGTCGCCGTCACCCTGCTCAACCAGGCGCTGCGGCTGGCACGCAAGCAGGCGCGCGGCGAAAGCCTCAACATCGCCGAACGCGCCCTCGATGCCGTGCTCGAACGCACCATCCGCAAATCGATCCGCGCCAAATTCGGCGGCCGGCTGAAGGGCATGGTGGCCGGTGGCGCGCCGTTGAACCCCGAAGTCGGCATCTTCTTTGCCGCCATCGGCATCGCCATTCTGCAAGGCTATGGCCAGACCGAGGCCGGGCCGGTGATCAGTTGCAATCGCCCGCGCGCGCGGCTCAAGATGCACACCGTCGGCCCGCCGCTCGATGGCGTGGAGATCAGGATCGCCAGCGATGGCGAGATCCTGGTGCGCGGCGAACTGGTGATGGACGGCTATTGGGCCAATGACGTCGAAAGCCATCGTGTGCTCCAGGACGGCTGGCTGTACACTGGCGACATCGGCCATCTCGACAAGGACGGCCATCTCGTCATCACCGATCGCAAAAAGGACATCATCATCAACGACAAGGGGGACAATGTCGCCCCTCAGCGCGTCGAAGGCATGCTGACCCTGCAGGACGAGATCGCCCAGGCGATGGTCTATGGTGACAAGCGGCCCTATCTCGTCGGGGTCGTCGTGCCCGAAGCCGAATGGGCGCTCGGTTGGGCGCGCGACAAGGGCATGCCCGCCGATCTGCACAAGCTGGCCAGGGAGCCCGAGTTCCACCGCGCCATGATGGCAGCGGTCGACCGCGTCAACAGCCGGCTGTCAGTCATCGAAAAGGTCCGCCGCGTCATCATCGCCGACGAAGCCTTCAGCACCGAAAACCAGCAGATGACCCCCAGCCTGAAGATCCGCCGCCATGTCCTGAAGCAGGTCTATGGCGAACGGCTCGACAAGCTTTACGCTGGCTGATCTGGCAGGCTGCCGGCCACCAGCGCCGCCAGCCGCCGCACATCGGCCACGTACGTTGCTTCATCGAGCCCAGCGTGCTTGAGACCGTCCCCGGCATTGACGACAAGCCGCGCCGTCGCGCCTGGGTCGGCATCGCCTGCTGCCGCCAGCCGGGTAGCG
Source organism: Alphaproteobacteria bacterium (assembly GCA_031426015.1). GTDB lineage: Bacteria > Pseudomonadota > Alphaproteobacteria > Sphingomonadales > Sphingomonadaceae > Sandarakinorhabdus. The sequence continues at coordinate 40,521 of JANPKK010000042.1, forward strand.
ACCAGCGCGGCAAAACGCGCCGCGCTCGCCTTGTGGAGATCATCGGCGAGCATATGCGCTTCGGCCAGGATTTCGCCGGCATGCGGCGTCGCGGCGAACAGGCGGTGGATGCCAAGGTCCTTGGCGAGGATCGCGGCGGCAAGGCCGGTGGCCGGGTCCATCCCCTCTGGCCAAGCGGCTTCGGCGCCGGCGATGGCATCGGTGAGCAGCATCTCGGCGAGCGCGCGGAACACCGCCGCCTTGTTGGGGAACACGGTGTAGAGCAGGGGCCGCGAGATGCCGGCGGCGGCGGCAATATCGGCCATGGCGGCGCGGCGATAGCCGAAACGCGAGAACGCCGTCAGAGCTGCACCGACGATGGCCTGGCGCCGGTCGGGTGTTGTTGTTGACAAATCAGACGGCATTTGTCAAAACGTTAGCATGGCCGGGCACCCGCCGCGAGCCGAAAGTGAAGGAAATCGTCATGTCGAAGGGTGTCGTACTGGTTTCGGGCGCGTCGGGCTATATCGCCGGTTTCGCCATCAAGCAGCTGATTGCCGATGGCTGGACGGTGCGCGGCACCATCCGCAACCTCGGCCGCGCCGATGAAGTGCGCAAAACGCTCGCCGCCCCCGACCTGCAGCTCTTTGCCGCCGATCTGACCCGCGATGCCGGCTGGGCCGACGCCGCAGCGGGTGCCGACCTGATGCTCCACATCGCCTCGCCGATTCCGGCCGCCGAGCCGAAGAACCCCGACGACCTGATCATCCCGGCGCGGGATGGGGCCTTGCGCGCGTTGAAGGCGGCGCGCGACGCCGGCATCAAGCGCGTCGTCATGACCAGCTCGACCGCGGCCATCTGCTATGGCGATGCGCGCGGCAACGACAAGATTTTCACCGAAGCCGATTGGTCGAACACCGACAGCCCCGACAGCTATGCCTATATCAAGTCGAAGACGATTGCCGAACGCGCGGCGCGCGACTTCATCGCCCGCGAAGGCGGTGCGCTGGAATTCGCCACGATCAACCCCAGCGCCGTGCTCGGCCCGGTGCTCGGCAGCGATTTCTCGACCTCGCTCGAGGTGGTGAAGAAACTGCTCGGCGGCGAACTGCCCGGCCTGCCGCGGCTCGGCTTCCCGCTCGTCGATGTGCGCGATCTTGCCGATCTGCACATCCACGCACTGACCGCGCCGAACATGCACGGCGAACGCTTTCTGGGCTCGGGCGAGTTTCTGTGGATGAGCGATATCGCCGAAATCCTGAAATTCCGCCTCGGCGCGCGGGCGAAAAAGGTGCCGACGCGCGGGCTGCCCGATTTCCTGCTGAAAGTCGCGGCACTGTTCGACCCGACGGTGAGGATGGTTATTCCCGAACTCGGCCGCCGCCGGCAGTGCGATGCCGGCCATGCCAGGGCGGTGCTCGGCTGGCAGACGCGGGCTGCGGCCGAATCGATCGTCGATTGCGCCACCAGCCTGCTCGATGCCGGGCTGGTGAAGGGCCAGTAGCGCGCGCAACCGGAACGCCTGCCCGCTTGACTCGGGGCAGGAGTCGGCTGCAATTAGAACAAATAAAGAACATGACGAGTCGCCCCGCCTCCCTGCCGGCCCTTGCGGGCCTGGCCCCGCCGCCGGTTCCGGCGGCCGGCGCGCGCCTGTCGCTCGGCCTCGATGCCGTTGACGCACGGCTTGGCGGTGGGTTCGAGGTCGCCGCGCTCCACGAGCTTTATGCGCAAGGTGAGGGGGATGCAGCCAGCGTCGCCGGTTTTGCGCTGTTGCTGGCGCTGCGCTGCGGTCGGCCGGGTCCGATCCTGTGGCTGCGCGAGGATCGCGCCGCGCGCTATGACCGGCCCTATGGGCTGGGGTTGGCCGACCTCGGGCTCGATCCGGCGCGACTGGTGCTGGTGCAGGCCCCCGACACACTGGCGCTGCTGCGTGCCGGCGCCGAAGCGGTCGGTTGTGCGGCGCTGGCGGCGGTGCTGCTCGAACCCTTTGGCAAGGCCCCGGCCTTCGACCTTACCGCCTCGCGCCGGCTGATGCTGGCGGCGGCGCGCTCGGGGGTGCTCACCCTCGCCTTGCGCAGCGGCGATCCGGTGCCGAGCGCGGCACAATCACGCTGGCACGTTGCGGCAGCTGCGTCGCTGACGCCCGGTGCCAACGCGCCGTCTTCGATGTCTGGCGCCTCCGCGCCGGGCGCGCCGGTTTTTGCCGTCACCCTGTTGCGGCATCGCAGCGGGATCGGTGGTTTTGCAACCCGATTGGAGTGGGACCGTGACAGCGCAAGCTTTACCGCGCCGCGTTCTGGCCCTGCACCTGCCGCAGTTCCCCTGCGAGCGGCTGCGGCGCCAGAGTCCGGCCGACGCCACGCGGCTTGACGCGCCGCCGGAATCGCCTGACGCGCCGCTGGCGCTGACGGAGAAGCACAAGGGCGCGGTCATCCTGGTGGCGGTCGATGGGCAGGCACTCGCCGCCGGGCTGGCGCCGGGGATGCGGCTTGCCGATGCCCGGGCGCGGGTGCCCGAACTGCTGGCGCAGCCGCATGATCCGGCCGCCGATGCGGCGCTGCTCGAATGGCTCGCCGATGGCTGCGATCGCTATACACCGATGGTGATGGCGGTGCCGCCGCACGGGCTGGTGCTCGATATCACCGGCTGCGCGCATCTGTTCGGCGGCGAAGCGGCGCTGGTCGATGACCTTGTCACCCGGCTGGCGCGGCTGGGGCTGACCGCCTGGCCGGCGCTCGCCGCCACGCCGGATGCCGCGCTGGCGCTGGCTCGCCACCAGGCCGATTGCATCGATGATCTGCCGATCGCCGCGCTGGAACTGCCCGAAGCCAGCGAACTGGCGCTGCGCCGCGCCGGACTGCTGACCATCGGCCGGGTGGCGCGCCAGCACATGCCGGCGCTGGCGGCGCGCTTCGGCGAGGCGCTGCCGCATTTGCTCGCCCGGCTGTCGGGGGCCATCGCCGTGCCGGTCACACCGCGCCGGCCGCCGGCGCCGGTGGAGGTCGAGCGCCGCTTTGCCGCGCCGCTGACCCAGGTCGAAGCGGCGCTCGCCGCCATCGAGGCGCTGGTGGTGCGCGCCGGGCTGCTGCTCACCGAACGCGCCGAAGGTGGGCGGCGCTTCGATGTCGCGCTGTTCCGGAGCGATGGCCATGTCGCGCGGCTGGTGGTCGAAACCGCCGCCCCGGTGCGCGACCCGGCGGTGCTGATCCGCCTGCTGCGCGAACGCATCGGCGCGCTCGCCGACCCGATCGACCCCGGCTTCGGCTTCGATCTCATCCGGCTGATGGTGCCGGTCACCGCGCCGCTGGCGGCGCAGCAGTTGCAACTGGAAGGCGGCAGCCTTGCCGACAGCGAGGTCGGCGCGCTCGTCGACCGGCTCGGCGCGCGGCTCGGGCGCGGGCGGGTGCGCCGGCTGGTGGCGGCCGACAGCCATATCCCCGAACAGGCGGCGTTCGAACTGCCGCTGGGCGATGCCGCCACCGGCGCTGCCTGGACGGTGGCGGCGCCGGGGGAGCCGCCGCTGCGGCCGGTGACGCTGTTCGATCCGCCGCAGATCATCCAGGTTATCGCCGAAGTCCCCGATGGGCCGCCGCGACGCTTTCGCTGGCGGCGGCAGACGCATGATGTCGTCCGCCACGAAGGCCCCGAACGCATCGCGGCGCAATGGTGGCGGCGCGCCGATGGTGCCGGGCTGACGCGCGATTATTACCGGGTGGAAGACAGTAATGGTCGGCGTTTCTGGCTGTTCCGCCACGGGCTGTATGGCAGCGAAAAGCCCGATCCTGGCTGGTATCTCCACGGCCTGTTTGCATGACCGGCTTTGCCGAGCTGGCGGCGGCGACGCATTTTTCCTTCCTGCGCGGTGCCTCTTCCCCCGGCAATATGGTGCGCCGCGCCGTCGAACTCGGCCATCACGGCATCGGCATCGCCGATCGCAATACGGTGGCGGGCGTCGTCCAGGCGCATGTCGCGTTGCGCGAGTTGAAGGAGGAACAGCCCGACCTGCGCTTCAAGCTGGCGGTCGGCGCGCGGCTGGTGTTTGCCGATGGCACGCCCGACATCATCGCCTACCCCGCCACCCGCCGCGGCTGGGGGCGGCTGACCCGGCTGCTGACGCTGGGCAATCGCCGCGCCGAAAAGGGTGATTGCACGCTGGGGTTCGATGATCTCGCCGGGCTGCACGACGATCTGCTGCTCATCCTGATGCCGCCGCCCACCGGCCCGGTGCCGCGCCTTGCCGATCTCGCGGCGCTTGCCCCCCGGCGCTGCTGGCTCGCCGCCGACATGCCGCGCGGCGGGGCCGACCGGCGGCGGCTGGCGCGGCTGGCGACGCTGGCCCAGGCCCAGGGTGTGCCACTCCTCGCCGTCAACGCGCCGCTCTATGCCGCGCCGGAACAGCGCCGGCTCCACGATATCCTCACCTGCATCGCCCAAAAGACCGTGCTGGCGGAGGCCGGGCGCCGGCTTCTCGCCAATGCCGAACGCCACTTGAAGGCCGGTGCCGAAATGGCGCGGCTGTTTGCCGGGCAGGACGCCGCGCTCCACGCCAGCCGCACCATCCTCGATCGCATCGATTTCTCGCTCGATCAGCTGCGCTACGAATATCCCCACGAACCGATTCCGCCCGGCCACAGCCCGCAAGGCTGGCTCGAAACGCTGACCCTGCAGACGGCGCGCAAGCGTTGGCCCGAGGGCCTGCCGCCGAAATTGCAGGCGCTGCTCGTCGAGGAATTCCGCATCATCGCCAAGGCCGGCTACGCCCCCTATTTCCTGACCGTCCATGACATCGTGCAGTTCGCGCAAGGGCGCGGCATTCTCTGCCAGGGGCGCGGCTCGGCGGCCAATTCGGCGGTCTGCTATGTGCTCGGCATCACCGCGGTCGATCCCGCCAAGCACAACCTGTTGTTCTCGCGATTCATTTCCGAAGAGCGCAAGGAGCCCCCCGATATCGATGTCGATTTCGAACACGAGCGCCGCGAAGAGGTGATGCAGTATATTTATGCTCGTTATGGCCGCGACCGTGCCGCCATTGCCGCCACTGTCATCCATTATCGCCCGCGCAGCGCAGTGCGCGAGGTCGGCAAGGTGCTCGGCCTGTCCGAAGACGTGACGACGCGGCTGACCAGCACGGTCTGGGGCAGTTTTGCCAGCCATATGGAACAGCAGCGCATCACCGAAAGCGGTTTCGATCCGCAGGCGCCCGAAATCGCCCGGCTCGCCGATCTCGTCGGCCAGATCATGGGCTTTCCGCGGCATCTGTCGCAACATGTCGGCGGCTTCGTGCTGACGCAGGACCGGCTTGACGAGACCGTGCCGATCCACAATGCCGCCATGCCCGATCGCACCTTCATCGAATGGGACAAGGACGATATCGACGCCTTGGGCCTGATGAAGGTCGATGTGCTGGCATTGGGCATGCTCAGCTGCATCCGCAAGGCGTTTGCGCTCGTTGAAACGCACATCGGCCGGCAACTGACGCTCGACAATATCCCCGATACCGACACCGCGGTGTTCGACATGCTGTGCCGGGGGGACAGTATCGGCGTCTTCCAGGTCGAAAGCCGGGCGCAGATGAACATGCTGCCGCGCCTGCGGCCGCGCGAATTCTACGATCTCGTCATCCAGGTGGCGATCGTGCGCCCCGGGCCGATCCAGGGTGACATGGTCCACCCCTATCTGCGGCGGCGGCAGGGGCGCGAAAGGGTCGAATTTCCCTCGCCGGCGCCGCCGCATGATCCCGATGAGCTGCGCCATGTGCTGGGCAAGACGCTCGGCGTGCCGTTGTTCCAGGAACAGGCGATGAAGCTGGCGATTACCGCCGCCAATTTCACGCCATCCGAATCGAACCAGCTGCGCCGCGCCATGGCGACCTTTCGCAATATCGGCACCATGCAGCATTTCGAGGCCAAGATGGTCGGCGGCATGGTGGCGCGGGGTTACGACGCCGATTTTGCCCAGCGCTGTTTCAACCAGATCAAGGGCTTCGGCAGCTATGGTTTTCCCGAAAGCCATGCCATCGCCTTTGCGCGGCTGGTCTGGGTGTCGTCATGGCTCAAGCACCACTATCCGGCGATCTTTGCGGCAGCGCTGCTCAATTCGCAGCCGATGGGGTTTTACGCGCCGGCACAGATCGTCCGCGATGCCCGCGACCATGGCATCGCGGTGCGGCCGGTCGATATCAATTTCAGTGGGTGGGATAACAGTATCGAGGGCGAGGCGCTCCGCCTCGGCTTGCGCCAGATCACCGGGTTTCGCGAAGCCTGGGCCGACGCCATCATCACCGCGCGGCCGTTCGACAGTGTGGAAACGCTCGCTCGCCACGCCGGACTGCCGCCGCGGGCGCTGCGCCTGCTCGCCGATGCCGATGCCTGCGGGTCGCTGGGGCTCGACCGGCGCAGCGCGGCCTGGGAGGCGCTGCGCACCCCGGTCGGCGAACTGCCGCTGTTCGCCGCCGCCAGCGCGCGCGAACTGGGTGCCGAACCCGATGCCGATCTGCCGCTGCTGACGCCGGGCGAACAGGTGGCGGCCGACTACCAGACCATCCGCCTGTCGCTGAAGGGCCATCCGATGGCGCTGCTGCGCGGCCATTTCGCCGGCGCCGGCGTGCTGAGCTGCGGCGAGGCGGCGATTGCCCGTAACGGCCGCCGCGTCGCGGTCGCCGGGGTCGTGCTGATCCGCCAGCGGCCGGGCAAGGGCAATGCCATTTTCGTGACGATCGAGGATGAAAGCGGCGTTGCCAACATCGTCATCTGGGCCCGCCTGTTCGATATTTTCCGCCGGCCGATCATGGCGGCGCGGCTGATGCAGATCGAAGGCGAAGTGCAGCGCAGCCCCGAAGGCGTCGTCCACATCATGGCCAGCCGCATCATCGACCGCAGCGCGTTGCTCGATCGCTTGTCCGACACCCATGATGCCAATCCGCCGCTGGCGCGCGCCGATGAAGATTTGCAGCAACCGAGCCGCTACCCCGGTGGCCGCGCCCGGCATCCGCGCGACGTGCGCATCCTGCCGAAATCACGCGACTTTCATTGACCTTGCCTCACGCCGGCAACGACCCCGCCCGCGCCGGCAGGAAGCGGCTGTTGCGCAGCAGCGCCGCCGAAACCAGCGATACCAGCACCCCGACGGGCAGGATCTCGCTGAGCGTCACCGCCATGCGATAGAGCGGGTTGGCATAGTCCCTGGCGAACTGCGCCATTTCGGCGCGAATCTTCGCAATCGCTTCCGGACTGTCGCCGCGGGCCTGCGCTTCGGCGACCATCTGCTGGCTCCATTCGGCGGCAAAATCCATGCCGCTGACCGCCAGTGCCATTTCCCAGGCCAGCACATAGAAAACGCCGGCAACCAGGCTGATCGCCAGCCCGAGGCCGAGCGCCGGCCAGAAGGCGATCACCCCGCCGCCGGCGGTGTCGCGCTGGTGCTTGACGCCCATGAAGACGAAGCTGAGCGCCACCAGCATCGACGTATAGCCGATAAGCATGCCCGTCACGGGTGACAGGGATTTGAAGGTCACCGGTATGGCAAAGGTCGGAATGGCGATGATGATGCCGGCAATGACGCCATATTTGAGAATGGTGGTCAGCATGGGGTTCCCTCCCGTTGGTTGCCGGCGCCACCAGCCATATAGGGCCGGCTCAGCCTATCACCCGAACGGGTGAATCGGGCTTTCTCACCCATCGTCACGGCATGATGCCGAGCGCGCGGGCGCGGGCGATCGCTTCGGTGCGGCGGCTGACCTCGAGCTTGGCGAACAGATTGGCGACATGGGTCTTGACCGTGTTGGGCGACACGTCGAGCGTCCGCGCAATCTCCTTGTTCGACTGGCCGGCAGCAAGCGCTTCGAGCACGGCAAGCTCGCGCGGCGACAGTTTCAGCGCGCTGCGGGCTTCGGGATTGCCGGTGAAGGGCAACGGCCGCGGCGGCCGCAGCACCCGCGCGCCGAACACCATGCCGAGGACGAGAAAGCCGCCGGCGATGAAGAAGATCGTGACTTCGCCCAGATGCGTGCGCGCCAGCCGCTGGTAATCGAGCCATTGCAGCAGCGCCATTGCGCCGCCGAGCAGCCCGCCATAGCCAAGAATGCGCCGCCCCATCAGTCGGGCAGCAGCATTTCGCCGTCCGGCCCCATCGGCACGAACGGGTTGTACGCGACTTCCCACGGATGACCATCGGGGTCGCAGAAATAGCCAGTGTAGCCGCCCCAGAACGCCTTGTGCGGCTTGACCTGCAACGTGCCGCCGTTGGCAACGGCGCGGTCGATCAGCGCATCGACCTCGGCCTCGCTGCCGACGTTATGGGCCAGGGTGAAGCCGCCGAAGCCCGGCCCGCGGTCGGTCATCCCGCAATCCTGGGCCAATTTGTCGAAGGGGTAGAGGGCAAAGGCGATGCCGCCGCACTGGAACATGGCGATCGCGTCAAAGGCCTTTGCCTTGCGTGGCCAGCCCATCGCCTCCCAGAAGGTGACGGCGCGCGGCAGGTCGTCGGTGCCGAGGGTGACGATGCTGATGCGCTGGTCCATAAGACTCTCCGATGATTTGATGGGAGACTGACATGGCGGCGCGTGAAATGGAACGGATTGTGCTGGTCCGGCACATCGACGGCGCGCCGACACCGGCGGACTTCCGCCTCGAAACGCTGCCGATCCCCGAGCTTGCCGAAGGCCAGTTCCTCGCGAAAAACCATTTCGTTTCGTGCGATCCCGGCACCCGTTCGCGGCTGTCGCCGGGCGCCAGCTATGCGCCGCCGCTGGCGCCGGGGGCGCCGGTCGATGGCTTTTGCGTCGGTGAAGTCATGGAAAGCCGCAACGAACGCTTTGCCGTCGGTGACCAGGTAGCGCTGTCGGGCTGGGCGAGCCATGTCGTGTCGAACGGCCGCGGCTATTGCGTGAAAATCCCCGATCTCGGCGTCCCCGAACAATTGTGGATCGGGCTGCTCGGGGTGCCGGGGATGACCGCCTGGTTCGGGCTGAAGCGCGTCGCCGCGCTGAAAGCCGGGGAGCGCGTGCTGGTGACCAGCGCCGCCGGGCCGGTGGGGGCAACGGCGGGGCAATTGGCGAAGCTGTGGGGCGCGTCCGAAGTCATCGGCATCGCCGGCGGCGCCGAAAAATGCGCCTGGCTGACCGAGGTGGCCGGCTTTGATCGCGCGCTCGACTACAAGGCGCCGGGGTTCGAGGCCGAGTTTGCCGAAGCCGCGGCGGCCGGTTTCGACGTGATGTTCGACAATGTCGGCAACGCGATGATCGACCGCGCTTTGCCGTCTATGAAGATGCGCGGCCGCATCGTCGTTTCGGGCCAGGTTGCCGACTATAACACCCCGCTCGAACAGGTGCCGGGCCTGAAGAACACCCGCGAATTCATCGGCAAGCGGTTGCGCATGGAAGGCATGGTGGTGTTTGACGATTTGCCGCAGTTCGCCGCGGCACAGGCCGAACTGGCGGCGCTAATCAAGGCCGGCACGGTCGTCTATCGCGAGGAGATTTTCGAAGGGTTGGCCAGCCTGCCCGAAGCGTTTTGCGGGCTGTTTACCGGGGCCAGCTTCGGACGACGGGTGGTGCGGGTCTAACCCGCCAGTCTAAGTCTGGGGGGCGTTGCGATTCGACGCCGCTGCCAGCGCCAGGTAGATCTTGCCGATATCCGAAGTCAGCATGGTGGTGGCGATCGCCTCGCCATCGCGGCCATTGGCCAGTCGGGCGACCAGGCCTTCGAAACTGTCGCAAAAAAAACCGGCTTCGTTGCGGAAATCGGGATCGTGGGCGAACAGGCGCGCCATCTTGCGGTCGGTTTCGTCGCCCAGTTGCGGCACCACGGCGCGGGCAAAGACGCTGCGGTCGCCGGCACGATGCGCGGCCCAATCGCTATCGCCGAGCCTGATACCGAGCAGGCGCGCGACATCGACGCTGGATTCGTGGAGCCTTTCGATGACACGCGCGGCGCGGGCGCCGAGGGCGTCGCGTTCGCGGGTCATGAAGCGCGCGTCGATCGCGTCGATGCGCGCCGCCCCGGCCTCGACGCGATCGGTGAGCGCGGTCACCTGGGTGGCGAGCTGCGCCGAAATCGCCTCGCCACCGCTGGCCAGCGCGGCCAGGGCGGCATCGATCTGCGCGACGTCGCTACCGACCCCGGCGAGTGCTTCGCGGCTTTCGGCAAAGCGACCGGCGAGTGCATCGAGCTGTTCGCCAAAGCCGGCGTGGAGCGATTCGAGCGCGGCGCTGCTGCGTGCCAGCACGCCGTCGACGGCAGCATCGAGCGCATAGGCGCGCTTGGCAATCGCGCTGGTGCCGGCCTGCGAGGCAGCATCGATCTCGGCGAGTTGCGCGACCATCGCGGCGATATCGGCCTGTGCAGCGGTCGCTGCGGCGGTCTGGCGTGCCTCGACATCGGCAAGCGCGGCCGCAAGCGTTGCGACCTGTGCCGCGCTGTCGGCGGCGCTGCGCTGCAGCGTCGCCACCAGCGCATCGACCGTGGCGACGAGCGCCGGCAGGCTGGTGCCCAGGGCGTCGACCATCGCTTCGGCCGCGCTGCCGCTATGCGCGACCTCGGCGACTGCGGCGCGAAGCGCGTCGGCGCTGCCACCCAGCCCGGGCAGGTTGGCGGCGGTCGCCGCCGCCAGGCTTTCGGTGTGCGCGGCGCTGCTGGCCAGATGGGTGTCGATCTCGGCGAGCCGCGCAGCGAGGGTCGTTGCCGTTGCAACGGCGCCTGCCAACTGGCCATCGGCTTCGGCGAGCGGCACCGGATCGCGCCCGGCCGGGAGCAGGGCGGCGACGAGGAACAGCAGCGCCAGCGGCGGCAGCAGTGCCAGCGCCAGTGCCGGCACGGAGGCAAGCGTCGGCGGCGGTGCGCTGGCGACCGCAGCCGCCAGCCAGGCCAGCGCTACCGCCAGCACCGCCCACAGTGGCCAGCGCCGTTCCACCCGGATCGACACGATCAGCGATTCCACGCGATTCCCCCTGTTTGGCGGTGGTTCTACCGGGGCCGCGGGGGAGTGTCACCGGCTTTCGGGCGCTGGATTTGCAGGCGCTGTACGCCGCGAGGCTTGCCAGCGCCAAGCAAGCTGGGGTAGCCGGGCCTGCATCGCCGACTGGCGACAGCGTGTTGCCGAAAAGGACGCCTGCGTGCCCTTCCGCCCCCAATGCCGTTTCGCCGCATGAAAGCGGTCATCCTCGCCGGCGGGCTCGGCACGCGCATCTCCGAAGAAACCCATCTGAAGCCCAAGCCGATGATCGAGATCGGCGGCCGGCCGATCCTGTGGCACATCATGAAGCTGTATTCGGCGCATGGCGTGAATGATTTCATCGTCTGCTGCGGCTACAAGGGCTATGTCATCAAGGAATATTTCCAGAATTATTCGCTCCACATGTCGGATGTCACCTTCGACATGCGGACCAACAGCATCGAAGTGCACGCCCGCAACGCCGAACCCTGGCGGGTAACGCTCGTCGATACCGGTGAGGACACGATGACCGGCGGGCGGCTGAAGCGCGTCGCGCCCTATCTGGCGAATGAAGAGGCATTCTGTTTCACGTACGGCGATGGCGTTGCCGATCTCGATATTACCGCCGAAATCGCCTTTCACCGGTCGCACGGCAAGCTGGCGACGGTCACCGCGGTGCAGCCGCCGGGGCGCTATGGCGCGCTGGAGATCGATGGCGACACCGTCAACGGCTTCATCGAAAAGCCTTTGGGCGATGGTGGCTTCATCAACGGCGGCTTCTTCGTGCTGTCGCCCAAGGTGATCGACGAGATTGCCGGCGACTCGATGCCGTGGGAAGCCGACCCGCTCGCTAATCTCGCGCGCCAGGGCGAGTTGCGGGCGTTCGCGCATCGGGGGTTCTGGCAGCCGATGGACACGCTGCGCGACAAGAACCAGCTCGAGGACATGTGGCAGCGCGGGGCGGCGCCGTGGAAGTGCTGGGCCTGACGTGAATCGCGATTTCTGGGGCCAGCAGCGTGTGCTGTTGACCGGCCATACCGGTTTCAAGGGCAGCTGGGCGGCGCTTTGGCTCGAACAGCTCGGCGCCGAAGTGCATGGCCTGTCGCTCGCCCCCGATCATGTCCCCGACCTGTACTCGCGGCTGGCGCCCTTTGCCGGGGCGACGTCGACGATCGCCGATATCAACGATGCCGCGGCGGTGCGGGCGGCGGTGCAGGCGGCCCGGCCGACGTTGGCGCTGCACATGGCGGCGCAGCCGCTGGTGCGGCGTTCTTATGCCGAACCGGCGTTGACCTTCGCCACCAACGTCACCGGCACCGCGCATGTGCTCGACGCGCTGCGGGGGGCGCCCGACCTCAAGGCGGTGCTCGTCGTCACCACCGACAAGGTTTACCGCAACGATGGCAGCGGGCGGCGCTTCGTGGAGAGCGACCCGCTCGGCGGCCATGACCCCTATTCGGCATCGAAGGCCGGCACCGAACTGGTTGCCGCCGCCTTTGCCGACAGCTATTTCAGCAAGGCCGGCGTGGCGCTGGCGACGGCGCGCGGCGGCAATGTGGTGGGCGGCGGCGACTGGTCGGCCGACCGGCTGGTGCCCGATGCCTGGCGGGCACTGCACGCCGGGGTGCCGCTCGAACTGCGCTATCCGCAGGCGACGCGGCCGTGGCAGCATGTGCTCGATTGCCTGTCAGGCTATCTCGCCTATCTCGAAGCGCTCGCCACCCGTCCGGGGCTGCGGCGGGCGTTGAATTTCGGGCCGGCGGCGGACGATGCGCCGGTGACGGTGGCGGCGGTCGCCGACATGGTGGCAGCGGCGCTCGGCAGCCCGCGCGGCTGGGTCGCGGCGCCGGGCGACCACCCCGCCGAAGCGCCGGCGCTGGCGCTCGATGCCGGTGCCGCGATGGCGGCGCTGGGCTGGCACCCGCGCCTCGATGCCCGCGAAGCGTTGCAGTGGAGCGCCGACTGGTATCGCGGCTTCGATGCCGGCGAGGCGCCGCGCGCGCTGTGTCTTGCGCAACTTGCTGCCTGGGAGGCCCGTTCATGACTACCCCCGCCTGCCTTGGCTGTGATGCCCCGTTGACCCGCACCTGGGTCGATCTGGGGCTGCAACCGCTGGCTAACAGCAATATCCGCCCGGAAAATGCCGGTGCCGTCGAGTCGAAATACCCGCTGCATGCGCGCGTCTGCGATGTCTGTTTGCTGGTGCAGGTCGAATCGGTGGTGCCACGCGAAGCCATCTTCAACGATGATTACGCCTATTTCTCTTCGTTTTCGGACAGTTGGTTGGCGCATTGTGCCGCCTATGCCGCGGCGATGACGGCGCGGTTTGGGCTGGGGCGACAGTCACAGGTGGTCGAGATCGCCAGCAACGACGGTTACATGCTGCAATATTTCGTGGCCGCAGGCGTGCCGGTGCTGGGTGTCGAGCCCAGTGCGAACACCGCCGAGGCCGCGATTGCGCGGGGTGTGCCGACCGATATCAGCTTCTTCGGGCTGCAAACGGCGCAACGGCTGGCCGCCGAAGGCCATGCCGCGGACCTGCTGGCGGCCAAGAATGTTCTCGCCCATGTGCCCGATATCAACGATTTTGCGGCGGGAATCGCGGCGCTGTTGAAGCCCGAAGGGGTGTTCACGGTGGAGTTTCCGCACCTGTTGCGCACCATCGAGGGCGTGCAGTTCGATACGATCTATCACGAACATTACACCTATCTGTCGCTGCTGGCGGTGGAAAAGGTGTTCGCACGGCATGGTTTGCGGGTGTTCGACTGCACCGAATTGCCGACGCATGGCGGTTCCTTGCGGGTTTTTGCCTGTCGCGAGGGCGCCGGGCACGCGCTGGAGGCAGGGGTTGCGGCGGTCAGGGCGGCAGAAATTGCCGCCGGGCTCGACAAGCCGGCGGGTTATGCGGGGTTCGATGCGCGGTGCCGGGCGGTTCGGGACGGGTTGAACGCCTTTCTGGCGACGGCGCGCGCCGAAAATCGCACCGTCGCGGGCTATGGCGCGGCGGCGAAGGGCAATACGCTGCTCAACTATTGCGGCGCCGGGGCCGATGCGATGCTGTTCATCGCCGACCGCAGCCCGGCCAAGCAGGGCCGGCTGTCGCCCGGCAGCCATATCCCGATTCGCGCGCCCGAAGCGATTGCCGAGGCGCGGCCCGATTATGTGCTGATCCTGCCGTGGAACCTGCGCAGCGAAGTCATGGCGCAACTCGCCTTCATCCGCGATTGGGGCGGGCGTTTCGTGACGGCGATCCCGGCGCTGCGGATCGATTGATGCAGCTGGTGCCGACCGCCATCGCGGGGGCATACCGCATCGAACGCCAGCCGGTGGCCGATGCGCGCGGCAGCTTTGCGCGGACCTTTTGCGTCGATGTCTTTGCCGAAGCGGGTATCGACTTCCGCATCGCCCAGATGAACCTGTCGCGCAATCCGCACGTCCACACGTTGCGCGGCCTGCATGGCCAGCAGCCGCCGCATGAGGAAGCCAAGCTGGTGCAATGCGTGCGCGGGCGAATTTTCGATGTCGCGGTCGATGTGCGGCCCAAGTCGCCAAGCCGGGGTCGCTGGGTCGGGGTCGAACTTTCGGGGGAGGGCGAGACGTCCTTCTACATCCCGCCCGGTTGCCTGCACGGGTTCCTGACCCTCGAGCCCGACAGCGATGTGCTCTACCACATGGGCACGGCCTTCGTGGCCGGGGTCGGCATCGGTGCGCGCTTCGATGATCCGGCATTCGGCATCGCCTGGCCGGCGGCACCGGCGGTGATTTCGGAGCGCGACGCGAGCTATCCGGATTTCGCCCTATGAATTTCGCCCTGTGATGCGGGTTGCCGTCACCGGCGCCAGCGGTTTCGTCGGCCGCGCCACCATCGCGCCGCTGCTGGCGCTGGGGGCGGAGGTGCATCTGCTCGGCCGCGCCGGGCATGATGGTTGCCACAGCCATGCCATCGACCTGCTCGCCGACGATCCGGCACCGCTGCTGGCGCGCATCGCGCCGACGCATCTCCTCCACCTCGCCTGGTATGCCGAGCCGGGGAAATTCTGGCACGCCCCGCAGAATCTCGATTGGCTGGCGGCGTCGCTGCGGCTGGCGCGCGGCTTTGCAGCGGCCGGCGGCACGCGGCTGGTCGGTACCGGCAGTTGCGCCGAATATGACTGGGCCGTGCCGCTGCTCGACGAGGCAACAACGCCGCTCATGCCCTCGACGCTCTATGGCACCGCCAAGGCCGCGCTGTTCCAGACCCTGGTGGCGGCGGCACCGGTGCTCGGGCTGTCGCTGGGTTGGGGGCGGATATTCTTTCCCTATGGCCGCGGCGAACGTGCCGGGCGGCTGCTCCCCGATGTCATCGATGCGGTGCGCGATGGCCGGCGGGTGGCGACCAGCGACGGCACGCAGCGCCGCGATTTCATCCATGTCGACGATGCCGGCGCCGCAATGGTCGCGCTGCTCGCCAGCGAGGTGACCGGCGCGGTCAACATCGCCAGCGGCGATTGCCGGCCGCTGCGCGACATCATCGGCATGGCCGCCACGCTCGCCGGCGATGCCGGGCTGATCGACTGGGGCGCCCGGCCGCGCCAGCCCGGCGAACCACAGGTGATGGCGGCGGCCACGACGCGGCTACACGGCGACCTCGGCTTCCGCGCGCGCTGGACACTTGCCGACGGGCTCGCCGACATGGTCGCGTCCCGGCGGTTGCCCTGAGGCCCGGCTTCGCCTAGGTCGCAGCCCATAGTTGCGAGGATTCAGGTTCTTCATGAAGATCACCATCGACACAGATGCCAATACGCTGGCCATCGACGGCGCCAGCCATGATCTGTTTTCCAAGGAAAGCTTCGACGTCATCGCCGATCTGTGGGTGAAGACCGGCTGGGTGCGCAAATATTCCTATGGCTTCAGCTGGCTCGGCCGGCCGATCATCCAGCTGCCCGACGACATGCTGCGCATCCAGGAAGCCATCTGGCAGGTGCAGCCCGACATCATCATCGAAACCGGCATCGCCCATGGCGGCTCGTTGATTTTTTACGCCAGCCTGATGGAAATGATCGGCAAGGGTCAGGTCATCGGCCTCGACATCGATATCCGCGCGCACAATCGCGCCGCGATCGAAGCGCATCCGATGGTCAAGCGCATCACGATGATCGAGGGCAGCTCGGTCGCCGATGATGTCGTCGCCAAGGTCAAGGCACTGATCAAGCCGACCGATGTCGTCATGCTGATCCTCGATTCGAACCACAGCCGCGATCATGTCGCTGCCGAACTCGCCGCCTATGCCGGGCTGGTGACCCCTGGGTCGTATATCCTGTCGCAGGATGGCGTGATGCAGCTTGTCGCCGGCTCACCGCGCGCGCCCGCCGACTGGGCCGATGACAATCCGATTACCGCAGTGCGCGCCTTCCTCGCCGCCAACCCCGATTTCGAACTGTCGCACCCGCCGCGGCCGTTCGACGAAACGCTCGACACGCCGGAATGCTCGCACCATCCGGTGGGGTGGTTGCGCCGCAAGCCCGCCTAAAGCGCCCGCCGCAGACGGCGCACGGTGTTCGACAGCGCCGTCATCAACGGATTGGGTGCCAGCGCCAGTGCTTCGCCGCCGATGCGGGCGGCCTGGGCAATGTCGGTGATCGGCGGCTCGCGGTCGGGGTAAAAGACCAGCCGGTCCATCCAGGCCAACCGCGCAAAGGCGCGCAGGTTGTGCAGCCGCTGCGCCAGCACCGGGCGCGGCACCTTCGCCACGCCGTTGAGCGCGCCGAAATCGGCCAGCCACGCCGTGATTTCGTCGCGATGTTCGGCGGCGGTGCGGGCGATGGCGAGCATCTACTGCGCTGGATCGAGCGCGCCGAAGATCGGGTGAACGGCGCGTGCCTGCTGATAGCTTTCGAACACCAGCGCCTGCAGCGATCGCGGCACGCTGCCATCGGGGTTGAACGGCAGGCTGGCATGAAGGGGAATATTATCCTCTTGCGCGAACATGCGTTCGGCCTTTTGCCGTGCCGGATCGTCGGACCGGGTGAATTGCGACGTGCCGGTGCTGGCCAGCGAGGCGCCGTTGATCGCCACCGGATCGGCCGAATGATAATAAAGATCGCAGGTCGCGCACAGGATGACCGAGGAATAGACATCGGGGATGCGCGACAGGAAGAAACGCCCATCGCTGGCGCGCGCCCGGTCGATGGCGGCGCGGCGCACGAAGCCGCCGGTATAAAGCGTCGGCAGGTCGAGATAGGATTTGTCGCCGGCGAGCACCGCCTTGAGCGCCGCCGTGCAATCGACCAGCCCCGAATTGCCGCCGAGCGGCAGGCTGAGATGCCCGCCGCGGCTGCCGAGCAGCGACGGCCACAGATAATTGCCCGGGCGGGTGCGGATGAGATCGACCGGATGGGCCGCTGCGATGGCGTCGATGCGGACAAGGGCGCCCGGCAACAGGCCGTCATCATCGCCCAGAGAACCCACCCATTCACCCCGGGCATGGCCGAGGGCGAATTCCCAATTGTGCGACATGCTGAGGCGCTTGCCGGTGTTGAGATAGCGGATGCGCGGGTCGGGGTTGGCGGCGACGACGGCGGTGGTGTCGTCGGTGCTGCAATTGTCGCTGACGATGATTTCGAGCGAGGCGAAATCCTGCGCGGTCACCGTCGCCAGCGCGTGGCGCAGCGTGGCGGCGCGCTCGCGGGTGGGCAGGATGATGGTGAAGCGCGGGTCCGGCGTGGTCATCGCGCTCCCTAGCCCGGACCGCCGGAGCCGCGCAACCGCGCCCACAGCGGCGCGAGGCGGGCGCGGGCGGCACCGGCCGACAACAGCGCCGGCAACGCCACGGCCGCCCAGGCCAGCGCCAGCAGCGGCAGCAATTGCCAGCGTGACGGCGCCAGCTGGCCGCGCAGCAGCAGCATGACGCCCAGCCCGGCGCCGGCGCAGAGCAACGGCAGCGCGAGATCGGCGAGATACCAGCGCGCCATCTCGCCGCGCAGGATGCGGCGGTGGAGCAGCGGCACCTGGAGGACGATGTAACCAAGGTTGAGCACGATCCACACCAGCGCCGCGCCGGGGGCGCCGTAGCGCGGCACCACCAGCACCAGCGCCGGCAGCAACACCGCGGCGGCAACGATGTTCGACACTAGCGACAGCCGCGTCCAGCCGTGCGCGACCATGGTGAAATAGGGCAGTTGCATCAGCACATTCATCAGCGTGCCCGCCGCGACCAGCGCCAGCAGCGGCGCCACCTTGGCCGACAGCGCGACATCGCCGGTCCACAACAGCATGACATCGCCGCCAAAGCCGATGAGCAGCAGCGCGATCGGCGCAACGACCACGGCAATCAGCTGCGCGCCGCCATGGTAGAGCCGCGCCACGGCGGCGCTGTCCCCGCGCGTCGCCGCCTCGACCAGCGGCGGGGTCAGCGCCTGGGTGACCGGTGCCGCCAGCGCATAGAGCAGCCCCGCCAGCGCCGTCGCCAGCATGTAATGGCCGAATTCGGCGAGTGGGATGAGCTTCGACAGCATCAGCTTGTCGAGCTGAGTGAGCAGCACCGCGAGCAGGTTGATGCCGATCATGCCGCCGGCAAAACGCCGGATATCGACCAGCGCCGCCACCGAAAATCGCGCCGGCCGGTCTCCGGCGGGCAGGCAACGATAGAGTTTCCAGCCGAACGCCGCGAGCGTGAGCAGCGATGCCAGCAATTGCCACGCGAAGAACGCCGTGGTGGTCGGGCTGACAAAGGCAACGAGCAGCGCGGCACCGCCGTAGCGAAAGATCGTCAGCAGCGCGTTGGCGCCGTTCCACCACACCTGTTGCTGCAACCCGATCAGCGCACTGCGCCACAGCGCCTCGCAAAAGCGCGTTGCGACAACCAGGCTCATGATGATGATCGCCTGGGCGATGGCGGCCGGCGGCAGCGTGCGGGCATCGAGCCAGTGGGTGGCGAGATAATCGGCGCCGAGCGCCATCGCGGCGATGATCAGCAGCGCGACGCCGAGCGCGAGGATTTCGAGGCTGCGCAGCAGGTCGCGGATCGCCTGCACCGGCACGGCGCCGGCGGTGAAGCGCGCCATTTCGCGCGACAATGTGGGCGTCATGCCGAAATCGAGCAGCGCCAGCCAGATCTGGATGACGGTGAACAGCCCCACCAGCGCATAGGCTTCGATGCCGAGAAAGCGGATATAGACCGGCACCAGCGCCACCGACAGCAAGGTGGTGACGGCGCTGCCGGCGTAGTTAGCGATGATGTTGCGTTTTACCGACACGGCGGGCCGGGAAGGCTGCGCCCGGGGTCAGCCATTGTCCGGCAAGGGCGTGCGCCGCCGCCCGAGCCACAGCGCCGCGACGATGCCGAGGATCAGCCCGGCAAAACCCGTGCCGATGAGCAGCGGCAGCGCCCGCGGCTTGGTGGGTTCGAGCGAGGCGGTGGCGATGTCGAAAGGCTCGGCGGCATAGGGGGCATTGCCATAGGCGAGCATCGCCTGGCGTTCCTGTTCGGTCAGCGTCGTCACCAGCGCCTGGCGCTGTTCGGCAAGCGTCACCTCGCGCAGTTTCTGCGCCAGGTAATCGATGTTGCCGCGGGTGCGCGCCGTCTGCTGTTCGCGCAGGTAATTGTCGGTGGTGGCGTGCAACTGGTTGAGAAAACCCACCGCGAATTTCGGGTCGGCATTGTCGAAGGCCAGCGTCGCGATCGGCGTCTTCACCGATTGGCGGATGGTGACATTGTCGGCGATATAGGCCTGCATGCGGCCGGCATCCGGCGCGTGCCAGCCGAATTGCGGCAGGCCGAGCACCCCGGCAACGGTGCGGCGCAGGCTGGCCGACAGGCTGGTGGGCTGGCGCCAGGTCTGGCGCTGGCCATCCCATTCGGCGGCGAACAGCGTGCGCATCAGCGTGCGATCGCGCGCCATGCGCGCGGCAACCTCGGTCGAATAGATGCCATCGAGATAGAAGCGGAAGGGCGAGACGGCTTCGGAGGTGCCACCGCCGATGCCGGCGAGCGCCGCCAGCCCGCCGAGCGCCGAGGCCGGGCGCGAGCCACTCGACGAGGGGGCGGCATAGACCTTCAGTTCGGCGGAATAGGTATAATCGGCGCGGCGCAGATAGACGCTGCCGAGCAGCAGCGCGACCAGCACGCCGAGCGGCAGCAACCACCAGCGCCGGGCGATGCTGCGCAGTTGCCCATGCAACCAGGGCGTGGTGTCGGGGGTGATTGTCAGCTGTTCCGCCATGTCACGCAGCGCCTTGGCACAGGCGGCGCGCGGCGTCCATGCTCGCTAGCAACGCCGGGTCATTACAGCAACAGACGGAAGCGGGTGCCGTGGGGCGCCACCGGCTCGCAGGTCAGCGCGCCGCCATGCGCCAGCGCGATCTGGCGGGCGAGACTGAGGCCGACCCCGGTGCCTTCGGCCTTGGTGGAAAAGAACGGCAGAAAGACATCCTGGCGCAGCGCTTCGGGGATGCCGGGGCCGTTGTCGATGACATCGATGGCGGTGCGGCCGCCCTTGAGGCTGGTGGCGCCGAGCGAGACCTGCGGGGTTTCAGCGGTCGAAGTCGCCGCTTCGGCCGCGTTACGGAGCAGGTTGATCAGCAATTGCGCGACCAGATCGGGGTCGGCATCGACCGCCAGCCCGGCGGGATCGATGCTGACGGCAAGCGGGATCGCCGGCCAGTCGCTGCGGAACAGCCGGCCGAGTTCGGCAAACAGCGCGGCGAGCTCGATGCGGGCGCGGCGCAATTCGGGCGGGCGGGTCAGCTGGCGATAGGTGCGCACGAAATGCATGACGCCTTCGGAACGCCGCGCCACGGTTTCGATGGCGTGGCGAGCGTCGGTGATCGCCGGATTGCCGCCGGTATCGGCCTCGGCGATCAGCTTGGCGGCGGTGGCGGACAGCGAGGTAACCGGCGTCATCGAATTCATGATTTCATGGGTCAGCACACGCACAAGATCGGTCTGCGCCGCCAGTTCGGCTTGGTCGAGCTCGCTCTGGATCGGCTGCACCGAGACGATGCGCAGCGAGGGCCGCCGCGCCAGCCGCACTTCGGCCATCGACAGCAGCGCCGCGGTCGGCACACCGCCGATGACGAGGCGGGTGCTGCAACGCTCGCCCGGGCGCAGCGCGGCGATGTCGGCGGCGAAGCTGTCACCATGGCTGGTGGTATCGGGGCGCGCCCCGAGCAGCCGCCGCGCCGCCTTGTTGAGCAGGCTGATATGGCCGTCGTCATCGATGCTGAGCAGCGGGCTCGGCACATCGTCGATCAGCGCGGCGAGGAAGCGGTTTTCGTCCTGCGTGTCGGAGCGTTCGTGGCGCAGCCGGGCGATCGCGGCATCGAGGCTGGCGCCGAGGGCATCGAAGCCGCCGCCGACGCCTTCGCCACTGAAGCCTTGTGTGAAATCGCCATGGGTGAGCGCGACGACGAAGCGCGCGACGGCAAGGTTGGTGCGACGCAGGAACAGCCAGAGTTCGGCGAGCGCCGCGCCGGTGACCAGCCCGGCGAGCAGCGTGGTGGCATAAAGCCCCGGCTGGTTGATCGCCCAGGCCAGCGCCGCGCCGGCGGCGAGCAGCACCGCGATGCGCAGCGCCAGCCCGACTTCGAAGCGGCGGCCAAGCCCGGCGAGATCGCGCGCCGCGCTCATAGCGTTTCAAGACCGACGCTGCGCGTCACAGGCCGTGCTTTTCCATGCGGCGATACAGCGAGCCGCGCGTCAGCCCGAGTTCGGCGGCGGCGATCGAGATGTTGTAGGCGTGTTTCTGCAACACGCGCTCGATGATGCGGCGTTCGGCGCGATCGAGGTTCATGTCGGCCTCGTCGTCGCTCATCGCCGGGGTGACGGTGGGTGCCGCGGCGGCGCTGCGCGGGAGCGGGAAATCGTCGGGGGTGAAGTGCGGCCCTGCCGACAGGATGACCGCGCGTTCGGCGGCATGACGCAGCGCCCGCACATTGCCCGGCCAGTCATAGCCGGTCAGCGTCGCCAGCAGTTCGGGGGGCAGTTCGGGCAGGTCCTTGCCGTATTTGCGGGCGTAAAGGCCGAGATAATGGTGCAGAAGCAGCGCGATGTCGTCGCGCCGGGCGCGCAACGGCGGCAGCGTCAGTTCGACGGTGTTGAGCCGGAACAGCAGATCGGGGCGGAACCGCCGTTCATCACCGAGCGCTTCGGGCGCCATGTTGGTGGCGGCGATCACCCGCACATCGAACGGCACCTGGCGGTTGCTGCCCACCGGCGTCACCAGCCGCTGTTCGAGCACGGTCAGCAACTTGGGTTGCAGGTGGAGCGGCAGATTGCCGATTTCATCGAGGAACAGCGTGCCGCCATCGGCTGCCTGGAAGCGCCCGATGCGATCGGCGCGGGCATCGGTGAAGGCGCCCTTCACATGGCCGAACAATTCGCTGTCGAACAGGCTTTCGGCGATGGCACCAAGATCGACGGCGAGGAAGGGCTTGTCAGCCCGCCGCGACCGCGCATGAAGTTCGCGCGCCACCAGTTCCTTGCCGGTGCCGTTTTCGCCGAGCACCAGCACATTGGCATCGGTGGGCGCCACGCGATCGAGCAGCGCCAGCACGCCGCGCATGGCCGGCGAGGTGCCGAGCAACGGGCTTTCAGGGCGGGCGGCCGTGCCGATTTCCGCCATTTTCTGTTGGGCCGTGGCGGCAGCGCGGCGGCTGGCGCGCAGCGCGCGCGCCGATTGGACGGTGGCGACAAGGCGTTCATTGTCCCAGGGCTTTGTCACGAAATCGCTGGCGCCGCACTTCATCGCCTCGACGGCGATATTGACCCCGCCATAGGCGGTGATGATGACGACAACGGCATCGGGATCGAGGCTGCGGATCGTCGCCAGCGCCTTGAAGCCTTCGGCGCCGCTCGATTGGCCGCGCGCGAAATTCATGTCGAGCAGCACGACATCGGGATCATGGCGCTTGAACAGCCCGGGCAGGGCGGCGGGGTCGGGGGTGACGATGACGTCGGCGAACAACGGCCGCAGCAGCAGCCGTGCCGACAGCGCGACATCGGCATCATCATCGACAATCAATGCGACGCCCGTTGTCATTCACGCTCCTCGACTGTCCGGATTCGTACACACTCTGTCCGGAAGTGAACAGTGCGGACGAACGCCGCGGCGCAAAATTACACTCCATCCTATATTTATCAATGACTTGATGACTTGGCACGATCCCTGCATTGCCTTTGGCGTGGCCGCCCCCGCCACAAGCGAAAGGACCTTCCCATGATCATCTCCCTGATCCGCCAGACCACCACCCTCGCCATCGCCGTCGCTGCGACGTTGGTCACCATCACCGCCAGCGCCGCGCCGGCCGAAGCCCGGCACGTCGAGGTCGATATCGGTCGCTACAATCTGGCCAGCGACACCGGCCGCGATCGCGCCGCCGATCGCCTGCGCCGCGCCGTGGCGCAGGTGTGCGACCAGGGCGAAACGCGCTCGCTGTCTGCCCAGGCCGCCGCGCGTGCCTGTGAAACCGAAACGCTCGCCCGCGTGATGCCGCGCCTCGATACAAGGGTCGCCATGGCACGCGCGGGCAGCACCGATGTTGCCGCGAACGAGCTTCGCCGCAACCCGGCCGACATCACCGCCGAACCCGCCGCTGTTCGTCGCTGATGTCGCCCCGCCGGTGGGCGGCGCCGGCGGTGCCCCTCCCGCCTTGCCCGCCCACCGGCCCAATTTGCCTCCCGATCGGAACCTGCCCATGGCCGTTGTCACCCTGAAACCCGGCGAACCCCGCGAAACCGCGCCGCGGACGGCGGCCGGCGTCGGCGCGAGCGGTTCCGGGATGGACAAGGCCATCGAAACCCGGCGCTTGCCGCTGCGCCAGCGCCTGATCATCGGCGCGGTGGTGGTCGTGCTCGCCGGCGGTGGCGCCACCTGGTTCGTTGCCGACAGCAGCAACCGCCAGACGGTGCCGGCGGCCAACCTGTCGATCGCGACCGTGACCCGCGGCACCTTCGATGATTTCGTGCCGCTGCGTGCCCGGGTGACGCCGCTGGTGACGGTCTATCTCGATTCGGTCGAAGGTGGCCGCATCGAACGCGTGCTGGTCGAGGACGGTGCGCAGGTGACCCCCGGCCAGCCGCTGGCGGTGCTGTCCAATGCCACGCTGCAATTGGATGTCATCGCCCGCGAGGCCGATGTCTCGCAGCAGCTCAACAATCTGCGTAGCCAGGAGCTCGAACTGCAGCGCAGCCGGCTCGAGAACCGCCGCAACCTCGCCGAGATCGAATGGCAGCTGCGCAAGGCCGGCCGCCAGCTCGAGCGCGACAGCAAGCTCGCCGCCGGCGGCTGGGTGTCGGGCCGGGCGCTCAAGGATGCGCAGGACGAAGCGCGCTACCTTGGCGAACGCCGCGCCGTCACCGCCGAAACCATGGCAACCGAACAGCGGTTGCAGGCCAGCCAGCTGGCGCAATTGCGGCAGGCAGCCTCGGGCCTGACCGCCAATCTGCGGCTGGCGCGCGCCAGCCTCGATGCGCTGACCATCCGCGCGCCGGTCGCCGGGCAATTGTCGGGCTTTGCGCCGCAGGTCGGGCAGAGCCTGGCGCGCGGCGAACGCTTGGGTCAGGTCGACAGCGCCGGGCGCAACAAGCTGGTTGCCGATATCGATGAATTCTATCTCGGGCGCGTCGCCGCCGGGCAGCACGCCAGCGTCGAATGGGCCGGCAAAAGCTGGCCGCTGACCGTTGCCAAGATTTATCCGCAGGTGAAGGGCGGCACCTTCACCGCCGACCTCACCTTCGATGCGGGTGAACCCGGCGCCTTGCAGCGCGGCCAGACGCTGGCACCGCGGCTGACGCTGGGCGATCCGGCGCCGGCGACCCTTGTCGCCAATGGCGCCTTTTATGCCGACAGCAGCGGCAGTTTCGTCTTTGTCGTCGGCAAGGATGGCAAGAGCGCCGAAAAGCGCGCCGTGCGCCTTGGCCGCCGCAACCCCGACAGCATCGAAGTCATCGCCGGGCTGCGCCCGGGTGACCGCGTCATCACATCGTCCTACACCGGCTTTGCCGACAAGACCCGTCTCAAGCTTTCAGGAGAATGACCATGATCCGACTGTCGGCACTCAGGAAATCCTATCGGACCGAATCGGTCGAGACGACAGCGCTCGACGATATCGACCTGCAGATCGATGCGGGTGAATTCGTCGCGATCATGGGGCCATCGGGCTGCGGAAAATCCACCTTGCTCAACATGATCGGCCTGCTCGACCGGCCGACCGGCGGGCAATATGCCCTTGAAGGCCGCGAGGTGGCGACGCTGCCCGAAAACGCGCTCACCGATATCCGCAAGCGGCGGATCGGCTTCATCTTCCAGAATTTCAACCTGATCGATGAACTCAGCGTGCGCGAGAATGTCGAACTGGCGCTGCTCTACCACGGCATAAGCGCTGCCGAACGGCGGGCCCGGGTCGACAAGGTTCTCGACAAGGTCGGCATCGCCCATCGCGCCGGGCATCGCCCCAGCCAGCTGTCGGGTGGCCAGCAGCAGCGCGTCGCCGTCGCCCGCGCCGTCGTCGCCGAACCGCCGCTGATCCTGGCGGATGAACCGACCGGCAACCTCGATACCGCGCATGGCGAGGAGGTGATGCGGATGCTGCGCTCCCTGAACGAGGAAGGCGCGACGATCGTGATGGTGACGCACTCCCCGGCGCATGCCGATTACGCCGGACGGGTGGTCAACATGCTCGATGGCCGGGTGCTGGTGGAGACCCGCCGGGCGGCGTGACGTCCTACTTCTCCCCTCCTTTCTTCAGCCGGAGGCGACGCCTTCGCGTCAACGAGGGGTCGGGGGTGGTCCTCTTGCTTGCTTCAAGTGTCACGCTCCGTTCTCTCAGCCTCTCGAAAAAGGCCCGCCCCATGCTCCAGAATTACCTCGTCACCGGCCTGCGCGCGCTCAGCCGCAACCGCGTCTTCGCGCTCATCAACGTCCTCGGCCTCGCCATCGGCATGGCGGCGTGCATCCTGCTGCTGTTGTTCGTGCGCTATGAGACCAGCTATGATGAATGGCTGCCCGGCCATGAAAATGCCTATCAGGTGCAGACCACCTATCTCGGCAAGAACACCGGCCGCGCCAACACCTCGCAGATGTCGGCCTATGTCGTCGGTCGCTCGCTGGCCAAGGATTTCCCGCAGATCGACAAGCTCGCCTTCATCACCGAAGGCCAGCCGGTGATCGTCCAGGAAGGCGTCGCCACCACCGGCATCGTCCAGATGGCCGAACCCGAAATTCTCGACATAGTGAAGCTGCCGCTGGTCGCCGGCGATGCCCGCACGGCGTTTCGCGGCGCCAATGCGATGCTGATCTCCCAGGCGGAGGCAAAGCGGCGCTTCCCGGGCGTCGATCCCGTCGGCAAGACGATCTCGATCATCAACGCCGGCATCACCACCGATTTCACCATCAGCGGCATCCTGCAGGATCTGCCCAAGAATTCGCACCTGGAAATCAACATGCTGGTGCCGTTCAGCCGCCAGCCCTATGTCGATCGCCCCGACTTCTTCACCCGCTATGGCTGGAACAGCGGCAGCAATTATGTCCGCCTGCGCCCCGGCGCCGATGTCGCCGCCATCAACGCCGGCATGGCGGCGTGGGAAAAGCGCAACATCCCCAAGGAACCCGTCGGCGATGTCGTCGTCAGCGAAGGCGATGATGCCGACTGGCGCGTGGTCCCCGTCGCCGATGTCCATCTCAGCAAGGCCGAAGGCTTCGGCCGCCCCGGCAACGACCCGCGTACCATCGCCACCTTCGCCTTTGTCGCGTTGCTGATCCTCGGCATGGCGTGCATCAACTTCACCAATCTTTCGACCGCCCGCGCCGGGCAACGCGCCCGCGAAGTGGCGCTGCGCAAGGTCATGGGCGCGTCGCGCGGCCAGCTCATCATCCAGTTTCTTGGTGAATCGCTTGTCGTCGCCGCCATTTCGATGCTCGTCGCCCTCGCCATGGTCGAACTGGCGCTGCCCTCGCTCTCGACCTTTCTCGATGCCGATCTCAGCCTGCATTACTTCGGCGACGGCGGCATCCTGCTGCCGATCCTGGCGCTTGTCGCCGTCGTCGGCCTTGCCGCCGGGCTTTATCCGGCGTTCGTGCTGTCGCGCTTCGATCCCGCACCGGTGCTCAAGTCCAACCGCGGCACCGACACCAAGGGCAACGGCGGCTTGCGCAACATCCTTGTCGTCGCCCAGTTCGCCGTGTCGATCGGGCTGGTCATCTGCACCGCGGTCGTCACCGCCCAGACGATCTATGCCCGCTCGTCCGATCCTGGCTACAATCGCGACGGGCTGTTGCAGGTGACCGGCATCGGCCGCCGCCAGCTCGAACCCGTCGCCGAACAGATCCTCACCGCCACCGCCGCAATCCCCGGGGTGGAAGCGGTCGGCCGCACCAGTATCGGCGTCAACACCGACAGCAGCATCAACACGTCGGTGCGCATCGAGGGCAACCCGCAACCGGTCAACCTTGGCATGTACAACGCTGATCCTGGCTTTTTCGGCGCCATGGGCCTGAAACCGCTCGCCGGGCGCGTGCTCGATGCCAACAACCCGCGCGACGACATCCGCGTCGCGCATGGCGATGACGCCGCCGAGGCGGCTCTGGCGGCGCGCGGCACCAATACCGTCATCAGCGTCGCCGCGATGCGCAAGCTCGGCTTCAAGACCCCCGCCGATGCCGTGGGCAAGACCATCCGCGTCGGCCTGGTCGACGACAAATACGGCCTCATCCCCGTCACCATCGTCGGTGTCGTCGCCGATCTGCGGTTGCGCTCGCTGCGCGATCCCTATGATCCGATCATGTTCTATTACGATCGCAGCTACATGACCGAGATGATGGTCCGCATGAAGGCAGGCGACGCCGGCGCGGTTCGCGACCAGGTCGAGGCGGTGTGGAAGCGCTATGCCGGCCAGGTGCCCTTCCAGGCGCGCTTCACCGATGACATCGTGCGCGAACAATATGATGCCGATGAAGCCCGGGCGACGACCTTTGCCGCCTTTGCCGGGCTGGCGATCATCGTCGCCTGCCTCGGGCTTTATGGCCTCGCCGCCTTCACCGCCGAACGCCGCACGCGCGAAATCGGCATCCGCAAGGTACTCGGCGCGCGCGACCGGGACATTGTCCGCCTGCTGGTCTGGCAGTTCTCGCGGCCGGTGCTGATCGCCAATCTCATCGCCTGGCCGGTGGCATGGTGGCTGATGCGCGACTGGCTCGATGGTTTCGATGCGCGCATCGATCTCGGGCCGCAATGGTTCGTCGGTGCCGGCGTGCTGGCGGCGGGGATCGCGGCGGCGACGATCATCGGCCATGCGCTCAAGGTGGCGCGGTCGTCTCCGGCACTTGCCCTGCGCTATGAATAGAGTGATGGCGTGACAATTATGTCACGCCATCATGCCTTTCGCTTACGCAACAACACTGTCACATTATAGCAGAGGTTCTGTCATAAAGCCGCTGTAGCGCCCCGATTGTTCGCAATCACTGCACTGTTCGGGGCCTCATTACATGCACATTACAAACCGCCATGCGCTGGCGTCTGCCACGCTGCGCGCCGCCTTGCTGAGCGGTATCGCCATCGCCGCCCTCGCCGGCAGCGCCGCCAGCGCCCAGATCGTCATGGCCGATGCCGCCGCCGCCGATGATAACGAAATCATCGTCACCGGATCGCGTCCGATCAAGGAATCGCAGGAAGCGGCGCTGAAAGTCCAGAAGGCGTCTCCGTCGCTGGTCAGCGTGGTGTCGGCCGATTCGGTCGGCCGCCTGCCCGATCAGAATATCGCCCAGGCGGTCAGCCGCCTGCCCGGTGTCGCCGTGCAACGTGACCAGGGCCAGGCGCGCTACATCAATTTGCGCGGCGCGCCGCTGCAATGGACGACGCTGTCGTTCGATGGCATCAACATCGTCTCGCCCGAAGGCCGCGATGCGCGCTTCGATTCGATCCCGTCGGCGATCGCGTCGCAGATCATCGTGCGCAAGGCGGTGACTCCCGACATGACCAGCGAAACCATCGCCGGCAACGTCAACATCGTCACGCGGTCGCCGTTCGATTATTCGGGCCTGCACGTGGCGCTGCGCGGCGGCGTCGGCACCGTCGATCTGGGCGACGGCAAGGAATATGAAGCCACCGGCGTGCTGTCGAACCGCTGGGAAACCGGCATCGGCGAAATCGGCGCATTGGTTTCGGCAAGCTATTATTCGCGCGAAATGGCCACCGACAATGCCGAAACCGATTGGGAAACCGTATCACGCGACCTGCGCCCGGCAACAGCGGGGGACAATCCACGGGTCTGGGCACGCGAAACCGAAAACAAGCTGTATCGCCTGACGCGCCGCAACTACAGCGTCTCGGGCCGGCTCGAATGGCGCCCCGATAGCGACAACACCATCTTTGCCACCAGCATCTATTCGGCCTTTACCGATGATGAACTGCGCAGCAACTACATCTTCGATCTTGATGACCAGGAAGGCCGGGTGCCCAATGCCACCACGGCGTGCGGGCCCGCCCCGGTGCTGGCACCCAACACCACCGGCTATGCCGATGTCTGCGCCGGCAACACGCCATTCGTCGGCACCGTGCACGGCATCGACATCGCTTCCAACCTGCTGGCGCGTGAGTTTCTTCAGTCGGTGTTCGTCAACACCATCGGTGGCGACCATCAGATGGATGACTGGAAGGTCAGTTGGCGCGGCAACTATACCCGCTCGGTCGATGATCGGTCGGCACCGGCGCAGCTCAATTACGACAGCCCGGGCTTCGGCACCAACGGTGCCACCGCCACCAACCGGCCCAGCGTATTCTATGATCTGACCGACAAGCAACTACCCAAGGTCGAACTCTACCGCACGCTGCGCGCCGCCGATGGCACGCTGTCGCGCGGCAGCCGGGTGCTGGCCATTCAGGATTTCCCGCTGGCGCTGACGCGTGTCCGCGGGCTGCGGGCCAAGGACACCACCAATGCCTATTCGGCGCGCCTTGATATCAGCCGCGACACCAGCCTGTTCGGCGACACCAAGTTCACCTTCGGCGGCCAATATGACAACCGCGTCAAGGAAGTCGATGAACGCATCCTCGATGTGAATTCGGCGGCGATCTTTGCTGCTACCGGCACGCCGCTGTCGCCGACGGCGGCCAACATCCCCGACGCCTACAAGGGCAAGCTGCCGCTGGGCTACAGCTTCCCGTATTTCTCCAAGACAGCTATCGTCAACATCGTCAACCAGGTCGACCAGCTCGCCGACTATAATTTCGTCAACGCCAATTTCTACAAGGTCCGCGAAAAAGTATATTCGGGCTATGCGATGGGCCTGACCACCTTCGATTGGGGTAATGTCGTCTATGGCGTCCGCGTCGAGCATGTGAAGAACAGCGCCGAAGCCTTTGCCGCGGTCGGTCGCCTGCGCGTCGATAGAGACTTTACCGCTGCCTATCCCAGCATGCACGTCAACTGGAACATCAGCGACGAACACAAGCTGCGGCTGTCGCTCAATACCGGTGCCGCTCGCCCGGATTATCCGGTGCTGCGCCCCAATTTCACCTTCAACGAT
The DNA here is from genome assembly GCA_031426015.1 of Alphaproteobacteria bacterium. Lineage (GTDB taxonomy): Bacteria > Pseudomonadota > Alphaproteobacteria > Sphingomonadales > Sphingomonadaceae > Sandarakinorhabdus. The sequence goes on from JANPKK010000042.1 coordinate 70,928, forward strand.
GGCAACATGACGGTGTCGGGCGGCAACCCCGATGCGGTTCCCGAAAAGACCCGCGGCGTCGATCTCTATTATGAATTCTATCCGGCGATGGGCGGCTTCATTTCGGCCGGCATCTTCTACAAGCACGCCCGCGACGTGCTGTTCAACAGCACCCGCCAGTTCAATTCCGATGTGCTGAACAGCAATGGCATCGACCGGTCGGATTACATCCTCAGCGCGATCATCAACGGCGGCACGGGCTATATCTACGGCGCCGAAGCGGCTTTCCAGATGCAGATCGATGATGTCACCCGCGATGCCGGCTTCTTCGGCGGGTTCGGCATCCAGACCAACGTGACCTTCAACAAGAGCGAGGCAACCACGCCCGATGGCCGCAAGGTACGTTTTCCGGGCACGTCGGACTTTGTTGCAAACGTCGGGCCCTATTATGAAAAATACGGCTTTTCGGCGCGGGTGTCGTACCAGATCCGCAGTAACTGGATCGATTCGCTCGGCGAACCGGCAGTTGGCGGCGATTTCTTCTGGGCCCTGGACGATGAACTCGATGTGTCGGCACGCTACGCCATCACGCCGAATTTTGAAGTCTATATGGACCTGTCGAACCTGCTCAACGGCCCCGGTCGCCGCTTTGTCGGCACCGATGCCCGCACGATCGAGCGTGAAACCTTCGGTCGGCGCTATACCGGCGGGGTTCGCTTGACGTTCTGATGCCCGAAACTGCAAGGTTGATCTCATGAAATTGTCCCTTCTGCCGGTCGCCCTGGCCGTGTTCATTGCCGGTTGCGCCGGCCAGGGGTCGGGGGAAGGAGTGCGCCGTGCCGTGCCGGCGGAGGCGGTTTCGTTTCTCGCCTTTGGCGACACCGGCTATCGGCTCGATTATCTCGATGCCGATGATGTGACGCCGCCGCGAAGCGCCGCGCAGTTCAGCGCCGAATCGCGGGCGAAATGGCGGAAGGAAAAGCGCCCGGCGGCCGATTTCACCCTGCCGCCGCTGGCCCAGGCGCTGGGCAGCACGGTGGCCGCTTCGGGGCTGCTGCCGACCGCGCGGGCCATGGACGCCTGGTGCCGCAGCCACGCCTGCCAGTTCGGTGTCATGCTGGGAGACAATATCTATCCCGACGGCGCGACGCTGGGCGCCGATGGCCGTGACGATGGCAAGCGTTTCCAGGACATGTTCGTCGAACCCTATGGCAAGTTCGGCTGGGGCAACCCCGATTTCCGCCTCTACACCGTGCTCGGCAACCATGATTGGCACACCAGCCGCGCCGCCGCACTAGCGCAGGTGCGTTTCCATGAAACGACGCGGCCCTTCTACATGGACGGCATCAGCTATGCCGCGCAGCCGCCGGCGGCAAAGGGCGAGGTCGAGGTATTCGCGCTCGATACCCATGTGTTGCTGGCCGGCGAAAAGGTGCTCGACGACAAGCTCGCCGACGATGGCAGCGAAGTCGCGACGACGCGCCTCGATACGTCCGAACCCTGGGCGATGCCCGCAACGCCCGCCGAACGCGCCATGGTCGCCGAGCTTGAAACCCGGTTGAAGGCGTCGACGGCCAAGTGGAAGATCGTCATCGGCCATCACCCGCTCTGGGCGTCGGCGGGGGGCAAGTTCCAGCAATCGCGAGCGCTGCGGGCGGCATTGCTGCCCACCTTGTGCCGCTATGCCGACCTGTATTTCGCCGGGCATGAACATACGCTCGAACTGGCGACCGATGATTGTTCGACGGCGGTGCCAGGGGCGAAACTGCCGCCGATGCCCGCCATCGTTACCGGCGCCGCGGGCAAGCAGCGGCCGCTCAACACCGCCTTCATGGGGCACCAGGCACGCAACAACCCGCAATATCAGCCGATCTTCGCGCGCGGCATGATCTGGGGCTTTGCCCATGTCACGCTTGCCGGCGATGCGGCGACGGTGACGTTGCTGACCACCCCCGATGATGGCAGCGGCACGGCGAATATGTTGACCCGTCACACATTCGCCCGCCGCTCGGGCTTGCTGAAATAGGCTTGCCGCGCCACTGTCCCCGCCAATCAGAAACGGGGGCGGGATGTCGGCAGAAGAAATGAGCAATCGCGGCCGCTGGCTGCTGATCACGTTGCTGTTTGCCGGCACGGCGCTCAACTATGTCGATCGCCAGGTGCTTGCGCTGCTCAAGCCGACCCTCGAAGCCGAATTCGGCTGGACCGACCAGGAATTCGCGCATCTCGGCTCGGTGTTCCAATTGTCGGCGGCGGGCGCCTTGCTGTTCGTCGGCTGGTTCGTCGATCGCTTCGGGGTGCGGCTGGCCTACGGCGTCGCCGTGGCGATCTGGAGCCTCGCCGGCATGGGCCATGCCGCGGCGGCCAGCGTCGGGCAGTTCGTCATGGCGCGGTCGGTGCTGGCGGTGGCCGAATCGGTCAATACGCCGGCGGCGGTCAAGGCGGCGGCGACCTATCTGCCGCTGAGGCAGCGCTCGCTCGGGCTGGGGCTGGTCAACACCGCGCCCAATATCGGCGCAATCCTGACGCCCTTGCTCATCCCGCCGCTGGCGCTGGCCTTCGGCTGGAAATCGGCGTTCATCCTGACCGGCGCGCTCGGGTTCGTCTGGCTGGCGTTCTGGATCGTCGGCACGCGCAAGCTGGTGCCGGTCAATGTCGCCAAGCCATCCAGGCTCGATGGCAATTGGGGCGTGCTGCTCCGCGATCGCCGGTCATGGGCGGTGATCGGCGCCAAGGCGCTGACCGATTGCGTCTGGTGGTTCGTGCTGTTCTGGAGCACCGATTTCCTCGTCAAGACCTTCGGGCTGACGCAAGCCGAGGTCGGCGTGCCGACCGCGATCATCTTCACCCTGGCGGCAATGGGAGCGCTGTCGAGCGGCTTCCTGTTCCCCTGGTTGCTCGGGCGCGGGTTGAGCGTCAATGCGGCGCGCAAGACTTCGATGGGCATCTATGCCGTGCTGATCCTGCCGATCCCGCTGGCGATCACCGCCAGCAGCGCGACGATGGCGGCGCTGATCATCGGGCTGGCGCTGTTCGCCCACCAGGGCTTTTCGACCAACATCTTCGGCCTTGCCGCCGATACCGTGCCGACGGCGCGGGTGGCGAGCGTGATGGCGGCGGGCGGCATCGCCGGCAATCTGACCGGCACCGGCATCATCGAATTGACCGGCTGGTGCCTTGATAATGACGTCGGCTATTGGCCGATGTTCGCGATTGCGGCGGGGGCGTATCTGACGGCGTTGTTGTTCATCCATCTGGTGCTGCCTGTGATCACGCCGGTAGGGGACTAGCCCCCAACACCTCCGCTACCCACGCCGGCACCAGCGTCCCCGCCGGGCCATGCCGCGCGTCGTCGAACAGTGCCGTCCCCGCCGATGGATCGAGGTTGATCTCCAGCGTCCGCGCCCCGACCGCGCGGGCGTGCGACACGAATCCCGCCGCCGGATAGACCGCCCCCGATGTCCCGATCGACACGAACAGGTCGCACCCGGCAATCGCCGTCTCGATCGCCGGCATGTGATAGGGCATCTCGCCGAACCACACGATATCGGGCCGCAACCGCGCCTCACCGCAGCGCGGGCAGGGCGGGTAGCCGATCAGATCGCCGCTCCACGCCGGTGCCGCGCCGCAGCCGGTGCACAGCGCGCGCTTCAGTTCGCCATGCATGTGCAGCAGGCGCCGTGATCCGCCGCGTTCGTGCAGGTCATCGACATTCTGGGTAACCAGCAGGAATTCCCCCCGCCATTGCGCGTCGAGCCGCGCCAGCGCCAGGTGCGCCGCATTGGCCACTACCCGGCCGAGCGCCGCCCGCCGGGCATCATAGAAACGCTGCACCAGCGCCGGGTCACGACGAAAGGCCTGCGGGGTCGCGACATCTTCGACGCGATGGTCCTCCCACAGGCCATCGGCGGCGCGAAAGGTCGGCACGCCGCTTTCGGCGGAAACGCCGGCGCCGGTGAGGATGACGATGTTGCGAGGTTTCATGGCGCGCAGACCTAGCCGGACGTTTGACGCGCATCAATGCCGCGCCGGCGCCCGGGCGCTAGACAAGGGCTATCATGCCCGACCGCAGCGCCCGCCTGGTTACCCGCGAAGTCCTGCCCTTCGGGCTGGCATTGCTGGCGCTTGCCGGGCTGGCGCTGGCCATCGATGCCGGGCTGCACCTTGCCGATCAGGTCTGGATCGGCCGCTGGCTCGGCATTCCCGGGCTGGTGCTGATCCTGGTGTCGCTGCATTACTCGCTACGCAAGCGCAAGATCACCCTGCGCGGCAAGCCGGTGGTGCTGCTGCGCCGCCATGAAAGGCTGGCCTGGGTTGGCGCGCTGCTCGTGCTCGTTCATGCCGGGGTGCATTTCAACGCCTGGCTCGGCTGGCTGGCGCTGTTCGCCATGCTGGTCACTGTCGCGTCGGGGCTGACCGGCAAATATCTGCTTGGCCGGGCCCGCACCCGGCTGGAGGCAGCCCGCATCCGGTTGGAAGGGCAGGGGCTGAGCCCCGATGCCATCGCGGAAAAACTCCACCGTGACAGCCTGACCCTCGGCCTCGTCCGGCAATGGCGGGTGGTGCATGTGCCGATCACGCTGGCCTTTGCCGTGCTGGGGGTCGCGCATCTGGTCGCCATCGCGTTATTCTGGGACTGGCAGTGATGAAGAACCCGTTCCTGTGGGGTATCTCGTTGCTGCTCGCCGCCATCATCGCCGCATGTTTCCTGTGGCCGCAGCAGTTGGTCGCCCCCGGCCCGGTGATGCCGGCGCACAAAGCCATCGCGCAGGATTGCTTTGCCTGCCATGCGCCGTTGCGCGGCGCCAGTTCGGCGCGCTGCGTCGCCTGTCACGTGCCGACGAAAATCGGGCTGTACAACGTTGCCGGCAGGCCGCTGCCCAAACCGCCGATCGCTTTTCACCAGCAACTGCGAAAGGCCGATTGCCTGGCCTGCCATACCGATCACGCGGGGCCGGCGCTGACCGGGCACAGCCCGGTGCTGTTCCGGCACGATCTGTTGCAACCGGCGGTGCAGGCGAAGTGCGCGGCCTGTCACACGGCGCCGACCGGCCCGCGCCTCGGCCCGCTCCACAAGGGTTTTGCCGCCGCCAATTGCAGCGCCTGCCATACGGTGCGCGGCTGGAAACCAGCGCGTTTCGAGCATCGCCTGCTCGATCCGGCGGCGCGCGCCGCATGCGTCACCTGCCATGCCCGGCCATCGGGGGCGCTGCACCGTGGTTTCGGCACCGCCAATTGCGCCACCTGCCACACGACGACCGCCTGGGAACCCGCCAGCTTCGCGCATGATCGCTGGTTCCGGCTCGATGGCGACCACAAGGCGGCGTGCGCCACCTGCCACACCGGCGGCAATCTGCAGCGCTACACCTGCTATGGCTGCCACGAGCACCAGCCAGCCCGGATGATCGCCGAACACCGCGAGGAAGGCATCACCAATATCGCCAATTGCGTGCGCTGCCACCGCGGCGGGGATGGCGAAGGCGGCGACGGCCGGCGCGAAGCTGGCGGCGATGATGACGACTGAGAATTGAAGACTGAACTGGGGGCGGTTGCACAAGCCGCCGCGCTGCGCCAAACCGATGCCATGATGCACGACAAGATCAAGGTGGGCGTCCTCGGCGCCGGCGGCCGCATGGGGCAGGCGATCATCGCCGCGCTCACCGATCATCCGCAACTCGCCCTCGCCGGCGCCATCGAGCGCGCCGGCCATGGCGCCGTCGGCCAGCCGCTCGGGCCGGCCTTTGCGCCCGGCATGACCATCGGTTCCAACCCCGGGCCGCTCGCCCATGCCAGCGATGTGCTGATCGATTTTACCGCACCATCGGCATTGGCGGCGACGCTCGATGCGGCGTGCGACGGCCGCGCGGCGATCGTCATCGGCACAACCGGTTTGGAGGCCGAACATCATGCGCTCATCGATGCGGCGGCACGCCATATCGCCGTGCTTCAGGCCGCCAATACCAGCCTCGGAGTGACGCTGCTTGCCCGGCTGGTGGCGGATGCGGCGCGAGCGCTCGGGCCGGATTGGGATATCGAGATTGCCGAACTCCACCACCGCCACAAGGTCGATGCGCCATCGGGCACGGCGCTGGCGCTGGGCGAGGCGGTGGCGCGCGGCCGCGGGGTCGATCTGGCGGCGGTAAGCGATCGCGGCCGCGACGGCATCACCGGCGCGCGGGTGCCGGGCCATATCGGCTTTGCCTCACTGCGCGGCGGCAGCGCGGCGGGTGATCACACCGTGCTGTTCGCCGGTGACGGCGAACGCGTCGAGCTGCGCCATCTCGCCGAAAACCGCGATATCTTCGCACGCGGAGCGTTGAAGGCTGCCGCCTGGCTCGCCGGTCGGTCAGCCGGCCGCTATGCGATGGATGATGTGCTCGAACTCGGCCCGCGATAGGCGCTGAGCGCCGCGGCGATCACCGCGCCGACCTCGCGGCGTTCGGGTGCCGACAGGAACTGCCCGACCCGCACCCGCCGGCCGCGCGCCGCCAGAAAGACATGCGCATCGCCGAGCGGCGTCTCCTCGACATGCACCCGCGTCCACAGCGGTTCGAACCCGAAACGCTTTTCGGTGCCCTGCGCGCTGACACGATGGAGGGTGAGCTCGTCGCCCATCAGCACGACGCGTTCATGGCCGCGCCCGCCGGCATAGCTGGCGCGAAACGCCCACCACAGCAGGGCGACATCGGCCGCCATGAACGGCAGGATCGGCCAGGCGCCGAGCGCCAGGAAACGCAGGCCGCCGATGAAGAAGATCGCGCCGATGATGCCGACCAGCCAGCGCATATGGCGCCGGTCGAATGACCGGTTGGGCGTGAGAATCAGGTCAAGCGCTGGCGACATCCGGACGCTGATACCGCTTCGGGCTGGACTTTGCACCGGGCGCGACGCCACAACGCAGCCATGACCGACGAACAGATCCTCGCTTTTTATCAACGGCTCAGCGCGGCGGCCCCGGCCCCCGAAACCGAGCTGGCCTTTGTCAACGTCTACACCCTGCTGGTGGCGGTCGTGCTGTCGGCGCAGGCCACCGATGTTGGGGTCAACAAGGCGACAAAGCGCCTGTTCGAAACCGTCACCACCCCGGCGCAGATGGTCGCGCTCGGCGAGGCCGGTTTGAAGGAACATATCCGCACCATCGGGCTGTTCAACACCAAGGCGAAGAACGTCATCGCGCTGTCGGAAATCCTGGTGCGCGATCATGGCGGCCAAGTGCCACGATCGCGCGAGATCCTCGAAACCCTGCCCGGCGTCGGCCGCAAGACCGCCAATGTCGTCGTCAATGTGGCATTCGGAGAGGAAACCTGCGCGGTCGATACTCATGTCTTCCGCGTCGCCAACCGCACCGGCCTGGCGCCGGGCAAGACGGTGCGCGCTGTCGAAGATGGCGTGATGGCGCGCACCCCGGCGCCCTATCGCCGCCATGCCCATCACTGGCTGATCCTGCACGGCCGCTATGTCTGCATGGCGCGCAAGCCACAGTGCCCGACCTGCCCGGTTGCCGACCTGTGCGATTTTGCCAACCAGCCAGTGGTGGCCTGAAAGCACGCGCTTGCCGGGTGTGGTGCGGGTTCAGACCGGGTTCACTCACCAATGGTTAACAAGCGCGCGTCACATGTTGCGTTGCTTGCTGCGGCCGGATTGCAGTAGAATTATCGTCGAGCAGATTTCGAAAGGACCGTCCGATGCGTCCGTTACTCATGCTTGCCACCACCCTTGTCGCCTTGCCCGGCGCCGCCGTGCCGGCCAGCGCCGCCAAGCCCCCGCCCGAGGCCAGAGTGATCGGCCCTGCTGTTGGTTGCGTGAACATCCGCAACATCCGCCAGACGAATGTGCATGATGACAAGACCATCGATTTCGTGATGAACGGCAAGAAGCTGTATCGCAACACCCTGCCCAACAGCTGCCCGCAATTGGGTTTCGAACGCGCCTTCGCTTACCAGACGTCGCAGACGCAGCTGTGCAATGTCGATATCATCACTGTCCTGATGCAAGGCGGCGGCATGCGCCGCGGCGCCAGCTGCGGCCTCGGCAAGTTCACGCCGATCGAGCTCGTCCCCAAGCCAAAGAAATAACCCCCGGACAAACTCTGGTCCTGTAAACTCTGGCGTTGCCCGCGCTGCGCTGCTAACAGCGCAGCCACGCATCCGTAGCTCAGCTGGATAGAGTACTGCCCTCCGAAGGCAGGGGTCACAGGTTCGAATCCTGTCGGATGCGCCATTAAATCAACAACTTAGCCGTTTTATCTCGCCGATCCCGGCCCTGAAAAATCTGATTCAAGTGCATATCAAGTGCAACCTTGAAACCGGGCTGGTTCGTAGATGAACAGAAAACGTCAGTCATGGCACATGGCCATGGCGCGAATCGGTCAGACGGCCGGATAGAGTCGCGGGAATAATGTCTCGAGCGTTTGCGTCGGGAAGCGCAGCGAGACCGGTCCTTTCGGCGTCGCCGATGCCAGCAGACCGGCATCCACGACCTCATTGAGCACGCGGCGGGCCGACCGTTCAGGCAGACCGGTGATGCGTGCCGCATCGCCGCGATCGAACTCACCGCGGAACAGCGCTTCCTCCAGCAGGCGGATCGACTGGGGCTTGAGCAATTCACTTTGCTCGACATAGCGGCCGAGGCGCCGGTTCAGATTGTCGAGATCGAACAGGCCGGCCATGAAGGTGATCTGGTCGAGGCTGACCTTCAGGAACCACAGCACATATTCGCTGAAGGCCTGGTGCGAGAGATTGCCACGACCGTCGCGGTCGCCCTGTCGCGGCGTGTCGGCGTGATCCATCATCCGCTTGTACTCGCCGCGGCTTTCGAGGCCCCGCGCCAGCCCGCGTGACACTGACCACAGGCCATGCGCGCCGATGCCGGCAGTTGCCGCCATGGCATGGCTCATCAACCGGCTTACCCGGCCATTGCCGTCAGGAAACGGGTGGATGTAGTTGAGCCGGTGATGTGCTTCGGCCATCGCGAGGACCCGCCCCGCCTTGCCGAGCCGATCGAAGCGATAGCGGCTTTCGAAGTGGCGCATGAAGTCGGCAACGCGTGGGCTCGATGGCGGAATGTGTCGACCGACCGCAACATCGTGTTCAGGGCGTGACCGCCAGGCACCGGGTTCCATGATGAAATCGCGCCCGGCGCCGGTGATCCGTAGCATGGCTACAGGGGCCTCGCGGTAGAATTCGCGGTGCAGCCAGGCGATGAAATCGGCAGAGGCCGGCGCCGGCAGGGCGTCAGCGGCGGCCAGCCGGTCGATCTCGCGCTGCACCCGGATATGGGCTGTCGCTTCCAGCTGGAGATTGCGGCGGCCCTCGTCCCCGTCAAGCTGCCCCGCCAGCGCGCGCTCGATGTCGCGAGGCCGCGTGTCGTGGCCTTCGATCAGGTTGGAATAATAGGTGTTCATGATCCGCACGAGATCGGCGAGGTTGGCCGCCGTCATCGGGTGGAGTGCCTTGCCGAGCGTAGCGCCCTGGGCCGCAAGCTCGGCGAGGACATCGGCGATTTCCGGTGACGTCTGTTCAAGCCGCGCCGGCTCGATCCGGTCGACGCTTTCGATCAATTCTGGCCGATCTTTGATTCCCATAATTTGCTTTATCTACAGGAAAAATCGTTAGAACGCGATCATATTTGGCCGATATCTTGGCCGATGTTCTGGTCGGTGTCCGAACCCGCAGGCCGGCGCCTCTGCTGCGCTTCCGGCCGGTTGATGCGGTTTACCGCAAACTGCTGTAAAATGGCCATGTCATGGATAGGCCGACTATTCTTCGAGACCTTGCAGCCGAGGCGCTGTCGTCTGGTGCACGTGACGTTGGTCTGCGAGAACTCGATAACATCCTCAAGCCAATCTCCGCCCAAGCAACTCGACTGAACAACTGGCGGACTGGGACGCTGGCTGTCTTGTTCATTTTCGGTCTGACGCTCGCCACGATCAAGATCTTCGATCCGTCCAAGGCTGGTGCCGCTTTCGATTGGTGGCCAGTCGCCTCTGCCGCTGCACTCATGCTGACCGTCAACGTGATCTGGTACGGCTATCAATACTGGTTTCAGGACAGATGGCCTCCAGGTCCGGATGGAAGTCCCTCGACCGAGCAGTTGCGTGCCTTTCTGGCGGATTATCGTGCTGAAAGAACCCGAGCCTACAAAACCGAATTCGAAGCCGTCGATGCGAAAATCTTCGCCAACCGCCTAGCACCGCTTCTGTTGTCAGATAGCGAGGATGATCGGCTGTTGGTTCAAAAGCCGACAATCGGGACATACCGGGCACCGTTGATGTCGAACGCTGAACCGGAGAGAGCATCCGTGAACGCCATCGACAACGGCATCGTAGCGCAGGAACCGATCGCGGCGTCGGCCCCGGCAGATGTTCCCGCGGAACAATCCCCCTCGAAAACTGAATCGGTCCCGGTACTGCCGCCCGAAGAATACTCGTGGCACTGGCTGATTGATCTGACTGATGATGAATTCCAGTCGCGTTTGGAGCCGTTTTTGAAACTTCTACCGACACACAAGACGGCACATTATCGAACGGCCTTGGTCAATGGCCGGAGATTTTTGCAGAACCATCGCGGTCATGGCGCGCTCGCCAATGCCGTCGCCGCCGCTGCCGCCGCCATCAAGCGAGAACTGCACTGCGAACCCGGGCTGGAGGGCGGGCAATCGACGGTATGGATCAAACTTCTTTTCATGGGCGGCTACAAGAACGCAAAAGAGTTTTTCCTGCGTCAACAGTCTGAAATCGTCACATAGAATTCTGAAATAACAGGTAAATTCGGATATTTCCGGTTACGCGCATTGGCCGCTCGCACATCCAGAAACATCATGACGCTTCCTCGATCCACGGAAGGTTACGTCATGCATCAAGGCCTTTTCCCGTCCGGCGGCCTGCTCACCGTCAAGGATGTGCTTCTCCTGACCGGCTACAAGCACCGAACCACATTGTATCGCCTCGTCCGAAAGGGCCTCTTCCCCAATCCCTGTGCGATCAGCGCGCGGCAGATCCGGTGGCGGGCCGAGGATGTCATGGCTTGGCTGAACAGCCTGCCCACCCGCCGCTACTGACGCCACGTCGAGCGGAACAGCCCAAAGATCATTGCCCTCGAGCCAGCGCCGCGCAGCGAGCACTGGAGGTCACATGCCTGATATCAGCACAGCGGAGTTGCACCGCAATCATAGTCATGCGGTTCGTGGCCAGCGTGGAGGCGCACGCCGAGTACGGCGAATGGGTGCGCTTCGCGCATCCCGCAGGAAGCCGTTTCTCCCCACCGAAGCAATTTCCCGATGGCAGTCCCTCTACTCAGATTCGATGGGGAACGGGGGCACACATGAGGCTTGGCAAGCGGCTTCTAATAGACTGATTTCGCTTCGTAATCAGGTGTATGACGATTTCCAAAGCTCATGCTACAGCTGTCCGACAGTAACGTACTTTCACCCTAGTTTGTCATCG
>JANPKK010000043.1:0-23511 GCA_031426015.1 Alphaproteobacteria bacterium
CGGACGGGTTTGTGTATGAAAATGGGGTCGTGGCCCATCCGCACCTGCCCGCGCTCTGGGGCTAACCCCCTCTCCCGCTTGCGGGAGAGGCGAGAGACGCGCCAGCGTCCCGGGTGAGGGTGTACTCGGGTTTCGACGCTAGGGTACACCCTCACCCGCCGCTAGCGCGCCTCGACGAGTGCCGTCCCCGGGTGGTGCTTGTCGAGATGCTTCTTGATGATCCGCAAATTCTTGCTGTTCGATCGGAACAGAAAGTCGAAGACATCGCCCACCAGCGGGATCGCGCCGATGGTCGTGTCCATGCCGACATTGGCGAGCATGCGGGTGATCTGCCATTTCGACATGCCGAGATTGCGCGCTTCCCAGACGAGATACAGCCCCATCGCGCCGGCAATCACATCACCCGCCACCGGCACGAAACCGATGATGGCATCAAGGCCGACACCGCGGTTGATGCCGGGAATGACAAAGGCGCGCTCAAGCACGCGCTCGAGCATGTCGATGCGCAGGCGCGTCGCGGCCGGGTCGGTGCCGATCAGGCGGCGGGCGGCATCACGATCAAAGGCATAGGTAGCGGCCATCGGGCAGGGCGTACTCCGGCGACGGGATGTCGCCGGATTCAAGTGGCCCGGATTTTGGGGAATTCAAGAGACAGCCTTTACTGTCAGCCCGGGTTTGACCCGGGACCCGGCTTCTTTTCGCGGGCGATGCGCGCGCGCTCGCTTGGCGCGGGCTGAACGAAAAACTGGTTCCCGGGACAACAGTTGCTTTTAAATCTCGCCCTTTATCACCGCCGGCAGTGCGCCGTCATTGGCGGCGCGGAGCGCGGCAAGCGTTACCCCGGCAACCGCATTACCGCCGGTGGTGCCGAGGCGGCGGGTCGGAACGCCGGTGGCGGGCGGTGCGTCGCCGCGCGTCGTGACGATGTAGCGGCCCTGGCCTTCGCCGAAGGCCGCCCCGGCATCGGGCAGTGCACCCGTGACCAGCGCGACACCAATATTGCCGGCCAGCGCCATCTTCGCCAGCGCGACGAGCACGCCGCCGCCCGACACGTCATGCACCGCCGTCACCGTGCCGGCGGCGATCAATGCCGCCACGGCGTCGCCCGCAGCGCGCTCGGCGACCAGGTCGACCGGCGGCGGCGGGCCTTCCTCGCGGCCCTGGCACTCGCGCAGCCAGAGCGACTGGCCAAGCTCGGCGCTGTCAGCGCCGACCAGCCATATGGTCTCGCCTTCCCCTTTGAACCCCATCGTCATCTGCTTGCTGCAATCCGCGATCATCCCCACGCCGCCGATCGCTGGCGTCGGCAAAATCGCGCTGCCGCCGCCGGTGGCGCGGCTTTCGTTGTAAAGGCTGACATTCCCCGACACGACCGGGTAATCGAGCGCGCGGCACGCCTCGGCCATGCCTTCGATGCAGCCGACGAGCTGCCCCATGATCACCGGGTTCTGCGGGCTGCCGAAATTGAGGCAGTTGGTGATGGCGAGCGGTTTCGCCCCCACCGAAATCAGATTGCGCCAGCTTTCCGCAACCGCCTGCTTGCCGCCTTCCACCGGGTCGGCGAAGCAATAGCGCGGGGTGCAATCGGTGGTGATCGCCAGCGCCTTGTTGGTGCCGTGGACGCGCACCACCGCGGCGTCCCCGCCCGGGCGCTGGAGCGTATCGGCGCCGACCATGTGGTCGTACTGTTCCCAGATCCAGCGCTTCGACGCGAGATCGGGGCAGGCCATCAGCTTCAGCAGATCGGCGGCAATATCGGTCGATTCGGGCACGTCAGTGAGCGCCGCGCGCTTCGGCGTCGGCACATGCGGGCGATCGTATTTCGGCGCTTCATCGGCGAGCGGCCCGAGCGGAATATCGCCGACGATTTCGCCATGGAAAGTCATCGTCAGATTGCCGCCGGGGACGACTTCGCCGATCACCGCGAAATCGAGTTCCCATTTCGTGAAGATCGCTTCGGCAAAGGCTTCGCGGCCGGGTTTCAGCACCATCAGCATGCGTTCCTGCGATTCGGACAGCATCATCTCGTACGGCAGCATGTGGGTTTCGCGCACCGGCACCTTGTCGAGATCGAGCCGGATGCCCACCCCGCCCTTCGACGCCATTTCGACGCTCGATGACGTCAGGCCCGCGGCGCCCATGTCCTGGATGGCGACGATCGCGTCCGACGCCATCAGCTCAAGGCACGCCTCGATCAGCAGCTTTTCGGTGAACGGGTCGCCGACCTGGACGGTGGGGCGCTTTTCGTCGCTGTTCTCGTCGAATTCGGCGCTCGCCATGGTGGCGCCATGGATGCCGTCGCGCCCGGTCTTGCTGCCGACATAGACGACCGGATTGCCCACCCCGGCGGCGGCCGAATAGAAGATCTTGTCCTGCTTGGCGACGCCGACCGTCATCGCGTTGACGATGATGTTGCCGTTATAGGCCTTGTGGAAATTGGTTTCGCCGCCCACCGTCGGCACCCCGACGCAATTGCCATAGCCGCCGATGCCGGCAACGACGCCCTTGACCAAATGGCGCATCTTGGGCGCGTCGATCTCGCCGAACCGCAGCGCGTTCAAGTTGGCGACGGGGCGCGCGCCCATGGTGAAGACATCGCGCAGGATGCCGCCGACGCCGGTGGCCGCGCCCTGGTACGGCTCGATGAAGCTTGGGTGGTTGTGGCTCTCCATCTTGAAGATCGCGGCATCGCCGTCGCCGATATCGATGACTCCGGCGTTTTCCCCGGGGCCGCAGATCACCCAGGGGGCTTTCGTCGGCAGCTTGGCAAGGTGGATGCGCGACGATTTGTAGGAACAATGTTCCGACCACATCACCGAATAGATGCCGAGTTCCAGCAAATTGGGCACCCGCCCCAGGGACGCGACGACGCGCTCATACTCTTCGGGCGTGAAGCCATGGTCGGCAACGATCTGGGGGGTGATGTCGGTCATGGTTCCGGCAGATAGCGAAGCCGCGCGCGCGAGTCACCCTTTGCGCAGCGGTGCTTCGACCGTGGCGGGTGTTTTGCCCAGAAGCTCGGGATTTTTCGTCACCGCGTAGGCCGTCGTGGCCACGCCGAGCCCGACCAATGTCGCGACAATCGCGATCAGCCGGCCGCGCTGCCCCGGCTGGCCAATGAAGCGGTTGATCACCGAATCGTTGCGCTTGCCCCCTAGCGCCCAGGCGAGCAGCGCCGCCCACAGCAGGAAGGACAGGATCGACAAGATGTTGAGTTGCCCGATCAGCCGGCGTTCGGGGTGACGGCGGGCAAAGGCGATCAGCGTGGGAATGAAGTTGAAAACCAGCGCCGCGGCGATGCCGATGCCGCCGGCGATCAGGGTCTTGTCATCCACTGGCTTGCTCCAATGCCCCTAAGTGCGTTACTTGATTAATACAGCAGAGTGCTTCCGTCAATCGCCATGCCGCAAATGCTTGGGAATTCGTCACCCTGCCGCTATAGCTGCACTGCAACAAGGAATATGTGATGCCGCGCAGGCGCAAGGACGGCCGCAAGACCCAGATCGTCGTTGTCGGGGGCGGCGCCGGCGGGCTCGAACTTGTCGCCAAACTCGGTGGGCATCTCGCGCATGATGATTTCGACATCATCCTCGTCGATCGCAATTCCACCCATATCTGGAAGCCGCTGCTCCACGAAGTCGCCGCGGGCTCGCTCGATGCCAATCTCGATGAAGTCGGCTATCGCGGCCATGCCTTTCGCTGGGGCTATCGCTATTTCGACGGCGCGCTCGAAAGCATCGACCGCGCGGCGCAGGAAATCGTCGTCGCGCCGATCCTCGATGATGATGGCAGCGAAGTCATCGGCCGCCACCGCATCCGCTATGATTATCTCGTCATGGCGGTCGGCTCGGTGTCGAACGATTTCGGCACGCCGGGGGTGAAGGCGCATTGCCTGTCGCTCGATACCCGCGCCGATGCCGATCGTTTCCGCCGCCGCCTGCTCAACCAGTGCCTGCGCGTGTCGCGCAGCATGACGCAGAATTCGGGCGCCGATGCCTATGCTCGCGTCGCCATCGTCGGCGGTGGCGCAACGGGCGTCGAACTGGCGGCCGAACTCTATTCGGCAGCAACGGCGCTCGGCTTCTACGGCCTGGAAGTCTTCGATGAAAAACGCCTGCAGGTGACGCTGATCGAAGCCGGCCCGCGCATCCTGCCGGCGCTGCCCGACAAGCTGGCCGCCGCGGCCACGGCGGAACTCGAAGCGCTCGGCGTACGCGTGCTGACCGGCACGCAGGTCACCGCCGCCACCGCCGACGGCATCGAAACCAAGTCCGGCGAGCATATCCCCGCCGACATCATGGTCTGGGCCGCCGGGGTGAAGGGCGCCGATTTCCTCGGCAACATCGGCGGGCTCGAAACGACGCGCAGCAACCAGCTGCTCGTCGGCCCGACGCTGCAGACGACACGCGACCCTAATATCTTCGCGATCGGCGACTGCGCTTCCTACACGCCGGGCGAGGGCGAAAAGCCGATCCCGCCGCGCGCCCAGGCGGCACACCAGATGGCGGCGACCGCGTATCACAATCTGCGCGCGCTGATCGACAACAAGCCGTTGAAAGATTTCGTCTATCAGGACAAGGGCAGCCTCGTCAGCCTCGCCCGCTACACCACCGTCGGCAGCCTGATGGGCAATCTCGTCGGCGGCCGCATGGCGATCGAAGGCCGGCTGGCGCGGCTGGTCTATACCTCGCTCTACCGCATGCACCTGATCGCCATCCACGGCTGGCTGAAGGGGGTTTCTCTCGTCCTCATCGGCCATGTCAACCAGGTGGTGCGGCCCAAGCTCAAGCTGCACTGATGGCCAGGACCTGACGCCTGGCGCCCATTCTGCCAGGTCGGCGAATTCGGTGAAGCGGGACACAGCGGTCGTTCCTTGCCGCAGCGGCGAACGACACCTTCCGGCCAAATCCTTTCGTGCTGCGACGCTTGCGCGACTGCCGTCGCGACCCGATTTCTAGCAGTCCCATTCGGTGTGCCCGTTGCCAAAACCGCCTTTGTTCATATCTGGACCGACGGCGGAAATCGGGCGATATTGCCAAGGCTATCGTGTCCGAGGGCGGTCATGGTTTGCGTTGCTGGCTGGCCGCGCGCGGCTTGGCAAAGCGGGTCGGGGATGACCAGGGCGGGGGAGACATTTTCATACGCGGTTACCCGTTCAGGAGCGTCATCATCTCGCCGCCTTCTTCGTATGCGCCTGCGCCATAGTCGGCCAAGACACGTCGCATATACGCAAGGATGCGCAGCGCGCGCTCCTGCACTTCGGGATTGCGGAGATAAGCGACCGGTACGATATAGCCATTACCTGCTTCGGCGACTTGGCCCGCCGCAAGCGCTTGTTTCAGATAGCGCCGGACGCTTTCGATCTGCATGCCATTGTCCGCGACGATCTCCTTGACCGTCACAGGTAGCCGCAGTTCCATTGGTGGCACATCCTCGAAACGTGCGTAGAGGAGGCTGAGCCCGAGGTCGCGGGCGATATGGCGGACGTTGAGGATCAGGATCGACCCGAGAATCAGATGCATGGGCCAGTTCTTGATCGCTTGGCCGTCAAACTCGATCGCACTGAGATAGAGGTCGATAGCCGCCAGCGCCTTTTCACTGGGTTCTCGATCGGGGGCGTCGCTACGCCACAATCCGGCCCGTACCAAATCCGCCACGAACATATCGAATCGACCGGCGAGAAGATGCGTCAGCGTGGCCGACATGGCAGGCGCACGTTCGCCCAGCACGACACCGTGAGCCGTGATGCACACGAGGTTGGTTGACTGGAGTGCCTGGGCGTAGCGCCTGACCGTTTCGAAAGGCCTCGATAGCGAAGCGGCGACTCCGTTGATACTTAGACCGCGCACTGTCTCGTAGGGTCGCCGCCGACAATGCTCGCGCAGCAGGATCGTGAAAACCAGCGCCTCGCTCAGACCGCCGTCGAACGCCTTGCGGATCCCGACGCTGCTGTAATGCTGCAACTCGTTGAGCAACCGCGTGATCAGGCGGCGATGCCGCTCTTCGTCGAGCAAGCTCAAATCACGTTACTCTTACTGTCGCCGGGGAAAACCAGCGGCCTTTGTCACATGCGCTGACTCGACGCATCACGCTACCCGAAAAATGCTCTGCACGCCTCAATCTGGGTAGGACCGTGGTTGTTCAGGCAATCTTTACCGTTCATCCGACGGAAATCGGCAGCGCTGCAATCGCGGTCCGACGGCCGGACGGGGCAATCCAAGGGGGTGCGTGTCATGAAAAAAATCAACACTATTCTGCTCGCGGCGGTCGGTTTCTGGTTTGCCGCGGCGACCGCACAGGCGGCGACAGTGAGTTTTCTGGGCTCCCAGCTCGGTGGCGCGGCGTGGCGGACGGCTTCGGACGTCAAAACCTTTCAGATCAACGGGAGCAACGTCTATGGATCGCAGGGCTATGCTCTCCTCGGCGGCGGCAAGGGGTATCTCGCTTCATTGCCTGCTGCCGTAACAATTACCCGGCTCACAAGCATTTCCTATGATGGTGCCGACGGTTACCTCAACATAGACGATCCTATCGAGGCCGGAACGGTTCGCAGCGGTGTCTGGATAAATTTTAATACCGTTGCCGACACATATGATGATTTTCTCTCCCTCGATTTTCAAGACGCCGCCAATTATACTGTGGGTGTTTTCACCAACAATACGGATTTCGCCGCGGTGTCACCGGCAACACTGCGAATTGCCCAGACTTCCGGCGTGGGTTCGGCGGATAGTGGCATCGTATCGAATACCCCCTCGACGACGGGCGCGTGGTTCTTCTTCAACGTTGCCGGGGTTGCGGGCGACAAATTCACCGTTTCCGGCGCCAAGGCCGCGGGGTTTCCTTTCAACGGTATCGCGGCCATCAGTCTTGATGCGCCCATCGCAGTCGTAGCTGGCGTTCCCGAGCCCGCGACGTGGGGCCTGATGATCGCGGGCTTCGGCCTCGTCGGTGCGGTGGCACGACGGCGCCGCTTGATGATCGTCGCCGCCTGACCGATTTACCAGCATGATTCAAGGGGCGGGGGCCGAAAGACTCCCGCTTTTTTCATGCCTGAAACGCCAGGGATAATTCGAAAACCTAGCCGCAGCGGTGCTGGCGCGATAGGGTGGCTCCATGGCTCCCCTGACCCTCACGCGCTGATGCCCAGCTTGTTCGACAAGCTGTGGGACCGCCACGCCATCACGCCAACCCCCGGTGGCGCGACGATCGTCGCCATCGATCGCATCTTCCTCCACGAACGCACCGGCGCCGCGGCGCTCGCCAGCCTTGCCGCCGCCGGCCGCACGGTCGCCGATCCGGCGCGGGCCTTTGCCGCCATGGACCATATCGTCGATACGCTGCCCGGCCGCAGCGACGTGACGACGATGCCAGGCGGCACCGCCTTCATCACCGAAACCCGCGCCGCCTGTGCCGCCGCCGGCATCACCCTGTTCGACATCGGCCACCCCGACCAAGGCATCGTCCATGTCGTGTCGCCCGAACTCGGCATCGTCCTGCCGGGGCTGACATTGGTGGCGCCCGACAGCCACACCTGCACGCAAGGGTCGGTCGGGGCGCTCGCCTGGGGAATCGGGTCGACCGAGGCCGAACACGCGCTCGTCACCGGCACGCTGCGCATCAACCGGCCCAAGACAATGCGGGTGCGTTTCGACGGCGTCCTCGCGCCCGGCGTGACGCCCAAGGACATGGCGCTGGCGCTGATCGCCGCGCATGGCGCCGCCGGCGGCCAGGGGCATGCCATCGAATTTGCCGGGTCGGCGGTGACGGCGCTGGCGATGGAAGGGAGGATGACCTTGTGCAACATGGCGACCGAATTCGCCGCCTTTTCGGGCTTCATCGCCCCCGATACGGTGACCTTCGACTGGATCAAGGGCCGCCGCTATGCGCCGGAGGGCGCGTTGTGGGACGCTGCGCTCGCCGATTGGCAGGACCTGAGGAGCGACCCCGACGCGGTGTTCGACCGCGAAATCACCATCGATGCCTCGGCCATCGCGCCGATGATCAGCTGGGGTACATCGCCCATGCAGAGCGTCGCTATCACCGGCCGCGTCCCCGCTTTTGCCGGCACCGGCAGCCGCGCCGCGCATGACAAGGCGCTCGCCTATATGGAGCTGGCGGAAGGCCAGCCGCTCGCCGGCCTGCCGATCGACGCGGCGTTCATCGGCAGTTGCACCAACAGCCGGCTGTCCGACCTCGAACGCGCCGCCGCGGTCATCGCCGGGCGGCGGGTCGCGCCGGGCGTGCGCGCCATCGTCGTCCCCGGTTCTTCGGCGGTGAAACGCGCTGCCGAAGCGAAGGGGATCGACCGCATCTTCACCGATGCCGGCTTCGAATGGCGCGAATCGGGCTGTTCGATGTGCTTCTTTGCCGGCGGCGAAAGCTTCGGCGCCGGAGAACGGGTCATTTCGAGCACCAACCGCAATTTCGAAAGCCGCCAGGGCCCCGGTACCCGCACCCATATCGCCAGCCCCGAAACCGTCGCCGCCAGCGCCATCGCCGGCCGGATCAGCGCACCCCCGGTCGACAACGCATGAGCACGCCCTTCACCACGCTGACCTCGGTCGCCGCGCCGCTGATCGAGGATAATATCGACACCGATATCATCATCCCGTCGCGAGAGATGAAATCGACCGGCAAGACAGGGCTTGCCGCCGGGATGTTCGCCGGGCGGCGCTACACGCAGGGGCGTAGCGAAAACCCCGATTTCGTGCTCAACCAGCCGGCGTATCGCCGTGCCGCGATCCTGCTGGCGGGGGATAATTTCGGCTGCGGCTCCAGTCGCGAACACGCCGTCTGGGCGCTTGCCGAACATGGCATCCGCGCCGTCATCGCGCCGAGTTTCAGCCCGATCTTTGCCGGCAACGCCGTGCGCGGCGGCGTGCTGCCACTCGTGCTGCCGCGCGCCACCATTGCCGCGCTGGCGGGCGAAACCATCACCATCGACTTGCCGGCGCAAACCGTCACTGCCGGCGCTGCCAGCCACCATTTCGAAATCGATTCCGAAGCCAAGGCAATGCTCATCGGCGGGCTCGATGCCATTGATCTGACGTTGCAATCGGCTGACCGCATCGCGGCCTGGCAGGCACGGAACCGCGCCGCACGGCCATGGGTTTACCTTCCAACCGGCCGCTGATCCGGCCGCCGGATCGGAGTTGCCCCATGTCGTGCCGCATGTCGTCCCAGCCCGCGCTGACCGCCGCCGATATCGGCGCCACGCCGCAAAGCCTGCCGCCGCTGCCGTTTGCCGCCACGGCGCTCGAGCCGGTGATTTCGGCAACCACGCTGGGCTTTCACCATGGCAAGCACCACAAGGGCTATATCGATACGCTGCAAAAGCTGGTCGATGGCACCGGCATGGCGAACCGCACGCTCGAAGAAATCATCTTTGCGACCAGTGATCAGCCGGCGCAGACCGCCATTTTCAACGCCGCGGCACAGGCCTGGAACCATGGCTTTTACTGGCAGAGCCTGTCACCCGCGGCCACCAGCCCCAGCGGCGCGCTGGCGTCCGCGATCACCCGCGATTTCGGCGGCATGACCGCGTTGAAAGCGGCGCTCGCCAAGGCGGCAACAGGCCAGTTCGGCAGCGGCTGGGCCTGGCTGGTGGCACGCGGCGGCACCTTGTCGGTGATGTCGACGAGCAACGCCGACGTGCCGTTCACGCAGGGTTTTTTGCCTTTGCTCACCATCGATGTCTGGGAACATGCCTATTATCTCGATTGGCAGAACCGCCGTCCGGAGCATGTCGAGGCGCTGATCGAACAGCATCTCGATTGGGATTTTGCCGGTCGCAATTATGTTAGCGACGCCGTGGAACAAATCCCAATGGCAGACCAGCATCCGGCGTGAAGCCGTAAAGCGGCTCCGATGGCAGGGCGGTGCGCAGGATATCGCGCACCGCCAGCAGGCGATCGAGATCGATCCTGGTATTCAGCCCCATCGCCTCGAGCATGAACACCAGGTCTTCGGTGACGATATTGCCGCTGGCACCGGGCGCGAACGGACAGCCGCCCAATCCGCCCAGCGACGAATCGAAAGTCGTGATGCCGACGTCGAGCCCGGCCATGACATTGGCGAGGCCGAGCCCGCGGGTGTTGTGAAGGTGAAGGCCGGTCAGATGCGAAGCGCCGATCGCGGCATGGACGGCGCGCACGACATCGCGCACTTGGCGCGGGTTGGCATAGCCAGTGGTGTCCGAGAGGCCGACTTCGTCGCAACCGGCGGCCATCAGCGCTTCGGCGAGTTCGACGACTTTCGCTTGTGGGACGTTGCCTTCGAGTGTGCAACCAAAGGCCGTCGAGACACTGCCTTCGAAATGCGGGCGCGCGCCGGTCGGCAGCGCCTTCACCATGGCGGCGACGGCACGGACTTCGTCGAGCACCTGGGCGTGGGTGCGGCGCAGGTTCTTCAAACTATGCGTCTCGCTCGCCGACAGCGGCAGGGTGAGTTTGTGCGCGCCGGCGGCGATCGCGGCTTCGGCGCCCCTGGCATTGGGCACCAGCACGGCGACAGTCAGGCCCGGATGCGTGCGGGCATGGGCGACAACGGCCGCGGTATCGGCGAGTTGCGGCAGCAGTTTAGCCGGCACGAAGCTGCCGACTTCGATCTCGCGCACCCCGGCGGCGACTTCGGCATCGATCCAGGCGCATTTGGCGGCGAGCGGCATCACGGGGTCGATCGATTGCAACCCGTCGCGCGGGCCGACTTCGCTGATCAGGATATCGATCGGGGCTGGCGAGGCCATGGGCTTGCTCCAGGATTTCTGCGGCCATATGCCGTGACGCAAGGGGGATGACCAGACCAATGACGAAACAGGAATTGCCGCTGGCCGGATTAAAGGTCGTCGAATTCACCCATATGGTCATGGGGCCGGCGGTCGGCGCGATCCTGGCCGAACTGGGGGCGGAGGTCATCAAGGTCGAAGCCATCGGCGGCGATGCGACGCGGCGGCTGCTGGGCTCGGGCGCCGGCTATTTCCCGATGTACAACCGCGGCAAGGCGAGCATCTGCATCGATCTGAAATCGCCCGAAGGGGTTGCGGTGGCGAAGCGGCTGGCGGCGTCGGCGGATATCGTTGTCGAAAATTTCCGCCCCGGCGCAATGGACCGATTGGGGCTGGGCTACGACGCGCTGTCGGCGGCCAACCCGCGGCTGATCTTCGCGTCGGAAAAGGGTTTCCTCGCCGGGCCGTACGAGGACCGCACCGCGCTCGATGAAGTCGCGCAGATGATGGGCGGGCTGGCCTATATGACCGGGCCGCCGGGACGGCCTCTCCGCGCCGGAGCGTCGGTCATCGATGTGGCGGGCGGCATGTTCGGCGTCATCGGCGTGCTCGCCGCGCTGGAGGCGCGCCACCGTACCGGGCGCGGCATGCATGTGCAGAGCGCGCTGTTCGAAACCACCGCCTATCTCGTCGGCCAGCACATGGCGCAGATGGCGGTGACCGGCAAAGCCGCCGCCCCGATGCCGGCGCGCGTTTCGGCCTGGGCGATCTATGACGTCTTCGAAACCGCCGATGCCGACCAGGTCTTTGTCGGCGTCGTCACCGATGCGCTTTGGGCGAAGTTCTGCACCCTGTTCGGGCTCGATGATTTGTGGGCGGACGAAGCCTTGCGCGCCAACAACGCCCGGGTGCTGGCTCGCGAGACGCTGATGCCGCGTGTTCGCGCCGAATTGAAACGTTTCAGCAAGGCCGATCTCATCGCCCGTCTCGATGGCTCGGGGCTGCCGTTTGCGCCGATCGGCCGGCCCGAGGATTTGTTCGACGATCCGCATCTGCGCGCCGGGCAGGGCCTCGCGCCGGTGACGCTCGATGATGGCACGCAAACGTTCCTGCCGGTACTGCCGATCGCGCTCGATGGCGAACGGCTGGGGGGCGGGACATTGCCGACGGCGGGGGCCGATACCGATGCGGTGCTCGCCGGGCTGGGGCTCGATGGTGACGCGATCGCCGGGCTGCGCCACGCTGGTGCGGTAGGCTGAGGCGCAACTGGCCGCATCAGGCGTTTGCCCGCTTGCGGAGCAGGCGGCGATCTGCTTCAGGTGTCGCGGGAGACATAGCCGCGCGACGGCAAAAACCTTTTTGTATTTCCAATTGTTTGGCGGGTAATCCAGCATAAAGGGCGCGTGTCAGAATGGCTGCAGGGCAGGCAGCCGGTTTCAACGCCGGACGTGAATTTTCGAAATCCTGGTATGCCCTGACGGCGCGCGAAAGCCGCCGCTTTCCGGCGCTGTCCGGGGTGATTGCTGCCGATCTTGCCATTGTCGGCGGCGGCGCCACCGGGCTGTCGGCGGCGCTGCACGCTGCCGAAGCGGGTATGTCGGTCGTGCTGGTCGAAGGCGGCCGCATCGGCTGGGGGGCATCGGGGCGACAGGGCGGCGTGATGCGCCCGGGCCTGCGGCCCGGCGCGGCTGCGCTGGTCGCGTCGGTTGGGCCGGAGCGGGCGCGGGCGTTGTTCGAACTGTCACTGGCGGCACGCAGCCTGGTCATCGACCTGATCGAGCGCCACGCCATGGGCTGCGACCTGCGGTTGACCGGGCATCTGACCGGCGCGGCGCGCGATGGCGATGTCGCCCGGCTCGAGGCCGATCTGCGCGCGCTCGGCGATGCCATGGCGTATCGCGATGCGCGGTTGTTGTCGGCGGCCGACACGCGGGCGATGGTCGCCAGCGATTTTCGCGCCGGGCTGTTCGATGCCCGCGGCGGGCATTTCCATGCGCTCGATTATGTCAACGGCCTGGCGCGTGCCGCGGCTGGCGCCGGTGCGCTGATTTTCGAAGAATCGCCCGCTGTGGGGATCGATCGCAACGGTGCCGGCATGATCGTGCGCACGGCGCGCGGCAGCATCCGGGCAAAACAGGTGGTGTTGGCCGGCGACGCGCTGCTCCAAGGCCTGTCGGGGCGCGTGCACAGCCGGGTCATGCCGGTGGCGAGCCATATCGTCACCACGGCGCGGCTGCCCGATCCGCTGGCGATCATTCCCAGCGATGCGGCGGTTTCCGATTCGCAGGCCGCGCCGCATTATTTCCGCCTGACCCGCGATCGCCGGCTGATGTTCGGTGGTGGCGAACGCGCCGGGCGCAGCGCGCCGGGGGATATCAAGGCGCTGGTGCGGCCGTGGCTTGAAAGCCGCTTTCCGCAACTCGCGGGCATCGCGCTGCATCATGGCTGGGGTGGGGTCGCTGGCGTTACTCGGTCGCGCTTGCCCGATCTCGGGCGCGACGGGCCGCTGTTGTGGGCGCAGGGCTATTCGGGGCAGGGGGCGACGCTGGCGACGCTCGCTGGCGCGCTGCTTGCCGAAGCGGCGGCCGGCACGGCAACGCGCTTCGATCGCTTCGCCGGGGTAGCGCCGGGCGCGTTTCCCGGCGGCGCGGCGCTGCGCGGGCCGCTGCATGTGCTCGGCCTGCTGGGCCAGGCGGCGCGCGAGGCGTGGCGCGATCGCGAGGACGAGCGGGAATAGTTGCCCTGCTCGCTCATCCCGAGCGAAGTCGAGGGAGGCGCCACGCGTGCGGCCCCGTTCCTCGACTTCGCTCGGGATGAGCGGTTGGGTGGGTGCCCGGAGCCCGGTGGGATCAGCCCCTACTCGTGAAACTCGGCCAGCTCCGGAATGCGGGTAAAGGCAATTCGCGGCCCCGATGAACGAGCCGCGCCGGCGCTGTCATGCCCCAGCGTCACCGCATCGCGGCCGAAGCGCTGGTTGACCTTGTCCATCGCGCGGGCGAGCGCGAGCCGGCGCTTTTCGGTGTCGGCATCGAGCGCGCCGCTGTCGAACAGCCCCGGTTGCAGGCCGTCGGCGGCGCTCAATTCCCCGAGCACGATGCCGACCTGCAGGTAGCGCGGTGCGGCGAAATCACGGCGCATCTGCGTCCACAGGCCCTCGAACGCCGCCAGCAGGCTGAGCGTGTCCATCACGGCCGGCAGCCGGGTGTGCCCCGACCATTTTGGGCCTTTCGCGCCGCCGCTTCCTTCGCCGCGCACGTAAAGGTCAAGCATCCCGGTGCGTTTTTCGGCGCGGCGCAGGCGGGTCGCGGCCTTGGCGACCAGCCGCCGCCCTACCAGCCGGGCACGATCGGGCGGGCGCTTGTCGGGGGCCAGGACATGGCTGTGGCCGATGCTGCGGCTGACGGTCGGCACTTCGGGAAGCTCGGCGCCGCGCAACAGCCAGTACATGCGCTCACCCCAGACGCTGCCCCAGGCCAGCCGCGCCTCGCGCTCATCGAGATCGAGCAGCCGCGCCATGGTGACGATGCCGACCGCCGCCAACCGCTTTTCCATGTTGCGGCCGACTCCGGGGATGTCGGAGAGTTTCAGTGTTGAAAGCCGCGCCTTGAGCGTCGCCGATTCAAGGATCGTCAGGCCATCGGGCTTCTGCATGTCCGCCGCGATCTTGGCGAGCAGCCGGTTCGGCGCCACCCCGATCGAGGACGTGAGGCATTCGCCGACATTGGCGCGGATGCCGGCCTTGATCCGCGCCGCCAGCGATGTCACTTCGGCGATGCCGTTTTCATTGTCCATCAGCCGGCAGGCGACTTCATCGATCGAACAGACCGCCGTCACCGGCACATGGCGGCCGACTTCCGCGATGATGCGGTGGTGGAAGCGGACATAGTCCTCATGGCTGCCGGGAACGACGACGAGGTCGCGGCACAGGGCGCGGGCTTCGTAGATCTTGGTGCCGGTGCGGATTCCATAGGCCTTGGCCTCGTAACTCGCGGCGATCGCACTGGTCGCATCGGTATCGACCGGCGCGACGACGACAGGGCGTCCACGCAGGGCCGGATCCAGCTGTTGCTCGACACTGGCGAAATAGCTGTTGAGATCGAGATACAACCAGCGAAGAGGGGGCGACTCAGCCATGGCGACACGTTAGCACAGTTCGAACGAAACAGGAACATTTCGCCGCCTGAGCGCGCTTTCGGGCTTTCGTCGCCGCCGCAAGCCGTTAGAGTTGCGCGGCGAAGGGAAGGCAGACGATGGAATTTGCAAAAGATGCCGAGCCAGCGGGCGTGGTCGCGGTCGGCGCCGATGCCCTCGCCGGGCGGCAGTTGCGCTATTATGATTTCGCCATGGCGGCGTTCGCGGTCATCCTGATCTGCTCCAACCTGATCGGCGCCAGCAAGCAGGCGACCTTCAGCTTGCCCGGCTATGGCCCGGTGGTGTTCGGTGCCGGCATATTGTTCTTTCCGCTGGGCTATGTCCTCGGCGACGTGATGACCGAGGTTTATGGCTATGCCCGGGCGCGGCGGGTGGTCTGGGTCGGCTTCATCGCTTCGGCGTTCGCCGCCGCCATGTCGTGGTTCATCGTTCATATCCCGCCGGCGCCGGGATGGGAGGGCCAGGAAGCGTTAAAGGCGGTGTTCGATCCGGCACCGCGCATCTTCATGGCGTCGATCATCGCCTTCTGGGCCGGCGAATTCGCCAATTCCTTTGTTTTGGCGCGGATGAAGCTGTGGACGCAGGGGCGGATGCTGTGGACGCGCACGATCGGCTCGACGGTGGTGGGGCAGGGGGTCGATTCGCTGATCTTCTACCCGCTGGCGTTCCTTGGCATCTGGGAAACATCGACGGTGGTGCAGGTGCTGCTCACCAATTATCTGCTCAAGGTCGTCTGGGAAATTCTGCTGACCCCGGTCACCTATCGCGTCGTCGCCTGGTTCAAGCGCGCCGAGGGGATGGACGTCTTCGACACCAAAACCGATTTCACGCCGTTCACGACGAAGGTTTAACCCAAGGCGGCGTGCAGCGCCTCGAACATCGCGCGGCCATCGGTGCCACCCTGCGCCGGCTCGATCAGCCGTTCGGGGTGGGGCATCAGGCCGAGCACATTCCCGGCATCGTTGATGATCCCGGCAATGTTGCGCGCCGAGCCATTAACCGCCTCGGCATAGCGGAACACTACCCGGCCTTCGCCTTCCAGCCGGTCGAGCACATCGGCATCGGCGACATAATTGCCGTCGTGATGCGCCACCGGGATGCGGATCGTCGACCCGGCATCATAGCGCGCGGTGAACATCGTCTGGGCGTTTTCGACCGTCAGGCTGACATCGCGGCAGACGAAATCGAGGCCGGCATTGCGCATCAGCGCGCCGGGCAGCAGCCCCGCTTCGGTCAGCACCTGGAAGCCGTTGCACACACCCAAGACGGCGCGGCCTTCACCCGCAGCAGCGACCACCGCCTGCATCACCGGTGACCGCGCGCTCATTGCGCCGGAACGCAGGTAATCGCCATAGGAAAAGCCGCCGGGCAGGGCGATGAGGTCGAGCCCTTCGGGCAGCACCGCGTCGCGATGCCAGACCATCACCGGCGCCGTGCCGGTAATCGCCTCGATCGCCACGGCCAGGTCCCGGTCGCAATTGGAGCCCGGGAAGACGATGACCGCCGATTTCACAGGATCTCGATCCGATAATTTTCGATGACGGTGTTGGCGAGCAACTGGCGGCACATCGCGTCGATTTCGGCTTCGCTGGTACCATCGGCCAGATCGAGCTCGATCAGCTTGCCCTGCCGCGCCCCGGCCACTCCCGCAAAGCCGAGGCCGCCGAGGGCGTTCTGGATGGCACGCCCCTGCGGATCGAGGACGCCGGGCTTGAGGGTGATGGTGATGCGGGCTTTCATGCGCCAGCCTCTAAGGCGGAAAACCGGCGCTGGCTAGACTTTTGGCAGCGCCAAAGCGTTCACATCCACCAGCCCCAGGCTTTTCAGCACCATCATGCCTTCGACCATGACCAGCAGCCGTGCCGCATCATCGGCACGGGTTGCGTCCGGGCTGTCGAGTTGCGCCTCCCCCCAGGCGAGAAAGCCGCGCCCCAGCCGCTCGCCAACGCTGCGCGCCACCGGATCGCCGCGCCCGGCAAGCGCCGCCACTTCGAGGAAAAGTTGCAGGTAAGGCCAGACATCGTCGCCGAACAACACGCCGTGCAACACGGTGAGCAGCGTGTCGAAGGGCAGCGGCGTCGCGCCGGTCCGTTTGGCGAGCAGCGCCGTCAGCCGTTCGGCGACACGGTCGAGCACCGCGGCCATGATCGCGGCCTTGTCGGGGAAATAATATAGCAGCATCCGGTCCGACAGCTGCGCCGCCTGCGCCAGCGGGCGCAGGCTGGCGCCGGCAAGGCCCTGCGCCAGTACATGATCGGCGAGGCTTTCGATGATATCGGCCCGGCGGCGGTCGGACTTGCGCGGGGCGGCGGCTTGGGCGGGAACGACTGACACGCTTCTATTTCGCACGCTTTTGCCGGCCGGGGGAAGGGGGCGCTCTGCGCCCGGCGGCGTTGACTTTGCGCTGACTTCTGCCAGTTTCGCCGGCCATGGCCACCCTGTCCGCTCCCGCCCGCCACAGCCTTTCGACGGGCCTGATCGTTGCCATCGGCGCCGCGATCATGCTCAACTATATCGATCGCGGCGCGGTTTCGATCGCGGCACCGCTGATCAAGGATGAAATGGGGCTGTCGGCCACCGCCTATGGTCTGGTCGTCTCGGCGTTTTTCTGGACCTATGTGCCGGTGCTGGTCTTCGCCGGCTGGCTCGCCGACCGCGTTTCGGTGTGGAAATTGATGGCCGGCGGCGTCGCCGTCTGGGCACTCGCGACCCTGTGCATGGGCTTTGCCGGCGGGTTGACGGCGCTTGTCGTCATGCGGTTGGCGATGGGCATCGGCGAAGGCGTCGCCTTTCCCAGCGGCAGCAAGCTGATGGCGCGGGCGCCGGAGGCCCGCCGCGGCACCGCCAATATCGCGCTGTCGGGCGGGCTGGCGATCGGCCCGCTGGTCGGCACCCTGGCGGGCGGCGCGATCCTTGAACTTTATGGCTGGCGGCCGATGTTCATCATCTTCGGCGCCGTCACGTTGCTCTGGCTGCTGCCCTGGCTGCTGTTCCGCCGCGAAGTCGATGCGCCGCTGGGCGAGGATGATGGCGTCGCCGTGCCCTACGCGCAATTGCTGCGGTCGCGCGGGCTGTGGGCGATCTCGGCCTATCATTTCACTGGCACCTATGCGCTGTATTTCATCATCGCCTGGCTACCGCTCTACCTTGTCAAGGTGCGCGGCTACGACATTACCGACATGGCGCTGCTCACCTCGCTGTTCTACCTCGGCCAGACGCTGGGGGCGGCAGGGTCGGCGGCGCTCGGGGATCGCCTGATCGCCGGCGGGCGCGCGGCTTCGGCGGTGCGGCGCGCGATCGGAGTCACCGGCTCGGTGGTCGGCGCCATCGGTGTGCTCGCCATCGCCTGGACCGAAACCACCAATGCGCTCATGGTCTGGCTGGTGCTGACCAGCCTGTGTTTCGGCGCGGTGACCGGCATTCTGTTCGTTGTCGGGCAGACGCTGGCCGGGCCGGCGTCGGCGGGGCGCTGGGTCGGCATCCAGTCGGGCATCGGCAACCTGGCGGGCATCACCGGGCCGGTGATCACCGGCGCCATCGTCGATTCGGCCGGTTATGGCCCGACCTTCGTGCTGACCGCCGCCGTCATCATGGCTGGGGCATTGATCTTCGGTTTCGGCGTGCCGCGCATCGCGCCGATCGATTGGCGGGCGGGCGCACAGTGATCTGGCGGGTGCTGCTGGCGGCCATTGCCGGGCCGCTGATCGGGCTGCTGATCGCGGCGATCATCGACTATCCGGCACTGCTGCTGGTGGCGGCGGTGCCGCTCGGCCTTGCCTTTGTCTACGGCATCATCACCGCGGTCGCTGAACGCCCGGTTGCGCCTGAACGGCATCGCCTGCTGTTGCCGCCCGACAGCCTGTCGCCGCCGCAACCGGGCATGGCGGATGGGCGGCCGGCACAGGCCAGACCGCCGACGACCGTGCCCGGCGAAGGCACCCACAGCCCCGGCTATGGCAATATGCTGGTTTTCGGCGCGCTGCGGCGCCTGCCGGCGGGCTGGCGCTACCGGTCGCCCCAGATGCGGCCGCCGGCGGACGGTTCCCCGCCCGCCTGAACCGCCTTACTTGCCGCGCGACTTGCGGTGTTCTTCCAGGTCGAGCACCGCCGAATCATCCTCGAGCATCAACCCGAGGCGGCGCGCAACTTCCTGATAGGCTTCGACTTCGCCGCCCAGGTCACGCCGGAAACGGTCCTTGTCGAGCTTTTCGTTGGTCTTCATGTCCCACAGCCGGCAGCCATCGGGGCTGATTTCATCGGCAAGGATGACGCGGGCGAAATCGCCGTCGAACAACCGCCCGAATTCAAGCTTGAAATCGACGAGGCGGATGCCGATCCCGGCGAACAGCCCGGCCATGAAATCGTTCACGCGGATCGCCATGTCGGCGATATCGTGCATTTCCTCCTGGCTGGCCCAGCCAAACGCCGCGATATGTTCATCGGTGATCAGCGGATCGCCGAGCGCATCGTCCTTGTAATAATATTCGAGGATCGTGCGCGGCAGTTGTGCGCCTTCTTCCAGCCCGAAACGCTTGGCCAGCGAGCCGGCGACGACATTGCGGACGACGACTTCGATCGGGATGATCTCGACCTGGCGCACCAACTGCTCGCGCATGTTCAGCCGGCGGATGAAGTGCGTCGGGATGCCGATGGTGGCGAGCAGGGTGAACAGATGCTCGGAAATCCGGTTGTTGAGCACGCCCTTGCCGCTGATCGTGCCCTTTTTCTGGGCGTTGAAGGCGGTGGCATCATCCTTGAAATACTGGATGATCGTGCCGGGTTCAGGCCCCTCGTAGAGGATCTTGGCCTTGCCCTCGTAAATCTGGCGGCGCCGGGTCATGGCTTCCCTCCTGATGGCAGGCTTAGGGCAAGCCGGCCGGTTGAAAACAGCTTGCCCCGGCGACACCGGCCCAAATGCAGGACCGGGCGCGCCGGGGCAGTCCCTCGCACATAGCGCGCGGTCGCCCGGCTTACAATGCCAGCGTGATAACTGAAGGCGTGCTTTATCCGGCCACAAGCGTTTGCGCATTGAACCAACCGCGCTGCGCCTCTATCTGACAAGCGACATCCCGCAGCCGGAGCCCGCAATGACGTCTTTCGACAATCGCGAAAAAGCCTTTGAGGACAAGTTCGCCCATGATGCGGACTTGAAGTTCAAGGTCGCGGCGCGCCGTGACAAGCTGGTCGGGCTGTGGGCGGCCGGCAAGCTGGGCCTCGAGGGCGATGCCGCGGATGCCTATGCCAAGTCGATCGTCCTCGCCGATCTCGAAGAAGCCGGCGATGAAGACGTGGTGCGCAAGCTCGTTGGCGATCTCGATGTCGAAGGTGTCGATGAAGCTGAAGTACGCAAGGCCTTGGCCGAGCAGGGCGAAATCGCCCGCCGCCAGATCATGGAAGCCATGTAATCCCATGCCGATGGCCGCCAACGATATCGAAGCCGCGATCACGGCGGCGTTGCCCGGCGCGGTGGTGGAAATCACCGATCTTGCCGGGGACGGCGACCATTATGCGGCAAAGGTGACCGCGGCGCAGTTCGCCGGCCTGTCGCGTGTCAAGCAGCACCAGCTGGTTTACAATGCGCTCGGTGGGCGCATGGGCGGTGTGCTCCATGCGTTGCAACTGACCACCATTCCGGCCTGAAGGAGCCCGTTCATGACTCAGACCATCCAGGATCGCATCGATCTTCTCGTCAAATCGACCCCCGTCGTGCTGTTCATGAAGGGCACGCCGATGTTCCCGCAGTGCGGTTTTTCTTCGACGGCCTGCGCGATTCTCGATCGGCTCGGCGTCGAATTCGAAGGTGTCGACGTGCTCGCCGACCCGGCGATTCGCCAGGGCGTCAAGGACTATTCCGAATGGCCGACGGTGCCGCAGCTCTATATCGCCGGTGAATTCGTCGGCGGCTCGGACATCATGATGGAAATGTATCAGGCCGGTGAATTGACCGCGCTGATCGAACAGGCCGGCATTCCGCGCACTGCTGCCTGAAGCCTGTGGCGGCGCCCGCACCTGATCTTTCGGCGGGCAGCATCTGGCAGGCGGTGCTGGCGGTATTGCGCCGCGATTTCTGGACGTTGTTCGCCATCGCGGCGCCGTTCACCCTGCTTGTCGACATGGTGCTGGCGCAGTTCGGGCCACCGCAGCCCAAGACGATGGCGGAATTCACGCCGCGGGTGCTGCTCATCCTTGTGCTCATCCCGGCGTTGATCGGCATCATCGCGCAACTGGCGGTGGCGCGGCTTGCGGCGGCGCCTGACGAAGCACCGCGCACGGCGCTTGCCACAGCGCTGCGGCGAGCGCCCTTCTTCCTGATCGCCGCGCTGCTCGTCGCCTGGCCATTGGGGCTCGCCGGCGGCATTATCGGCGCAGTGCCGGGGCTGCAATGGGCCGCGGGCCTGCTCATCCTGCCGGGGCTGTATCTGCTGGCGCGGCTTTACCCGATGGCGGTCGCTGCCGTCGTCGAACCGCTCGGCCCGGTGGCGCTGCTGCGCCGCACCTGGACGCTCACCGCCGGGCGCGGTGGCGCCATCGGCTGGCTGATGCTGCTGTCGTTGCTGCTGCTGATCGGCGCCAGCCTGATCGCGACGGGAGTCGGCGGCGCGCTGGCCTCGGTGCTGACGCTGATCGGGCTGAAATCGATCGGCGTGTTCGTCGCCAATCTCGCCAATGCGCTGCTGGCGTGCCTGTTCTCGATAGGCAGCGCGGTCGCGGCCACGCAGATTTACGAGCGGCTGCGGTAAGGGGATGCGCCCCTCTCCCGCGTGCGGCAGAGGGAGGTTAGAGTAACGGCACCCGCGGCGCGGTTTCCGGCGGATACAGCCCCGCCGCGCGCGGATCGGGATAAATCTCCACCGCGCGTTCGAACGGCCTGAACCCCTCGCGCTGGTAGAAATCCAGCGCCGAGGGGTGGTCGAGGTCGCACGTATGCACCCAGGCGCGCGTGATGGCGCACTTTGCCTCTCCTCCAGCCCAGCCGATGCGCAGCGCGTGCGCCATCAACCAGGCGCCGTGGCCGTTACCGGTCATCCCTGGCACCAGCCCGAAATAAGCGATTTCGAATTCCCCCGTCACGGCGAAATCGAGTTCGAGCAGCCCGACCGGCACCCCGTCGCGGCGGGTCGCGACATATACTTCGGTCGTGCCCGCATCGAGCACGGCGGCGAGTGCTGCATCGGCCATCACCAGCCGCCCGCGCCAAAGCCATTCCTGGCCGATCTGGCGGAACAACGCGCGGTAGCGGTCGCGATCAACCGGCGCGCGCCAGCGTTCGAGCTTGAGCGCCGACTTCATCGGGCCGGTCGGTGCCGGCGGCGACAGCATTTCGAGGCTGGTGACGATCGTCGCCACCTCGCCGCTCGCGACCGGGATCAGCCGGCTGCTCAATCCCCCAGCCTCTTCAATCCCACCGTGCCTCGGGCGGCAGGCTCATCAGGATCGCATCGACATTACCACCGGTCTTGAGGCCGAAGGTGGTGCCGCGATCATAAACCAGGTTGAATTCGGCGTAGAGGCCGCGATAGCGCAGCTGCTGCAAGCGCTGCTCGGCGGTGAAATCCTGGTGCATCTTGGCGCGGACGAGGCGCGGATACAGGTCGACAAAGGTCTTGCCGACGCCTTGTGTAAACGCGAAATCCTTGTCCCAGTCGTTCGACAGATGATCGTAGAAGATGCCGCCGACGCCGCGGTGGCGATTGCGGTGCGGTACCCAGAAATACGCCTCGGCCCATTTCTTGTAGGCCGGGTAATGCGCCGGATCATGGCTGTCGCACATCGCCTTGACGGTATCGTGGAACAGCGCGGTTTCGGCGTCGTCGGGCAGCGCCGGGTTGAGATCGACGCCGCCGCCGAACCAGCGCTTTGTGGTGACGAGGAAGCGCGTGTTCATGTGGATGGCGGGCACCAGCGGGTTGGCCGGGTGAATGACGAGGCTGATGCCGGTCGCGAAAAAGCGCGGGTCTTCGCCGGCGCCGTTGATCTGCTTGGCGAATTCCGGGCTGAACTGGCCATGGACGGTGGAGATATTGACCCCGGCCTTTTCGAACACCCGGCCCTTCATCACCGACATGACGCCGCCGCCGCCATGTTCGCCCGACGGGTCGGGGCGATCCCAGGCGGTGCGTTCGAAACGGCCGGCCGGGCCGGGGGCCTGGCCTTCGTCTTCAAGGCGTTCAAGGGCGCTGCAAATCTGGTCGCGCACCTCGCGAAACCAGGTCTGCGCGGCGAGTTGTTGATCATCGAGTGTATACATGACCACTCTTTAACCGCATCACCCGGCGAAACGGAACCCTGTAATTCGGGCGCCTCGTCCATGGTGGCACGGCGCGCATTGCCGTCGCCGGGCTGGCCCCCCGCGCCAAAATGTCTCCAAAATCGCCGTTGCGTTACCGGCGCCGACGCGGCTATGGCAGGGTCATGAGGGGTGATGAAATTGTGTCGCCCTTCAGCCAAACATAACAGAGGTTCAAGATGGCGACCGAAACACGGCCCCTCGATACCCAATTGCCCCCGGAATTGAACCCGGCGGGCGAACGCCGGCGCGACTTCCTGTATGTCGCCACCGCTTCGGTTGCCGCTGTCGGCGCCGGTGCGGTCGTCTGGCCGCTGATCAACCAGATGAACCCGTCGGCCGATGTGCT
>JANPKK010000044.1:0-16414 GCA_031426015.1 Alphaproteobacteria bacterium
GCGGACCAAGGCGCGCATTGCCTTCAGCGTGCCGCCGCGGGCGTTCATTCCGGCCCCCAAGGTCACGTCCGCCGTCGTCCATCTTGTGCCGATGGCGCCGCTTTCGGCCGCGACACCGGCCAAGCTGGCCGCCTTGACCGCCGCCGCATTCGGCCAGCGCCGCAAGATGCTGCGCGCCAGCCTGAAAGGCTTGCCGGGCGCGCTCGAGGCAATGGTCGCCGAAGGCATCAGCCCCGAAGCGCGCGCCGAAACCGTGCCGGTTGCCGCTTTTGCCGCCGCTGCCGCCAGATTGGGCAGGTAATCCGCGACGGCCGCATCGCCGCCGGCATCGGCGTTACCGAGGCTATTTGGTCGCGACTGCCTTGGGGGCCTGTGCCGCGGCCGTGTCGATCGCGGCCTGCAACCGCGTCGCGCCGGTGCAATCGGCCTTGCACAAGGCCTTCATTCGGGCAAGATTGACTTGGGCCCGCGCCGTGGCGCCGCGAGCGATATAGGCCTTGCCCTGGCCTTCCAGCGCCACAAGATCGGATGGGTTGAGCGCCAGCGCCTCGCGATAGAATTTCACGGCTTTGCCCGGCAGCCCCAGCTTTTCATAACCGACGGCGATGCCGGTGAAGGCGGCAACATTCTTGGGGTCGCTGGCCAGTGCGGCTTCATAGGCATCGATCGCGGCATTGGCATCGCCGCGCGCCAACGCTGCCTTGCCCTGTTCGGCCATCCGCAACGATTGCGGCTTCAGGATATCATCGCCACTCGGCGCCGAAGCCCCGATGGCCACGGTCGAAATCGTTCCCATTGCCAGCAACACCAGCGGCACAGTCCAGTCGATACGCATGTCACGGTCCTCGTCGATCGGGCCAGACGCTAGCAGACCCGTTGCAGCCTTGCGATGAAGAATCCGTCGCACCCTTGGTCCCCCGGTGACAGCACGCAGGAAGTTACGGAACCGTCAACGCCGGGGATGCAAAACGCGGCCGGAATAAATTCCGCGGTTGTCGCGAGAAACGCCGCCACCCGCGTCTCGCCTTCGGCCGGCAGCAGCGAACACACGACATAGGTCAGCACGCCACCGGGGCGCACCAGCGTCGCCGCCAGTGCCAGCAGGCGGTCCTGTTCGGTCTCCAGCTTCGCCAGCCGGTCGGGCGTCAACCGCCAGCGCGCTTCGGGGTTGCGCCGCCAGGTGCCGGTGCCCGAACACGGCGCATCGACCAGCACATGATCGGCAAGCCCCATCAGATCGGCCAACGCACGTGCCTCGCGTTTTGGATTGAGCAGGCAGATCTCGACATTTTCGACGCCGGCGCGCGCCAGGCGCTGGGGCAGCGCCGACAGCCGGCCACGATCGGTATCGCTGGCGACAAGCCGCCCCTGCCCCTGCATCAGCGCCGCCAGCGCCAGTGTCTTGCCACCCGCGCCGGCACAAAGGTCGATCACGGTGTCGCCGGGCTTCACGCCGACCGCCAGCGCCGCCAGTTGCGAGCCTTCATCCTGCACTTCGATCTTGCCGGCATGAAAGGCCGGCAGGGTTTCGACATTCAGGCCAGCCGGCGCGCGCACGCCGGCCGGAGAGAGCGGGGTCGCCACCAGTTCGGGCACTTCGGCAAGCAGCGCGTCGCGGCTCGATTTCAGCGTGTTCACCCGCAAATCGAGCGGCGCGCGTTCGAGCAGTGCCGCAACGTGGGGCTCGCTGCCCTTGCCGAAGCGCGAGCGCAGCATGTCGAGCTGCCAGCCCGGTGCCAGCGACAGCCGCGCTTCGGGCTCGCCCACCACCAGCGCCGGCGGGGCATGGCCATCGCTGCCGAACAGCGCGAGCAATTCGGGGGCGCGGGCGCGGGCATGGCCGATCAACGCGGCACGGCCGGTTTCGGGCGGGGTGCCGATGCTTCGGATGACATCGAAAACCAGGTCGCGGACGGCGCGGCGGTCCTTCGATCCGGCATAGCGGCGCGTCGAGAAATAGCGCTGGACGATGGTATCGGCAGCGGCACCCCCGGTTCGCGCCGCCACAACCGCCTGGTCAAGACATTCGATTGCCGCCTGCACCCGTGCGGCCGGCGTCACGACTCCACACTCGAAAGCAACGTCATGAACCGGTCGTCGGGTAATTGGGGGCTTCGCGCGTGATGGTCACGTCATGGACATGGCTTTCGCGCAAACCGGCGTTGGTGATGCGGATGAATTCGGCGCGCTTGCGGAATTCATCAAGGGTCGACGAGCCGGTATAGCCCATCGCCGCCTTCACCCCGCCGACCAGTTGGTGCAGCACCGCCGTCGCCGGGCCCTTGTAGGGCACCTGGCCTTCGATGCCTTCGGGCACCAGCTTCAATTGGTCCTTGATGTCCTGCTGGAAATAGCGATCGGCCGAGCCGCGCGCCATGGCGGCGACGCTGCCCATGCCGCGATAGCTCTTGTAAGTGCGGCCCTGCCATAGAAAGGTGTCGCCCGGCGCTTCCTCGGTGCCCGCCAGCAGGCTGCCGACCATGACAGCCGCCGCGCCTGCTGCCAGCGCCTTGGCGACATCGCCCGATGTGCGCAGGCCGCCATCGGCGATGACGGGAATGCCGAGCCGCGAGGCAGCTTCGGCGGTATCGATCACCGCGGTCAATTGCGGCACGCCGACGCCGGCAACGACGCGGGTGGTGCAGATCGAGCCCGGGCCGATGCCGACCTTGATGCCATCGGCACCCGCGCCGATCAAAGCGCGCGCGGCTTCTGCCGTGGCGACGTTACCGGCAATCACCTGGGCATTGTTCGACAGCTTCTTGATCCGTGTCACCGCCTCGGCAACGCGATCGCTGTGACCGTGTGCTGTATCGACGACGATCAGATCGCATTCGGCGTCGAGCAGTGCCTCGGTGCGTTCGAACCCCAGGTCGCCCACGGTCGTTGCCGCCGCGACGCGCAGCCGCCCGGCGGCATCCTTGGTCGCCGACGGATAGGTGACGGCGCGTTCGATATCCTTGACGGTGATCAGCCCGATGCAACGCCCGGCATCATCGACGACCAGCAGCTTTTCGATGCGATGCGCGTGCAGAAGGCGCCGCGCTTCGTCTTCATTGGTGCCGGGGCGGACGGTGACGAGATTGTCCCGCGTCATCAGTTCCGAGATCGGCTGGTCGACGTTGCCGGCAAAACGCATGTCGCGGTTGGTGACGATGCCGACAAGTCGGCCACCCTTTTCCACCACCGGAAAGCCCGAAATACGATGCCGCGCCATCAGCGCCCGGGCGTCGCCGAGGGTCTGGTCGGGGGTCATCGTCACCGGATTGACCACCATGCCGCTTTCGAAACGCTTGACCTGGCGCACCGCGTCGGCCTGTTCCTCGATGGTGAGATTGCGGTGCAGCACGCCGATGCCGCCGGCCTGCGCCATGACGATCGCCATGTCCGCCTCGGTGACCGTGTCCATGGCGGAGGACAACACCGGGATGTTCAGGCGGATACCGCGCGTGACCATCGTCGATGTGTCGGCCATGCTCGGCAAGACAGCCGAGGCAGCGGGCACGAGCAACACATCGTCGAATGTGAGGCCGAGACGGATTTCCATGGGGGGGCGACTCCTGGTGCGATGAGTCGCAACCTCATAGGCGGCGGACCCCGAAAATGAAAGGGGCGCGGGTGCCACACCCACGCCCCCTCCTCGATGATGTTTCGCTTCGCCGCGATCAGGCGGCGGGGGCCGGCTGGTTGAGGAAGATCATCCAGTATTTGGCCAGCTCCTCGCGGGCGCCGCCCTTGACGTTGGCGAGTGCCGCCATGGCACCAGCCTTGTCCCCGGAACGGCCAAGCGCCACGCCGAGGCGCAGATTGGCCGTGCCCTGGTCGATGCCGGCAGCGCCGACACCGAGCTTGTAGAGGCTCGCCGCCTTGGCGAAGTCACCATAGCCATAATAGGCGTCGGCCGTACCCATGGCGAGCTTGGGGCTGGTCTTGCTTTCCTTTTCGAGGCCCGGCAGCGACGCCTTGTCGGCGGCGACCTTGCTGTCGGCGGTCTTCTTCAATTCCGCCACCAGCGGCTTGGTGGCCACCAGCATATTGCGGCGAATGCCTTCGTTGATCGCGAACTGCGCTTCGCCATAATAGGAACGGTTGAGCGCGGTATCGGCATATTCGACGAAATCGCGTTCGCCGTTCAGGGCGTTGGCGGCCGCCTGCAGGCGCAGGAAATCGAGCTCGGTCTGATCATCGAGCGACGGGTATTTGTCACGCGTGATGACCAGCGCATCACGCCAGTTGACGGCATTAGGATAGGATTCAACAAGGCCGACCGCGGCGATCTGGACCTGCGCGGTCTGCTTGCCATCATAAGCAATGGCGAGACGACGGCGATACCAGGCTTCATCGGGCGTCGCGCCGGCGGCCTTTTTCGCGTCGATCGCCTTGGTCAGCGAATCGACCGCCTTTGCCGACTGTTTCTGGGCGAAATAAAGCTCGGCGAGGCCGACGATCGAATCCGAATCGCCCGGGTTCAGCACCACCAGCTTTTCGAACGCGCCCGTCGCCGTGTTGTAATCCTTGCGGCCCAGCGCCAGCGCACCGATGTTGCGCAGGAACTTCGGTGTATCGTCCGCCGAAACCCGGCCGGTATCCAGCAACGCCTGGAGCGTTTTTTCGGTAAGCAGATTGTCCTTGAGGCCGATGGCGGCGTTCAGGGTCATCAGCATCTTCGTGTACGAATCATCGGCTTCAACCGCCGGCACGGCATCGAGGCCGTTCAGGGTCGCGAGCGCGCCGGCATTGTCACCCGCCTGCAACTGCTTCTGCGCTGCCGAAAGGCCGATCGCATAGGGCTTCGACAGCTTGGGGGGCTTGGGCGCTTCGGCCTTGGGCGGCTTGGCATCCTTGGCAATGACGGGGGCAGCGGCGAGTGCCGCTCCGGCGAGAAGCGCGGCCGCCAGGCTGCGTGCGAACATCTTCATCAATCGACCTCCCATGGACTATTGCCGTTCGGCTAGGCCATTGCCCGCCCCTTGGTCAACAATCGCGTGTCTCCGGCGCCAAAAAACTGCGCCGTCAGGCATTTCCTAGCGATCGGCGGGTGAATAGCGATTGAACGGAAGCCGGGCACGGCGACAAACAAGGGCGACAAGAAAAGGCCGGCCCCGCTGTTGCGGAACCGGCCCTTTCGTCGAAAAAATCAGCGTCGCTGAAGCGATGCTTACTTCTTCACTTCCGCAGCAGCGGCGTCGGCGCCGGCCTTGACGGCTTCGGCAGCCTTGTCGGCGCCGGCAGCAGCGGCGTCGGTCACGGCTTCGGCGCCAGCAGCAGCGGCGTCGGTCGTGGCGGCAGCGGCGTCAGCAGCCGGAGCGGCCATTGCATCGGCAGCCGGAGCGGCTTCGGTGGTGGCCATTGCGTCAGCCGGTGCGGCTTCGGTGGTTGCTGCGGGTTCGGCAGCCTTTTCGCCGCAAGCAGCGAGCAGGCCGAGGCTGGCCACAGCCGCCAAAGTGATTGCAATCTTCATTGGAAATTTCTCCGTAACATGGTTCCGCGCAGTCCCCGCGCGTTCCGCCCCATACATAGAAACTGTCCCGTTGCGAAGCACTAAGATTTCGGCGCATCAGGGGCCGGTGAAACAGCTCATGCTCCTGCCCGCGGCCGTGCGCCTCCTCATCCTGGCATCGCTGGTTGCCGGGCTCGCCTACCCCGTGCTGGCGGACGCGCTGGACCCGGTTTCGGCGATCATCGCCAAGGGCCTGGGGGTCGGGCTGCTGGCGCTGGCGGCGCTGCTGCTGCCCGGCCAGCGCTGGCTGGCGGCGATCATGGCGGCGGGGGCCTTGGGCGACATCGTGCTTGAATTGCCGAACGGGCTGGTGCCCGGCGGCGCGAGCTTTGCCATCGGGCATGTCATCGCCATGGTATTTTACGCCCGCAATCGCCGGCAGCCGGCGGTACCGGCGGCGAACATCGCCGCGGTTGCGCTGATCCTGTATGGACTCGCCATGCCGGCGCTGGCGCTGCCCGCCGGCATGCCGATGGGCGCGTTGATGCTTTATGCCGTGCTGCTGTGTGGCATGGCGGCCGGCACGCTCATCAGCCGCTTTCCACTGGCGTGGACAGTCGCCGGTGCGCTGCTTTTCGTCGTGTCCGACACATTTCTCGTCATGCGGATCGGCGGGCGGATCGTCGGATCGCCCATGCTGCACGGGCTGATCGTCTGGTACACCTATTATATCGGCCAATTCGGCATCTTCGCCGGCATCGTGCGGACGCCGGCGAAATGATCGAAGCGCTCGGCGCCCTTATCGAACGTGGCGGTTACGCCGGTATCGTCCTGCTCACCTTCATCGAAACGGTGTTTCCGCCGCTGCCATCCGAGGTCTTCATGCCGATGGCCGGGTTCGTGGCGGCGCGCGGCGAACTCACCCTGCCCGGGGTCATCGCCGCCGGCACGCTGGGCACGCTGGGCGGCGCGGGGTTCTGGTACATCGTCGGCCGTGTCGTCGGGCTCGATCGCGCCCGCCAGCTCGCTGCCCGCCACGGCCGGTTGCTGACGCTGCACCCGGCCGATATCGACCGCGGCGTCGCCTGGCTCGATCGCCACGGCGCGCCGGTCATGCTGTTCGGACGGATGCTGCCCGGCTTACGCGGCGTCATTTCGATCCCGGCCGGCATCGCCCACATGCCGGTGGGGCGATTCCTGCTCTATTCGGCGCTCGGCAATGCCATCTGGACAACGCTGCTGATGACCGCCGGCCATCAGCTTGGCGCGAACTACACCGAGGTTGCGCGCTGGCTGGCGCCGGTGTCGCAACTGTTCATCGGCGCGATCGTCATTGCCTATGCCTGGCGCCTGATCCGCTTCAATCGTCGCTGACGTCTGCCACCGACGCGGCGCCATCGACATCGTCGCCATCGTCTTCGGCCGGGATCAGCGCTGCCGAAACGACATGTTCGCCATCGGCCACATCGAACAGGGTGACCCCGAGCGTCGAACGGCCCTTGATACCGACCTGGCCGACGAGGGTGCGGATCAGCTTGGCCTGGTCGGTAACCAGCATCAACTGGTCGCCGTCCTTCGCCGTGAAGCTGGCGACCACATCGCCATTGCGTTCGCTGTCGCCGATGTTGCGAATGCCC
The DNA here is from genome assembly GCA_031426015.1 of Alphaproteobacteria bacterium. GTDB lineage: Bacteria > Pseudomonadota > Alphaproteobacteria > Sphingomonadales > Sphingomonadaceae > Sandarakinorhabdus. The sequence continues at coordinate 7,078 of JANPKK010000044.1, forward strand.
TGGCCGCCGCGGCCCGACTGGCGATATTCGAATGCCGATGACCGCTTGCCGAAACCATTGCTGGTGACGGTGAGGATGAATTCCTCACCGGTAGCAAACTGCGCCATGCGGGTTTCGGACAGGATGCGCTCGCCGGGCTCCTGCTTCCACGCCGCGGCCTTCAGATAATCCTCACGCTCCTGCGGCGTTGCCGGGAAGGCCTTGAGGATCGACATCGAAATCACTTCATCGCCGCCCGCCAGCGACATGCCGCGCACCCCGGTGGAGGTTCGCGACACGAATTCGCGCACGTCATCGACCGGGAAGCGGATCGCCTTGCCGCTGCGCGCGGCGAGGAACACATCATCGGCGACGTCGCACAGCGCCACCGCGATCAGCCGGTCATCGTCGCCATCTTCGAAGCGGATGGCGAGCTTGCCTGCCGTCGGCACATTGGTGAAGGCATCCATGCTGTTGCGCCGCACATTGCCCTTGGCAGTGGCGAACATGACATGCAGCCGGCCCCATTCGGCCTCGTCCTCGGGCAGCGGCAGCACGGTGGTGATGGTTTCGCCGGTCGCCAGCGGCAACAGATTGTTGAGCGAGCGCCCCTTGGCCTGCGGGCTGCCGACCGGCAGCTTCCACACCTTCTGGCGATAGACCTTGCCGGCCGACGAGAAGAACAGCACCGGGTTGTGCGTGCTCGTCACGAACAGGTTGGTGACGACATCCTCGTCCTTGGTCGACATGCCGGAACGGCCCTTGCCGCCGCGCTTCTGGGCACGATATTCGGCGAGCGCGACCCGCTTGATCCAGCCCGAATGGGTGACGGTGACGACCATGTCCTCGCGCTCGATCAGGTCTTCGTCATCAAGATCATCGCCGCCGACGACGATTTCGCTGCGGCGCTTCGTGCTGAACTGGTCCCCGACCGCTTCGATTTCGGCACGCAGCACGGCGTAGAGCTTGGCGCGATCGCTCAGGATATCGAGCAAACCAGTGATGGTGCCGGCCAGTTCCTGCAGTTCATCGCCGATTTCCTCGCGACCCAGCGCGGTCAGCTTGGCAAGGCGCAGCTCGAGGATGGCGCGCACCTGGATTTCGGTAAGCCGGATGGTGGCGACACCCTCCGGAAACTCCCCGGCTTCGACGAGTTCGAGATAGGGCCGCACTTCGCCCGCGTCCCAATCGCGCGCCATCAGCGTTTCGCGGGCGTCGGCCGGGCTGGCCGACGCGCGAATGGTGCGAACGACTTCATCGAGGTTGGTGACCGCGATGACGAGGCCGATCAAGATGTGTGCCCGCTCGCGTGCCTTGGCGAGCTCGAACTTGCTGCGCCGGGTGATGACTTCCTCGCGGAACTGCACGAACGCCTGGATGATGTCGCGCAGCCCCATCAATTCCGGACGGCCGCCACGAATGGCGAGCATGTTGATGCTGAAGCTCTGCTGCGCCGGGGTGTGGCGATAGACCTGGTTGAGCACAACCTCAGGGGTCGCGTCGCGCTTCAGCTCCATGACGATCCGCACACCTTCGCGGTTCGATTCGTCGCGCAGGTCGGAAACGCCTTCGATGCGCTTGTCCTTGACCGCTTCGGCGATCTTTTCGACGAGCGCGTTCTTGCCCTGCTGGTAGGGAATTTCGGTCAGGACGAGCGATTTCTTGTCGCCGCGGCCTTCCTCGACGATGGATCGCGAGCGGATGATGATCGTGCCGCGCCCGGTTTCATAGGCAGTCCGCAAGCCGGTCGTGCCGACGATGAGCGCGCCGGTGGGGAAATCGGGCGCCGGCAGATGCTTCATCAGGTCTTCGACGCTGATCGTCTGGTCATCGAGCCAGGCGCGCACGGCATCGATGACTTCGCCGAGATTGTGCGGCGGAATATTCGTCGCCATGCCGACGGCAATGCCCGAGGCGCCGTTGACGAGCAGGTTGGGGAAACGCGCCGGCAACACGACAGGTTCGGATTCCGAGCCGTCGTAATTGTCCTGGAAGTTGACCGTGTCCTTGTCGATATCGGCGAGCAGCGCTTCGGCGGTCTTGGCCAACCGCGCTTCGGTGTAGCGCATCGCCGCCGGGGCATCGGGGTCCATCGAACCGAAATTGCCCTGGCCATCGATCAGCGGCAGCCGTAGCGACCAATCCTGCGTCATCCGCGCCAGCGCTTCGTAGATCGATGAATCGCCGTGCGGGTGATATTTACCCATGACATCGCCGACGATGCGCGCCGACTTGCGATAGGGCTTGTTCGCGGTGAAGCCGCTTTCGTGCGCACCCCACAGGATGCGGCGGTGCACGGGCTTCAGGCCGTCACGCACATCGGGCAGCGCCCGCGAGACGATGACCGACATGGCGTAATCGAGAAAACTCGTCCGCATCTCGGTGACGATCGAGATCGGCTGGATGTCGGGTTCGCCAGACGGCGGCAACGTCGTTGATTCCATTGGGATTTTCTTGGCCTTGGCGATAATTGTCGCGGTTCACTCACAACTAGGGGAACCGTGCCGAAAATGCCAGCACTTTAGGCCTGCGACGGTACGGTGAGTGACTTTGCCGACCACCGGCGCTAGGGCAGGCCATGACCCGCACCACCACCGACCCTTTCGCCCAGTTCGCCCTGTGGTTCGCCGAAGCCAGCGTCACCGAACCCAATGACCCGAACGCCTTCGCGCTCGCCACCGCGACCGCCGATGCCCGGCCTTCTGTACGCATCGTGCTGCTCAAATTCTGGGATGAACGCGGCTTTTGCTTCTACACCAATCTCGACAGCCGCAAGGGTGCCGAGCTTGCCGCCAACCCGCAGGTCCATCTCGATTTCCACTGGAAATCGCAGCGCCGCCAGGTCCGCATCGATGGCCGCGCCGAACCGGTGCCCGATGCCGAAGCCGATGCCTATTTCGCCAGCCGGCCGCGCGAATCGCAGATCGGTGCCTGGGCGTCGATCCAGTCGCAGCCGCTGCCCGATCGTGCCACCTTCGAGGCCCGCATCGCCGATTTCACCGCGCGCTTCGCCGGCACCGACGTACCGCGCCCGCCGCGCTGGTCGGGCTGGCGGGTCGTCCCCCGGGCGTTCGAGTTCTGGCAGGATCGCGACAACCGCCTGCACGAGCGCACACTCTACACCCGCAGCGAAACCGGTTGGGAAACGGGGCTGCTTTACCCATGACAGCAGCGATGACGCCGGCCGAAACCGAACGGGCGCGCCTGACGCGATCGGCGGCGCTGGCGTCATCGGCGGTTGCCCTCATCCTGCTCGGCCTCAAGGCCTGGGCCGCCATCGCCACCGGCAGCGTCGCGATGCTTGGCAGCCTCGCCGATACGACCCTCGATTTGCTCGCCTCGCTGCTCACGCTGTTCGCCGTCGGGTTCGCGGCAACACCGGCCGACGATGACCATCGTTTCGGCCATGGCAAGGCCGAAGCGATCGCCGCGCTGATGCAGACCCTGCTGATCATCGGCAGTGCGGTCGCCATCCTGTGGCGCGCCATTGCCAGTTTCGGTGCCACCGATCTGCCGCGGGCGCCCGAAGTCGGCATCGGCGTCTCGCTTGCCGGCATCGCGCTGACCCTGGCGCTCGTCGCGTGGCAGAAAAGCGTCGTCAAACGCACCGGTTCGATCGCGATCAGCACCGATGCCCTGCATTATCAAAGCGATCTGCTGCTCAATTCGGCGGTGATCATCGCCTTTGTGCTCGATGTGCTGCTCGGCCTGCACGGTGCCGACGCCTTGCTCGGCATCGCCATCGCGCTCTGGATCGCCTGGAATGCCATCCGGTCGGCCCGCCAGGCGCTCGACATGCTGATGGACCGCGAATGGCCACCCGAACGCCGCGCCCGGGTGGCCGAAATCGCGCTGTCGGTGCCGGGGGTGGAAGATGTCCATGATCTGCGCACCCGATCGAGCGGGGTTGCCGATTTCATCCAGTTCCATATCTGGCTGGCGCCGGAAATGAGCGTGCAATCGGCGCATGACGTCGTCGACGACATCGAGGCGCGCTTGCTCGCCGAGTTTGCCGGCGCCGAATTTTTCATTCACATCGATCCGCGCGGCCATCGCGACACGGTTCCTGCCTGAAAGCCCTGCTGATGCGCTTGCCCTTCGTCCAGATCGATGCCTTCGCCGATGGCCCCTTCACCGGCAATCCGGCCGCCGTGATGGCGTTGCCGGCGTGGTTGCCCGACGCGGTGCTGCAAGCGATCGCCGAAGAAAACAACCTCGCCGAAACCGCCTTCATCGTCCCCTGCGTCGATCCGGAAACCGCCGATTTCGATTTGCGCTGGTTCACCCCCGGCGTCGAAGTCGCCCTGTGCGGCCATGCCACCCTCGCCAGCGGCCATCTGGTGCTTGCCGCATTGCCGAGCCTGCAGATCGTGCGGTTTTCAACGCTGCGCGCCGGTGTCCTGACCGTGGAACGCAGCGCTGGCGGCTATCGCATGGGCCTGCCGAGCTGGCCCGCGAACGATGCCATCACGGGTGCCGACAAGGCCGCCATCGCGGCGGCTCTCGGTGCAGAACCCGTCGCAGTCCGGGGTCGCGGTGATGATTACCGCGTCGCCGTGTTCGACAGCGCCGCCGCCGTGCGCGCGCTGACGCCCGATTATCGCGCCATCATCGCGCTGCAAACCGGCCGCGACCTGATGATCGTCGCCACCGCGCCGGGCACGGGCGATGCCAGCGGCGCCGATGTCGTCAGCCGGGTATTCGTCCCCGAAGCCGGCGTCGATGAAGACAGCGTCACCGGATCGGCGCACGCCATCATCGCGGCCTATTGGGCCGGGCGGCTGGGTCGCGACAGCTTCACGGCCTATCAGGCAAGCAAGCGCGGCGGCCATGTCGGCGTGACGCTCGCCGGCGACCGCGCCATCCTGACCGGCAAGGCGCGGACGGTCATCGAGGGCGAATTCATCCTCGCCTGACAGTAAAAATCTCACGCCTGGTGCCCATGGAGGGCATGGCAGCTAGCGCCCCATTCTCGGGCACAGCGGCTAGTCTGTGTATTACCCCAAAGCAGAAATGAGGAAGGGAACTGCTCGACGGCCCAAGTTGGCCGAAAGCGATGAGGCTATTTCCTGAGCAGGACAATAGCTACCCGCCCACGCAAATCGCCTCATAGGTGCCGCTCCCTTCACGGCAACAATGTTTTCGTTCAAGCTGGCCTCCTGCGATTTGCGCACTCAGTTGCCGCTGGGGCGAATGTGCACATGAGGAGCCGGGGCAATGGTGGCTGACTACTTGACGATCTTGTGCGCCTTGGCGGCGCTTGGTGTTGCATTCGCGTGGTGGAGGACCAGGAAGGTCAACAAAGCACTCGAAAACGAACTTGACCAGTCAAAGGCAGAAGCTCGCCGGATCGAGGAAGAGCTTGAGCGTCGCTCGCAGCGGTTCGCGGGCGTTCTCGATGCAGACGCGGAGGAAGCAAAGATAAGAAAGGCAATAGCTGAGGAGCAAGCCCAGGCTCGGGTAGCGATAGCCGAGCAGTCCAACGAACTGGAACAATTACGCTTCAGCTATCGCGAAAAGCGCGCCGTTTACGGTACCCTCATCGCCCAGTTAGCGATCTTTGACGAGCGCCTCGCCTTCGCTGAGATGGGAGTTTACGAGCCTCACTTTGATTTCTCGGATAGCGATGCATATAAAGCTGAGATCATCGCCGTGCGCGATGAACACAAGAGAATGGTCAGCGAAAAAACGGCCGTTTACTGCACAACGAAATGGACGGTCGATGGTAGTCAGTCGAAGGGGCAGACTATGACGAACCGGAACATTCGTCTGACGCTCCGCGCTTTCAACAACGAATGCGATGCCGCGATTGCAAATGTGCGATGGAATAATGCCAATGCCATGTTGAAGCGGATGGAAAACGCGCGAGATCAGATTGACAAGCTAAATGCTTCCAACTCTGTAATTATCTCAGACGACTACGTTGGTTTCAAGGTAAGGGAGCTGCGACTTGCCCACGAGTACCGTGAGAAGCTTAAGGCTGAGCGAGAAGAACGAGCTGAACTCGCCCGGCTCGCGCGGGAAGAGCAAAAACTGCTTCGCGATCTTGAAAAAGCTCAGGAAGAAGAAGCCTATTACGAAAAGCTTTTGAACAAAGCTAAGGCTGAGGCGGCGAAGGCGATCGGACCGCAGCTTGATGCTTATGCCAGCCAAATCGAGGCGCTCGAGAAGGACGTATCGGATGCGCACGCCAAGGCGGAAAGGGCCAAGGCGATGGCCGAACAGACCCGCTCGGGCTATGTATACGTCATCTCGAACATCGGCTCATTCGGCGAAGGCATTGTGAAGATCGGATTGACTCGCCGGCTCGACCCGCTTGATCGTGTTCGAGAACTCGGCGACGCGAGCGTTCCGTTCACGTTTGATGTCCATGCCGTCATCTACAGCGACGACGCGCCGAGTTTGGAGAAGGCTTTGCACAATGCGTTCGAAGCGACGCGTATCAACGCCCAGAACACTCGCAAGGAGTTCTTCCGGGCTGCGATTGACGACGTGGAGGCGACAGTTATTCGTCTCGCTCCCGCGGCGACCTTTTTGAAGGACGTCGAGGCACAAGAGTACCGCGAGACGGTGGCTAGGCGGGAAACTGCGTTGTCAAAGGCCGGATTGATGGAACGCCAACTGTATCCAGCAGACCTCTGACAAGTCGAACGTCTGCTTTCAGGACCTCGGCTGGGCAGATGCACGCTTTAAAGTGTCGGCTATCGAGTTACCTGTTCTTACAGGCAGACATTCTCCTAACCACCTATTCCGGTCATTCATAGATTCATCGAGATGGATACCAAACGTCAGACTTTGACCACTGGCGTCGGTTGCAGTTTGGCAGCAGCGGCTCTCTCTCGCCTGCGCGAGCGGAACGCTTCGCCACCACTATGATCGACGCTGGACATTTATCACCAAATAGGTTATTGAAGCGCGAGTTTTGCTCTTTGACATCGTGAGAACCCACCGCATCTGCGACAAGATATATCTTGGTCGCCGCAAACAGCGTTCGGCGTGTCTTTCGTGACTTTCTTAACATCCGGTAATCCTTGCACGGTGACCAACGGCAGCCGGACGCGATCGCATCGGACGGGCAGCAACCTGCCCATCCCGAGCCGGTCAGGTGTTTCAACCAGACGGCTATCACGTCCGGGTCGTGACAATCCTCGCCCCCTCCCCTACATCGCGCTGATGACGGCGCGATCGTTCCTGAAGATGCACGGCCTTGGCAATGATTTCATTGTCTTCGATGCGCGTGACACGCCGCTGGCGATGACCCCGGCGCTGGCGCGCGCGCTTGCCGATCGCCACATCGGCGTCGGCTGTGACCAGTTGATCGTTATTGGCCCGGGCCGCAGCGCCGATGCCGTAACCGCGCGCTTCTGGAACCATGATGGCAGCGAATCCGCCGCCTGTGGCAATGGCAGCCGCGCGGTCGCTGCGCTGGTCGGCGGCGCGATCACCATCGAAACCGCTGGCGGCACCCTCAATGCCGAAGCGGCGGCCGATGGCGCGACCGTCGACATGGGGGCGCCGCGCTTCGATTGGGATGCGATCCCGCTCGCCTATCCGATGGACACCCGCACCCTGCCCTTGGCCTGGGATGAATTGACCGAACCCGGCGCCGCCAATGTCGGCAATCCGCACGTCGTGTTCTTCGTTGCCGACCCTTCTGCGGTGCCGCTCGAAACACTCGGGCCGCGCATCGAAACCGACCCGGTGTTTCCCGAACGCGTCAATGTCGGCGTCGCGTCGTTGCCGGCGCGCGATCGCATGATATTGCGGGTCTGGGAACGCGGCGCCGGGTTGACCCGCGCTTGCGGCACGGGTGCGGTCGCCGCGGTTGCGGTGGCGCAGCGGCGCGGTCTTGCCGACGCCCGCGTCACCGTCTCCCTGCCCGGCGGCGATCTGGTCATTACCCGCGCCGACAATGACCATCTCTTGATGGCCGGCCCCGCCACCCTCGCCTTTACCGGCAGCATCGATCTGGAGCGTTTCGCATGAGCTGGTTCGACCGGCTGAAGACGGGCCTGACCCGTTCGACCGCGCGGCTGGGGGACAGCCTCGCCGGGCTGGCAACCGGCACCCTGCCGCTCGATGACGACCGGCTCGACGAAATCGAGGAAGCGCTGATCGCCGCCGATCTCGGCCCCGCCGTCGCCGGCCGCATCCGGGCGCGGCTGGCGGATGCCAAGTTCGCCAAGGGGATCGACGAAGCCGGGCTGAAAGCCGCGGTTGCCGCCGAAGTCACCGCCGTGCTGGCGCCGGTGGCCAAGCCGCTCGCCGTCACCGCCTTTCCGCGGCCGCACGTCATCCTGGTTGTCGGCGTCAATGGCTCGGGCAAGACCACGACGATCGCCAAGTTGGCGCGGCGCTTCACCGAACAGGATTATACGGTGATGCTCGCCGCCGGAGACACGTTCCGCGCCGCCGCCATTGCCCAGCTGAAAATCTGGGCCGAACGTATCGGCGTGCCGGTCGTGTCGGGCGAACAGGGCGCCGATGCGCCGGGGCTGGCCTATGAAGCGCTCATGCAGGCGCGCGAGGCAGGCACCGACGTGCTGATCATCGACACTGCCGGGCGCCTGCAGAACAAGGCCGGGTTGATGGACGAGCTCGCCAAGATGCGGCGCGTGCTGCAGAAACTCAGCCCGGCGGCGCCGCACGATACCATCCTCGTCCTCGATGCGACCACCGGCCAGAACGCCCTCAACCAGATCGAGGTGTTCGGCGCGGTCGCCAAGATCACCGGGCTGGTGATGACCAAGCTCGATGGCTCGGCGCGCGGCGGCGTCCTGGTGGCGGCGGCGGAGAAATTCCGGCTGCCGATCCATGCGGTCGGTGTCGGCGAAGGCATGGACGATTTGCGGCCCTTCGCGGCGGACGATTTCGGCCGGGCGCTGGTTGGCGACTGACAAGGCGCTACCCTGATTATCAGGTCGCGCGCGCTCGCCAAACCGCGCACTATGCCGGCGTCTCACAAGGAACCATCCATGGATTTCGACCTGCCGCCCGAGCTCAGCGCCTATCTCGCCGAACTCGATGCCTTCATCGAGGCCGAGATCAAACCGATCGAAAACCGCGACGACAATATCCGCTTCTTCGATCATCGCCGCGAACATGCCCGCACCGATTGGGACAATGGCGGCCTGCCGCGCGTCGAATGGGAAGATCTGCTCGCCGAAGCGCGCAGCGTCGCCGACAAGGCCGGGCACTACCGCTTCGCCTGGCCGACAAGCATGGGCGGCAAGGGCGGCAGCAACCTCGCCATGGCGGTGATCCGCGAACATCTCGCAGCGCGCGGCCTTGGCCTCCACAATGATCTGCAGAACGAACATTCGATCGTCGGCAACAACCCCTTCATCCTGTTGTTCAA
>JANPKK010000045.1:0-69301 GCA_031426015.1 Alphaproteobacteria bacterium
GTCGAACATCGCATCGTCGAGCATCGCTTGGCTCGCCGCCGGGTTGGCGTAAAGCTCGCCCATCGGCGGTGCGATCTCGGCGAAATCCGGCGTATCGGTTTCCGGGCGTCCGGCGGTTTCGCTCACCCAGCCCGAAATCACCCCGCTGGTGGTGATCAGCTTGCGATAATTCGCCGACCCGACATCGACCACTTGCGCGATGCTGCGGATCGGGGACTCCGCTGCCAGCACCCGGTCGATGACGCTGTCGATGGTGACAGGCACCGCGACGCCGCCCTTGGGGCCGCTGGCCACCGTCGCAGCCTTGGTTTCGGCGTCGGTGCCACCGCCCTTGCGCAGCCAGTCGGTGCTTTCGACGGCCTTGGCCGCCGCCAGGGCCGGCCGTTCGACGCGCCGCGCCGTGACCAGGTTCGTCAATCGCGCCACATCGCTGCGCAGCGCTTCGATCCCTGCCGTTTCAAACACCGCGTCCAGCGTGTCAGCCTTGGTCTCATAGGTCATTCAACGTCTCCTCTGCCAAACTCGAAAACCCCAGGATTCGCGCCAGCGGCTGCATCGGGAAAGTCACCAGCGAGACCTCGATCAGCTCGAGCCGCGCCAGTTCGCGCCCACGTCCCATCGCGCTGCTGTTCGGCCGTCCGGCCTTGACTCGATAGCCGAACGATAGCCCGTCGATGGCGCGCGCCCGCACCAGCGCTGCCGCATCGCCACCGCGCCCGGACGCCACCACCCGCGCCACCACCCGCAGTCCGCGATTGTCCTCGCTCAGTGTCTCGACAAACCCGATCGGTTCGCGCGCATCGTGCTGCCACAGCAGCGGCACCGGCACGGCGCCCGCAAAGGCGCCCTTGCGAACGATATCGCCGCCCGTGTCGGGCACATCGAAAATGCTGGCATATCCAGCGATCCGCAGGTCGGCCATCAGCCCTTCACCCGCTCGACCAGCCCAAGCTTGAACGCCAGCCCGAGCAGCAACAATGCCACGGCGGTTCGCACCACCCATGCCAGGGTCGCCGACAGGGCCGATCTCTTGGCGTCGCGCCACCCCTGGACCAGCTGGCGCAGTTCGACGATGTCGTGCCCGGCCTTGTCGTCCATCAGCCCCAGCGTCCGCAGCGCGCGCGCCGCGCCCACCTCGCACGCTTCCTCAACTAGCGCCCGCAGCGTCACCCGCGCCGCGCCTTCCGCTTCCGCCTGCATCACCAGGCCTTCGAGCATCGATGTCATCGCGTCACCTCCAGCCCAAGCAGGGCTCGCTTCTCATCCGCTGAAAGGAAATCCGCAGCGCTCACCTGCGACCAGAGGCGTTCGCGATCCTCGGACAGTGCCGGCACGGCGTCGCGGTTCACGCGCAGCACGAGCCCCGGCCACCAGTGCTGCAGATGTGCCGACAGCGCTGCCAGGATGCGCCCGGTCAGCGGCAACAGGGTCAGCCGCCACAACGCGATATTGGCTTCCTTGTAGTTCGCGTAGGTCGCATCTCCCGGGAGCCCGAGCAGAAGCGGCGGCACCCCGAACGCCAGCGCAATCTCGCGCGCCGCGGTATCGCGCGCCCGGGCAAAATCCATCTCGGCCGGCGTCAGGCTGAGCGGTTGCCAGCTGAGGCCGCCATCGAGCAGCATCGGCCGCCCGGCATTGGCGGCGCCGCTGAACGCCGCCTCCATTTCGGCCTTCAACCGGTCGAACTGTTCACCGCTCAACGCCGAACCATCGCCGGGCTGGTAGATCAGCGCCCCCGACGGCCGCGCCGCATTGTCGAGCAGCGCACGGTTCCAGCGCGCCGCGGCATTGTGCACCGCGACCGCCCCCGAAGCCGCCCCCAGGCAGCCGGCGCCATAATGATCATCGAGCGGGTGAAAGCCGCGAATGTGCAGCAGCCCGGCACGATCGCCCATGGTTTCCGCCGGATAGCGGCTGAGCATGTCACCGGCGCGATAGAGATAGCCCGTCGGCCAGCCGCGACTGTCCGATTCCACCGTCACCCGCTCCGGTCGCAAGGCAAACAGCGCCGCCGGCAAGCCATCGGGGCCGATCGCCGCCTCGACATAGGCATTGCCGTGCAACAGCAACTGCGCGGCCAGCGTTTCCATCAGGCCAGGCCCCGACGCGCCGAAACCGGCACTCGCCAGCAAGGCCAGCGCCGGATGGCCGGGCGGGTTCGACACCAGCGGCGCCCCGCCAGCACCCTCTGCCACCAGCCGGATTGCCCGCGCCGCTACCGGATTGGTCAGGAAGCTGTCCCGCACCTGCGCCTCGTAACTGCGCGGCGCCTCCCCCCCCTGCCAGGGCGTCGCCCAGGATGGGATGCGCGGCGACGGCGCAGCAGATTTGGTCCGCCAGAAAGGCAGTTTCATGGGATCCTCCAATAAATGAAGCAAACGCCCCTCCCTCCCCCGTACGGGGGAGGGAGCCGGCTACAACGCCCGCACCCCGGGCGCCGCCGGCTTGTCGCCCAGCATCAGCGCCGTCAGCGCCCACACCAGCGCATCGGCGCGATCTGGCGACCCTCCAGGCCCGGCATAGACTCCGCTGCTCAGGAAACCGCAAAGCTGGTCTTCGAGTTCCGGAAAAACACCGATATGGCACACGCGGCCTTCGCCATAGAGGCTGGCGATCGGTTCCGCCCGCGCCACCTTGCCGCGCGAGGCGCGGACTTCGGTTACCGGCAGCGCCGTGTTGATCGATTTGAGCACCGCCGTCACCATGTCACCACCATTGTTGACCTCGGCGATCACCCGGTCGGCGGCCCAATATTCCGCCGCGTTCACCACCGCCCGCGCCCAGATTTCGGGCCGCGCGCGGGCGACGCTGGCATCGGCCAGCACATGGCCCTGGCCATCCGCCGTCATCCCGACCGCGACGATGCCGCACACTCCCTGCGCGCCGCCAGCCGGCGGATCGACTCCGATGATGATGCGCACCAGGTCCGGCAGATCGCGCCGCCGCTGGCGTTCGAGCAGCGCGCGGGTCCACAGCGCGTCGTTCAGGTCATCGACAATCTCGCCGCCGAGTTCCTGCCGCCCGGTGGCGGTCCCGCCGAAGCGGCGCGTCAGGTTGGCGATGTAACTCGGCGCCAGATTGGCGGCATTGTCGTGCATCGCACCGCGCGTCACCACGACGCCGGGTTCGGTGAGCAAGTCCTTCAACCAGGCCATCGGCAGCGGTGTCGTCGTCAACAGCAGCCGCGGCTGCGGCCCCAACCGGGTCGCCAGTCGCAAATTCATCAGCGCCGCTTCGGCGCGCGGCCAGTGCGCGAATTCATCACCCCAGGCGAAATCGAACTGGCCACCGCGCAGCGCATCGGGTTCACCCCCCGAATACAGCCGCGCCTGCGAGCCATTGGCCCAGGTCAACTGCCTGAGACTGGGCACGAACGTCACGTCACCCCCCGGCGGCACCCGCGCCAGCAGGCCCGATTCGCCCTCCACCATCACGGCGCGGGCAGCATCGAGGCTGGCGCCGACGAGCGCGAAACGCCGCCCGGGCTGCGCCGCCAGCGCATGCACCCATTCGGCACCGGCACGCGTCTTGCCAAACCCCCGCCCCGCCAGAATCGCCCAGATCGTCCAGTCGCCGGGGGGCGGCAATTGCGCGGTGCGCAGGCTGCCCGCCCAATCCAGCGTCGCATCGAGCGCCGCCGGGCCGTGCCGTTTCGTCACTCCGGCGCGCTGCGCCGCCGTGGCGGCGTGCCAGGTGTCGGCCACGGTCCCCGGGCGCGCGTCGTCCTTCTGGCGATCTGCCATGAATTTGCGCCTCCGAAATTGGTGATGGTCAGTCGGTCGGCTTTGCCAGCGCCCTGATATCGTCGCGCACCGCGGCGATTTTCGCGGCATCGATGGTCAGCAGCGGCCGCGTCGGCGCCACCGGCCGGCGCTTGAGCATTTCCAGCGCCGTCTTGGGATTGATATCGCCGGCGTCGCCCTCGAGCAGGGCGGCCAGCACCCGCATCTCGACCTGTTCCCAGGCGATGCCGAGCGCCCGCCGCCAGGCATCGGCCAGCACCGGCGAGCGATCGCGCATCGCATAGACGGCGGCAAGGCTCTGCCCGATGGCGGCCGCCGCCTTCGCCGGATCGCCGGTCTGGGTGAGCACGGTGATGAAGCGATTGCGGGTCGTCACCGACCAGGCGCGTGTGCTGAATTCCATCCTGTCCTCCCGGGCGCCCACGCAAAAGGCGCCCCGGGGGTCCGGAGCGCCTCTCGTTTTCGGCGGATTTCTGAAGCGTGGACTTTCTCTATCCAAAAGCGTTGCGCTTGTCAACAGAAAAGTGCCAGATAGGTGATATTTCTGCCATGGCGCCAACTCTGCCATCGGTCCATTGTGCAGAACCAGCAGGAGTTGACCCACCCCAATGCGCACCACTGCCGATTCGTCGGGCGTCCGGCTTTACTATCTCGACGACGGCGACCCGGTAGCGCGAACGCTCTTCTATGGACCGCTCGCCGAGGCGCTGATCATCGCTGCCGAGCAGCCCGTCGAGATCCAAGGCGGGCTCTGGATCGCGACGCATGACGATGTCGTCGCCTATCTCGACATGATCGAGGGCTGAGCGGCGCATCAAAAGAACCCACCCCGGCTCCAGCCAAGGGTCAATAAAACCGCTCCTCTTCCCACCACGGGAAGAAGTCCGGCATGTCGCTGCTCACCTTGTCAGGGTACACCGGCGGCCGCTTTTCAAGGAACGACACCACGCCTTCCTTGGCATCGCCGGCCCGGCCGCGCGCGTAAATCGCCCGCGAATCAAGGCGATGCGCATCCCAGGGGCTTTCCGCTCCGGCCATTCGCCACAGCATCTGCCGCGTCATCGCCACCGACACCGGCGCTGTGTTCTCGGCAATCTCCAGCGCCAGCGCGCGGGCGGCGGGCAACAGGTCGTCGGGGGCATGCACCGAGCGCACCAGCTTGCCAGCGAGCGCTTCATCCGCCCCGAACACCCGCCCGGTCATGCACCATTCCAGCGCCTGCGGCAGGCCGACGAGTTTCGACAGGAACCAGCTCGAACCCGCTTCAGGCACGATGCCGCGCCGGGCGAAAACGAAACCGAATCGCGCCTTGTCCGACGCCATGCGCACATCCATCGCCAGTTGCATCGTCACGCCGATGCCCACCGCCGGGCCATTGACCGCCGCGATTACCGGCTTCAACGACTTGAAAATCCGCATCGTCACCCGTCCGCCGCCATCGCGGACGTCGTCGTGGCTGTAATCGATGCTGCCATCGGCTTGTACCGGTCCGGCGCGCTTGCCGTCCCCCAGTTTTTCATAGTCGAAGGTGGCGGCACCAGCGCTCAGATCGGCCCCGGCGCAAAACGCCCGGCCGCGGCCGGTGACGATGACGGCGCGCACGGAATCGTCAGCATCGGTGATGTCGAACGCGGCGATCAGTTCGTGCATCATCCGCGCGGTGAAGGCGTTGAGCTTTGCTTCGCGATCCAGGGTGATGGTGGCGATCGGCCCGTCGATATCGAGAGCGATTTCGGTGAAATTCATGAGGTTTCCTTGTCTTCCCTCTCCCCTTGCGGGAGAGGGCGAGAGACGCGCTTGCGCGGCCCGGGGAGAGGGGTCGTCTTTGCCCCCTCTCCCCGCCGGGCTGCGCCCGAGTCGCCCTCTCCCGCGAGGGGAGAGGGAGTTGCTTACAGCGCTTCGATGATCGTCACATTCGCCAGCCCGCCGCCTTCGCACATCGTCTGCAACCCCCAGCGCTTGCCGCGCGCCTGCAGCGCATGCACCAGTGTCGTCATCAGCTTGGTGCCCGACGCGCCGAGCGGATGCCCGAGCGCGATCGCCCCGCCGTTGACGTTTAGTCGCGCCGGGTCCGCCCCCAGCACCTTAAGCCAGGCGCCCGGCACCGAAGCAAAAGCTTCGTTGACTTCGTACAGGTCGATATCGTCGAGCTTCATCCCCGAGCGTTCGAGCGCGCGCCGGGTCGCGCCGATCGGCGCCTCCAGCATGATCACCGGGTTCTCGCCGACCACCGTCATGTGATGGATTCGCGCCATCGGTTTCACCCCCAGCGCCTCCAGCCCGCGTTCGTTGACGATCATCACCCCCGACGCGCCATCGCAGATCTGCGACGAGGTGGCGGCGGTCAGACGCCCGCCTTCCTGGATCAGTTTCACCCCGCGAATGCCTTCGAGGCTGGCATCGAAACGGATGCCTTCGTCGACGGTGTGCATCTTCGCTTCGCCTTCATGCGTCGTAACGCTGATCGGCACGATCTCGCGATCGAACGCCCCGGCGCGGGCGGCGGCGGCGCCGCGCTTCTGGCTTTCGAAGCCGAATTCGTCGAGCATGTCCTTGGTAAGGTCGTACTTCTTCGCGATCATTTCAGCGCCGGTGAACTGGCTGAACGAGATGCCCGGATAGCGCGTCTTGATCCCCGGCCCGCCGAACGGTGAGCCCATGCCGTTTTCATGGGACAGCTTGGCGGCGGCGCCCATCGGCACCCGCGTCATCGATTCGACACCCGCCGCGATGATGACATCCATCTGGCCGCTCATCACCGTCGCGGCGGCGAAATGCAGCGCCTGTTGCGACGAACCGCACTGGCGGTCGACGCTGGTGCCCGGCACCGATTCGGGTAATTTGGACGACATCACCGCGTTGCGTGCGACATTGCCCGATTGCTGGCCGAACTGCGACACGCAGCCCATGATGACATCCTCGATGAGCGCCGGATCGGCGCCCGAACGCTCGACCAGCGCATCGAGCACCTGGCCGGCGAGATCGGCGGGGTGCCAATCACGCAACATGCCGCCGCGGCGGCCTCCTGCCGTCCGAGCGGCGGCAACGATATAGGCTTCGTGCATGGTCGATCTCCCCAAGGGCATTTGCTTTGCGCTAGCCACTTTACGCCAAAGCCGCGCCCCGGCAATGACAGCGGAAATGAGAGGGGCTAGAACGCCCGGCGAAGAACCCTTGGGAAATGAAGATGCGCACATTCACCGCACTGCTGGCGACCCTGTTGCTGACAACCACCGGCCTCGCCGAAGCCGCCCCCAGGCGGGTCGCCAAGCCCGCCGCAAAGGCCGCGCCCAAACCCGTTGCCAAGCCGGTCATTGCCGCGCCGAAAATCGTGCCGCTGCCCGAAACCGAGGAAGCCGCCCAGTTGCGCCGCGCCTTCCACTTCGCCTTCCCCATTTACGAGATGATGCGCACCCGCAGCACCCAGCTGGGTCGGGCGCGCGCTTTCGGCCTGCCAAACGCCGTCAATTTCCTGCTGCCCAAGCTGACGCTGGCCGGCGCCGCCGATCGCGATGTGACGACCCCCAACAACGACACGCTTTACGGCAGTGTCTGGATGGACATGTCGGCCGAGCCGGTGATTGTCGAGATGCCGGCGCTGCCCGGGCGCTACAATTCGGCGGCGCTGATGTCGCTGCAGACGGACAACAGCAGCATCGTCGGCACCCGCACCGGCAGCTTCGGCGGCCGCTACGCCTATGTGCCGCCGGGTTATACCGGCATCGTGCCTGCGGGGGCCGAAGTCGTGCGCAGCCCGACGACCGATGCCTGGCTGCTGATCCGTGTCCTCGTCAACGGGCCGGAGGATATCGAAGCGGCGAGCAAGGCGATCGACGGTTACAAGATCACCGCCCCCGAAGGCGAACGCGCGGCGTTGCTCGAGGCGCCGCCACGCCCCGATGCGAAAACCTTCCTCGCCGTCGTCAACGAAGCGCTGGCGCGATCGGCAACCAACACCGATCTGGCCGGCAAGGCAGCAGCGTTCGCCGCGCTCGGCATCGGCGGCGCTGCCAGCGATGAAGTGCTGGCGGAATGGGCCCGCTATTTGCCAGCACTCAACGCCGAACTGAAGGGCGGGCTGGCCGATGCCGGCGATGTCGTCGACGGCTGGTCCTACCCCGGCATCGGCATCGGCGATTATGGCGATGACGATCTGCTGCGCGCTCGCATCGCGCTCGGCGGGCTGGCGGCGCTGCCGCGCATCGAGGCGATGTACCTGACCGCGCGCGCCGACAAGGATGGCGCCGCCTTCGAAGGCAGCAAGGCCTATACCGTCACCCTGCCGGCGCGGATGCCGATCGGCGCCTTCTGGTCGCTGACCATGTACCAACAGGAAGCCGATGGGCGGTTGTTCTTCGTGCCCAATTCGCTCGATCGCTATGCGGTCGGCGATCGCTCGCCGCAGTTGCGCTCGAACCGCGACGGGTCCTACGAAATCTTCGTTCAGGCCGAAAAGCCGACCGGTGAGCGCGCCGTCAACTGGCTGCCGTCGCCGAAGGGCAAGTTCGTACTGGTGTTCCGCGGCTACCTGCCGCGCGCGCCGTTCCTCGATGGCAGCTTCCGCCTGCCGCCGGTGGTGAAGAGCGAAGTCATTCCGTGAAGCCACCGCCCCCCGCCCGGGGGGAAGTGAAGAAAGGCAGGAGGTAGCGTTAGCGCTCGCCTGTCGCTATTCCCTGCGCATGAGCACCGCCGGCAAACACATCCTCCTCGACCTCCTCCATTCAGAAGGAGTGGAATTCGTTTTCGGCAATCCCGGCACCACCGAGCTGCCGCTGCTCGATGCGTTCGTGGTCGAGGACCGGCTGCGTTACGTGCTCGGGCTAAACGAGGTCGTGGTGATGGGCATGGCCGATGGCTATGCGCAGGCAACCGGCAAACTGGCGGTGTGCAACCTCCACGCGGCGCCCGGCCTCGGCAACGCCATGGGCATGCTCTACAATGCGGCGAAGGCCGGGGCGCCGATCCTCGTCACCGCCGGGCAGCAGGACATGAGCATCCGGCTGACCGAGCCGTTGCTGTGGGATGATCTTGCCACCATGGCGCGGCCGTTGTGCAAATGGTCGTTCGAAGTGGCCAGCCTCGCCGAACTGCCACGCGCCATCCGCCGCGCCGCGAAAGTCGCGCTGACGGCCCCCACCGGCCCGGTGTTCCTGTCGATCCCCGGCGATGTGCTGACCGCGATGGCAGGCGACGAACTCGACCTGCTCGCCCCGACCCGCATCGGGGCAAGGCTGCGCGGCGATGCCGAGGCGATTGCGGCGGCGGCCGACCTGATCCGCAGTGCGGAACGCCCGATCATCTTCGCCGGCGATCATGTCGCGCGCTCGGGCGCGCATGCCGAACTGGCGGCGCTCGCCGAAGCCATCGGCGCGCCTGTCTATCTTGAAGGCATGGCCAACACCGCCGCCTTCCCGTCGAACCATCGCCTTTATGCCGGCACCGTGGCGCGGATGACCCCGGCGCTGCGCGCGGTGATGGAAAATTACGACCTGCTCATCTCGATCGGCGCCGATCTGCTGACGCAAAGCCAGGCGACCGGGGTGGAGGCGCTGGCGCCCGGCACCAAGGTCGTCCACCTCGATGACGAGCCCTGGCAAATCGGCAAGAATTTCGCCGCCACCGCCGCCATCCAGGGTGATGCCAAGGCGACGCTCCCTGAACTGACCGCGCTGGTCGCCGATTGCGGGGCGCACAGAAGCGACGCCATCGCCGCCGATCTCGCCGCGAAGAAAGCCGCCCTGTTCGCCCGCGCCGATGCCATGGCGGGTGACCTGCCGTTGCAGCCGATGCCGGTGCTCAAGCTGATCGGCGAACTCCTCCCCGACAACGCCATCATAATCGAGGAATTGCTGTCGAGCGGCATGAACACCGTTCGCCACCTCGTCCCCGCCGTCGCCCCCGACAGCTGGTTCGGCATGCGCGGCGGCGGCATCGGCGTTGCCATCCCGCAAGCGGCGGGCATCCAGCTGGCGCATCCCGATCGCCCGGTTGTCGTGCTGTCAGGCGATGGCAGCGCGCTCTACAGCATCGCCGCGCTGTGGACGCTGGCGCATTACAAGCTGCCGGTGGTGACGGTGATTTTCAACAACCAGAGCTATCGCATCCTCAAGCAGCGCACCCGCGCGATCGGCGATCACAGCGCCCGCACCGACAGCTTCGTCGCCATGGACCTGCAGAACCCCGCCATCGATTTCATGGCAATGGCCAAGGCGCATGGCGTCGCCGGGGTGCGCGTCGAAACGCTGGGCGAGGTACGCGAAGCCTTCACCGCCGCGCTCGCCGCCGACACGCCAACCCTGATCGAGATCATCGTCGCCCGCGAGGTCTGACCATGACCGGTTTCGTGTCACCATTGTAACACCGGCTGGACGCTATCTACCGCCGTTGTTAACTTTTGCGTAGCCACAAGGGGGGTCATGATGACTATCAAATTGCTGGCAGCCACGGCTGCTATCCTCGTTTCAACGGCAGCGCAGGCGATCGTGCCCGGCACGCTGGGCCCGGCGTCATCGGGTTACCGTCTGCGGGTTGCGCTTGGCGACGGCCTGCCTTTCGTCATCGACCATTTCGAAGCCGCGCCGGGGCCGGGCGCGGCCTCTTACGACGCCGATGAACCGCTCAGTGGTTCATCGGGGTTTGTCGACGGCTTTATCAACTATGGCGCCAATCCCACCGTAAGCGCCCTCGTTAGCACCAGCGGCTTTGGCCTTGCGTCGGCGAACATCGGCATCAGCTATGATTTTCTCGTCACCGCCGCCGACCAAGCGGATTTTGACAATCTTTTCGCCTATCTGGCGCTCGATCCGTCCTTTGGTTTCACGGTGACCGGCAAATACGGGCTGAATGTGACGGGGTTCGGCAGCACCGATGCCAGCGGCTCGGCGATCATCGATGCCGGCTTTGGCGAGGTCCTGTTCAAATGCACGCCGGGCGGCGGCGAATGCACCGGAGGCGTATCGACGCCTTATACGACGGTTGCCGCAGCCACCGCCGACCTGGCGACGCTCAGCTTTTCCGGCCGGCTGCGACTGGGTGTCGATGCCTTTGTCGCGACCACCGGCGGCACCCAATCGGCTTATGCCATGATCGATCCGGTGATCAGCCTGCCGCAGGGCTTTGGCGGCAATCCGGGCAGCTACGTCGTCGCCTACAGCGCCAATCTGGCCGCCGTCCCCGAGCCGGCAAGCTGGGCGATGATGATCGCCGGCTTCGGCCTCGTTGGCGCAGTGCGTCGCCGCCACCGCGTCGCAGCCACCTGAAGCTCAGCGCTTCGTCGCGAACCAGATCATGTGGCGCGGGCCCTTGCCGTTGGCGCGGGCGTGGACGACGACTTCCTCGACATCGAAACGGGTGCGTTTCAGCCGGTTGGTGAAGGCCGGATCGGGCGCCGCCGACCAGATGGCGAGTACCCCACCGGGGCGCAGCGCGACGCGGGCTTCGGCAAGGCCGGTCTTGGAATAGATGCGGTTGTTGGCATCGCGCACCAACCCGTCGGGACCATTGTCGACATCGAGCAGGATCGCATCATAGCGGTTCTGCACGCCGGTGATCAGATCGCCGACATCGCCGGGGAACAGCCGCAGCCGATCGTCGTCCAGACAGCCATTGGTGAGCGCTGCCATCGGCCCGCGCGCCCAATCGATGATCTCGGGCACCAGTTCGGCGAGGGTAACGATCGCTTCCGATCCCAGCCGTTCCAGCGCCTTGCGGAGCGTGAAGCCCATGCCGTAGCCGCCGATCAGCAGATGCGCGGTTTCGGTGTTGGCCAGCCGGTCGCAGGTCAGCGACGCCAACGCTTCCTCCGAACCGCTCATCCGGCTGTTCATCAGCTCGTTGCGATCGAGCACGATCATGAAATCATCGCCGTGCTGGAACAGGCGAAGGTCGGTGCCACCCGGGATGGCGGCAGTGGCGAGGTGGATGCGCGGTTTCATGACAGGCTGCCTTGGCGAACGGGCAGAATGGCCCCTGTGCCCCAAGCATAAAAACCGCTCATGCCGAGCGAAGTCGAGGCACGGACCAAGCGCGGTGCATGCCTCGACTTCGCTCGGCATGAGCGGTTGAGGGAATGCTCGTGACGCACCACGCAAGCCAGATCGATGCTATTCAACCGAAAACGCCCCGGCCGGACCCGGGAACACCACCGGGCTCGTCCTGCCATCGGCACCCACCGCCGACACGCCGAAGAACCAGCTGTCGATGTCGATGCCCTTCAGCGTCAGGCTGGTTTCGCCGGCCGGCACGGCGCGGCTGTTGGTCCAGGCCACCGCCGTCGTCGGCCGCCACCAGACCTTGTAGCCGGCAGCGCCCGCTACTGGCTTCCAGGTCAGTTTCGTATCGGGGGTCACTTGCCCGGCAATGGTCACGCCGGTCGGCACGCCGGGCGCGCTCGCCAGCGCCGCCAGCGCGTTGACGTTGAGCGTCGTCACCCGCGCCAGATAGGGGAAATCGACGCCATCGATGGTGTCGCCATAGGGCCGGCCATTTTCCACGCGGACATTCTGATGCTGGCGGTCATAATGTTCCTGGCGCTCGGTGATGCGCACCGCGGGATAGCCGGCGGCAAGCATCGGCGTCTGGTCACCGCCGCGGCCGAAGCGATCGGTGCGCCAGACCTGTTCGACGCGCAAATCCTTGGCGGCCAGCCCGGCGATGAAGCGCGACAGGTTGCGCGCCGGGCTGTCGACTTCGCCGCCATTGTAGCGGCGGCGGCTGGCTTCCTCGGGGGTTTCGGTCGCCTTGGTGCCTTCGGAGAACACCCGCACCGTCTTGTCGTCGCGCGCCCCGCCCGAACCACGGCTGTTGCCGACGATATCATTGTTGAGCACGGCTTCGACGCGCCAGCCCTTGGCCTTGGCGGTTTCCGCCAGCAGCGTGCCGCCGAGCAGCCCCTGTTCTTCCCCCGACAACACGGCAAAGACGATGGTGGCGGGGAAGCGCTGTTTCGACAGCACGCGGGCTGCCTCGATCACCGCGGCAGTGCCCGATCCATCGTCATTGGCGCCCGGCGCATCGCCCTTGGCATCCAAGGGGTCGGAATTGCGGCTGTCGATATGCGCCGACATGATGATGACGCGGCCGGGGTCGCTGGTGCCCGGCAAGATCGCCATGACGTTGACGATCTCGGCGGGCACGGGCACCCGCGCGCTCGTTGCCATCTTCGACGGGGTTTCGATGATCAGGCAGCCGCCGCAATCCTTCGAAAAAGCCGCGAAACGCGCCGCGGCAAAGCGCCGGGCGGCGCCGATGCCGCGGGTTTCGGACTGGGTGTCCGACAGGGTGTGGCGGGTGCCGAAGCCGACCAGCCGTTCGATGGTGGCACGCAATTCGCCTTGTGAAACCGGCGCGGGTGCCGCGTGCGCCGGCGCAAGCAGCATCGGCGTAGCGAGGAAGGAAGCGGCAAGACAGTGAAAACGACGCATGTTCACAAGACCCGATGAAGGAGAAAACAACAGCTTGGCACGCCGGCGCAGGCCCGCCAAGCGGCGATCATTTGACGAACAACCCACGGACATTGGCCGGATGGCAGCGCCAATATTGCCTGGGTGCCTCGACCTTGGCGCCGAGATGCACCGCCGCCGCCCAGGGCCAGTGCGGTTCATAAATGATCGTGCGCGCCAGCGCGACCATGTCGGCATCGCCCGTCGCGACAATCGCTTCGGCCTGATCATAACCGGTGATCAGCCCGACCGCGATGACCGGAATGCCGACCGCGGCCTTGACCGCGCGCGCCAGCGGCACCTGGAAGCCGGGGCCGACGGGGATCTGCTGCAAGGGCGAATTGCCGCCGCTCGACACATGGATGGCGGCGCAACCGCGCGCTTCGAGCGCCTGGCAAAAGGCGATCGTCTGGTCGATGTGCCAGCCGCCCTCCACCCAATCGGTGCCCGACAGGCGAACGATGACGGGCTTTTCGGATGGAAAAGCGGCGCGCACCGCGTCGAAGATTTCGAGCGGGAAGCGCAGGCGGTTCTCCAACGAGCCCCCGTACTCGTCACTGCGCTGGTTGGTCAGCGACGACAGGAACTGGTGGAGCAGATAGCCGTGCGCGGCGTGAATCTCGATGGCATCGATGCCCAGCCGCGCCGCGCGCTGCGCCGCCATGGCAAAGCCGTCGCGCACCCGCGCCATACCGGCGGTATCGAGCGCCAGCGGCGCGACCTCACCCTCGCCCCAGGCCAGCGCCGAGGCGGAAACCGTCTGCCAGCCATTCTCGGCATCGGGGGCGATCTGCTTGCCGCCGGCCCAGGGCAGGTCGGTCGATGCCTTGCGACCGGCGTGCGCCAGCTGGATCGAAACCGGCATGGCGCTCTGGCTGCGCACCAGCGCCAGCACGCCGGCCATGGCGGCTTCGTTGGCATCGTCCCACAGCCCGGCATCGGCGTAGCTGATGCGGCCTTCGGGCAGCACCGCCGTTGCCTCGATGGTCAGCAAACCGGCGCCCGACAATGCGAGATTGCCGAGATGGACGCGGTGCCAGTCGGTCAAACAGCCATCGACCGCCGAATATTGGCACATCGGCGCGATGACGATGCGGTTGGGCAAGGTCATGTCGCCAAGCGTCAGCGGGGTGAACAGGCGGGTCGGCAGCATGCGGGCATTTCCTGATGGACAATCCCCGCCCTGCTAAGGGCTCGCGCTGCGCTTGGCCAGAGATACCCCTGCAATTTGCGCGCTGGACAGCCGGCCGCCAACCGCCATGATGCGCGCAAAATCTGCAAGGGGAAGATGGCGCCATGGCCGAAACGTTCAGCGACAGCGAGGCGCAGATCGCGGCCCATATGGAGCAGGCCAATATCCCGGCGCTGCTGGCGACGCTGATCCATTTCACCGGAAATGCCGATCATCTCGATGATTTCCCGGTGCCGGTCACCGATGTCAGTACCTGGGGCGACGAAAATGGCGGTATTTCCCCGAAAAAACAGGCCGAGGCGCGGGCATTGGCAGCACGCCACCTGGCGCAATGGCGCGACGCCGGTTGCCCGCCGCTGCCGCGCCCATCGCCGGCCGCGGTCGACCGCGCCATGCATTTCGTCGCCGGCAACCAGGTCCCCCCCGAATACACCAACCTGCTGGCCAGCGAACTCCATCTCGATGGCGCGCCCGGCGCCACCGGCATCAGCATCGATGCGCCCGCTGCCGCCAAGGCAGCGTTTCCCGTCGTCATCGTCGGCGCCGGCATGTCGGGGTTGCTCGCCGCGATCGCGCTGCAGGAAGCCGGCGTGCCCTTTACCATCATCGACGCGCAGGATCGTGTCGGCGGCACCTGGGCGGCCAATCGCTACCCGGGGGTGCGGGTCGATACGCCCAACCATCTCTACAGCTACTCGTTCGAGCCGGCGCATGAATGGCCGTATCGCTATTCAACGGGCGATGTGCTGCAGGATTATTTCGAACGCATTGCGGCGAAGCACGGCCTCCACCAGCATGTGCGCTTTCGCACCAGGGTGACCGCGGCGCGCTGGGACGGCACCCACTGGCAGGTGACGCTCGATGATGGCAGCACCCTTCCCGCCCGCGCCGTGATCAGCGCCATCGGCCAGCTCAACACCCCGAAACTGCCCGACATTCCCGGCATCGGCAGCTTCGCCGGCCCGGCTTTCCATTCCGCGCAATGGCCCGCTGGCATCGACCTTGCCGGCAAGCGCGTCGCGGTCATCGGCACCGGCGCCAGCGCCTTCCAGATCGTCCCCGAAATCGCCGGCACGGTCGCTTCGCTGAGCGTCTTCCAGCGCACCCCGCCCTGGCTGTTGCCAAGCGAAATCTACCACGAAGCCGTGCCCGATGGTGTGCGCTGGCTGCTCCGCCACCTGCCCTTCTATGCCAACTGGAACCGCTTCGGGCTATTCTGGACGCTGACCGAATTCCTGCGCCCCGCCGTCGCGATGACCGAGGGCTGGAACCAGCCCGGCTCGCTGTCGGAAATGAACGCCGGGCTGCGGCAATTGCTCGAAGCCTCGATCAGCGCCCAGCTCGCCGACCGGCCTGATCTGCTCGCCAAGTGCATCCCGGCCTATGCGCCGGGAGGCAAGCGCATGCTCGTCGACAATGGCGTCTGGGCAACCGCGTTGCAGCGCGACAATGTCGAACTGATCGACGACCCTATCACCGCGATCACCCCCGGCGGGGTGCAGCTCGCCTCGGGCCGCCAGGTCGATGTCGATGTCATCATCTATGCCACCGGCTTTCACGCCTCCGACTTTCTTGCTTCGATGGCGATCACCGGCGAAGGCGGCCGCGATCTGCACAAGGAATGGGATGGCGATGCCCGCGCCTATCTCGGCATGACGGTGCCGGGTTTTCCCAATTTCTTCATGATCTACGGCCCCAACACCAATATCGTCGTCAACGGCTCGATCATCTTCTTTTCGGAATGTTCGGTGCGCTACATCACCGGCTGCCTGAAACTGCTGATCGAAGGTGGCACCACCGCGCTGATGCCCAAGCCCGATGTGACGGCGGAGTTCAACGCCCGCGTCGATGCCGAAAACGCCCGCATGGCCTGGGCGGCGCCCGATGTGAACAGCTGGTACAAGAATGCCAAGGGCCGCGTGGCGCAGAACTGGCCATTCGCGCTCGTCGACTACTGGAATGCGACGCGGGTGCCGGCGCCGGATGATTTCGAGGTAACACCCTGATGCAACCGCTGCCGCGGGCGCTCGCCTTCGATGTGTTCGGTACTGTCGTCGACTGGCGATCATCGGTGGCGCGCGCGGCGCTACCGGTGCTGGCGGCTGCCGGTCATGGCGACGTCGATGCTTACGCGTTCACCGATGCCTGGCGCGCACGCTATCTCGCGGGCATGCGTGATTTTCGGGCGAGCGGGCGCGGCTTCGTAAAGCTCGATGTACTGCACCGCGAAATGCTCGATAGTGTGCTCGCCGAAGCCGCTATTGCTCTCTCCGACAGCGACCGCGCGGCGCTGGTCGAAGCCTGGCACCGGCTCGACCCCTGGCCCGACAGTGTCGCCGGGCTGATCCGGCTGAAGCAGCGCTTCCCGATCGTCACCTGTTCGAACGGCCATATCGCGTTGCTGGTGGCGATGGCGCGCCATGCCGGCCTGCCCTGGGATGCGATTCTCGGCGCGGAAATAGCCGGGGCCTACAAGCCGGCGAAGATTGCCTATCAGGCGACGGCGGCCGCGCTCGATATCGAACCCGGCGAGCTCTGCCTCGTTGCGGCGCATCATGGCGATCTCGCTGCGGCGCGGGCTGCCGGGCTGCAGACCGCCTTTGTCCACCGGCCGCTCGAATATGGCGGCGCGCCGGCACCCGACCTGTCCTTCGCCGACGATTGGGACGTGCATGCCGACAGCCTGGTCGATCTTGCCGACAAGCTGGGCTGCTGACGCGCAACGAAACAGGGCGCGAGGTTGCCCCCGCGCCCTGTTCCTGTTCCCGAGCCGATCGTTTCGACCCGATACCCGATCAGCGGCAGAAGAACCGCCGCTGAAACGCTTTCATCAGCGGCGGAAAAACCGCCGCTGGTTCATGGGCATCGGCGCCGTCTTCTCACGGAAGACGATCCGGCCCTTGTCGAGGTCATAAGGGGTCATTTCAACATGAACCCGGTCACCGACGATCGAGCGGATACGATTCTTGCGCATCTTGCCCGCCGTGTAGGCGATGATTTCATGATCATTTTCCAGCCGCACGCGAAAGCGGCCATCGGGCAGGATCTCGGCGATCACGCCCTCGATCTTGATAACCTCTTCTTTTGGCATAAGCGCGTCTTAGGCCATCGAAAGATTGACAGCCGAGGCGCGGCCCTGGCGATCATTTTCGAGGTCGAACTGAACCTTGGCACCTTCGGCGAGATCCGAAAGACCGGCGCGCTCAACGGCCGAGATGTGAACGAAAACGTCCTTGGAAGCGCCATCGGGGGCGATGAAGCCATAACCCTTGGTGGCGTTGAAAAATTTGACTGTGCCAGTGGCCATGTCAGTTCCTTAGTAAAACTATTGATTGTCCGACGGAAACGCTCCGACGAATGCTTGTCAGGACCGTTCTTCGAAAGAGGGGCAAAAGCACCAGGATCGTTATCAGGCACCTTCGCGCCAGCGGGCAATGCGCGTGTTCGCAACAAAAAGCAAGCTTGGCAGACAATCGCCAAGGCCTTACCCCCGGCACAAAGCGCCCCGCATCGCCGAAGGACCCGAAATGAAGACCCGCGCCGCCGTTGCCTTTGCGCCGAAAACCCCGCTCGAAATCGTCGAGGTCGATCTCGATGGCCCGCGCGCCGGCGAAGTGCTGGTGGAGATCATGGCAACGGGTATCTGCCATACCGATGCCTACACGCTCGACGGTCTCGACAGCGAAGGGCTGTTCCCGTCGATCCTCGGCCATGAAGGCGCCGGCATCGTTCGCGAGATCGGCCCCGGCGTCACCAGCGTCGCGGTCGGCGACCATGTCATCCCGCTCTACACGCCGGAATGCCGCCAGTGTAAATCCTGCCTCAGCGGCAAGACCAACCTGTGCACCGCGATCCGCGCGACGCAAGGGAAAGGCCTGATGCCCGATGGCACCTCGCGGTTCAGTTACAAGGGCCAGATGCTGCACCATTACATGGGTTGCTCGACCTTTTCGAACTTCACCGTGCTGCCCGAGATTGCGGTCGCGAAAATCCGCACCGACGCGCCGTTCCAGACGAGTTGCTACATCGGCTGCGGCGTCACCACCGGAGTCGGCGCCGTCGTCAACACCGCCGATGTGCGGCCGGGCGACAATGTCATCGTCTTCGGGCTGGGCGGCATCGGGCTCAACGTATTGCAGGGCGCGCGCATGGCCGGTGCCAACCTCATCATCGGCGTGGACATCAACCCGGCGCGCGAGGACTGGGGCAAGCGCTTCGGCATGACGCATTTCGTCAACCCCAAGACCGTCGAGGGCGACCTGGTCGCGCACCTCGTCGCGCTTACCGATGGCGGCGCTGATTACACCTTCGACTGCACCGGCAACACGACGGTGATGCGCCAGGCGCTCGAAGCTTGCCATCGCGGCTGGGGCACCAGCATCATCATCGGCGTTGCCGAAGCCGGCAAGGAAATCGCCACCCGCCCCTTCCAGCTCGTCACCGGGCGCAACTGGCGCGGCACGGCGTTCGGCGGCGCCAAGGGCCGCACCGATGTGCCGAAAATCGTCGACTGGTACATGAACGGCAAGATCGAGATCGACCCGATGATCACCCACGTGCTGACGCTTGAGGAGATCAACAAGGGCTTCGACCTGATGCACACCGGGGAGAGCATCCGCTCCGTCGTGGTGTTCTAGCGTGTGCGGCGCTGACACAAAGACCCCCCTCTCCCGCCTGCGGGAAAGGCGACTCGGCCATTTGGCCGAGCGGGTGAGGGTGTTTTCTTGTGTCGGAACGCGGGTACACCCTCACCCGGCGCGCTGACGCGCCTCTAGCCTCTCCCGCAAGCGGGAGAAGGGGCCTTTAACGAAATGGCGGCCAATTCCATGCAAACTCTCGCTACCGCCACCTGCCACGGCGGCACACAATCCTTCCACAGCCACGCCAGCACCAGCACCGGCACGCCCATGAAATTCGGCGTCTTCACCCCGCCCGGTGAAGGCCCCTTCCCCGTCCTCTGGTGCCTCGCCGGCCTGACCTGCACCGAAGAAACCTTTGCCATCAAGGCCGGCGCCCAGAGGCTCGCCGCCAAAATCGGCCTGATGCTCATCACCCCCGATACCAGCCCGCGCGGTGAAGGCATCGCCGATGATCCGGCCTATGACATGGGGCAAGGCGCCGGCTTCTACCTCGATGCCACCGAAGCCCCCTGGGCCGCGCATTTCCGCATGGAAAGCTGGCTGATCGCCGAACTGCCCGACATCATCGCCGCGCATTTCCCCGCCGACATGACGCGCCAGTCGATCTTGGGCCATTCGATGGGCGGCCATGGCGCGCTCACCCTCGCGCTCAGACACCCCGGGCGCTTCAAAAGCGTCTCGGCCTTCGCGCCGATCGTCGCACCAACGCAGGTGCCGTGGGGGCAAAAGGCACTGCCGCTCTATCTCGGCAATAACCCGGTCGCCTGGGCGCGCCACGACGCCTGCGCCTTGATCGCCGCCGGCGCGCGCGTGGCGGAACTGCTCGTGGATCAGGGCCTCGCCGACAATTTCCTCGCCGAACAGCTCCAGCCCGAACGCCTGGAAGCCGCTTGCGCCGCCGCCGGCATCCCGCTGACGCTGCGGCGGCACGCGGGCTATGATCACGGCTACTGGTTCATCCAGAGCTTCGTTGCGGACCATCTGCGCTGGCATGCGGAACGACTGATTTAACCGGCCTTTCTGCCTCCTCCCCCCACGTGAGCGCAGCGACCACAAAGTGGGGAGGGAGCAGAAGACGACCCAACGGCCGGTTGCGGCTTCGCAATCCGTTGCGCCCTATCCGCCTACCCGCTACCCCTCGCCCATGCTCCCCCTCCACGGTCTCAAGGTCATCGACCTTTCCTCGGTCATCTTCGGCCCCTATTGCGCGCAATGGTTCGCCGATCTCGGTGCCGACGTCATCAAGCTGGAGGCCCCCGAAGGCGATTCGACCCGCCAGACCGGCCCGGGGCTCGAGCCCGGCATGGCGGCGCTGTTTCTTGGCAGCAACCGCAACAAGCGCGGGCTGGTGCTCGACCTGAAGACCGCCGAGGGGCAATCCGCGCTCGATCGCTTGCTCGCCACCGCCGATGTGCTGCTCCATTCGATCCGGCCGCAAAAACTGGCCTCGCTGGGGCTCGAACCCGATGCGCTGCTCGCCCGCCACCCGCACCTTGTTTTTGCCGGCCTCCACGGCTTCGGCGAGGCCGGCCCCTATGGCGGGCTGCCGGCGTATGACGATGTCATCCAGGGCATGTCGGGCGTCGCCGACCTCATGGCGCAATCGACCGGCAGCCCGCGCTACATGCCGACGATCATCGCCGACAAGGTATCGGGCCTCACCGCCGGCATCGCCATTCTCGCCGCGCTCATCCGGCGGCAGACGACCGCCAAGGGCGGTTTTGTCGAAATCCCGATGTTCGAAACCATGGTGGCCTTCAACTTCGTCGAGCATTTCTACGGCCATCATTTCGATCCGCCGTTGGGGCCATTGGGCTATCCGCGCGTCATGGCGCCATGGCGGCGGCCGCTCGCCACCGCCGATGGCCATGTCTGCATGATGGCCTATACCGATGCGCATTGGCGCGGCTTCTTCACCGTCGCCGGCACGCCCGAACACCTCTCTGACCCGCGCTTTGCCAGCATCGCGACGCGCACGACGCATATCGATGCGATCTACGGCCTGGCGGGTGCGCTCATCGCGTTGCGCCCGACGGCGGAATGGATCGAATTGCTCGAAGGCGCGCAAATCCCCTGCGCCCGGGTCATCCCGCTCGCCGCGCTGGAAAGCGACCCGCATCTGGTGGCGACCGATTTCTTCACCCGGGTCGATACGCCGGCGGGGCCGCTGCGCTATCCCGGCGTGCCGGTGCTGTTCGATGGCCAGCGCCCGCCGGTGGCGGCGCCGCCGCATCTGGGGGAACATAGCGTGCAGGTGCTGGCCGAAGCCGGGTTCGATGCAGCCGACATCGCCGCGCTGCTGGCGAGCCGCGCGGCAAGGCAAGGATAGGTTACCGCTTCGCCTTCACCGCCGCCGGCGCAAAACTTTCGCCGAAATAATCCCCGCCATACCAGCGCGGCGGCTGCGGTGCGTCGGCGATGCGGCGCATGATGCCCGTCGTCAGCCGGGTGAAGCGCGCCGCCGCCGCCCAGTCCCACGGCATCGTCATGTCGTCGCTGCGTTCGTGATAATGTTGGACGCGGAAGGTCCGCTCGGCGGCCTTGCAATCGGTGCCGCCGCGCCGGTCGCGCCAGCCGGTCTTGAGGAACACCGCGGGCACCCCGGCGCGCACCAGCGCATAATGGTCCGACCGGGTGAAGATCGCTTCGGCCGGCTGCGGATCGGGCGACACCGTCAGCTTCTCGGCCTTCGCCGCCGCTGACACCGCGGTCATCATCGTCGAGCGGTCGGCGCCGAAGGGCACGATATCGGCGAAGTCGCAGGTCAGGATCGGCATGTCGAGATTGACCACCGACACCACCCGCGCCAGCGGCACGGTCGGGAAGCGCGAAAAATATTCGGCGCCGAGCAGCCCGCTTTCCTCCGCGGTGGTGACAACGAACAGGATCGAGCGCTTAGGTTTCGCCTTGACCAGCGCGCGGGCGGTATCCAGCATCACGGCAACGCCGCTGGCATTGTCCATCGCGCCGTTGAAGATGCGGTCACCGGCGCCATCAGGGGCCATGCCGACATGGTCGAGATGCGCCGACAGCATCACCATGTCACCGGCGAGCGCCGGTTTCGACCCCGGCAGCACGGCGACGATATTGGGGCTGGTCACCCGCGTCGCCGCCTGGGACCGCGCGATCGTCACCGTGCCGGACAGCGCAAAGCCCGCCACCGGGCCCTTGGCCGCCGCCGCCTGCACTGCGGCGAAGCTCTGCGGCGCGCCGGCGAACAACTGGGTCGCCGCCGCTTCCGACAGCGTCGCGCGCACCGCCAACCCGGCGCCATCGCCCAGCGGCTGGCCATCGGGGCCCAGCAGCACCCGGCGCGGCAGCCGCCCGCGCGCCGCCAGCTTGGCCCAGGGCAGCCGCGCCGAATCGGCGAGCGAGCGCACCTGGATCAGCCCGACGCCGCCCGCCGCCAGCACCGACGCGCCCTTCATCCGCCCCGCATGCGCGGCAATCTCGCTGTTCAGCGATGGCGGCGCACCGATGAGCGCAACCGCGATCTTGCCCTTGAGATCGAAGCCCGCAAGATCATCGATGCCCAGCCTTGTGTCGCGGATGCCATAGCCGATGAACACCAGTGGCGCGGTCAGCGTCTCGGCGCCATCGCTGTTGCCCGACGCCAGCGCCATTTCGGTGCCATTGGCCCAGACCGCGCCGCTATCGCCGTTGCGAAACGTCATCGTCTCGCCGGCCGAGGTGAAGCGGCTTTCGGCGAAGTTGATGCGCTGGAACCAGCCATCAGTGCCCATCGGCTGCAACCCCATGCGGGTAAATTCCGCCGCGACATGCTTCGCCGCCAGTTCATGGCCACGCGTGCCGAGCCCGCGCCCTTCGAACAGATCATCCGACAGGAAGCGGACCTCCGCCTCCAATGACCGCGCCAGCGGGTCGACGGGCGGTGCTGCCGTTGCGGCCACCCCAAAAAGCAGCAAGGGAAGCAGCGCCATTCGCCGCAGCGGCATTCGGGTCGGGTTCATTGCCGAAAGGCTAGCGATGAGGCTAAATCCCCGCAACGTGTCTTTTGCCCTGGAGTTTTCATGCGCCTGTCGATCCTTGCCGCCCTGTTGCTCGCCACCCCGCTCGCCGGTCCCGTGCTCGCCGCCCCGGCGCTCGCGGCGCCTGCGCTCGCGCCAAAAACGATTGCCGCACCCGCCCCGGCACCGGTGTCGGCGCTGGTCAAGGCCGTCGATATCCCGCACGAAAGCTTCACGCTGAAAAACGGCCTGCGCGTATTCGTCCATACCGATCGCAAGGCGCCGATCGTCGCGGTCAGCGTCTGGTATCACATCGGTTCGAAGGACGAACCCGCCGGCAAAACGGGGTTCGCGCATCTGTTCGAACACCTTATGTTCGGTGGCAGCGAGAACAACAAGGGCAGCTATATCAAGACATTGGAAGGCATCGGCGCCACCGATCTCAACGGCACCACCTGGTTCGATCGCACGAATTATTTCGAAAATGTCCCGACCCCGGCGCTGCCGCTGGCGCTGTATTTCGAATCGGATCGCATGGGCCATATGCTCGGCGCGATCACCCAGGAACAGCTCGATCTGCAGCGCGGCGTTGTCCAGAATGAAAAGCGTCAGGGCGACAATGATCCGCTCGGCCTCACCGAATATGCCAAGCTGGCGGCGCAATTCCCCGAGGGCCATCCGTACCGCCATTCGACCATCGGCAGCATGGCCGATCTCGATGCCGCGAGCATGGACGATGTCCGCGGCTGGTTCCGCAGCAACTATGGCCCCAACAATGCCGTGCTGGTGCTGGCCGGCGATATCGACGCCAAGCAGGCCCGCCCGCTCGTCGAGCAATATTTCGGCGACATCCCCGCCGGCCCCGCGGTTAATCGGCTCGCAACGCCGGTGCCGCAATGGACCGAAACCCGCCGCGAAACCATGTACGACCAGATCCCGACGCCGCAGCTCAGCCGCAACTGGGTCGCGCCGGGCAAGCTCGATCCCTCGGCGCCGCTCGTCGATATCGCACTGACCATCCTCGCCGGCGGCAGCTCGTCGCGGCTCTATAATGACCTGGTGCGCGACAAGAAGCTGGCGGTTGCCGTCGGCGGCGGGGCGCAGGCCTTTGAAAAGGTCAGCATGGTCGAAATCGGTACGACCGTCGCCAAGGGCGTCGAGCCCGCCGCGGTCGACGCCCGCATCGATGCCGTGATCGCAGATTTCCTGAAATCCGGCCCGACCGCCGATGAAGTGTCGCGCGTCGTTACCCGCAACGTCGCCGGCACCATCCGCGGTCTCGAAGCCGTCGGCGGCTTTGGCGGCAAGGCGGTCGCGCTTGCCGAAGGCGCGGTCTATGCCGGCGATGCGAATTTCTACAAGAAGGAGCTCGCCGCCTATGCCGCCGCCACGCCGGCAAGCGTCCTCGCGGCGGCGCGGCAATGGCTGGCCAAGGGTGACTATCGCCTGACCGTCCTGCCCGGCAAGCGCCCCGAAGCCGAAAATGCCGCACCGCGCACCGCCACCCCGCCGGCGCCGGCCGCCCCCGTCGCCATGGTCAAGCGCCCGCCGGCCCCGCCGCTCGGCGGCTCCCCCGCGCTCAGCGTATCGCCGGTCGAACGCGCCACCCTCGCCAACGGCATGAAGATCGAACTCGCCCGCCGTTCGACGATTCCGGTCGTGCAGGTCCTGCTGTCGTTCGACGGTGGTTTCGGCGCCGATGATCGTACCCGGCTGGGCCTGCAGAACCTCGCGCTCGGCCTGCTCGATGAAGGCGCTGCCGGCATGACCGGGCCGCAAATCGCGGAAAGCCGCGAACGGCTCGGCGCGGTCATCGGTGCCGGCGCCGATGCCGATCGCACCCGCATTTCCTTGAACGCGCTCAAGCCTAACCTCGGCGGCTCGCTGGCGCTGTTTGCCGATATCGTCCAGCGCCCGACCTTCGATACCGCCGAACTCAACCGCGTCCGCGGCCAGGTGCTCACCGGCATCGCCCAGGAAGAAGCCGATCCCGGCAGCATCAGCCGCCGCCTGCTCCCCGTGCTGCTCTATGGCGATGCCCACCCCTATGGCGTGCCGGGCACCGGCAGCGGCACCGTGGCAGGGGTTTCCGCCGTCACCCGCGACGATCTTGTTGCGTGGCACAAACGCTGGATCCGCCCCGACAATGGCAAGATCTTCGTTGTCGGCGACATCGCCATGCCCGAACTGAAGGCGCAGCTCGAAACCAGCTTCGGCAGTTGGCAGCCCGACGCAGCGGTGGCCAAAGGCAGCAAGACTTTCCCCGCCGTCACCCCGCCCGCATCGGCACGGGTCATCCTCATCGATCGCCCGGGCAGCCCGCAAAGCTATATCCGCGGCGGCGTCGTGCTGCCGATCAAGGGCAGCGATGATCCGATCGCGCTGAAAGCCGCCAACGACATCCTCGGCGGGCTGTTCAGCTCGCGGCTCAACACCGACATCCGCGAGCAAAAGGGCTGGGCCTATGGCGTGGGATCGGGAATCAGCGATGTTCGCGATGCCGTGACGATGCAGATCGTGGCCCCGGTCCAGGCCGACCGAACCGGCGATTCGATGGCGGCGATGATCGCCGACGTAAAGGCGCTGACCGGTGCCAAGCCGATCGACATGGCCGAGCGCAACAACAGCGTCGACAATACGGTACGGTCGCTGCCGGGTGATTTCGAGCGTGGCGCCGCGCTGCTCGGTGCGATCGAGAAAAACGCCGTCTATGGCCGCGGCGATGATTACTACGCCCGGCTGGTGCCGCGCCTGCAGGCGCTGACCCCGGCGCAGCTCAACGAAGCGGCGCAGATCCTGTCGACCGATCGCTTCACCTGGGTCGTGGTGGGTGATCGCAAGGTCGTGGAGCCGCAGCTCGCCAAGCTCGGGCTGCCTGTGGAGGTTCGGTAAGACAGGGTTCGACCCCGGCGCGATTAGGGACGGTAAGCGCGCCGGGTTTCGCGAAACGTCATCAACGGCACGTCCCAGAACGACAAATGCGCCGTATAATCGACTGTGATGTCGACATAATCGATCGTGCCCGATTTCCCGGCGATCAACACAGGCTCGGAGATATAGGCGCGATTGATGCCAAAGCTTTTGTCGTAGATGCGGTCCACGATCTCGAAGTTGGTCTTGCGCGGGTACAGCGTGGCGAGCCGGGCGCCTTCGGCAACGCCGTTCTGCAGGCCGGCATAGCCCCACAGCACATCGAACATCTGGAACATTCCGAAGATCAACGTGCCCCAAAGCGGCACGACCAGCACGAATTCGGCCAGCACCGCACCGCGCCGATCGGCCTTCAGCCGGCGGAACAGCCTTTGCATCACTGGATGCGCACCGTTGCAGCGCCGGACATCATGAAGCCGCCACTGGGACCATCACCGCTGATGATGCCGCCGAAATCGAACACCGGCACATATTCATCGCTCAGCTTGATCGATGCATAGCGCGCGATCTGCTGCCCGGCGGGGCAGGTGCTGGTGAACGATGCTGCCTTGCTGCCATCGCATTCGAGCCAGGTCTCGACGACCGGGGTCGCCGACAGCGTGTCGCCATAGGCGGTCGCTGCCTCGGTTCCCATTGCGGCATAGTTGAGCGCGACCGTGCCCGGCGCGGTCGCCCATTCGGCGGCCCGGCCCGCCGCCTGTTCCAGCTTTAGCGCCGACTGGAACGCCAGCGCCAGATCGGCGACACCCAGCGCCATGGCGAACAGCACGCCGCTGATCAGCACGAATTCCATGGCAGCGGCACCGCCCCGGTCGGCGAGCAGCGCCGCAAGATGATGTCGGCGGGCCATCAGGCGACCAGCTTGACCTTGGTGCCCAGGATCGCGCCGACGCCGGAATTGGCCGGACACACATTGGTGATCTTGCTGTTGCCGGTGAATTCCAGCCGCTTGGCGACCAGCTTGATGCAGGCGATGTTGATGCCGGAATTGCCGTTAAACTGCACTTCCTGGCGGGGAAAATAGATGGCGCCCTGCAGTTTCGACGAACTGTTGCCGTTGATCTTGTTGGAGCCACTGTCTGTCGCGCGGCGATCCTGAAAGAACAGCACACCCTTGTAAGTGCCTGTGGTCGGCGCGGTGATGTTGAGCGTGGCGCCTCCGTTGATGTCGACCGTGGCAATCGACCCCGGCGACGTTGCCGCGTTCTTGCTCGACAGAACAAACACGACATTGGTGCCATTGACGACAGCGCCCGCATTGATCTTCAGGCTGCCGCCATCGATGAAATAGGTCCCGGCCGACAGGTTGGCCGTTCCCTGGATCGTCATGCCGGCATAGGTGCCCGGGCTCAGGCTCTTGGTCTGGTTCGATTTGACATCGCCCGACGAATTGCCACTGCCGATCACCGGATTGGTCAGGGCTGCATACGGATCGGTCTGCGGCACGGCATAGGGAAAGCGCTCGGTCCCGCTGGCATAGTTGCTGCTGGCGGGAACGCCGCCAACCGCCGAAACCGGCGACGCCTTCACCAGGCTGCTGCCCCCGGCGGTGACGGCCGTTGCCGAGATCGAATTCGACATGATGCCGCAATTGAGATCGACGACCGTGCTGCCCCCGGCGCGCACCCCCACCGTATCGGTTGTGTCCAGCGCCAGCGCACAATGTTCGCCCATGCCGACCACCGCCGCTGTCGCTTCGGCGGAAATCCGCTGTTTGCCCATGAAGACACCAAGGAATGGCAGGTCGCGATCGGTTGCCAGCGCCACCCGCACCGCCTTGGTGTTCCCGGCATAGGCGCCGATGGTCGGGGCATTTTCGATAACGGGGGTCACCGTCAGCGGAAAGCCTTTGGTACGCTGCAACTCGGTCGTTACCGTTACGGCCACGGCCTTGCCCTGCGACAACGCAAAGGCGCCGGCAATCGCACTGGAATCGGCCTGGCGCTGCATGACGCGCTTGATGAACACCATCTGGATCGTATCGCTGGCGAGGCCGGCGCTGCCAATCAGCACCGGCAACATCAGCGCCGTCATCGCGGCAATGCCCCCTTGCCGCTGCGATGCCAGCTGCCTTACGATCATTTTACGCCCCCGATATTCATTATTTCTTAACAGGTTGCCGCCCTTTATTGATTCCAAATAGCATGCAGGGACGCGAATCTACAGAAAAAAAATAAAACGTGCGATGTCAGGGCCGCGGCGCGGCTCAGGCGGCGGCGGGTACCGGCTGGCTGCCGGCGCCCAGGGCGACAGCGCGCAGGAACACCAGCAGCGCGCAAAGCGCGAAAACCGCCGCCAGAATGAACGGCGCGCCGGGAAAATACACCGGCGCCGCCGGGCCCGAAAACCAGGCGAGTGCCCCGGTCATCAGCGGCGGGCCAAAGATCGAGCTCAGGCTTTGCAGGCTGCTGACGGCGCCCTGCAATTCGCCCTGTTCGGACGGCGCGACACCCGCCGACATCATGCCCTGCAACGACGGGAACACCAGCGGCTGCAACAGCGACGCGACGATACCGACATACATCATCCAGCCCTGGCTCGCGAAAGCGTAGATCAGATAGGCGATGATCGCCGAAATCGCCCCGGCGACGATGATATTGCGCTGGCCGTAACGCGGGATCAGCCGGCGCGACAGCAAACCCTGGACGATCGCCCCCGACAGGCCGACCGCCGCCAGGCTGGCGCCGACTTCACCCGGCGTCCAGGCAAAGCGTTCGATGCCGTAATAGGACCAGGTCGCGTACAGCGCCTGATAGCCCAGCGTCCACAACAGCATCGTCGCTGCCAGCATCAGCACGCGCGGGTGCGCCGATTTCAACCGCAGCAGCGCCCCGACCGGATTGGCGCGCCGCAAATCGAAGGCGCGACGGTTTTCCGGCTTCAGGCTTTCGGGCACCACGAACAGGCCATAGGCGACATTGCCGAGCGCCAGCGCCGCCGCCACCATGAACGGCACACGGTCGCCGAATTGTGCCACAACCCCGCCCAATGCCGGCCCGAGGATGAAACCGACGCCGAAGGCCATGCCGATGACGCCGAAATTTGGCCCGCGTTTTTCGGGCGGCGAGATATCGGCGATATAGGCATAGGCGGTGGGAAAGCTGGCACCCGCCACCCCGGCCACCGCGCGCGCCGCGACCAGCCAGAGCAAGGTGGGCGCAAACGCCATGACGAGATAATCGATACCCAGCGCGAGCAGGCTGGCGAGCA
This sequence comes from Alphaproteobacteria bacterium, assembly GCA_031426015.1. GTDB lineage: Bacteria > Pseudomonadota > Alphaproteobacteria > Sphingomonadales > Sphingomonadaceae > Sandarakinorhabdus. The sequence continues at coordinate 29,125 of JANPKK010000045.1, forward strand.
GCACCGGCCGCCGCCCGAAACGATCCGACAGGCCGCCGATGACCGGGCCGCAAACGAACTGGATGCTGGCGTACATCAGCATCATCCAGCCGCTGATCCGCGCCGCGCCGCCGACCGTTTCGCCGGTGAGCGAAACGATCAGGCTGGGCAGCACCGGGATGACGATGCCGAAGCCGATCGCATCGATCAGCACGGTGACGAAAATGAAGGCCAACGCCTGTTTCTGCGAAATGCGGGATAGGTCGGCCATCGACAGGGTCTAGCCCGGCGAGCCGCCTGCACGCCATGGCGCGCGACCTTTGGTCACGATGCGGAGAGCATCAGAGCCAGGTGACATGGCCCATCTTGCGGCCGGGCTTGACCTCGCTCTTGCCGTAAAGGTGCAGGTGCGCCCGCCGGTCAGCCAGCAGCCGCCGCCAATCATGGACATCTTCGCCGAGCAGATTCTTCATCAGCACGTCGGGTGCGGCCAGTTCCGTCGAGCCGAGCGGCAGCCCGCAGACGGCGCGGATATGATTTTCGAATTGCGAAGCGCGGGCACCCTCGATCGTCCAATGGCCACTGTTATGGACACGCGGTGCCATCTCGTTGAAGCGCGGGCCAGCGGGCGTGGCGAAAAACTCCAGCGTCAGCACGCCGACATGATCGAGCGCTTCGGCAACCCGCACTGCCAGCGCGGTCGCTTCACCGGCATGCAGCGCAATCTCGGGCGGCGCCGGCACGCAACTGGTATCCAGAATGCCGTTCCGGTGGCTGTTGTGCGGCACATCCCAGGTCACCACTTCGCCATCCCGGCCCCGCGCCAGCAGCACCGAAAACTCGTGGGTAAACTGCACGAAGGCCTCGAGGATGGCCGGCTGGCCACCAATCGCCGTCCAGGCGGCATCGGCATCGCCCGGTGCATGGATGCGCGCCTGGCCCTTGCCGTCATAGCCCATCCGCCGTGTCTTGAGCACCGCCGGGCAACCGATCGCGGCAATGGCGGCATCGAGATCGGCACGGCTGTCGACGATCGCCCATGCCGCCGGCCGGCCGCCCAAAGCCTCGACAAAGGCCTTTTCCGCCGCCCGGTCCTGCGCCACTTCCAGGCTGCGCGCCGACGGGTGGACCGCCACCGTTTCCGCCACCCGGGCGATGGCGGCGGTATCGATATTTTCGAATTCGAAGGTCACGACATCGACCGCGGCGGCAAAGCCATCGAGCGCTGCAAGATCGTCATAGCCGGCGCGGGTTACCTGCGCAGCGACATCACCCGCCGGCAGCTCGGCCTCCGGGGCAAAGACATGGACGCGATAGCCCATCGACGCCGCCGCCAGCGCGAGCATCCGCCCGAGCTGGCCACCACCGATGATACCGACTGTCGAGCCCGGCTCGATCATCAAGGCACTCGAGCCCGGCTCGATCATCAAGGTTTTGGCCTCACGGCAGATACGATTCAGGGCTCAGCGCCACGGCGTCGCTCTGTTCCTGCCGCCATTGCGCCAGCCGCGCCGCGAGCGGCACGTCGTTGAGCGCCAGGATGGCCGCGGCCAGCAGCGCGGCGTTGATCGCCCCGGCGCGGCCGATGGCGAGCGTGCCGACCGGAATGCCCGCCGGCATCTGGACGATCGAATACAGGCTGTCCTGGCCGCCGAGCGCGCTGGTCGGCATCGGCACGCCGAGCACCGGCAACGGCGTCATCGCCGCCGCCATGCCCGGCAGATGCGCGGCACCGCCGGCGCCGGCGATGATGATCTGGATGCCGCGATCCTTGGCGGTCCTGGCATAATCATACAGCCGGTCGGGGGTGCGGTGCGCGCTGACGATGCGCGTTTCATGCGGCACGTCCAGCGTCGCCAGTGTTTCGGCGGTCTGGCTCATCGTCGTCCAGTCGGATGACGATCCCATGATGATGCCGACAATCGGGTCGTTCAAGGCCAGGCTCCCCCCCAGGTCAGGAAGCGCTGGACACTAAGCCGTAAGCCGCCGAATTGCCAGCATCATCGCCACCCGGCCCGGACAAAAGTGCCAGTTGCCCGCGCCGCGCCGCCACGCGACCAAGACGGCATGATCCAGCACCTTGCCGACCGCGCCGCCATCGCCGATCTTGTCGCCGCCTATGGCGACGCCGTCAGCCGCCGCGATGCCGCTGCCTGGAGGGCGACCTGGGCCGGCGATGCGACCTGGTCATTGATGGGCCATGAAGTTGCCGGGCGCGATGCGATCGTGGCGCTGTGGCTCGGCGCCATGGCCCAGTTCGACGCGGTCAGCTTCGTCACCGCACTCGGGCCGATCAGCCTCGACGGCGATACCGCCAGCGCGCGCTGCCAGACCCACGAGGTGCTGCGCACCACCGATGGCAGCATCCGCCGCGTCGCCGGCATTTATGACGACAGTTTCGTGCGGGTCGACGGCCGCTGGCTGTTCGCCCGCCGGGTGTTCGCCATTGTCATCGAACATTGAAGGGGGCAGTGCCATGACCATCGTCGTTTCGGCCGTCGTCGACCTCGATCCGGCGCAGCGCAGCGCCGCGTTGACCGGCAGCAAGCCGCATATCGATGCCGCGCTGGCCCAGCCCGGCTGCCTTGCCTATTCGTGGTGCGCCGATCCGCATGATCCGGCGCGAGTGCATGTTTTCGAGGAATGGACCTCGGAGGCGGCACTGGCGGCGCATCTCGCCGGACCGGCGTATCGCGGCATGCTCGGCCATATCCAGGGCGCCGGCATCACCAGCGCGGTCAGCCACAAATATGCCGTCACCGCCAAGCAGCCGGTCTATGACCCCGAAGGCCGGCCGCGCGCGGATTTCTTCTAGAGCGGTTTTTGGGCACGAAAAAGGGGCCGCGGATCGCACCGCGGCCCCCATCGTTTCGTGCCGATCAGAAGGCAGCGGAGATCGAGAAGACCACCTTGCCGTTGGAGATCGGATCGCCACCGGGCACCTGGAACTTCGAAAAATTCGGCTGCAGGCGCAGGAATTCGATGCTGGTGTCGCTGATGTCGGTATCGACATAGGCAACGCCCAGGACCACCGGGCCGACGACGAAATCGGCGCCGACCAGCCAATCGAAGTACGAACCCGTCGGCGCGACCGAGGTGCCGTTGGGGCCAAGGCCGGGGTTGCCTTCGGAATAGCCCAGATGGGCCTTCAGCGTCAGCGGCGTGTCCTTGATGCCGAGGGCGGCATCACCCCAGACATACAGATTGTCTTCCTTGTCGCCGATGCGGCTTTGCGGGTGGTTCGACCAGTTACCGAGTGCCGACTGGTTCCAGGCATAGGCGACCCCGGCGGTCAGCGCGACCGGGCCGGCGGTGCCGCTCAGCTTGACATAGGGTTCGAAGAACGAGGTCAGCGTGGCACCGCCGGGAAACTGATAGAAGGTGCCGCCGACATCGAGCGTGCCGGCACCGACCGGCAGCTTGTAGCCGGCGAACAGGTCGAGTTCGAGGTTAGGGCCGCCGAAGGTGCCCCAGCCGGCAAGGTTGGACGCCCAGAAGCCGCCATACAGGCCGGATTCATGGTTGAGCGTCAGGCCGCCCTGCACGGCCAGGCCGTTATTGGACTGCGAGATGCCGCGGAAACGATAATCCGAAACCAGGGCTACCGAGCCCGAAACGGTCAGCGCCGGCTTGGGCTCATCGGCGGCAAGCGCTGGCGTAGCGACTGCAATGGCAGCGAACGAAACGGCGGCGGCCAGGCTGTGAGCGAAAAATTTGCGCATGGAACATTATCCCTCTCTTGGGGTTGAATGTTCCTCTCCCTGTGCGTGGCGGCGCCTCTCATCCCGAAAGCCGGGCGGGGAACAGTCCCTGCAGTGATCAAATCGTAAACCGACGTTGCGCGGCTTGTATAGTGCATTGCAGCAGAAGTTGCCGGTTTTGCCGATGTGTTGCGCATTTGACACGTTGAACGCCGTCAAAATTGCCGCATTCGCGCCGCAATCACAATTTCAATGCCCGATTTCGCCGGAAACGGGTTTCTATCAGGAACCGCCGACGATCAGGTTGATCTGGCTGTCGATCAGCCGCCGCGCCATCGCGGCATCGAGCTGCTGTTCGAGTCGCAGGCGTTGCCAACAATCGATGCTGAGCAGCAGATCGATCGCTTCGAACGCCTGGGGGTTGCCGGCGATCGTGGCGGGCAGGATCTGCGCGAGCCGGTCGCGCAGCATCTGCGTCATCGCCTTGTGATTGGACTCGATCGTCGGCGATTCATGGCGGTGCGCATCGGCAGCGCGCTTGAACGGCAGCACCTGTTCATAGATGCCGGTGCGCCGGACGACCATTTCCGCCAGCTTGCCGCGCCAATCCGGGCTGATGAACGGCTCCAGCGCCGGTTGGTACAAGCGCGCCAGCCGCAACGACATTTCGGCGTACAGGCTTTCCATGTCCTTGAAATGCCGGAAGACGCTGCGCAGCCCGACTTCGGCACGCGCCGCGACGTCTTCGGCCAGCGGGTTGAGATGCCCGTCGGCGACAAGGGTCATCATCGCCGCTATGATGCGGTCACGGCTTTGTTCCGAACGGCGGCGGCGGCCGTCGCTCGACGGTTGCGAATCATCATAAAACATGCGGTCACTTTACGTTCCTGCGTCAGTTTGCCCAATATATAAATGCCTCGCCTTTCACGGGTTTGGTGCCGAGCGGTCGATCGACGGCAATCGGCGCCCTGACCAGCGACGCCCATGCCGCCGGCTGCTGGCTGGCATCATGCGCCGCCAGGCGGGCGCGCAAGGCAGCGACGACCGCCGGATTCGCCGCGGCAACATCGGTGCGCTCGGTCGGATCGGCCTTGAGATCGAACAACAGGTCCTGGCGCGGCAGGTCGAGCGATTGCAATTTCCAGTCGCCCTCGCGCACGACACGATAATTGCCGCTGCGCCAGAACAGCGCCTGGTGCGGCACGCCGGCCGCGCCTTTCACATAGGGCATGACATCGACGCCATCGATCGGCCGGTCGCGTGGCACCGGCGCACCGCTCGCCGCGCTGGCGGTGGCGAAGATATCGAAATGGCTGATCATCGGATTATAACGGCTGCCGGCGGCGATCTGCGCCGGCCAGCGCATCATGAAGGGCACATGCGTGCCGCCTTCGTAGAAGGTCGCCTTCCAGCCGCGATACGGGCGGTTGATTTCGGGCAAGCCGATATAATTGGCGCCACCATTGTCGGACGAAAAGATCACCAGCGTATTGTCATCAAGGCCTTGTGCCTTCAGTTCGGCCATCACCTTGCCGACACCGCGATCGAGCGCCCGGATCATCGCGGCATAGACCCGCAGGCGATGGTCCTTGATCTGCGGCAGCGCGTCATAATCGGCCTTCAAGGCCTGCAGCGGCGTGTGCGGGGCATTATAGGCGAGATACAGGAAGAACGGCCGGTTGCGATTGGCCTTGATCCCGGCAATCGCCTGGTCGGTCAGGTAATCGGTCATGTAACGATCGGGCGCGAAGCGCGGGGAGCCGTTGAATTGCACGCTGTAGGGCAGGTTTGCCCAGAGGAACTTGTCGATCGGGTCGAAATCCTGCTTGGAATTGACGACGTCGGGGTCGTTCTCGGGCAGGAACATCTGGCCGCCGATGATGAAGCCCAGCGATTCATCGAAGCCCTGGTCCTCGGGGCGCATGCCACTGGCTTCGCCGAGATGCCATTTGCCGAGATGGATGGTGTGATAGCCACGGCCTTTCAGCTGTTCGGCAATGGTGATTTCGGCCGCCGGCACGCCCTTGGCGCCCGGGGCTGCGGCGCGCGCCGCGGCGGCTTCGTCGAAGATCGGCTTGTGTTCCCAATCGGTCTGGGTGTGGGCGATATTGCGGGCAAACATCGCATCGGGGCGGAACAGGCTGGTCGGGAACCAGCTCGGCACCTTGGTATCGGTGGGGGTGAATTCATAGCCGAAGCGCGTCGCATAGCGCCCTGTCATCAAGGCAGCGCGCGACGGCGCGCAGGTGGCATTGCCGGCATAACCATTGGTGAAGGTGACGCCGCCGGTGCCGATGGCATCGATATTGGGGGTGGCAACGCCGGCGACCCCGGTGCCGGTCAGGCTGATGTCGTTATAGCCAAGATCATCGGCCATGATCAGAATGATGTTGGGCGGGCGCTGGCCCTGCGGCGCGGTCGCCGGGCCCTGCGCCCAGGCGACGGGGCGGTTGGGCTCGGTCGGCCCCGCCAGCCAGCCCGGGGCGTGCAGCTTAATATAGTCGCGCGAGGCGATAACGCCGATGACCAGCGCCGCGGTGGTGCCGAGCAGCAGCTTGCCGAAGGTCTTCATGGCCGGCCTCCGGCAAAGCTGCGGCGGGCGATAACCAGCAATGTGATCATCACCGCCTCGACGACCATCGGCGGGATCGCGTCCGGCCCGACACCATCGAGCCCCAGGCTGACGAAGCGCCCGAACAGCGCCAGGCCGAGCATGACCAGCGGTACCAGCAACGGCCGGGCGTCACCGCGCCAGGCGCCATAGAGCGCGAACACCGATGCGCCGATGAAGAAGCCCGGGAAATCCGCCCGCAAGGTAGCCAGCCCCTGCGACGTCAGCGGCGACAGGAAGAAGGCAGCACCGAGCTTGGCGGGTTGCAGCAGGAACAGCAGGCCGATGCTGATGTTGAACAAGCCGACAAGGCCGATGACGCCGCGCATGATGGTCTTCAAAAGCCGTCTCCCCCGGATGATCCCGTTGTCGGGTTCTATCGCCTGCCAGTCTAGCAGTTTCGGCGGTCGGCGCAAGGTTTCGGCATTGCAAATGCCATATCTATGGCTATGATCGAAGCAAGCCGGGTTTCAGCGGCGCGAGAATGGGAAACGGTGATGCGCACAACCAGCAAGGTTGCCCTTGTCGCGCTCGCGATCACGGGGCTGGCCATCGGCGGCTTCAAGCTGTTCCAGCCGCAGATCGCCACCGCCCTGCTGGCGCGCGTCGCGCTCGATCGCGCCGGACGCGACGCCACGATCGGCCTGCCCGATGGCCTGCATGTCGTGCTGTGCGGCACCGGATCACCGCTGCCCGATCCGAGCCGCGCCGGGCCGTGCACCCTGGTCATCGCCGGCAAGCGGCTGTTCGTCGTCGATGCCGGTGAAGGCGGGGCGCGCAACCTGACGCTGATGGGCATGCCGACCGGGCGGGTGGAGGCGCTGTTCCTGACGCATTTCCATTCGGATCATATCGACGGGCTGGGACCGATGCTGCTGATGCGCTGGTCGGGCAAGCCCAATGCGGCGCCGCTGCCGATCCATGGTCCGCCGGGAGTGGAACAGGTAATCGCCGGGTTCAACGCGGCATATCTGCTCGATAACAGCTATCGCACCGCGCACCACGGCCCGGCGATCATGCCGCAAGGCGGCGCCGGGGCGACCGCGCAGCCCTTTGCCATCGGCGCCGCGCCGGTGGTGCTCGTCGATGACGGCGGGGTACGGATCACGGCTTTTGCGGTCGATCACGGCCCGGTGAAGCCGGCGGTCGGCTATCGCTTCGACTACAAGGGCCGCTCGGTGGTGCTCAGCGGCGATACCGCGCCGTCGCCGTCGCTGATTGCCGCGGCAAAGGGCGCCGACCTGCTGGTGCACGAAGCGCTGCAACCGAAAATGGTCGCGCTGCTCACCGACGCGCTCGTCGCCAAGGGCGCCGCCAACACCGCCCAGATCACCCGCGACATCGTCAATTACCACACCAGCCCCGAACAGGCGGCCGATGCGGCGAAAGCCGCCGGGGTGAAACAGCTGCTGCTCAACCATCTCGTGCCGCCGCTACCGTTCGCCTTTGCTTATCCGGCCTTCCTCGGCGACGCGGCGAAGCATTACGATGGGCCGATCACCGTCGGCGAGGACGGGATGATCTTGACCCTGCCGGCGGGGGGCACCACCATCACGCAAAAGAAATTGCTGTGACAACGGGCATGGCGAACGGGGGTTACGATGACGGGCCATTACACGATCCATGGCGCGCTCGGTTCGCCCTATTCGATGAAGCTGCGCGCCGTGCTGCGCTATCGCCGGCTGCCGCACATCTGGGCGCATGGCGGCGCGGCGCTGGCGGCGACGGCGGGCAAGGTCAAGGCACCGGTGATCCCGATCCTCGGTTACCCCGATGGCAGTTTCGCCAATGATTCGACCCCGTTGATCTATGATCTCGAGTCGCGTCACCCGGATCGCGGCATCGTTCCCCCCGATCCGGCACAGGCCTTTCTCGCCCATCTGATCGAGGATTTCGGCGACGAATGGCTGACCAAGGCGATGTTCGGCTATCGCTGGCTGCGCGAGGTCGACCAGGTCCAGATGAGCCGCTGGCTGGCCTTCGACCAGATGAAGGGCGGCGGCATTGGCCAATCCCAGACCGCCGCCGAAATGTTCCGCCAGCGCCAGGTCGGCCGCATGGCTATCGTCGGTTGCACCGAAGCGAATTTCCCGCTGATCGAAGCCTCGACCCGCGCGGTGCTGGCGGCACTCGAAGCCCATGTCACCGACCGGCATTGCCTGTTCGGCAGCCGCCCCTCGCTCGCCGAATTCGGACTCTATGGCCAGATCTCGCAACTCGGCGTCGATCCGACGCCCGAGGCGATGCTGCGCCGCGATTATCCCTATGTGCTGCGCTGGCTGCTCCACATCGACGACATGTCGGGCATCGAGGGGGACTGGGACGCACCCGACGTCGCGCCGGCACCGGTCGTTGAAACACTGCTCGGCATCATCGGGGAACTTTATTTCCCCTTCCTCATCGCCAATGCCGCCGCGCTCGCCGCCGGGGCCGAGACCTTCCGCTTCGACGCGATGGGGCATGGCTACACAAAGGGCACCTTCAAATATCAGGCGAAATGCCTTGCCGACCTGCGGGCACGCTTTACCGCGCTGCCGGCGGCCGCGCGCGCCGGGCTCGAACCGCTGCTGGCGCGCACCGGCTGCCTCGCGCCGTTGCAGGCGGCGTGAGGGGCCAACCTCCTTCTCCCTTCCGCCTGCGGGGAGGGAGAAGCGCGCTCCTCGCCGCGACCTTCCTGCTCGCCACCGCCTTCACCCCGGTGACACCGGGTGCCGTCCCGCTGCTTCCGGCCCCTGCCCCGGCCCGCCCCAACATCGTCATTCTCGTCGCCGATGACTGGAGCTTCACCGATGTCGGCGCGTTCGGCGGCGAAATCGCCACGCCCAACATCGATGCACTCGCCGCACGCGGCACCCGTTTCGCCAATTTCCATGTCGCCGGATCGTGCGCGCCGACGCGCGCCATGTTGCAGACCGGCCTGCCCAACCACCGCATCGGGCTCGGCAACATGCCCGAGACGATCCCGCCCGAACACCAGGGCAAACCGGGCTATGCCGCCGAGCTCGACGATGGCGTCGTCACCATCGCCGACCGGCTGCGCGCCACCGGCTATCGCACCTATCAGGTGGGCAAATGGCATCTCGGCAACCGCCCGGCCAATCTGCCGACCGGCAAGGGCTATGATCGCGCCTTCGCGCTCGGCCAGTCGGGCGCCGACAATTTCGAGAACAAGCCCAACCTGCTGCTCTACAAGCAAGCCGCCTGGACCGAAGACGGCAAGCCGGCGACGTTGCCCAAAAACTTCTATTCGTCGCGCTTCATCGTCGACAAGACCATCGAATATGTCGACGCCGGGCGGGCGAGCGGCAAGCCCTTCCTCGCCAGCGTCAATTTCCTTGCCAACCATATCCCGGTGCAGGCGCCCGATGCCGATATCGCCGCCTACAAGGGTCGCTATGCCGCCGGCTGGACAGCGCTGCGCACCAGCCGGCGTGCGGGCGCGATCGCCGCCAATATGGTGCCCGCCGACACCCCGATGGTCACCATGGACACGACCGCCGACTGGAACGCGCTCACCCCGGCCGAAAAGGCCCAGCGCGCCCATGCCATGGCGGCCTATGGCGGCATGGCAACCGCGATGGACCGCGAGATCGGACGGCTGGTGGCGCATCTGAAAGCCACCGGCCAGTATGACAATACCGTCTTCGTCTTCCTGTCCGACAACGGCCCCGAAGCCATCGACCCCAGCGTCGGCGTGTTCAACAACTGGGCGGTGAACCATTATTACAACACAAGGCCGGACCAGCAGGGCCGGCCGGGCAGCTTCACCGCCATCGGCACCAGCTTTGCCAGCGCGTTGGCGGCGCCGTTCCGCGGTTATAAATTCTCGGCCAGCGAAGGCGGCACCCGCGTGCCGCTGATCATCGCCTGGCCGGGCAATCGCGCCCTCGCGCAAGGCGGCATCGCCCGCGGTCTTGCCCATGTCACCGACATCGCGCCGACGCTGCTGGCGCTCGCCGGCGGGACAGCGCCCGCCGGCGCGATGACCGGGCGCGACCTGTCGCCGTTGCTGACCGGCGCTGCCGGCGTCCACCCCGCCGACGAAGCCATCGGCTATGAATTGTCGGGCAACGCCGTCGTCTGGAAGGGCGACTGGAAGCTGGTCCGCAACCTGCCGCCCTACGGCGATGGCCGCTGGGCGCTTTACGATATCGTCGTCGACCCCGGCGAAAGCCGCGATCTTTCCGCCGCCGAACCGGCGCGTTTCAAGGCGATGCAGGCCGATTATGCCGCCTATGCCGCGCGCGACACGGTGCTCGCCATGCCGGCGGGCTACAGCGCCCCGAAACAGGTGGAGGCCAATGCCAAGCGCGACCGGCTGTATCCGCAATTGCGCGAGCTTGCCGTCTGGGCGGCGGGCGGCCTTGGCTTGATCATCGGTGGCATCGTGGCGTTCCGGCGGCGACGGCGCGCGACGTAGCGGCCAGACAGCGTATAGGGATCGCGATGCACGATCTCGACCACCACAACCAGCGCCTGGCCAGCGGCCTGGCCGCGCTTGCCGGCTTTGTCGATGCAACGGGTTTCATCGCCACCGGCGGCTTTTTCCTGTCTTTCATGAGCGGCAATTCCACGCGCTTCGGCGTGGGGGTGATGACCAGCGGTGGCCATGCGGTGCTCGCCGCGATGCTGATCCTGTTGTTCGTTATCGGCGTGATGACCGGCAGCCTTGTCGGCCGGGCGGCGGCGCGCTGGCACCGGCCGGCGGTGCTGGTGCTGCTGGCGACCACGCTGGCGCTGGCGGCGGGGCTGGCGGCGGCGGGTTGGCTGTACGCGGCGTTTCTGGTTACCGCCTTTGCGATGGGTTCCGAAAACACCGTTTTCGAAGCCGATGGCGAAGTGCGGATCAGCCTGACCTACATGACCGGCAATCTCGTCAAGATCGGCCAACGGCTGGCCGGCGCGCTGCTGGGGCGCAGCCGCTGGGCCTTCGTGCCGTTCATGGCGCTATGGCTGGCGATGGTCGGCGGCGCCATCGCCGGGGCGGCGCTGTGGCCATGGCTCGGGCTGGCCGGGCTTTGGCTCGCGGCGGGTGCGGCGCTGGCGCTGGCGGCGGTCAGCTACCGGCTCGAACGCAGCACGAGTTGAGCCCGTCCGCTATCGCGGCGCCAAGCCCTTTTGTTCGAGCCGCCATTTCAGCTGGTCGAAACGGTCCTGACCGAAGAAGGGTTCGTCCTCGTGCACCATCAACGGCACACCGTAATGCCCGCCCTCGCGCTGGGCGACCTGGTTGGCTTCGATCTGCGCGACATAGTGCGCTTCATCGGCGGCCACGGCAGCGTCCATTTCGGCAAGGGCGAGCCCGGCGCGCGCGGCGGCGCGGGCGAGATGGTCGTCCTGGTGCCAATTGTCGGTCTCGCCATCCCAGATCAGCGCGCTGACTTCGGCGATGAAAGCAAGCCCGCGCCCGCGCTCGGCCGCGGCAACGCCGAGATGGCTGAGGCGATGGATGTGCGGCTGTTCCTTGGGATAGCGGCGCGTCGCCGGGTCCATGTACACGGGGTCAGGGCGCGGCCAGCGGTATTTCATCCCCAGGAACTGCGACGTGCGCCAGGTGTCCTTCATCAGGTAGAACACCCACAGCGGGTCGGCATTGGCGAAAAAATCCGCCTGCCGCACCGCGATCGGATAGACGATGCGGACGTTGCAGGTGACATCGAAATCGCGCGCCAGTTCGACCAGCCGCGGCGTCAGCAGATAGGAATAGGGCGAGCGAAACGACCAGAAGACGTCGAAGGACAGCGCGCTCACAGGCTTTGCAACGCCGGCAGCCCCGGCACTCGGGTGCGGATGTTGAGCTGGCCCTTCAGCCCGGCAAAGCGATGAATTTCGATGCCCTGATATTCGGGCAGGCCGACCATCTGCATCATCGCCTGCGGGCTTGGGTAATAGGCCAGCGCCACCATGTCCCAGAGCTCTTCGACGTCGCCGAGGATCAGCCCCGAGACATCGGCGCTGAACAGCCCCTTGCCGCCAACGAGTTCGAGGCATTTCATCACCGCGGCCCCATAAACGGCATAGGCCTGCTTGCCGGTCATCTCGGGATTGCTACCGTCGGGATAATCGGCTTTGTCCCTGAACTTCAACAGATTGACCATGACCATCGGGCCATTGTCGTCGCCGAAGAAGAAGGCCTTGGCCTGATCGGGCTGCGGCATCACGGCATTTTCGACATGCATGGGTTCAGGCCTTGATGAAATCGTTGATCAGCGCGGCGAGCTGCTCCGGCGCGTCTTCCTGGAGAAAGTGTCCGCCGGGGACGATGCTGTGCGGTTGGCCCTTCGCACCCGGAATGCGCGCGATGATCGCCGCCTCGCCGCCCTTGGTCACCGGATCATTGTCCGAAAAACAGGTCAGCACCGGCTTCTCAAACGCTTCGAGCACCTGCCAGGCTGCAATGTTTTCGGCAACCGAGCCATGTTCGGGGGTCACCGGCACCAATGTCGGGAACTGGCGGGCGCCTTCCTTGTAGCTTTCGTCGGGGAACGGCGCGTCATAGGCGGCGATTTCGGCCGGCGACAGCTCGCGCGTCGTGCCCATGTTGACGATCATCCCGGCGGGAAAATTCGGGATGGTCTGGCTGATCGTCAGCCATTGCTGGAAGCCGTCGCTCATGCCCGTGCCGGTCGGCATGCCGGTGTTGGCGATCACCAGCCGGGCAAAGCGATCGGGAAAGGCCGCAACCAGCCGCAGGCCGATCAGCCCACCCCAATCCTGGCAGAACAGCGTGATGTTGCGCAGGTCGAGCGCCACGAGCCAGTCGCTCATCCAGGCGACATGGCGTTCATAGGTGTAATCGTCGCGCACGCCCAGTTTGTCGGATTTGCCGAAACCGATCAGATCGGGGGCGATGATGCGATGCCCGGCGGCGGTAAGCGGCCCGACGAACTTGCGGTACAGGTACGACCAGCTCGGTTCGCCGTGCATCAGCAGCACCGGCGCGGCATCGGCCGGGCCTTCATCGATGTAATGAATGCGCAGCGCCGTGCCATCGGCATCGGTCACTTCGGCATAATGCGGCGCAAAGGGATAATCGGCGATCCCGGCAAAGGCTTCGTCGGGTGTCCGCAGCACCAGCATCGTCATCTCCCATCTTATGGCACCATAAGTGTCATAATTTCAGGGAGGCGTCAACACGGGCAACTCAGGCGTGCGCGGCGATCGCCTTGTCGAGCCGCAGGCTGGCGCGCCAGAAGAAAAACGCCGGCACCAGCCCGAGCCAGGCAGCGCCGAACAGCACCCAGCGCACGCTGTCTTCACCGGCAAGCGGCTTGAACCCGTCCGACAGCATGCCGAACAGCAACGGCCCCAGCCCCAGGCCGATGAGATTTTGCGCAAAGATCAGCATGGCGGTCGCCATCGCCCGCGCTTGCGGCGGTACCAGCAGCTGCACCGTCGCATAGGCCGGGCCGTAATAGAGCGAATTGAGCGCCGTCGGGATGACGAGCAGCGCCAGCGCCACCTGCCAGCTGTCCACGGTGTAGGCGAGAAACAGGACCGGCGCCGCAATCGTCATGCCGATCGCCGGCGCGGTGAGCAGGTGGCGCTTGTCGCGCCGGCCATAGCGATCGGCCAGCCAGCCCCCCGCCCAGGTGCCGAACAGCCCCGACAACCCCAGGATGATGCCGCCCCACAAGCCCATCTGCGAGGCCGAAAGGCCATGGGTGCGCATGAAGAAAATCAGCGTCCACAAGGCTTTGCCATAGCTGAGAAAGGCCACCAGCCCGGCCCCGGCGGCCACCAGCAGATAGGCGCGATTGCCGAGCACTGCCGCAATCGCTGCCTTGGCCGACAGTTGCGGCACCGCCGGCGATGCGGTGCGCAGCGCCACCGCCGCCGCGTGCCGGCGCGGATCGCGCAGCACCAGCCAGACGACCCCGGCCATCACCACGCCGGGCATGCCGACCACCAGGAATGCCGTCCGCCAGCCGACGGTATCGGCGAGCACCCCGCCGATCGCCACGCCGAGCAACGATCCGATGGGGATGCCCAGCCCGTAAAAGGCGATGGCCGATGATCGCCGCTCGATCGGCACCATGTCGGAAATCAGCGAATGCGCCGCCGGGGTGCAGCCGGCTTCGCCCACCCCCACCCCGATGCGGGCGAGCAGCAATTGCCCGAAATTCTGCGCCAGCCCGCTGACCGCGGTCATGATCGACCACAGCACCAGCGAGATCGATATCAGCGAGACGCGATTGGAGGCCGGACGGTCGACATGGCGGGCGATCGGAATGCCGAGCACGGCGTAGAACAGCGCAAACGCCAGCCCGGTCATCAACCCCAGTTGCGTATCGCTGAGCCCCAGGTCGCGCTTGATCGGTTCGGCCAGGATCGACACGATCGAGCGATCGAGGAAATTGAGGACGTAGACGACGAGCAGCGTCCACAGCAGCAGCCGTTCGGAATTGACCCGCTGTTTCGGCGTCGCGTCGGCCGCGCTTGCCATCATCCACTCCCCTGCCGTCTGTGCGGCGTTCATTGCGCGCCAAGGTGCCGGTTGCGAACACGCTTGGCAAGCGCGGCGGCATTGCCAGGCGGATGAAACGCGCTAATCTTCAGGCAGTTGGGGAGATTTTGAATGAAGAAGATATTGCTGCTGGCAAGTGCTGCCCTGGCACAAACCGCCTTCGCGGCGGTGCCGACCCCGCCCCGCCCGGTCACCGATCCGCAAAGCCTCGCCTCCTCTGCCAATCCCGCCGCTGCGCCGATCCCGCTTGTCGACCTCGCGTTGACCCGCGGCGTCGGCAGCGCAGCGTGGAGCGGTGACGGCCAGCGCCTGTTTCTCGTCACCAATTTCACCGGACGCTTCAATATCTGGCGGGTCGATGCCGGCGGCAGCTGGCCGGTGCAGATGACCCAGTCCGACGAAGGCCAGGGCGATCTGGCGGTGTCGGGAGACGGCAAGACGTTGTATTTCACCCAGGACAAGGGCGGCAACGAACTCCACGACATCTTCGCCATCCCCACCGGCGGCGGCAGCGTCGGCAATGTCTCGAACAGCGACGATGCCGATGAACAGGGCCTGCTCGCCGGCGCTGGCGGCCTCGCCTTTTCCCACAAGCGCAAGATCGATTCCCAGGCAAATCTCGCTATCTTCGATACCGCCACCGGCAAGGCCCGGCTGCTGACCGCGGAGGCCGACCCGCAATGGAGCTGGTCCGCCGTCGCCTGGATCGACGGCGGTGCGGCACTGATCGCCAATCGCACCGCCACCGGGGGCAACGAAAGCCAAGTCTGGCGGGTTTCGGTGTCCGATGGCAAGGCGACTCTCATCAGCGCCACCCCGGGCAAGCTGGTCTTTGCCAGTGGTGCCAGCCGCGACGGCGCGATCATCGCCGCCAGCTCCAACGCCGCCACCGGCCAGTCGCGCGCTGGGGTGCTCGATACCAGAACCGGCAACTGGCGCTGGCTGCCGCCGACGCCCTGGGAACAGGAAACCATCGCCATGGCCCCCGATGGCTCGACGATGCTGGTGCGCGACAATGCCGATGGCCGGTCGGCGCTGTCGCGGGTCGATGTGGCGACATTGGCGGTGACGCCGATCACGCTGCCGCCCGGCCTCAATTCGACCGTCGCGTCGCAACCGTTCAGTCCGGACAGCCGCCGCCTGCTGGTGCTCCACGCCGGCGCCAATACACCGTCGGACCTGCTCGTCGCCGATCCGGCCGCCGGCACCGCCACGCCGCTGACCCATATGGCGATGGCCAGCGTCGACCCGGCCAATCTCGCCAAATCGAGCGTCGTTACGTTCAAGAGCTTCGACGGCACGCTGATCAGTGCTGTCGTCACCATGCCGTTCAACCTGAAACGCGATGGCAGCAACCCCGCCATCATCGTGCCGCACGGCGGGCCGACCGGCCAGTCGCAGGACAGTTTCAGCCGCACCAACGCCGCGCTGGCCTCGCGCGGCTACATCGTTATCGCCCCGAATTTCCGCGGCTCGACGGGCTATGGCGAGGCCTTCCAGAAAGCCAATTACAAGGATCTCGGCGGCGGCGACCTGAAGGACGTGCTCGCCGCCAAGGATTTCCTGGTGGCAACCGGCTATGCCGACCCCAGGCGCTTCGGCATCACCGGCGGCTCCTATGGCGGCTTCATGACGCTGATGGCGATCGGCAAGGCGCCCACCGCCTTTGCCGCGGCGGTACAATCCTATGGCATCATCAACTGGCGGACGATGTACCGCGATGAAGACGCCTATCTCCAGGCCTATCAGCGCTCGCTGCTCGGCAAGCCCGATGAATTCAAGGGTGTCTATGAAGCGTCATCGCCGATGACCTATATCCGCGCCGCCACCGCGCCGCTGCTGTCGCTGCAGGGCGAAAACGATATCCGCGTGCCGCGCGGCCAGGCCCAGGAAGTCAACGATGTGCTCAAGGCCAAGGGCAATATTGTCGAAACGATCTTCTATGCCGCCGAGGGCCATGGTTTTCAGAAGCGCGAAAACCAGATCGACGCGCTGGAGCGGACGATTGCGTGGTTCGAACGGTATCTGAAAAAGTGACGCCCCTCTCCCGCAGCCGTCAGGCGACGCCTTCGCGTCAACCGGGAGAGGGGATTCTTTAACCGAACGGCCTGTCCAGACTGACCGGTGGCGTCGAGAAAAACACCGGCCCCGCCGCCGTCATGTGAAAACAATCCTCCAGCCGCACCCCGAACTTGCCCGGCAGATACAGCCCGGGCTCGTTCGAAAAGCACATGCCCGGCGCCAGGGGCGTCATCTCGCCATGGACGAGGTTGACCGGCTCGTGCCCGTCCATGCCGATGCCATGGCCGGTGCGATGCGGCAGGCCGGGGCGCTGGTAGCCGGGGCCATAGCCCTGACGTTCATAGAAGCGCCGCACCGCATCATCGACACTGCCCGCCGGCGCGCCGACCTTCGCCGCCGCCATGGCGATCTGCTGGCCCTTCGCCACGGTATCGAACACGCGCCGCACCGCATCGGGCGCGGTGCCGGGCACGAAGGTGCGCGAGATATCGGCCTGATAGCCACCGACCGAACAGCCACCGTCGATGAGAACGACCTCACCGGCGCGCACCCGCTGCGGCGCCGACGAGCCATGCGGATAGGCCGCTGCCTCGCCGAGCAGCACCAGCGGTTCATCGGCCCGGCCCCCCAGTGCGGTCATCGCGGCGGCACAGAGCGCGCCGATATCATCGGGCGTCATGCCCAGCCGGATGCGCGGATGCGCCCAGCGGAACGCCGCGATCGTCACGTCGCTGGCTTTTTGCAGCAGCGCCAGTTCGGCCGGCGTCTTGATCATCCGGCAGCCGCGCACCACAGGATTGGCCGAAACGATGCGCCGGCCGGGCAACAGCAGCCCCAGGCCATCGCTGGCGAAATACCGCACCGTTTCCTCGATACCGATGCTGCCCGCCAGCCCGGTGACGGCAGCGGCAACCAGTGCATGCGGGTTTTCATCCTCCTGCCACACGCGCACCTCGGCCGGGATGCCGAGCGATTGCCGCACCGAGGGTTCCTCGAAAAACGGCGTGATGACGATCGGCTCCCCGCGCGCCGGAATGACCGCCGCTGTCAACCGCTCGCTACGCCACCATTTGACCCCGGTGAAATATTCAAGGCTCGACCCGGCTTCGACAAGGATCGCCGCCATGCCGTTCGCCGCCATCAGCCCCTGTGCCCGCGCGATCCGCGCCGCGCGCTCCGCCGGCCCGATCGGCACCACATCGCTGGTCATCGGCTTCAAATCGCCGGTATCGATTTCGGCGGCGCGCAGCGGCAACGCCGCGAGGGCAAGCGCCCCACCCAGGAGGCGGCGGCGCGAGGGAGCAAATTTCATCATCCGCCCATCATCACCGCTGCACCCGCAAAGGCAAGCGCTTGCGATGCCCCGCCGCCGCGTCTAGCCGTGCAGCAGCATCGGGGAGAACAGCATGGGCGATTTCATCATCCGCGAGACGATCGGCAAGGTCGCGATCCTGACGATCAACCGGCCGGACAGCCTGAACGCCATCGGCACGCTGGAAGATTGCGACGATTTCGTCCGCGCCATCGAAGCCGTCGGCGACGATCGCAGCGTCAGCGCCTTCATCCTCACCGGCAAGGGCCGCGCCTTCAGCGCCGGCGGCAATCTCAAGGCGATGCAGGACAAGACCGGCATCGGCCCAGGTGCCCAGCCCGCCGACACCCGCGACACCTATCGCCGCGGCGTGCAGCGCATCACGCGCGCGCTGATGGACTGTGAAGTGCCGGGCATCGCCGCGGTCAACGGCCATGCCGTGGGCCTGGGCTGCGATCTCGCCTGCCTGTGCGACATGCGTATCGCCGCCGAAAGTGCGCTTTTTTCGTGCAGCTTCATCAAGGTCGGGCTGGTGCCGGGCGATGGCGGCGCCTGGTCGCTGGCACGGGTCGTCGGCTATGCCACCGCCGCCGAACTTTTCTTCACGGGTGACCGTTTCGATGCGGCGCGCGCGAAGGAAATCGGGCTGGTGTCGCGCGTCGTTCCCGATGCCGATCTGTTGCCCGCCGCGCTGGCGCTGGCGCAGCGCATCGCCGCCAATCCGGCGCGGGCGCTGCGGCTGACCAAGCGGCTGTTGCGCGAGGCGCAGACGGCGCGGATGAGCGAGATCCTCGAACTGTCGGCGGCCTATCAGGCGCTGGTGCACGAGACTGCCGACCACAAGGAAGCCGTTGCCGCCTTACTGGGAAAGCGGCCGGCGATTTTCACCGGCGATTGATTTGCGAAGCAGCGCCAAAGGCTTTCCATCAATCGCGATAGATTTTTGCGCGACGCTTGCCGCTTTGCGCTGCTAGAAGGGCGGCATGACGACGCACCTCACCCATTTGCAGCGGCTCGAAGCCGAAAGCATCCACATCCTGCGCGAAACGCTCGCCGAGGCCGAACGCCCGGTGATGCTCTATTCGATCGGCAAGGATTCAGCGGTCATGCTGCACCTGGCGAAAAAGGCGTTCTACCCGGCGCCGCCGCCCTTCCCGCTGCTCCATGTCGATACCACCTTCAAGTTCAAGGCGATGTACGCGCTACGCGAAAAGGCGGCGCGCGAGGCGGGGATGGAGCTGCTCGTCTGGCAAAATCCCGAGGCCAAGGCGGCGGGCATCAACCCCTTCGACCATGGCTCAGCCGTCCATACCGACCTCTGGAAAACGCAGGGGCTGAAGCAGGCGCTCGACCATTACGGCTTCGATGCGGCGTTCGGCGGCGCCCGCCGCGACGAGGAAAAGAGCCGCGCCAAGGAACGCGTGTTCAGCTTTCGGGGGGCCGGCCACCGCTGGGACCCCAAGGCGCAGCGCCCCGAACTGTGGCGGCTCTACAACGCCCGCCATGCGCGCGGCGAATCGATCCGGGTCTTCCCGATCTCGAACTGGACCGAGCTCGATATCTGGCAGTACATCCACCAGGAGGGCATCGAGATCGTCGATCTCTATCTCGCCGCGCCGCGCCCGGTGGTCGATTACAACGGCCTGATGATCATGGTCGATGACGATCGTTTTCCGCTGAAAGACGTGACGCCGACGGTCAAGTCGGTGCGCTTCCGTACATTGGGCTGCTATCCGCTGTCGGGCGCCGTCGAATCGACCGCCACCACCCTCCCCCAGGTCATCCAGGAAATGCTGCTGACCACCACCTCCGAACGCCAGGGCCGCGCCATCGATCACGACCAGGCCGCCAGCATGGAGAAAAAGAAGCAGGAGGGGTATTTCTGATGACCAACGGTTTTGCCCCCGATCCGCTGATCGCTGAAAATATCGAAGCCTATCTCGAAGCCCAGCAAACGAAGAACCTGCTGCGTGTCATCACCTGCGGCTCGGTCGATGACGGCAAGTCGACGCTCATCGGCCGGCTGCTCTATGATTCGAAGCAGATTTTCGATGACCAGCTGAGCGCGCTCGAAGCCGACAGCAAGCGGGTGGGCACGCAGGGCCAGAACATCGATTTCGCGCTGCTCGTCGATGGCCTCGCCGCCGAGCGCGAGCAGGGCATCACCATCGATGTCGCCTATCGCTTCTTCGCCACCGACCGCACCAAGTTCATCATCGCCGACTGCCCGGGGCATGAACAGTACACCCGCAACATGGTCACCGGTGCCTCGACCGCCGATGCCGCGATCGTGCTCATCGATGCGAGGAAGGGCGTGCTCACCCAGACCCGCCGCCACTCCTATCTCGCCAAGCTGATCGGCATTCACCACGTCGTGCTGGCGGTCAACAAGATGGATCTGATCGGCTTCGACCAGGCGAAATTCGACGCCATCGTTGCCGAATACCGCGCCTTCGCCGCCGAAATCGGCCTCGCCGATGTCGCCGCCATCCCGATTTCGGGGCTGGGCGGCGACAACATCACCGAACCCTCGCCCAACACGCCATGGTATACCGGCCTGCCACTGCTGCGCTGGCTCGAAAATGTCGAAGTCGCTGCCGATGCCGACCTGGCGCGGCCGTTCCGGCTGCCGGTGCAATGGGTCAACCGCCCCAATCTCGATTTCCGCGGGTTCGCCGGCACGATCAGCAGCGGCCGCGTCGCGCCGGGTGACGCCGTGCGCATTCTGCCGTCGGGCCGCACCACCAGCGTCGCGCGCATCGTCACCCTCGATGGCGACAAGGCCAGCGCCGGCGCCGGCGAAGCGGTCACATTGACCCTCGCCGATGAAGTCGATTGCTCGCGCGGTGACGTCATCAGCATCGCCGATGCGCCGCCGCAGGTTGCCGACCAGTTCGAGGCGACGCTCGTCTGGATGGCCGACGAACCGCTGCTGCCCGGCCGTTCCTATCTGCTCAAGCTGAGCACCCAGACCGTCACCGTCACGGTGCAGCCGCCGAAATACCAGATCAACGTCAATACCCTCGAACAACTGGCGGCCAAGTCGCTCGACCTCAACGCCATCGGCGTTGTCGAACTCACCACGGCCGCGCCGCTGGTGTTCGAGCCCTATGCCGACAGCCGCGAATTGGGCGGCTTCATCCTCATCGACCGGATCAGCAACGCCACCGTTGCTGCCGGCATGCTGCATTTCGCGCTGCGCCGCTCGCAGAACATCCATCTCCAGGCGACCGATGTCGGCCGCGACGCCCATGCCGCGCTGAAGAACCAGAAAGCCGCGGTGCTGTGGCTGACCGGGCTGTCGGGCGCCGGCAAATCGACCATCGCCAACCTCGTCGAAAAGCGCTTGCACCGGATGAACCGCCACACCTTCCTGCTCGATGGCGACAATGTCCGCCACGGGCTCAACAAGGACCTGGGCTTCACCGATGCCGACCGCATCGAGAATATCCGCCGCGTCGGCGAAGTGGCGAAACTGATGACCGATGCCGGGCTGATCGTCATCACCGCCTTCATTTCGCCGTTCCGCGCCGAACGCCAGATGGTGCGCGACATGATGGCGCCGGGCGAATTCATCGAAATCCACATCGACACGCCGCTCGCCGAGGCCGAAGCGCGCGATGTGAAGGGCCTGTATAAAAAGGCGCGCGCCGGCCAGTTGCGCAATTTCACCGGCATCGACAGCCCGTATGAAGCGCCGGAATCCCCCGAAATCCGCATCGACACAACGGCGATGACCGCCGATGAAGCCGCCGCGTTGATCGTTGAAAGGCTGATCGGATGAACGACGCTGCGCTCGCCCGCGCGCTGGCCACCGCCGCCGGCAAATTGCTGCTGCGACTGCAGACCGACGCCGGGTCGACGAGCGAGGCCGGCGCCAACAAGGCGCTGGGCGACGCCGGCGACCGCCAGGCCAATACGCTGATCCTCGACGTGTTGCGCCGCGAACGCCCGAACGACGCCATCCTGTCGGAAGAGGAAGCCGCCGACCCCGAGCGGCTGAAGGCGCGGCGCATCTGGATCGTCGATCCGCTCGACGGCACCCGCGAATATGGCGAGCGCCGCGCCGATTGGGCGGTGCATGTCGGCCTCGCCATCGATGGCGTGGCGGCGCAAGGCGCGGTGGCACTGCCGGCGCTGAACCTGTGCCTGTGCACCGAATTCCCGCCGCTGCTGCGCGCCGAAGGCCGGCCGCTGCGCATGCTGGTCAGCCGGACGCGACCGGCCGCCGAAGCGGTGATGGTCGCCGAAAAACTCGGCGCCGAACTCGTGCCGATGGGCAGCGCCGGCGCCAAGGCGATGGCGGTGCTGCGGGGGCAGGCCGATATCTACCTCCATTCGGGCGGGCAATATGAATGGGATAATTGCGCCCCCGCGGCGGTGGCGCTCGCCGCCGGGCTCCACGCCAGCCGCATTGACGGCAGCCCCCTTGTCTATAACCGCGCCGACCCGCTCCTCCCCGACCTGCTGATCTGCCACCGCTCGCGTGCGGCGGAAATATTGTCGTTGGTCAGGGGGTTGGCTGGAACGGGTGCTGCCCTGGATCCGTCGCCCCGCGCTTGAGGCGGGGCCCCGTGCAGAGGACGGGCCCCGAAAACAGGCAGCACAGCGCCCGGGCATGGCGACTTGCGCTCTGGCGGGCCACGCGCCAAGTCATCCACCGTGCCCCGCCGCCTGCTTGCCTCGATCCATGATGTGTCGCCGCGCTTCGAGCGCGAGGTCGATCTGCTTGCCGAGCGGCTCGATCGCCGGCTCGTGGCGGGGCGTTTTGCCATGCTGGTGGTGCCCGATCCCTGGGACCGGGCACCGATCGCCGCCGACGGGGCGTTCCAGGCGCGATTGCGCGGCTGGGCCGATGCAGGGGTGGAGATGTTCCTCCACGGCTGGCGGCACCTCGACGACGCGCTGGCGGGTTTCAAGGCCGACCACATGACCGCCGGCGAGGGCGAGTTCTCGCGCCTCGACCATGCCGAAGCGACGCGCCGGCTGCGCGCCGGGCGGGCAGAGCTGGAGGACGCGATCGGGCGCCCGGTTGCCGGCTTGATTGCCCCGGCCTGGCTGTACAGTGGCGCCGCGCTGGCGGCGGTTCGCGAGGAAGAGGCTTTGCGCTGGCGGAGGACCATCTGAAAGTGTGGCGCCCTACCGATGGCCGGGTGCTTGCCCGTGGCCCCGTGATCACCTGGGCGAGCCGATCACCGGCGCGCATCCGCAGTTCGCTGCTGTTCGCCGGGCTGGCAGGCTTCGGCTTAGGGCCGCTCCCCAATGTCCGCGTGGCAGTCCATCCCGGCGATACCGGGGTACCGGTGCTGCTCGCCAGACTCGATGACACCCTCGCCCGGCTGCTGCCGGGGCGGGTCGCGGCGCGCTATGCCGATCTCGGCTAAACCCCCGCTCAAGATCATGGTGCCGCTGCACAGCTTCGCCCCCGGCGGGGTGGAACGCGTCGCGCTGCGACTGTGCGGTGCCTGGAACGCCGACCCCGGCCTCGACGTCCAGCTGGTCATGGGCCGCGAAACCGGGGCGATGCGCCCCGAGGCGCCGCCGGGCCTCGTCCGCCATGTCACCCCCGAGCCGTTTTCAACTGCGGCGTGGGAGAGCCTGTGGATGATGCTGGTGCTGCCCGGCCATATCCGCCGGCTGCGCCCCGACGTGATCTTTGCTGCCGGCAACAGCTATGCCGTCATCGCCGTCGTCATGAAGCTCGTGATGGGGCGCCGTTGCCCGCCGGTGGTGCTCAAGATTTCCAACGACCTGCACCGCCTCGACATGCCCGGGCCAGTGCGCCGGGTCTATCACCTCTGGCTGCGCATCCAGGGGCGGATGATCGAACTGGTGACGGGGCTCGCCGAACCGATGCGCGGCGAAATCGCCGATCTCATGGCGCTGCCGGCGGACCGCATCCACATTGTCGATGATCCGGCGCTGGCCGGGGCCGACCTCGAAGCGCTTGCGGCGATCGGCACGGCGCGAACCCCGCGGACCGGCGCCCGCCAATATGTCGGCATCGGGCGGCTCGCCCCCCAGAAGAACTGGCCGCTGCTGCTCGAAGCCTTCGCCCGTATCGCCGGTCCCGACGACCGGCTGACCATCCTCGGCGAGGGCGCCGAGCGGCCGCGGCTCGAAAGGCTGGCGGCGCGGCTCGGCATCGCCGGCCGGCTGGCGCTGCCGGGGCATGGTGCGGCGGCGCCGGTGCTGGCGGCAGGCGACGTCTTCGTGCTTTCGTCCGATTTCGAAGGGGTGCCGGCGGTGGTCATCGAGGCGCTGGCGGCAGGGCTGCCGGTGGTCGCCACCGATTGCAGCGTGTCGATGGCGAGCCTCATCGGTGAATGGGGCACAATCGTCGCCGTCGGCGATGCAACGGCGCTGGCAGCGGCCATGGCGGCGCAGGCGCCGCTGGCACCAGCAGCGCGCAGCGCGGCGGTGGCGGAAATGCGGCGCTTCACGGTGGAACGCGCCGCCGGCGCCTATGCCAAATTGTTCGGGGCCTTGAGCAACGCCGTGCTCGACCCCAAGTGACCGGGGTCTGAGGGCGCCGCCCGTCACCCCGGACTCGATACGAGGCGCCGGAGTCACGCAACGCAGCGGCATCGGGCGCGTTGGTCGTCCCGTGTGGGCAGGAGGTCGTCAAAATGCCATATTGCCTGCGTAACGGCCCCGTCCATTCGATGCCAGCGATCGGTTCCGTGCGTGTATAACATCAGTGCCAGTGCGAATATGCCCGCGGCGCCCGCTGCACCGTTGGCGGGCGCGCCCGCAGGACCGTTGGCGGTGGCGCCCGCAGCGCTCGATCCGGCACCCCTTGCAACGGCGGAGCGCGGCTGGACGTGGTGGGCGGGGGTCGCATTTTCGCTGGCGATCCTGGGGGCGGTGTTGTGGCAGGTGCGCAGCATTGGTTTCGCCGGGGTGGTGGCGATGTTGCCGGACAAGCCCGGCTTCTGGCTGGCATTTCTGGCGGCCTATTTTTCGGCGCCGCTCGTCGACTGGCTGATTTTCAGGCGGTTGTGGCGCATTCCGGCGGCGGGCTTTGCCGCACTGTTGCGCAAGCTGATCGGCAACGAACTGCTGCTCGGCTATATCGGCGAGGTCTATTTCTACACCTGGGCCCGGGCGCGGACCCAGATGACGACGGCGCCCTTCGGCGCGGTCAAGGACGTCGCCATCCTTTCGGCGCTGATGGGCAATGCCGTGACCCTGGTGATGCTGGTGCTGGCGGCGCCGCTGCTGTCGACGATGCGCTTCGGCATCGATGCCGATACTTTGCTGGCTTCGGTCGGCGTCGTGCTCGTCACCTCGAGTGCGGTGCTGCTGTTCCGCCGCAAGCTGTTCAGCCTGCCGGCCCCCGAACTGCGTTTCGTGTCGGGGATGCACCTCGTTCGCATCGGGCTGACGACGGGATTCAACGCGCTTGCCTGGCATCTCGTGCTTCCCGAAGTCGGGGTGCAATGGTGGCTGCTGCTGTCGGCATTGCGCCTGCTGCTGTCGCGGCTACCGCTGCTGCCCAACAAGGATATCGTCTTTGCCGGGCTCGCGGTGTTCCTGATCGGGCACGATGTGCAGATCGGTGCGTTGATGACGATGATGGCGACACTGATCCTCACCACGCATCTGGTTGTCGGCGCCGGGCTCGTCGCCAGCGACGTCACCGGCTGGCGCAAACGATGAAGCGTCTGGTCGCGGCCATGGTGGCGCTGCCGCTGCTTTCGGCGGCGCCGGCCTATATCCCTTCGACACCCGATCTCGGCAAGGCCGAGGCGCAGTGTCGCCCTGGCGAAACGGGGCCTGCCGTGCTGCTGCTCGTGACGGGCCTCAAGGATCGCAAGGGCCGGATCAAGGCCGAGCTGTATCCCGCGACCGAGGAGGACTTCCTCGCCGACGACAATGTGCTGATCATGGCGGGCAAGGCCTTTCGCCGCGTCGAGATGGCGGTGCCGCCATCGGGTCCGTTGCAACTGTGCATCCGCCTGCCCGGCCCCGGCAATTATGCCGTGACGGTGCTCCATGATCGCGATGCCAACCGCAAGTTCGGGCTGTCGAGCGACGGCGTCGGCTTTTCCAACAACCCGCGGCTGGGGCTGTCGAAACCCAAGGCCGAAGCGGTGAAGATCGGCGCCGGCGGCGGGCTGACGCCGCTGACGGTGCGGATGAACTATCGGCGCGGCCTGTTCGGCTTCGGTCCAGTCGATAAACCGTGAACGTCGATAAACCCTGAGCCATGCATATCGTCGATATATCGGCGCTTTATTCCCCCAATGGCGGGGGCATCCGCACCTATACCCATCGCAAGCTCGAAATCGCCGATCGGCTGCACAAGCGCCTGACCGTGATCGTGCCGGGGGCGGCGGCGGACATCCAGCACTTCGGCACGGCGCGGCTGATCACCGTGCCGAGCCCGAGCTTCCCGCTCGATCGCAACTATTTCTGGTTCGAAAATCGCGAGATCATCCACGCTGCGCTCGATGCCGAGCAACCCGATTTCATCGAGGCGTCATCGCCCTGGGGCAGCGCCACCGCGGTCGCCGAATGGCCGGGAACGGCGCCGCGGGCGCTCGTGATGCACGCCGATCCGCTTTCGGCGCACGCCTATCGCTGGCTGGAAAGCCTCGTCAGCCGGCAGACGATCGACCGCGGCTTCGATTGGTACTGGCGGCACCTGCGTCGGCTCGATGCCGCGTTCGACATCGTCGTCTGCGCGTCGCCGAGCTATGCCAAACGCCTTGCCGATGGCGGGTTGCAGCGCACTGCCGTGCTGCCGATGGGGGTGGAACCCGGGCTGTTTACCCCTGCCCTGCGCGATGCCGCGTTGCGCACACGGCTGCTCGACCTGTGCCGGATCCCCGACAGCGGCACGCTACTGCTCGGCGTCGGCCGGCTGTCGGCGGAAAAGCGCTGGCCGATGCTGATCGCCGGCGCCACGGCGGCGGGATACAGCCGGCCGCTCGGCATGGTCATCGTCGGGGTCGGGCAGGGCAAGGCGGCAGTGCAGCGCGCCATCGGCGAAAACCCGCATATCGCCCTGCTTGCCCCGATCAGCGACCGGCAGGAGATTGCCCGGCTCTATGCCAGCGCCGATCTGCTGGTGGCGGGATCGGGCGCCGAAACCTTCGGCATGGTTATGGCCGAGGCGCGCGCTTCGGGCCTGCCGATCATCGTTCCCGATGAAGGCGCGGCGTTCGATCAACTCGTTCCCGGCCAGGGCCTCGCCTATACCTCGGGCGATGCAGCCAGCGTGGCGGTGACGATCGGCGACGGCATTGCCCAGCGCGCAGGCCTGCACGCAGCGGCGGTGGCCGGCGCCGCGGCCGTGCCGACGATGGACATGCATTTCGAGACTCTGTTCGCGACGTACGACCGGATTGCGGCGGGGACACGGGTGGCGGCCTAGTGGGTTGCGCGACGCCGCGCCTTGCTTGTTTTTTGTCAGCCCGGGCTTGCCTGCCCTCGCTAAAGCCGGGGCAGGCAAGCCCGGGATGACAGTTTGATTTAGGTGCGTACCAGCCTAGCATGATTGTCAAAGGAGCCATCCCGATGACCCCGCTCGACCGCTGGCATGCCTATATCAAGTCGCCCGACCATGCGGCGCTGTTCGACATGCTCCACCCCGAGGCGGTGTTCGAAAGCCCGGTCGTCCACACCCCCCAGCGCGGGCGCGACATTACCTTCAAATATCTCGCCAGTGCCGACAAGGTGCTCGGCGGGCCGGGGTTCACCTACATCGGCGAATGGACGGCACCCGACAGCGCGATCCTCGAATTCGAAAATGTCATCGATGGCATCAAGATCAACGGCATCGACATGATCCGCTGGGATGCGGAAGGGCGGATCGTGCATTTCAAGGTGATGGTGCGGCCGTTGAAGGCGATCCAGATGCTCCATGCCCGGATGGGCGAGATGCTCGCCAAGGGTTGATGTGGAAAGCGAGGGCGCCAGCAACCGGGCCGATCTGCGCTATCTCGGGCGGCTGCTCGGCGATGTCATCCGCGCCCAGGACGGCGTGGGCGTGTTCGATGCCATCGAAGGCGTGCGCCAGGCGTCAGTGGCGGCGCACCGCAGCCCCGATCCGGCAGCGACAGCGGCGCTGAGCGCGCGGCTCGGCAGCCTCGATCTTGGCGACACGCTGCGCTTCGTGCGCGGTTTCCTGCTGTTTTCACTGCTCGCCAATCTCGCCGAGGACCGCGGCGAGGCGAGCGCCAACCATGATGCGACGCTCGCCGGCGCGATAGAGCGGCTGGCGGGCGCCGGCGTAAGCCTTGAGGCGATCATCGACCTGCTGGGCCACGCGCTGGTGGTGCCGGTGCTCACTGCCCACCCAACCGAAGTCCGCCGCAAGAGCATGATCGACCGCGAAGCGAGCATCGCCGCATTGCTGGCCCAATGCCGGCATGACGCGTGCGACGCCGAGACCGAGGCCGAGTTGATCCGCCAGATCACGATCCTGTGGCAAACGCGCCCGCTGCGCGCGATCAAGCCGGTTGTGCTCGACGAGATCATCGGCGCGATGTCGTATCTCGGCGGCAGTTTCCTCCCCGTGCTGCCGCGCCTCCACAAGCGTTGGGAAGCCCTCACCGGCGCCGCGCTGCCGTCGTTCCTGCGCCCCGGCAGCTGGATCGGCGGCGATCGCGACGGCAACCCCAATGTCGACGCGGCAACGCTCGAGGCGGCGCTGGCGGCGCAGGCACGGGTGGCGATCGGCCATTATCTCGGCGAGATCGACGCCATCGGCGCCGAGCTTTCGATGTCGTCGGCGATAGTCGGAGTCACGCCGGCGCTGGCGGCGCTCGCCGAAGCGAGCGGCGACACCGCCGCCAGCCGCGCCGACGAGCCCTATCGCCGCGCGCTGGTGGGGGTCTATGCGCGCACCGCGGCAAGCTACCACCGGCTCACCGGCAGCCCGCCGCCACGGCCGGCGATGGCGCCCGGGGCGCCTTACGCGCGGGCAGCCGATCTGCTCGCCGACCTCGAAACCGTCGCTGCATCGCTGCGTGCGCATGGCGGCGCGGCGATGGTGGGCACGCGGTTCGACCTCCTCATCCGCAGCTTGCGCATCTTCGGCTTTCACCTCGCGACCCTCGACCTGCGCCAGAATGCCGATGTCCATGCGCGCGTCGTCGGCGAACTGCTGTCGCGCGCCGGGGTGACGGATGGTTATGCCGCGATGGACGATGCGGCGCGGGTGGCCTTGCTGGGCGACGAACTGTCCTCGCCGCGGCTGCTGTTCAACCCTCACAGCTGCTACAGCGATGAAACCATGGGCGAAATGGCGATATTGCGCGCCGTCGCCGCTGCCCATGCGCGCTTCGGGCCCGAAGTTATAAGCGCCTATATCGTCTCCAAGACCAGCGGGGTTTCGAACCTCCTCGAAGTCTATGTGCTGTTGAAGGAAGTCGGCGTCTATGTCCCTGGCGATCCGCCTTCGTGCGCGATCATGGCGGTGCCGCTGTTCGAAACCATCGAGGATCTCGAAGCCGCCCCCGATGTCATGGCACGCTATCTAGGGCGCCCCAAGGCGGCGGCGCTGGCGACCGCCCGTGGCCACCAGGAAGTGATGATCGGCTATTCGGATTCGAACAAGGATGGCGGCTATCTGACCTCGAACTGGTCGCTCCATGAAGGCGCGCTGGCGCTCGCCGAGGTGTTCGACGCGCGCGGGCTGCAGATGCAGTTGTTCCACGGGCGCGGCGGCGCGGTGGGGCGCGGCGGCGGGCCGGCGTTCGATGCGATCCGTGCCCAGCCGCCCGGCACGGTGATGGGGCGCATCCGCATCACCGAACAGGGCGAAGTGATCGCGTCCAAATACGGCACCCCGGCGGTGGCCGAAACCAGCCTCGAAACCATGGCCGCGGCGACCCTGCTCGCCAGCCTCGAACCGCCACGACTGTCCCCGGCCGATTTCACGCGGTTTCGCGAGGCGATGGCGGGGATCAGCGCGGCGGCTTATCGCAGCTATCGCGGGCTGGTTTATGAAACCCCGGGGTTCAACGCCTTCTTCCGCGCGACCACCCCGATCACCGAAATCGCCGAGTTGAAGATCGGATCACGCCCCGCCTCGCGGACCAAGTCCGACCGCATCGAGGATCTGCGCGCCATCCCCTGGGTGTTCAGCTGGGCGCAGGCGCGGATCATGCTGCCGGGCTGGTACGGCACCGGCGACGCGCTGGCAGGGTTCGAGGACAAGGGTTTGCTCGCCGAAATGGTCGCCGCCTGGCCGTTCCTCGGGGCAACGCTGTCCAACCTCGAAATGGTGCTCGCCAAATCGAACATGGACATCGCCCGCCGCTACGCCGGGCTGGTGCCCGATGTGCCGCTGCGGGATGCAGTGTTCGAAACGATCGAGGCGAGCTGGAACCGCACCCGCGACACGCTGCTGTCGCTCACCGGCCAGACTGCCCTGCTCGACCGCCAGCCGGTGCTGGCGCGCTCGGTCCGCCGCCGCCTGCCCTATATCGACCCGTTGAACGAACTCCAGATCGACCTCATCCGCCGCCGGCGCGCGGGGGAGGCCGATGAAAGGATTGCGGAGGGGATTCACCTGACGATCAACGGGATCGCGGCGGGGTTGCGGAACAGCGGTTGAAAGGGTGCAGGACGACGACACGAACACGGCTTGACGCATAAGTCGATATATGTAGACTATATCCGTGCGACTGCGAAAAGCCTCTCCCCAAACGCTGCTTGTGCTGCAAGCCTTGCTGGTCCGTGCCGCCGACTGGCGCCATGGCTATGATCTGACGAAGGACACCGGCGTCAAGGCCGGCACGCTCTATCCGGTGCTGATGCGGCTCGCCGACCAGGGGCTGCTCGAGTCCGAATGGCACCCGCCCGGTCGCCCGGGGGCGCCGCCGCGGCACGCCTATCGGCTGACGCGGACCGGCCTCGCCTATGCGCTCGAAAGCACCGGTGCTGCCGCGCCCGCGCCCGGCCGTGGCGCGGTTTCGCCGGCATGACGCGCCGGATCGCCCTTGGGCTGTGCGACATGGCGTGTCGTTTGCTCCCCGAAACGCGCCGGCGCTGGGGCGAGGCAATGGCTGCCGAACTGCACCACGCCGAAGATGATCGGGCGGCGCTGGCCTTTGCCGGCGGATGCCTTGTCGCTGCGCTCCGCATCCGCGTCGCCGACGTGGAAACCCGCTTCGGCTTCGGGATGTGGGCCATCGCAATCGTGACGGCGCTGTGTGCACTCTTCCAGCTCGCGTGCGGCGCGCGCGGGGTGGCGGTCCTGCTCGGGGCGCCCGACGGGATGCGCGCGGCGCTCGTGGCGCACGGCGCCGGGCCGGCGCTGACAGCGCGCTACGAAGCCGCGCGCCCGATCGTGGTCGGCTGCTTCCTGGCGCTTGGCCTCGCCCAGTTGGCAAGCGCCTGGTTGCTCAGCCAGCGGAAGATGCAGGCGTTCGCCATTGCCTGGGTGTCGACGCTGGCGATCGCCGGGCTTGCGGTCGGCGTTCAGTTGTCGATCATCTGGAATGTGGCGGGCGTGCCATCCGAATTTCACGGCCTGCTTGTCCAGGCGATCGCCGTGCCGGCGCTCCTTGCCTGGCATGCGCGACAGGTTCGGATCCATGGGAGAGCGCAATGACGACACTTCAAGCGACGCGTTTGTTGTTGCTCGGCGCGGCCATGGCCGGCCCCGCCCTGGCACACGCAGCGCCGACGGCCGAAGCGATCGTTGCGGCGTCGAAAGCCGCGACCGGGGGCGCTGCATGGGACAAGCACCAGGGTTGTACCGAACGCGGCACCCATGGCGACGGCGCGATTGCCTATCTGACGCGGTTCAGCCTTCGCGATTACGGCATGCGCACCGATTCCGAGCGCGGCGGCAACATGCGCTCGCGGGGTTTCGACGGCAAGGCCAGCTGGCAGGTTGAGGGCCCGGGCAAAGCCGAAAGCAAGGCCGATCCGGCAGCGCTTCGCGAGGCGATCCTGACCAATTATCTCAGCGTCAACGGCTTCTTTTTCCCCGACCGCTTTCCCGCCCGGCTGGCCTATGTCCGCATGGCCACGGAGGGATCGCGCCGCTTCGACGTGATCCGGATGACGCCCGAGGGCGGGCGCCCGCTCGAAGCCTGGTTCGATCGCCGTACCCATCTCATCCAGCGCGTCGTCGATGCGCAGGGCGAGCCGCCGGTGCGCGTCGAAGCCAGCGATTACCGGCGGACGGCGGACGGGCTGATGGTCGCCTATCGCCTCGATGTTTTCGGCGCCGATGGCGCGCTTGCCGACCGCGGCGCGCTGACGTCGTTCGAATGCGGGGCGATCGATCCGGCGATCTTTGCGCCGCCAGTGGCGCGCTGAGGCGCTTTACTGCTTCTCGCGGAACGCGCTGTCCCTCAGACGGGTGATCGGGGTCAGCAGGTAGCTCATCACCGTCCGTTCGCGGCCCAGCACGTCGACTTCAGCGGTCATGCCGGCGCCGATCGGCAGCTTCGCCCCGTCCTCGCCGGTCAGCGCGTTGGCGCTGGTGCGGACGCGGATGGTGAAGTGCGATTCCCCCGTCCGTTCGTCGGTGACGGCGTCGGGCGCGATGCGTTCGACGACGCCGGGAAGCGAGCCGTAGATCGAATAATCATAAGCGCTGATCTTCACATTGGCCTTCTGGCCCATGCGCAGAAAGGCGATGTCCGATGGCTTGACGATGGCTTCGACCACCAGCGCATCGCCTTCGGGGACGATTTCGGCGAGCGGTTCACCGGGGCGGACCGAGCCGCCGATGGTGGTGACGAGGACCCGGTTGACGAGACCGGCGAGGGGCGCGGTGACTTCGGTGCGCGCCAGGCGATCGGCGAGCGCCGGCAGCGACTGGCTTTGCGCGGCGATTTCGGCGCGGGTGGTGGCCAGCGCGTTGGAGGCTTCGGCACGGAAGCGCTGCTCGACATTGCGGATGGCGCCGACGGCTTCGCGGCGGGCGGCATCGGCACGGCGGACGGCCTGCTCGGCGGCGTCGGCGGCGCTCGCGGCCTGGCGCTCGGTCGATCGGGCGCGCACCAGCGTCATCGAAGGTTCGACACCCTTTTCAACGAGCGGCACGAGGATTTCGACTTCGCGGCGCGCCTGGGCGAAGGCTTCGCTGCGCGCCAGTGCCTCGGCGCGCGCCTGGCCGGCGCTGCGATCGGCCTGCGACAGCCGCGCTTCGGCGATCGCGCGTTCGGTCGCCATGTTCGACATCTGGGCATTGTGGAGGGCGCGTTCGTTGGCGACGAGCGCCGGCACCGCGGTTTCGAGCGCCGCCGGAAACGCCAGCGGGCGCCCGGCGGCTTCCGCGGCCAGCCGCGCCGCGCGGGCCTGGAGGGCGTCGATCGAGGTGTCGTTGCGTTCGAAATCGGCGGTCGAGGCGGTATTGTCGAGGCGGAGCAGCGGCTGGCCGGCGGTGACATGCTCGCCGGCCCGGACCAGAATCTCCGAAACGATGCCACCTTCGAGGTTGGAGACGACCTGCAAGCGGCTGGCGGGGATGACCTTGCCATTGGCGTGAACGACTTCATCGACGCGCGCCAGCACCGCCCACAGCAGCATCGAGGCGGTGAGCGCGACGACGATCCACAGCAGGATGGTGGTGAAATTGCGTTCGAGCAACTTGTCGGGGGCATCGACCAACGCGGATTCGACCATGTTCGGCATCAGGCTTGTCCCACTGCCATCGAGCGCAGCACGTCGTCGCGCGGGCCTTGCGCGGCGATCTTGCCGCCATTGAGGATGATGATGCGATCGACAAGCTTGAGCATCGGTTTCCGGTGCGTGACGAGGAGGAAGGTGCGCCCCGCCAGTTCGGCCTCGAGCCGCGCCACGAGGGCATTTTCGGACTGGTTGTCCATGGCGCTGCTCGGTTCATCGAAGATCACCATCGGCGGGCTGCCGCCGAGCGCCCGGGCGATGGCGATCGACTGGCGCTGGCCGCCCGACAGGCCATCGCCGCGATCGGCCAGCTTGAGATCGAAGCCATTGGCGATCTGGCCGACGAAATCATGGGTGCCGCTGAGCTTGGCCAGCCGCAGCAGCTCGGCATCGTCGATGGCGGGGTTGCCGAGGCTGATGTTGTCGCGGATCGAGCCCGAGAACAGCGTCACATCCTGAAGTACCGAGCCGATGTTGCGGCGCAGATCATCGGGGTGGAGCTGGCGGACATCGGCGCCATCGATGAGCACCTGGCCCTCGGTCGGCTGGTAGAGCCCGAGCACCAGCCGGGCGATGGTCGATTTGCCCGAACCGACGCGGCCGACGATGGCGACCTTTTCGCCGGGCGCGATCTCGAAGGAGACATTGTCGAGCACCCGGGTGTTGGTGCCGGGATAATGGAAAACGACATTGCGGAAGGCGATGCGGCCTTCGAGGCGCTGCCGGCGGACCGGGGTGGCGTCGCTGGCGACTTCGCCGCCTTGCGTCATGAAGGTGTCGAGCCGGGCATAGGCGGCGCGGGTGGCACTGAGCCGGGTCATCAGCCCCGCAACCTGGCCGAGCGGCGCGACGCAGCGGCCCGCCAGGATCGACGCGGCGATGAGCGCGCCGCTCGTCATCTCGCCATCGGCGATGAGGAAGACGCCATAGAGGATGACACCGACATAGACGATCTGCTGCGCCGACGCCGCGACGTTCGTGGCGAACGACGCGAGCAGCCGGCTGCGCAAGGCCATGTCGGCGCTTTCATCGACGGCGGCCTGCCATCGCCCCTGGAGCATCGTTCCGGCGGTGGTCACCTTGACGGTTTCGAGCCCGCCGATGGTTTCGACCATCACGCCCTGCTTTGAAAAGCCGTTGGCGAGGACGCTGCCCGCCATTCGGTCGAGCCCCGGCTGGACGACCAGCGCCGAGCCGATGACCAGGGGCACCATCAGCAGCGGGATGATCACCACCGGGCCGGCGATCGCCCAGATGACGAACAGGAACAGGAAGATGAAGGGCACGTCGACAAGCGCGATGATCGTTGCCGAGGCGAAGAAATCGCGCAGGGTCTCGAACTCGCGCAGCAAGCCGGCAAAGGCGCCGCTCGACCCCTGCTTGTTGGCAAGGCGCATGCCGGTGAGGGTCGAGAACACGCTGGCGCCCAATTTGGCGTCGACCGAGCGGCCGGCGACATCGATGAAGAAGCCGCGCAGCATTCGCAGGATGAAATCGAAGACCATGATGATGCCGACGCCGATCGACAGCGCGATCAGCGAATCGGTGGCGTTGTTGGGGACAATGCGGTTGTAGACCGTCATCGAGTAGAGCGACGTCGCCAGCGCGAACAGATTGGTGAGGACCGCAGCGACCCCGACCTTGATGAACGTGGCACGGTGTTCGGCGAGGGGGCGGGATAGCCAGGGGGACAGCCAGGGCTTGCTGGGGGTCATCATCGGCGCGGCTCCGGCGGTAACACTCGATCGGCGGCCTTCGCCGCCGGGCGGCGATCTTCAGCGGTCACCGCCGGCGCCATGCCGAAATATTCGATAAGCCCGCCGCGCCGCGCCAGCAATGTGAACTCGGCCACATCGAGATCATAATGCGTCTGCGCAAGGCTGAATGCCGAATTGAGCAGATCCTGTTCGGCGCGCAGCACATCGAACAGGGTGCCGCGCGATACCCGGAACTGTTCGGCAAACAGGTCGCGCGCGCGGCGGCTGTCAAGATAGGCGGCCTCGAGCGGCGGCAGCGAGGCGGCAAGGCCATCGACATCGGCTTGCGCCGTGCTCGCTTCGCGTTCCGCCGCGGCTTCGATCCGCGAGACGGCAAAGCCGGCGCCGCGGCGTCGCGCGGCGAGTTCGGCCACGCGCGCGGCTTCGGCGCCGCCGAGCGAAAAGCGCTGGCGCAAGGTCAGTTGCCCGCGCACATCATAGGCGGGATCGTTGCCGCGCAGCACGTCATACACCGAGGCACTGACGCGGCCATCGATGCGCGGCAGCCGGTCCGCCCTAGCCGCATCGACAGCGGCAGCGGCGGCACGTTCCTGGGCGCGCGCGGCGACGAGTTCGGGGCGGGTGCTGCCGATGGCGCCGGCGGCGGCCGGGGCAGCGCCGCGTGCCAGTGTGGCCGGCGCCGCGCCGAAAAGCTCGAAATAGCGCGCTGCGGCGCTGCGCAGGCGGCGATCCTCGGCCACCTTGCGGCTTTGCGCGGCGGCAAGATAGGCGCGCGCGCGGGCAAGATCGCCGCCGCTGTCGAGCCCGCGTTCGAAGCGGAGCCCCGCGCCTTCGGCAAGCAGGGTCATGCGCTCGACATGGCTCTGCGCCAGCGCCGTCGCGGTCTGCGCCGCCAGCAAATCGTACCAGGCCTCGACGAGTTGCAGCAGCGCGGCGTTGCGCGCGGCATCGAGATCGGCGCGGGCGGCATCGGTCTGGGCGTTGCCGGCACGGACGCGCGCCGAAGTGGCGCCGAAATCGAAGAGCAACTGCTCGACACTGCCGATGACATCGTTGCGGCGCCGCGGCGACAGATTCTCGACCTGGGTGGTCGGCAGGTTCAGATCGCGCGCAATGGTGCGGGCACCGACGAAATCGGCACCGAGCCCCGGGAACAGCCGCGACCGCACCTGGTCGCGCGCCGCGCGGGCGGCGGTGATATCCTCACCGCGCTCGCCAAGCACCGGCAGGGTGCGGGCGGCATCGGCAACGGCACTGGTCAACACGGTGGCGCCGTCGCGGCGGCGGAGCGCTGCAAGGAAGCTGTCGCTGGCGGCGTCGATGGCCTGAGGGCGATCGGACGGCAACGGGATGGCGATCGGCGCAGCGGCAGCCGGTGCGGCAAACGCCAACCAGCTGGCGGAAAGCCCTAACCCCAAGAGTATTGATACCCGGATCACATCGACCTTAACCGGGGTCGCGACCCCTTTCCCCCGCGCCACGCAAGCGCTCTTTGCCGCAATTTATGACAATTGCATTACAAGGAACCAGATATTCGTCGGTGGCAACACGCATGGTCGGGGCGAGAGGATTCGAACCTCCGGCCTCTGCCTCCCGAAGGCAGCACGCTCGGGTGTTTTGAACCATCTTCCCCACTCACGGGCCCCCTTAGATCGAGCGAATCTGCCTGTCAAAACCAGAACGTGCAGGGAACCTGCGGTCCCACTGCGGTCCCAGAGCGACAATCAATGGCTGACGTAGTGCCGGCGACAAACGCAGCCTTGCCAGCCTGGGATATCATCGGCGCGCCATTTTCTGGCCGCTCATGCGGATCCTGCACTGCTTGCTGCACGCAAGTGCCCGTCCGACTCGAGGATGGCGCGATCAAGCCGGCCAACATCCGGTGCCGCCATCTGCGCGCGTCGAAACGCTGCTCGGTCTATGCCGCGCGGCCGCTCGATTGCCGCGCCTGGTCCTGCCGGTGGCTGTTCGACCGGGACGCCGAGGGCCTGCGCCGTCCTGACCGCGGCGGATACATCGTCGACCCTATGCTCGATACGATCCTGCTCAACAGCGAGCCTGTATCGACGCTGCAGGTGTGGGTCGATCCGCGCCGACGCGATGCCCATCGCTCACCCGAGCTCCGCCTCTACCTCGCCGACGTCGCCGATCGGCTCGGGGTGCCGGCGATCGTTCGCTGGGCCAGCGACGAGGGTATGGTGCTGTTTGCGCCCGGCCTGATCGGCAACGCGGGATGGGTCGAGCGACGCT
Organism: Alphaproteobacteria bacterium; assembly: GCA_031426015.1. Taxonomy (GTDB): domain Bacteria; phylum Pseudomonadota; class Alphaproteobacteria; order Sphingomonadales; family Sphingomonadaceae; genus Sandarakinorhabdus. The sequence goes on from JANPKK010000045.1 coordinate 66,788, forward strand.
CCGATCCGGTCACCGAGCAGCTGCTCGAGGCGAAGCTCGCCCAAGCCGAGCCTGGGCGCCGGCGCTTCAATCATGTGGACTGAACCGATGCCCATTGAGGCGATGGCGACGCTCGCAGAACTAGCCCGACGGCCTGGGTGGCGTGTCGAATGGTTCGCGCTCTTTGACGGCGCATGGGCATCAACGATCGTCCTTGAAGTCATCGATCCGAACGGCAAGGTTTATGGCGGATGCGGCTGGCTCGATGAATGGGGCGAGGACGGTGAGACACCGCCCGTTGCCGAGGAGTGCGCTCACATCGCGCGCCAGTTTGGCCGGGTGCGCCTCGAGGCGAGCACCGCACTCCCGGTAGATGCAATGATATGCAATGGTGGCGCGTCTGAAACGCAACCGATCGGAGATGAATATCTATGGCTATCCAATACTCCCAGCGCGTAGTCCGCAGCGTCGCGGTCGGGCCAATCATGGGAGGCCTACTGCCGGACAAGCTCGGCGTATCTGCAACCGTCACCATAGAGCTATCTGCAAAAGACAATCCGGACATGACCGGCCCGATAGTTCATATAAATGTCGCCATACCCTTCGACGCCTCACAAGCGACGTTCCACGATGCGCAGAAGCAACTAATTGAAGCCGCTGCAGCAATCATCGACCGACTTTCTTCGGAAACAGCCGAGACGCTTTGTAGTGCAGCCCCGTTCATCGAGCCCGGCCTCGATGCCGAGCGGTAACCCCCCCTCCCAAATTCGTTGCGAGTGAAAAGGGAACTTGGCGGGCGGTCTCAAGCCCCTAGCGCCCAAGGTTTTGACCCTCCCCCCCCCTCCTGCGAACCGACTTGGCACACGTCAGTGCCCGGCTGCTGCCGCGCCGCGCCACGCGGGCACGAAAAAAAGGGCGGGCCGGCCCGAAGGCCAGCCCGCCCTTGTCGTCGTCGCTCACCAGGCCCGCTAGGGCGGCGGCTTCAGCTCGATCATGAGCCGCTCATTCTCCCAGTCGATCAGCGAGTCATGGTCCCGCATCAAGGCCTGGCAGCTTTCCCTAAGCGCAAGCTCATCGGCGAGAGATAGTCGGTGCTCGACTTCTTCATGAGGTGCGCCGGCGGCACTGCCGGCGCCGGGCACAGCGCGACTGCGGGCCGCACGTTCAAGGTCCGCGATCCGCAGCCGCAGAGCATCAGCAACCCCGCGATCATCATCATGTGCCTGGTCATTCGCATCGCTCACTCCCTTCGCATTGCCCGCATGCAGGCCGGCCTTGACGGTGCGGTTGGCCAGCGCTGCCTTGTCGGCCGTGGCCTGGGCGTCGCGCGCCGCTTTGATCGTGTCCTTCAGCCCCTGCACCTCGACGTCGCGCGAGCTATAGCCCTGCTGCCACCGCAGCTCGCCAAAGCCCCACAGCGCCAAAAGCACTACAGCCACCGCTGCCAGAGCCCAGCCCCAGCGCGGCATCACGAACCGGGCCAGCATCCTCGCGCCGGCGCCGATCACAAAGGCCTCCGAGGGGCCTTGCGCCAATCAGTAAGCTGGCGTTGCCTGTAATGGCGTATCTTCCGATGCAACGTCGATGCAGCGACCAAGATCAAAGCCAAGGCGGCCACGGCGATGGGGAAACCGACAGCAGCAGCCGGTACATACCAAAGCGGCACAATTCGAAATGCGAATAGGCCGAAGGTGACGAGTCCGCCGATAACGGCGAGGATGGCCGCAATGACAGCCAAGCCCATTTTATTGATCATCATGTGTCTACCCTGGTCTTGTAGAATATCGCCGCCGGCGCCGATCACAGCGCCACCCGCTTGTCGATCCAGCCGTTGAAGAAGTCCTCGTTTGCCACTCGGCCCTCGGCGATCTCGACATAACGGGCGCCCTGCAGGCAGTTGAGGGTGAGCATGACGATCCGCTGCCCGCGCACCGCCAGCGCCCGTTTCAGCGCAGCAAGGGTGCCAGGCCCGACGGCGCCATCGGTGGTGATGTCCGCCCAGTCACGCCCGCGTCGGTTCATCACATTGAGCGTGCGCTGAAGCAGCCGCGCGGCCGTCGGCTGGCCCATGTTGACGCCGGTATCGATGACCTCGAAAGCAATGGCTTCGGATAGCGGCACGATCCCCGCAAAGCCCGGGTCATCTATGTATCGCTTGCGGTAGATCCGCTCGGCGAAAGCGCGCGGCAGGTCCCGCATCGGCCCGGCCCAGCCATTCGCCCGCGCGACCGCGATGGTGATCCCCCAATGGGTCTCGCCGCCGCGGTCGTTGGGGTCGTTCACATAGCCGCCCTCGGCGCGGATCACATCGTTGATGATGGCATCGATCTTGTTGCTCAACGTCCTTCCTCCCGCTCGCCCTGGCGTGCCGTCAGCCCGGCGATTTCGTCGCGAAGCCAGTTCGGCAGCCGATAGGCCACCACGCCGCAGACGATCGAAACGCCCGTCGAGAGCGCGACGAGCGCGCCGACCACCTCCAGAAAATCAGTCATCGTTGCGCACTCCATCAAGCCCGATGCGGCGCCGCAGCACCGT
>JANPKK010000046.1:0-27755 GCA_031426015.1 Alphaproteobacteria bacterium
CCGCCGGTTTCCGCGCCGTGCCGGGCGCCATTGTCCGCCGCGGTGCCTATATCGCGCCGGGCGCGATCCTGATGCCGAGCTTCGTCAACATCGGCGCCCGCGTCGGCAAGGGTACCATGGTCGATACCTGGGCGACGGTCGGCAGCTGCGCCCAGATCGGCGAAGGCGTGCATCTGTCGGGCGGCGCCGGCATCGGCGGCGTGCTCGAACCGCTGCAGGCCGGGCCGGTGATCATCGGCGACGGCGCCTTCATCGGTGCGCGCGCCGAAGTCGCCGAAGGCGTGCAGGTCGGCGAAGGCGCCGTACTGTCGATGGGCGTCTATCTTGGCGCGTCGACCAAGGTCGTCGATCGCGCCACCGGTGAAGTCCATATCGGCAAGGTGCCGCCCTATGCCGTCGTCGTGTCGGGCACCATGCCCGGCAAGCCGCTGCCCGATGGTTCGCCCGGCCCCGGGCTTTATTGCGGCGTCATCGTCAAGACGGTCGATGCGCAGACGCGCAGCAAGACCGGCATCAACGAGCTGCTGCGCGACTGACGTCGGCCACCGACTTCACATTATTGGCCCTTGCCGCCGCGATGGCTTTGCCGCCAGATGGTGGCAATCGTTCCAGGGGGAAGTCATCGTGCGCCATATTCTTGTTGCTGCCGTCGCCGCGGCCAGCCTCGCCATACCCGTGCTCGCCGCCGAACGCCCCGGCGAAGCGGCATTTCGCACGCTCTACAAGGAGCTGGTGGAGACCAACACCACCCACAGCACCGGTGATTGCACCCTTGCCGCCACCCGCATGGCAGCGCGCTTGAAGGCAGCAGGCTTTGCCGATTCTGATCTCAACGTCTTCGTGCCGGAAAACCTGCCGCTCGATGGCGGGCTGATCGCCACCTTTGCCGGCAGTGACCCGAAACTCGGCACCATGATGCTGCTCGCCCATCTCGACGTTGTGGAGGCCAAGCGCGAGGATTGGACGCGTGACCCCTTCACGCTGATCGAGGAAGACGGCTGGTTCTATGCTCGCGGCGCTGCCGACGACAAATCCCAGGCGGCAATCTGGACCGATGCGCTGGCGCGGTTGAAAGCCGCCGGCGCCAAGCCCAAGCGCACCATCAAGCTGCTGCTGAGCTGCGGCGAGGAATCAGGCGCGCGGATCAACAATGTCCGCTGGCTGATCGATAAGCACCCCGACTGGATCAAGGCCGATTTCGCCCTCAACGAAGGCGGCGGCGGCTCGCTGAAGCCCGATGGTACGCCGCTGGCGCTGGTCTTCCAGGCCGGCGAAAAGGTCAGCCAGAACTTCAAGGTCGAAGCGATCAACCCCGGCGGTCACAGCAGCGTACCGCGGCCCGACAACGCCATTTATGCGCTGTCGACCGCGATGAACCGCATCGGCGGCTATGAATTCCCGATCCGGATGAGCGAGATCACCCGCGCCAGCTTCACCGCGCTCGGCAAGATGACCCCGGGACCGATGGGCGACGCGATGCTGAAGCTCGTCGCCGACCCTACCGACAAGGCCGCCGACGCGATCGTGTCGAAGGACCCGCGCTTCCATTCGCTGCTGCGCACCACCTGTGTCGCCACCCAGATCGAAGGCGGCCATGCCATCAACGCCCTGCCCCAGCGGGCCTTTGCCAACATCAACTGCCGTATGTTCCCGACCGACACCCCCGCCGATGTCGGTGCGCAGTTGAAGGCGGCGATCGGCGATGCGCCGGTCAGCATCGTCGCGGTGCCACCGGTCAACCCGGTCAATGCACCGCCGCCGCTCGCCGGCCAAGTCTATGAAAAGGCCGCCGCGCTGGCGAAGCAGCATTTTCCCGGCGTGCCGATCATCCCGTCGATGAGCACCGGCGCTACCGACGCCCGTTTCCTCATCGCCGCCGGCATCCCGACCTATGGCGTGCCGGGCCTGCTCAGCGATGGCTCGACCAATGCCCATGGCCTCAACGAACGCATTTCGGTCAAATGGCTGCTGACCGGCCGCGACTATCTCTTCGATCTCGTCAAAGCCTATGCGGGGGTGAAATGAAAGCGTTTCTGCTTGCGGCGGCGCTGCTCGCCGCCCCGGCGGCGACGCTTTCGATTGCCGCCCCGGCGGCTGCCGGCGAACGCCCCGACCAGGCGAGTTTCAAGGCGCTCTACAAAGAGCTAATCGAGACCAACACCGCCTTTTCAAACGGTAGCTGCACGCTGGCGTCCGAAAGGATGGCGGCGCGCCTGAAAGCCGCCGGCTTCAAGGACGGCGATATCCGCCTGTTCAGCGTGCCGTCGCACCCCCGCGAAGGCGGGCTGGTCGCCATCTTGCCGGGCACCGACCCCAAGGCACGGGCGATCCTCCTTCTTTCCCACCTCGATGTCGTCGAGGCCAAACGCGCCGACTGGACCCGCGATCCGTTCGTGATGGTCGAGGAAGACGGCTATTTCTATGGCCGCGGCGCCAGTGACGACAAGGCCCACGCGGCCATCTTCACCGACACGATGGTCCGCCTGAAAGCTGCTGCCACGAAACTGCGCCGCCCGCTCAAACTCGCGCTGACCTGCGGCGAGGAAGGCGGCAACGGCGACGTGTTCAACGGCGCCGAATGGCTGGTGAAGGAACACAAGGACTGGATCGACGCCGAGTTTGCGCTCAACGAAGGCAGCGTCGGCATCCGTAATAAGGATGGCAAGCCGGTGTCGCTCGGCATGCAGGCCGGCGAGAAAGTCTATCAGGACTTCCGCATCGAAGCGACCAACCCCGGCGGCCACAGCAGCCGGCCGCGCCCCGACAACGCCGTTTATGCCCTGGCCGCAGCACTGGTCCGCATCGGCAATTATGAATTTCCGGTGCAGTTCAGCGACACCACCCGCGCCTATTTCACCCAGACTGCTGCCCTGACCGGCGGTGATGCCGGTGCCGCCATGCTGCGGCTGGTCGCCAATCCGCAGGATAGCGAGGCGAATGCGATCGTCAGTCGCGACCCGACCTATCATTCGATGCTGCGTACCACCTGCGTCGCGACGATGCTCGATGGCGGCCATGCCCCCAATGCGCTCGCCCAGCGCGCCGGCGCCAACATCAATTGCCGGATGTTCCCGGGCGACCCCATTGAAAATGTTCGCACCCAACTCGTCGCCGCAGCGGGCGACCCCGCCATCACCATCGTCCCCACCGGTGAGATCAGCCCGACGCCGCCGCCACCGCCGCTGACCCCACTCGTCTACGGCACCGCAAAAAAGCTCGCCGAAAAGCATTTCCCCGGCGTACCGATGCTGCCCGCCATGACGACCGGCGCCACCGATGGCCGCTTTCTCAACGCCGGCGGCATCCCGACCTATGGCGTGCCGGGGCGGTTTTCCGACCCCGACGGCAATGGCGTCCACGGCCTCAACGAACGCAAGTCGGTCGCCGGCCTTTATGCCGAGCGCGACTATCTCTTCGACCTGATCACCGCCTACGCCAATGCCAAGGACGCCAAATGACCCTGAAAGCCCTGTTGCTCGCCGCTGTTCTTGTCACCCCGGCCACGGCACAATCGCTCAAGCCCGACCAGAAGGCGTTTTTCGACCTCTACAAGGAGCTGGTCGAAACCAACACGACGCTTTCCGCCGGCAGCTGCACCGTTGCCGCCGAACAGATCGCCGCGCGCTTGAAGGCGGCCGGGTTCGCCGAAAATGACCTCACCCTGTTCGCGACGCCTGAACACCCCAGAGAAGGCGGGCTTGTCGCCATCCTCCATGGCAGCGACAAGAAGGCCAAGCCGATCCTGCTGCTCGCGCATCTCGATGTCGTCGAGGCCAGGCGCGAGGACTGGACCCGCGATCCGTTCAAGCTCGTCGAGGAAAACGGCTTTTACTATGCCCGCGGCACCGCCGACGACAAGGCGCAGGCGGCGATCTGGACCGACACGCTGATCCGCTACAAGCAAGCCGGCAAACTGCCGAAGCGCACGCTGAAACTGGCGCTGACCTGTGGCGAGGAAACCACCGACGCCTTCAACGGCGCCGACTGGCTGGCGAAGAACAAGCCCGACCTGATCGCCGCCGAATATGCCCTCAACGAAGGTGGCGGCGGCCGACTTACCCCCGACGGCAAGCCCGTCGGCATGGCCGTCCAGGTCGGCGAAAAGACCGTGCAGAATTTCAAGCTCGAAGCGACCAACCCCGGCGGCCATTCGAGCGTGCCGCGCCCCGACAATGCCCTGACCGACCTCGCCGGCGCCATCACCCGCGTCAACACCCATGAATTTCCGGTGCAGTTCAACGCCACCACCACCAGCTTCTTCACGACCATGGCGGGTGTGATCCCGGCGCCGGCCGGCCCGGCGGTCAAATCCCTGCTCGCCAACCCGCAGGATGCCGCCGCCGACGCCATCGTATCGAAGGACCCGCAATATCATTCGATGCTGCGCACCACCTGCGTGACGACATTGGCGAGTGCCGGCCATGCCAACAATGCCCTGCCGCAGCGCGCGACGGCCAATGTCAACTGCCGCATGTTCCCCGGCACCGATCCGCAAGCCGTGCGCGACACGCTCGCGCGCGTCATCGACAATCCGCGCGTTGCCGTCACCCTCGTGGCGCCGGTTCGCCCGATCGCGACGGCGCCGCCGATGAACCCCGCCGTCCTGGCCCCGATGCAGGCGCTGGTTACCAAGCATTTTCCGGGCGTGCCGTACGTAGCCACGATGTCGACTGGCGCCACCGACAGCATCTTCCTGTCGCCGATCGGCATCCCGACCTATGGCGTGCCGGGCTTTTACGGCGAAAGCGACGGCAATGGCGCGCATGGCCTCAACGAGCGCGTGCGCGTGTCATCGGTCTACCAGGGCCGTGATTATCTCGATGAACTGGTCCACACCCTCGCCGATTGACGAATTGGGGGTGGCGGAACGCCAATCGCCACCCTAATTGCGTGCCATGGATATCGCGCATCTCTTCACCCCCGACGCGCTGGCCGCCTTTGGCCAGGTCGTGCTCATCGACGTCGTGCTGGCGGGCGACAACGCCATCGTCGTCGGCGCGCTCGCCGCCGGGCTTCCTGCCGCCCAGCGCCGCAAGGTGATCATGATCGGCATTGCCGCGGCGCTGGTGCTGCGGATTGCCTTTGCGCTGCTCGTCACGCAGTTGCTGCAGATCGTCGGCCTCATCCTCGCCGGCGGGCTGTTGCTGCTCTGGGTGGCATGGCGCATGTATCGCGAACTGCGCCCCGGTACGGTGATGATCGATGGCCCGGGCGATGATGATTTTGCCGCGAGCGGCACGCCGGTACCGGCCAAGAGCTTTGCTGCCGCCGCCTGGTCGGTCGCGCTCGCCGATGTGTCGATGAGCCTCGACAATGTGCTGGCGGTTGCCGGTGCGGCGCGCGAACACCCCGATATCATGGTGCTCGGGCTGGTCCTGTCGGTCGCACTGATGGGTATCGCGGCCAATATCATCGCCAAATATATCGAACGCTACCGCTGGATTGCCTATGTCGGGCTCGCCGTGATCATCTACGTCGCCTTCAAGATGATCTACGAAGGCATGAACGAGGTGGCGCCTGTGGTGATGCCGCTGGTAAGTTGACGAAGCCTTAGGTCCTGCACCCCATTTACGGGATCAGCACGGTGGAACCCGTCGTGCGGCGGGCTTCGAGATCTTTATGGGCCTGGGCGACATCCTTGAGCGGATAGCGCTGGTCAATGTTGATCCTGAGGACGCCCGAACCGATCAGATCGAGCACCCGCCCACCGAATTTCTCGATCTCGTGCCGCGTTAGATAATAATCGAACAGCGTCGGCCGCGTTGCGAACAACGACCCCTTGCGCGACAGGATGCCGAAATCGACCTCACCCACCGGGCCCGAGGCGTTGCCATAGCTGATCAGCAACCCGCGTTTCTTCAGGCTGTCGAGCGAGGCTTCGAAGGTGGCCTTGCCGACGCCATCGAACACCACATCGACACCGCGCCCCCCCGTCAGGTCGCGCACCTGCGCCTCCAGCGTCGCGTCCTGGATGATGCCATGGTCGGCGCCGTGCGCCATCGCCATCGCGACCTTGTCGGCCGAGCCCGCCACCGCGATCACGACCGCGCCGACATGCTTCAACCATTGCACCAGCAACAGCCCGACCCCACCGGCCGCCGCCTGGACGAGCGCCCAATCGCCGGGCTGCACGCGCGCACAGCGCTCGACGAGAAATTCGGTCGTGCAACCCTTGAGCATGCCCGCCGCCGCCGCTTCGTCACTCACGGCATCGGGCAGAACGACAACCCGGTCGGCAGGAATCAGGCGATGGGTCGCATAGGCTCCGATCGGGCCCCAGCAATAGCCGATACGCGTTCCCGGCCGCAGCGCCACGCCAGCGCCGACCGCCTCCACAACGCCGGCCGCCTCCAGCCCCAATCCACTCGGCAGCGCCATCGAGTACAAGCCGCTGCGATGATAGGTATCGATGAAGTTGAGCCCGATCGCCGTCTGGCGCAGCCGCACTTCACCCGGCCCCGGCGCGCCCACGTCGACATCGGCGAGCACCATTACATCTGCATTGCCAGCGCTCGAAAAACGGATCGACTGCATCAGGTTTCCTTCCTTCATGCTGCACTCATGCTGCGCGGTAAAATATTGAAGTTATTAATAAACATGCATTCTTCTCGATCGATGCCGAAATGACTGAACGGCCTGATCCGGTTTTCCGGTAGCAGGCGCTGTGGAACCCGTGCCGTCCTCCGACGCTACACGCCTTGCGATACCCTTCCGGGTAACGCTAAACTGCCGCAACTGTCGTGCCAAGCCGGTGCGTTCGCGCCCAAGCCAGGAAACAACTTCTCCATGAAGGTCAATTTCACCATTGATTGCACCCCCGAGGAAGCCCGGGCCTTTTTCGGCCTTCCAGATCTGTCTTCGGTGCACGAAGCGTATCTCGACAAGCTGAAATCCACCATTATAGACGGTGTGACCCCGGCCGATTTCGAAAAGATGACCCGCACCTGGATGCCCGGGATCGCCGATGGTTTCGAACAATGGCAGAAGCTGTTCATGGCGGCGATCCCCAAGCCGCCGCAATGATCCGTTCCGGGGTTGCCCGGCCATGACCGCCGATACTATTGCCGCGCTCGCTTCAGGACCGCCACCGGCTGCCATCTCGATCATACGCGTCTCCGGCCCAGCGTCATTTTCCAGCCTGGCAGCGCTGATCCACGGCAATGGGCCGCAACCCCGGCGGCTGTCATTGCGGACACTATATGATCCTCGCGATGGCGCAGCGCTCGACAACGCGCTCGTCGTCGCTTTTCCAGGGCCTGAAACGGCCAGCGGCGAAGATCTGGTCGAGTTTCACTTGCATGGGGGTATTGCAGTCGTAGCGGGCGTCCTGGCTGCCCTCGCGGCGCTCCCGAACGTCCGGCTTGCCGAGCCGGGCGAATTTACGCGCCGTGCGTTTGCCAACGGGCGCATGGACCTGGCACAGGTCGAAGGCCTGGCCGATCTGGTTGCTGCCGAAACGGCCGGACAGCGCAGTGCCGCGCTGGCGCTTGCTGGCGGCGTGCTCAGCCGTGCCGCCGACGAGTGGCGCAATCGCTGCCTCGACATACTGGCGGAAGCCGAGGCAGGCCTCGATTTCGCCGAGGAGGAAGCTGATGTCGCGGCGCACATCAACGAAACGGCGCGCAACCAGTTGCAGTCTCTGGTCGCTGAACTCGACGCCTTGATTGCAGACGCCGGCCGGGGCCAACGTCTGCGCACTGGCTTGACAATCACGGTGACTGGCGCGCCAAATGTAGGAAAATCCAGTCTCGTCAATGCGTTGACGGCATCCGATGCAGCGATCGTCACCGCCATCGCCGGCACGACGCGCGACCCTATTGAAGTCCCGATCGATCTTGACGGCGTAGCGGCGGTCTTAATCGACACCGCTGGGCTCCGACACACGGATGACCCGATCGAGGCTGAAGGCATTCGGCGGGCCCGGTTACGCGCCGACGCCGCAGACCTTGTGATTCATTTGGTTGACCAGTGGCCGGCCGCTCTTCCCAACGTCGGCCTGCTGGTTGTCAACAAGATCGACCTGCTGGACACTCCATCGACAGCCGAGAGTAATGTGCAGTTTGTTTCGGCATTGAACGGGGACGGCATTGCCGCCTTGCGACGTTGGCTTGCCCGCTGGGCCGCCACGACCCTGCGCCCGGCCGAGCCGCCCCTGCTTTCCCACGCCCGCCATCGTGCTGCTTTCGTCGACGCGGCGGCAGCCCTCAACGATGCCGCGTTGACCGATGACAGCGTGCTGCGGACAGAAAGTTTGCGGCATGCCGCCCAGGCCTTTGGCCGAATCGCCGGGCGTGTCGATGTCGATGACGTTTTGGACCGAATTTTTTCGCGCTTCTGCATTGGAAAATAGCCATTAGCGAAACTGTGATTGTTCCACGTGGAACATTGGCGCGTGAAGCGCTATTACGAATCCATCGTGATTCCCTATGATGTCCTTGTCGTTGGCGCCGGCCATGCCGGATGCGAAGCAGCTGCTGCAGCAGCGCGCATGGGCGCGCGCGTCGGCCTTGTCACATTGCAGGCTACCGATCCGGGAACCTTGTCGTGCAACCCGGCCATCGGCGGGATCGGCAAAGGCCATCTCGTCTGCGAGATCAATGCCCTAGGCGGCATCATGGGAATCATAACCGACCAGGCACGGCTGCAGTCCCGGATCCTTAATCGCTCGAAGGGCCCCGCCGTTCATGGTCCGCGAGCGCAGGTTGACCGCAAGCGCTATCGCGCCGCGACGGCGGCACAACTCGCAAGCTGGCCCAATCTCGAGATCATGGTGACCGCTGCAAAGGCGCTCATCACCGATGGCGCTGCGATTGTCGGCATCGAAACCGATAATGGCGATGTGCTCGCCAAGTCCGTCGTTTTGACAACGGGCACCTTTCTCGGCGGCATCATGCATCAGGGCGACCAGCGCGCGATCGGCGGCCGCATCGGCGCTGCGGCATCGAATCTTGGCGACGGGCTGCGCGCGCTGGGGCTGCCTGTCGCTCGCCTGAAAACCGGAACGCCGGCGCGGCTCGATGGTCGCAGCATCGACTGGGCCCGCCTGGATTGGCAGCATGGCGATCCGGACCAACCGAAATTCGGACGCACCGCTGCTTCGGCAACCCCGGCAATTCCGTGCGCAATTACGCGCACGACGCCCGAAACGCATCGGATTATTCGCGAAAATCTTGAAAAATCAGCACTCTACGGTGGCCACATCGATTCAGTGGGGCCGCGCTATTGCCCTTCCATCGAGGACAAGGTGGTTCGCTTCGGCGACCGTGACGGGCATCAGGTGTTCCTTGAACCGGAAGGCTATGACGACATCGCCATTTACCCTAATGGCCTGTCGACTTCGCTACCGCTGGCGGTGCAGAAACAATTCATTGCCACCATTCCTGGTCTGGAACGTGCGCGCATCCTGCGGCCTGGTTATGCCATCGAATATGATCATGTCGACCCCCGTGCGCTCGGGCCGACGCTTGAATGCCTGACATGGCGCGGGCTGTTTCTGGCGGGCCAGATCAACGGCACGACCGGTTATGAGGAAGCCGCTGCGCAGGGGCTTGTCGCCGGCGCCAATGCCGCGGCGCGTGTCCTTGGCTGTGCGCCGCTGACTGTCGATCGAGCGACGGGGTACATCGGCGTGATGATCGATGATCTGACCACGCACGGCGTTACCGAGCCCTATCGGATGTTCACGTCGCGCGCCGAGTATCGATTGCGTTTGCGCACCGACAACGCGGCCGAGCGCTTGACGCCTACCGCGATGGAGCTCGGGCTGGTCAGTGATGACGAAGCCGCCCAGTTTCTTTCCGAGCAAGCCCAGCGATCCGCGGCGCGGGCGTTGCTGGAACAGCTGACGGCGACACCCGCAAAACTCGCCATGCACGGCGTGGAAACGCGGCAGGATGGCGTCGTTCGAACAGCATTTGAATGGCTGCGCTTTCCGGTGATGACGCGCGATGCCGTGCTGAAGGTCTGGCCAGAACTGATCGCGTTGGCGCCCAGCCTGCTGGCCTCGCTGGCGGTGGATGCAAGTTATGCACACTATCTCAATCGACAAGATGCCGATATCGCCAGCTTCCGCCGCGATGAGGGGCTGGCGATCGACCCCACTGTCGATTTCACTGCCATCGCCGGCCTGAGCCACGAAATGGCCGACAGGCTGACACGCGCGAGGCCAACAACGCTCGGTGCTGCTGGCCGCGTGCCTGGCATCACCCCAGCTGCCCTGGTGGCGCTGCTACCATTCACGCGCAAGGCAGCAGCATGATCGATCGCGACGGCTTTGCCACGCAATTCGATGTTCCACGTGAAACACTCGTCCAGCTCGATCGCTATGCCGAGTTGCTCTGTGACTGGCAGACACGAATGAATCTGGTCGGTCCGAGTACCTTGCCCCAGCTCTGGATCAGACATTTTGCCGATTCGGCGCAGTTGCTCGCGGTTGCGGGTACGGGCAAGTCCTGGCTCGATATCGGCGCGGGCGCCGGCTTCCCTGGGCTGGTGCTGGCGCTGCTCGATACAACCGCACAATTCACGCTTGTTGAATCGATAACCAAAAAGTGTCGCTTTCTGACAGAAGTCGTCGAAACGCTCGGGCTGGGTGATCGTGTTATCATCGCAAATCAACGGATCGAGACACTGCCACGGCAGAAATTCGATATCGTCACGGCTCGTGCCTTGGCCAATCTGGCGCAACTCTTCGATTGGGGGCTGCCCTATGCCGGTTCCGGTACGCGCTGGATCTTGCCCAAGGGTGTGCGCGTTGCCGAAGAAATCGAATTTGCGGAGCGGCGCTTTGTCTTCAGCCACGACTTGTTGCCCAGCCTGACCGACCCCTCAGCGCGCATCGTCCTGACCAGTGGAGTAAAGCACCGATGATTATCGCGGTAGCCAACCAAAAGGGCGGCGTGGGCAAGACGACGACGGCGATCAACCTCGCAACAGCGTTGGCCGCGGCCGGACAAACGGTGCTGCTCGTCGATGCCGATCCGCAGGGCAACGCCTCTACCGGCTTCGGGCTCGATCGCCGTACACGGCAAGCCTCGACCTATGAAGTCCTGCTCGGCCAGATTGCCGCCGAGGAAGCGCTGCGCAACACCCAGGTGCCCGGCCTGGCGGTCATGCCGTCGACACCGGCGCTATCGGGCGCCGAGATCGAGCTGATCGATATCGACCGGCGCAGCCATCGGCTCGAGGACGCCCTTGCCACCCTGCCCGCCTATGATCATGTTATCATCGATTGCCCGCCGTCGCTCGGCCTGTTGACGGTCAACGCACTCGTCGCTGCCGATGCGGTGCTGGTGCCCTTGCAATGTGAATTCTTCGCGCTCGAAGGCCTCAGCCAGCTGCTCGGCACGATCGAGCGCGTCCGTTCCAGCCTCAATGCCAGGCTCGAACTGCTTGGTATCGTGCTGACCATGGTCGACCGCCGCAACCGCCTGACCGAGCATGTCGCGGCCGATGTTCGTGCGGTGATGGGCACCAAGGTGTTCAAGACCGAAATTCCGCGCAATGTGCGCCTGTCGGAAGCCCCGAGCCACGGGCTGCCGGCGCTGCTGTACGACAGCCGCTGCACAGGGTCGGAAGCCTATGTTGCGCTGGCGCGCGAATTGCTGGCGCGCACCACCACCGCCACTCCTGCCGAGGCTGTTAATTAAATGGCTGAAAAAAAACGTGTTTCCGGCCTTGGCCGCGGCCTTTCCGCCTTGCTGGAGGAAGCCGCGGCGCCGGTTGATGCCAATGCGCCCGGCGTGGCGCGGCTGGCGATCGTCGATGTCGCCGCCAACCCGCACCAACCGCGGCGGCAGTTCACCAACGAGGCAATGACGGAACTGATTGCATCGGTTCGCGCGCATGGCGTATTGCAGCCGATCCTCGTGCGCCCGGTTGCCGGCGGTCGCTACGAAATCATCGCTGGAGAACGGCGCTGGCGAGCGGCACAGGCGGTCGGGCTGCACGAGATTCCGGCTGTGGTGCGCGCGCTCGATGATCGCATGGCGTTCGAAATCGCGCTGATCGAAAATATCCAGCGCAGCGACCTCAATGCGATTGAAGAGGCCCGGGGTTATCGCCGGCTGATCGACGATTTCGGGCACACCCAGGCGGTACTCGCCGGCATCGTCGGCAAGTCGCGTAGCCATGTCACCAATCTGCTGCGACTGCTCGAATTGCCGGAATCGATCCAGTCGATGGTCGAGGCCGGGCAATTGACGATGGGCCATGCCCGCGCGCTCGCGACCGCCGCCGATCCGGAAGCGTTGGCGCGGCGCGTGGTGGCCGAGGGGCTGTCGGTGCGCGCCATCGAGGAGATTGCGGCGGGCCGCAGCAAACCCCAGCCGCGCCATGCCTTGTCAAAGCCGGGACCTGCAGGCGGCAACCACGATGCCAATGCCGATGCACTGGAGATCCAGCTTTCCGAAAGCCTGGGCATGCCGGTGGCGCTGGCGGTGGCAACGGGAGGCGAAAGCGGCAGCCTGACGATTCGTTTTGCCAGCCTCGATCAACTCGATTGGCTGTGCGCCAAGCTAGGTTAGACCGCGCGGCGGAAGGCAGCGGCCGCTGCCAACCAGCCCATCGCGAAAATCGAAGTTAAAACAAGCGCTTGCGGCTGTTCAGGCGTGGCAGCTACGATGGTTGCCGCGATCTGAAACAGCGCCGTCGCGAGCATGGCGATTGCCATCCCCGCCGGACGCAAGCGGGCCAGCGCAGCGCCGGCGGCGGCAACCAGCGGCACCGCCATGAACAGCCGGTTGGCCGGATCACCTTCGGCGCCGACGATGCCGACGGCGCCATTGGCCCAGACCAGGACAAAGCCGGTCGCAGCAGCAATTGCCATGCCGATCCGCCAGGCCGGCGGGGCCGAGCGTCGCGCCGCGAGTTCGAGCACGGCGCCGGCGCTGGCGAGCAACGCGCCAAACAGCAGGAAGTCGCTGCCGGTCCAGACAACTTCGGTGCTGAATTGCATCGCCAGCCAAGGCAGGGCCAGCAGACCCACAGCCAAGCCCCAACCCAAGGTGCGTAATTTGGCAGGCGCGATAGCCGACATCGGCACGTCCTCGATCATCGATTAGGTGGGTCGAACATAGACCGGTCAATCTCCGATAAAAAGGGGTGCAGGGGCTCAGCCCCTGCCCGCCGGAGGCCCTACCGCCGCCGCACCGCGCCTCGCCTCGCCAGCAACAGGATCGCTGCATGAGCGACTGTGTCCCCTAGACTGCCGCTGGTCTTGATGTCACGTTCTGCGGCGAGCAGATCGGCGAGCGCGCGGACGATCATCGGCGTCGACCACAGACCCAGTTCAGCGGCTACGGCGTCCTTTTCCTTCCAGAAAATCGGTGGGCGGGCGCTGTCGACGGCAGTTTGCGGACTGGCGCCGCCATCGACGACGCCGCGCAGGGTCAGCAACAAGCCGAAGCGGCGCTCGACAGCGCGCAGCGCCGGAATGCCCATGCCGGCGGGGAGGCGGCCGAGCAGATCGGCGACCAGCACCGGGCGACCGCTGGCGACGGCGCCGCCGAGCGCGAACTGGTCGGCATCACCGACGCCGACGCCGATGGCTTCGACATCGTTGCGTTCGAGCGGTTTGGGCCGGTCTTCGGCGCTATCGAGATAGAGGCTGAGTTTTTCGAGTTCGCGGCGAATAAGGGTGCGGTCACCGCCCGCGGCCTCGAACAGGGCGGTGGCGGCGTCGCGGCTGGCGCGCAGCCCGAGCGGATTGCCGATCTCGGTGGCGAGTCGCAGCGCATCGCGCAGGCCGGGTTCATAACTTTGCAGTGCGGCGATGCCGGGAGACTTTTCGGCAAAGGCGACGAGCTTGGAGCCTTTCTTGAGCGCGCCGGCGACAGCGATCACCGGGTTGCCGGGGGGCGTGCCGAGCAGCGCCGTCACCGCAGCCAGCCCATCTTCATCAAGACCTTCGACGCGTACCAATGTGCGGTCGCCGAACATCGATACCGCGCCGGCAGCGCCGACAAGCGCTTGCGGATCCTTGGCGAGCGCGGCCCCGGGCAGGGTTTCGACCGCCATCGGGTTGTCGCTGTCGGCGAACTGCCGGGCAATCTGGTCGGCATGGTCGCGCGAGGCGGCGGCGTCCTGGCCGTGGAGCAGCACGAGGCGAACATCGTCGGGCCAGTGGCGATAAAAGGACTGGATGCGGGCGGCGTCGACCTTCACCGGCGAGCGTCAGGGTGCCGGCGGCGCGGTACGGCCGAACAGGGCGAGACGCGCGGTAATCTGGCTGGCGACTTCGCTCGACAGGCGTTCGAGCGCGGTGGTTTCGGCCGCGACAACGGCATAGTTGGAGCTGACGCGATCGATGCCGACATCGGAGCCGGCGGTGGCATCGAGCAGCACGGCGTTGCTGGCGATATCGACGAGACGGTAGCGCGCGCGCAGCGTGCGGCGTTCGCGCGCGGCCGAGTTATCGCCGCGCACGCCGAAGGCAACGATCTGGTCATCGAGCGCGATTTCGAGACGATAGCGCGGGTTCGCGGCAGCGGTGCCGAAACGGTCGAGCAGCGCCTGGCGGACAAGAAAGCCCTGGCGATCGGCCATGGGCGCAATTTCGGTCGCGGCGAGCAGCGCCGAGGCGGGGCTGTTGCTACCGCCGGAATAGACAGGGGCGAGATTGCAGGCGGAGAGGGCGAGGGACAGCGCGAGTGCGGCAAAGACGCCCTTCACACCGCTCGCCTTCGGCGAGTCGCCTTCTCCTCGAAGAGGAGAGGAAAGAGGGGCGCGCTCAGGCGACAAGGTTGACCAGGCGGTCTGGGACGATGATGACCTTTTTCGGTGTGCGGCCCTCAAGCGCGCGCACGACCTTGTCGCGCGCCAGCACTTCGGCTTCGAGCTGCGCCTTGTCGGCACCCTTGGCGGCTTCGAAACTGTCCTTCAGCTTGCCGTTGACCTGGATGGCGATGGTGACGGTGTCGTCGATGAGCAACGCCGGGTCGGCGACCGGCCAGCCGGCATCGATGACCATGCCGGGCTGGCCGAGCAGCGCCCAGGCCTCTTCGGCGAGATGCGGCACCATCGGCGAGACGAGGCGCAGCAGCGTTAGCACAGCCTCGGAGCGGGTCGCAGTGGCGGGCGCGCGTTCGATGGCGGTGACGAGCTCGTACAGCCGCGCAACAGCCTTGTTGAACTGCAACTTGTCGATATCGGAAGTGATTGCGGCGATGGTCTTGGCAACTGTGCGCGCCAGCCTGTCGTCCGCATCGCCGGCCGGGATTGCGCTGGCGGCGTCTTCGGCGATGCGCCAGACGCGCTGGACAAAGCGCCAGGCGCCGTCGATGCCGCTTTCCGACCAGGCGAGATCGCGTTCCGGCGGCGAATCCGACAGCATGAACCAGCGCACGGCATCGGCGCCATAGGTGCCGAGGATGGTATCGGGGTCGACGACATTCTTCTTCGACTTCGACATCTTGATGACGCGGCCGACATCGACCGGCGCGCCATCGGCCTTCAGCATTGCGCCATGGCCGGTGCGATCGACTTCATCCGGGGCGAAATACAGCGCGCCGACACCTTCGCCCTGCTCACGCGAATAGGTTTCATGGGTGACCATGCCCTGGGTGAACAACCCGGCAAAAGGCTCGGTGACCGACAGCCGCCCGATGCGGTTGAGCGCGCGCGTCCAGAAACGCGCATAGAGCAGGTGGAGAATGGCATGCTCGACGCCGCCGATATATTGGCCGACCGGCAACCATTGTTCGGCAATGGCGCGATCGAACGGCTGGTCGGCCGGCGCGCTGGCGAAGCGGATGAAATACCACGACGAATTGACGAACGTATCAAGCGTGTCGGTCTCCCGCCGCGCCGGCTTTCCGCAGGCGGGGCAATCGACTGCTTTCCACGTCGGGTGGCGGTCGAGCGGGTTGCCCGGCAGGTCGAACGTGACATCTTCGGGCAGCACGACCGGCAGCTGCGCTTTGGGCACCGGCACGACGCCACAAGTATCGCAATGGATGATCGGAATCGGCGTGCCCCAATAGCGCTGGCGCGAGACGCCCCAGTCGCGCAGCCGCCAGACGGTGGTGCCCTGCCCCCAGCCTTCGGCTTCGGCGCGCGCGATGACGGCGGCCTTACCGTCCTCGACGCCCAGGCCGTCGAGGAAACGCGAATGCACCAGCTTGCCCGGGCCGGTATAGGCCTCGTTGTGGATCGGCGCGTCGGCTTCGCCTTCGGGCGCGACGACGCGGGTGACAGGCAGCTGGTACTTCCGGGCGAAATCAAGATCGCGCTGGTCATGTGCCGGGCAGCCGAAAATGGCGCCGGTGCCATAGTCCATCAGCACGAAATTGGCGACGAACACCGGCAGTCGGATCGACGCATCGAGCGGGTGGATGACCGACAGGCCGGTATCGAAGCCCTTTTTCTCCTGGCCCTCGATATCGGCGGTGGCGGTGCCGCCGGCGCGGCATTCGGCGATGAAAGCGGCGAGGCCGGGGCTATTTTCAGCGAGCCCGACGCTGATCGGGTGATCAGGAGCGAGCGCGGCAAAGCTGGCACCGAACATGGTGTCGGGGCGGGTGGTAAAGACGTCGAAATTCGTGTCGCTGTCGGCAACCTGGAAGGTGAAGCGCATGCCCTGCGACTTGCCAATCCAGTTTTCCTGCATCAGCCGAACTTTTTCGGGCCAATTGTCGAGCGACTTCAGCCCTTCGAGCAGATCATCGGCGAAATCGGTGATCTTGAGGAACCATTGGTTAAGCCGGCGACGTTCGACGACCGCCCCCGAGCGCCAACCGCGGCCGTCGATGACCTGTTCATTGGCCAACACGGTCATGTCGACCGGGTCCCAGTTTACCGCCGATTCCTTGCGGTACACCAACCCAGCAGCGAGCAGATCGAGGAACAGCGCCTGTTCCTGGCCGTAGTAATCGGGCTCGCAGGTGGCGAGCTCGCGGCTCCAGTCGAGCGCGAAGCCGAGGCGCTGCAACTGCGCCCGCATCGCGGCGATATTGGCGCGGGTCCAGCCGCCGGGGTGGATGCCGCGTTCCATGGCGGCATTTTCGGCCGGCATGCCGAAGGCGTCCCAGCCCATCGGGTGGAGCACTTCAAAGCCCTGGGCGCGGCGGGTGCGCGCGATGACATCGCCCATCGTGTAGTTGCGGACATGGCCGATATGGATGCGCCCCGACGGGTAGGGAAACATTTCCAGCACATAGGCCTTGGGGCGCGGCGACGCATCGTCCGCGGCAAAGCTGTTGGCAGCGTCCCACGTCTTTTGCCAGCGCGCTTCGGCGCCCTTGTGATCGAACTTTGTCGCCATGGGAACCGAATCAGCCGGTATATTGGGCGCGGCGCAGGTCGCGGGCGCGGCTGAGGATGGTTTCTTCAAGCTTCTGCACGGTGCCGGCGCGCACCGGCGCATCGACCCAGCCGCTGCCGGCCAGTGACTGGCGGATGGCGGTGACCTTCAAGGCGTCCGATCGCAATTCGGTATCGAGGATGGTAATCGTCACCTTGACACGCTCGTTGGGCGCCTGGGGCGTGGCATACCAATCGGTGATAATGACGCCGCCGTTCGAATCGACCTGGGCGAGCGGCATGAAGCCGATCGTATCGAGCGAAGCGCGCCACAGATAGGCGTTGACACCGATCGTCGTCAGCCGCGCCGGCGCGACGTTGCCGACCGCAACCTTCTCCTTCTTGCCGCCACAGGCAGCCAGCGGCGCGGCGAGCACCAGAAAACCGAGGACAATTGCGACGCGACGCACAGGCGACCCTTCCCGAAACTTGGTTGGGCCTTATAAGCGCGCCTGGCGCCTCGCGCCAAGCGGAAGCTACGCCTCGCGCCAAGCAGAAGCTACGCCTTGCGCCACGCCTGGCGCCGAGCGGAAGCTTCATGCCCGGCAACTGTGCGCACAAGAGCACAGTCGACTGAAATAATTCCGCAGCTTGCCGTGACTATCATCGTTGTGACTGGGCGCGGAGAAAAGGCGCTGATAGGAAAAACAGATGGACAGGCGAGTCGATTCGCGCAGGGGTTATCCTGCACCGACCAGCCCCGCGGCCAGCCATGGCCAGCTGGGGGCCTTGCCGCGTGCCATCACCACGTCGTTCTTCGGCTTTCTGGGCGCTCTGGCCCTTGCCGCCACACCGGTGCTGGCAGCGAAGAACGATGGCCGCGCCGCTGCAAAGCCTGCCAAGCAGCGCTTCAGCATCGAAACGCCGCTAACGCCGTTCCAGCCGTCGA
Source organism: Alphaproteobacteria bacterium (assembly GCA_031426015.1). Lineage (GTDB taxonomy): Bacteria > Pseudomonadota > Alphaproteobacteria > Sphingomonadales > Sphingomonadaceae > Sandarakinorhabdus. The sequence goes on from JANPKK010000046.1 coordinate 18,188, forward strand.
TCAGCGATTCAGCAAAATTCAGCTTTACGGCCTCGGGCAACAACCCGGCTACGTCGCGCTTGCAGACTCTCGAACGCGCTTTCCGCTTCACGCCGTCGGGCCAGAGCGACAATCGCAAGGCACTGTCGCTGGGTGTGAGCACGCGCGTGATCGCGGCAGCGCCGGATCGCACGCGCGCTGCGGTGGCGGTCGAAGCGCTGGCATCGATGCCAGCATCGTACAATGTCGATCTGTCGGTCGGCTGGAAGGGCTTTGCGGTCAACACCGGTTTCGGCCATGTCGAGCCCGGGCCGGGTGCGCTGCTCGCCGGACGGCGTGATTCGGTCGATCTCGGGCTCAGCTATCGTGGCAAGAATTGGCGGACGAGCCTGCAGGGGACTGCCGAACAGGGTTCACTATTGGCCTTTGCTCCGCTTGAACGGCGTTATTCGGTCGAACTTGGCGGTGCATATGCGATCGCGCCGCGCGTTTCGGTGAATGGCGGCGTGCGCTACAAGATGGCGCCGCTGACTCCGTCGCTGCTCGATCCGAACCGCGACGACCAGGCCGTCTATCTCGGCACCAACGTCGCTTTCTGATCATTGCCGTGACGCCTGATAGCGACGTTGGCCAGCGGCTGGCGCTCATCCATGACACGATCGCCCGCACGGCGCGCATCGCCGGTCGCAACCCCGCTGAAATCGAGCTGATCGCGATCAGCAAGACCTTCGCTGCCGAGGCTATTACCCCGCTGATCGCCGCCGGCCAGCGCAGCTTCGGCGAAAACCGTGTGGCCGAAGCGCAGGAAAAATGGCCGGCATTGCTCGCCGCGACACCGGCGATGCGGTTGCACCTCGTCGGGCAACTGCAATCGAACAAGGCGGCCGAAGCGGTGGCGCTGTTCGATGTCATCCATGGCGTCGACCGGCCGTCGCTCGTCACGGCGCTGGGCAAGGCGATGACGGCCGCAGGCAAATGGCCCGATTGCTTCCTCCAGGTGAATATCGGTGCCGAACCACAAAAGGGTGGCTGCGCGATCGCCGATACCGAAGCGCTGCTGGCGGCGGCGCGGGCGGCGGGGCTGCGCGTTATCGGCCTGATGTGCGTGCCCCCGGCGGGGATCGAGGCAGCGCCGTTCTTTGCCCTGTTGCAGAAGCTGGCGCGCCGGCTCGGGCTGTCGCAGCTTAGCATGGGCATGTCGGCGGATTATGAAACCGCCGTGATGCTCGGGGCGACCCAGGTGCGCGTCGGCAGCGCCTTGTTCGGTACGCGCTAGAGTCGATGGCAGTTTGCTTGAAGCGCCCGACCCGCACATGCCGAGCGACATCGAGGCACGCGCTGCACATACGGTCATGTCCCTAGTCTTCGCTCGGGATGAGCAGTTTGATCCAATCAAGCATTGAGCGAGTCTAAAAGTCGAAGACCGCCGAGAACACCGGCCGCAGGTCGAGCGCATCACCGACGATCCCCGTGATGCGGCCAATGTGGACGCTAACGGAACGCCCCACGGCAGGCTGATCGACACCGGGATTGGTGCGGGTGACCGGCACGGCGGGGACGGGGGTGAGCACCGGCTTTGCGGGCGGCACGGGGACGGACGTGGCCACCGGTTGCGCCAGCAGCGTTGTTGTTTCGAGCATCGCCAGCGCCTGGTTGCCGGCCTGGAGCCGATCCACCGCCGCCAGCCAGTTGGCCAGCGCCTGGGGCCGGGGGGCGGGCAGGCGTCGCAGTTGATTGGCCGCCGCCACATAATCACCGCGAGCAAGCGCTGCGCTGGCGGCTTCCGGCGCCGCCAGCGGCGATCCAGGGGCCGGCGAGGACACCGCCGCGCTGATCGTCGTGGTCAGCGTTTCCCACCAGCTCTGGCGCTGGTCGGCGGTCGGGCGGGCGCCGATGAGCGGGCGCACCGTGTTGAAGCCGCGACGCAGGCTGGCCAGTGATACGGGCGCGGTACCGAGCGCGGCGACGGCCTTGACGGCATCTGGCTGGCTCGCCTCGAAGGCACGGCGCAGCGCGGCGTCGAGCGGGCCGAGCGGTTGCCCAGCGTCGACGGCGCGGCGCACGAGCACGAGGGTCAGCATCGCCTGGGCGCGTTCGGCGGCGGCGACGGCGTTGGCGTTGGCGGCTTCGGTGCGGGCGCGGTCGGCTTCTTGGGTGGCCGAGAGCGCGGCAATTTCGGCGGTCAGCCGGTCGATGCGTTCGGCATCGCGGGCGATCTGGTCGCTGCTGGTTTCGATCTTGGCTTCGGTCCGCGCCAGCCGTTCCGATGGCGGCGGCGCAGCGGCAGGGGTTTCCAGCCGTGCCAGCCGTTCGCGCAGCACGGCGATCTCGGCGTTGTCGGCGGGCTTGCTGGTCACGGCGGCGGTGAACGGCAGCTTGTTACGCACCCGGGCTTCGAACCAGGGGTTGGCGATCATGCCCGCGACGAAGACGAACAACGCGGCGGCGAGCGCCCAGGGCAGGAAGCCACGCACTGGGCGCGACGGCGGCGGCGCGGGACGCGACGACAGCCGCGCGCGCAGCCGCTCGGTGGCATCGAGGCTGGCGCGATCGACTTCGCCGCGATCGAAAGGGGCGTCCATGGGGTTTCCCGGGGTCATGGCAGGGGCGCATCCTTGTGGCACGTCGCGCCGATGGCCGCCAGCAGTGCGTCTTCGCTCGGCCCCGGCGCCGCAAGCGTGGCGCGCCAACCCGGCCCGGCGGCGGCGACGATTCCCGCGCTCAGGCCGGCGATGGCGATGATGGCGCGGTCCAGCCCAAGCCGGTCGCATTCGGCGGCGAAATGCCGGGCGGTGCGGGCGCTGTAGAGCAGCACCCAATCGACCGCCGGCAGGGCAGCGAGCAGCAGTAGCCGGGCGCGGTAGACGATGCGCGTGTCGATCTGCAAAGCAGGCGGGATGACGACCGGCGTACGGTCTTCGCCAGCGAGGTGGAGCAGGCTGGTGATGCCGGCGGCGGCGACCGTATCGAGCAATGCCTGGGCGGTGCCGCCACCGTCGCGAATGTCGCTGAAACCGGCTCGCTGCGCTGCCTTGGCGGTGGCGGCGCCGACGACGAAGCAGGGCAAGGCATGAAAGGCGGGGGCGTCTGCCAGCCGCGCGGCAAAGGCGCTGGTCAGCATGATGGCTTGCGGCGGTGTCACCGGCGCCGGCCAGGCAAGCGTCTCGGCGGCCATCAGAGGCGCGACGATCGCGTCATGGCCGTGCGCTGCCAGCCGCGTCGCAGTCGCGTCGCCGCCGGGCAGGGGCCGGGTGACGAGCAGGCGCATAGGCTCAGGCGGCGCTGAACAGCGCCCGCAGGCCCGGGCTGGCGTCGGCGAGCATGTCGGCAGCAAGCGCCGCGACGAGGTCCGGAGCGTCCGCCAGCCCCGCTTCGAAGCCGCCTTCCTCGATCTCGCTGCCGTCTTCGGTCATGATTTCGGCGCGGAATTCAACGCGATCGCCCTTGATCGTCGCCAATGCCGCCACCGGGCTGTGGCAGGTGCCGCCCAAGGCTGCGAGAAAGCCGCGTTCGACGCCGACGGCGGCAAAGGTGTCGCCATGATTAATCGCTTCGAGCAGCGCCAGCACGACGCTATCGCCCTCGCGCGCCGTGATGCCGACGGCGCCCTGGGCGCTGGCGGGCAGCATCGTGTCGATCTCGATGGTCGCGCCGACGGCAACACCCAAGCGGTCAAGCCCCGCGGCAGCAAGCAAGGTCGCATCGATGGCACCGCTTTCGACCTTGGCCATGCGGGTGGCGACGTTGCCGCGCAGGATTTCGGTGACGAGATCCGGGCGGATCGAGCGCAATTGCGCGGCGCGGCGGGGGGACGAGGTGCCGACGCGGGCGCCCTGCGGCAACGCATCGATACTGTCGGCGCCGATCAGCCGTTCGCGGACATCCGCGCGTGGCAGCATGGCGGCAAGCGCGATGCCGTCGCGCAGCTGCGTTTCGACATCCTTCATCGAATGCACGCCGCAATCGATGCGGCCGTCGATCAGCGCGGCGTCGAGTTCCTTGGTCCACAACGCCTTGCCGCCGATTTCGGCGAGCGGCCGGTCCTGCACCCGATCACCCGTCGTCGAGATGATGACGATCTGGGCGACGTCCGGTCCCCAACCATGCGCGGCGGTGAGCGCGGCGGCGGTCATGTTGGCCTGGGCGAGCGCCAGCGGCGAACCGCGGGTGCCGAGCTTGAAGGAAGTGATGCTGGTCATGGGACGCGCTTGTGAAAGCCTCGCGCGCGCTTGGCAAGATGGTGCGCGTCAACCGGCATAGGCGGCGATGGCGGCGAGGTGGCGATCGCGCTCGTCGGGCGCGAGGAACGCCCCGGTGAAACTGTTGCGCGCCAGCGTGACGAGTTCGTCGCGGGTGAGGTCGAGCGCCTCGGCAATGGCGGTATAATTGGCGTTCACATAGCCGCCGAAATAAGCCGGATCATCCGAGTTGACCATCGCGCGCAGCCCCTGTTGCAGCATGGTGCGCAGCGGATGGGCGGCGAGGTCGGGGACGACGCACAGCTTGAGGTTAGACAGCGGGCAGACGGTCAGGCACATGCCGCTTGTCGCCAACCGGGCGACAAGGGCCGGGTCTTCCAGCGCGCGGTTGCCATGGTCGATGCGGTCGACGCCGAGCACGTCGAGGGCTTCCCGGATATAGTCGGGCGGGCCTTCCTCTCCGGCATGGGCGACGAGCTTGAGGCCCAGCGCGCGGGCGCGGGCAAAGACGCGGGCGAATTTGGCCGGCGGATGGCCTTGTTCGGACGAATCAAGGCCGACGCCGTCGATGAGATGCAGGAAGGGCAAGGCTTCATCGAGCGTTGCCTGCGCCTCGGCTTCGTTGAGATGGCGCAGGAAACACAAGATGAGTCGCGCGGTCAGGCCGGTGGCGCGGGCATCATCGAGCGCCCGGGTGATGCCGGTGATGACGGTTTCGAAGGCCACGCCGCGCTCGGTATGGCCCTGCGGGTCGAAGAAAATCTCGACATGGCGGACATTGTCGGCGGCAGCGCGGGCGAGATAGGCGGCGGTCAGGTCGTAAAAGTCCGCCTCGGTGCGCAGCACGGCCATGCCCTGGTAGTAGATATCGAGGAAATCCTGGAGGTTCGAGAAGGCATAGGCAGCCCGCACCGCATCGACCGTGGCAAAGGGAATCGCCACGTCGTTACGCGTCGCGAGGGCAAACAGCATCTCGGGTTCGAGCGACCCTTCGATATGGAGGTGGAGTTCGGCCTTGGGCAGGCCCGCAATGAAGGCATTTCGGTCGAATCCGGTCATGCGAGTACATCCTTGTCGCGCAGGATCGCGGCCGCCGCTGGCTTGTGAAGGCGTATCTCGGCCTCGGTCAGGCCGCAGATTTCGTGCGGGAAGACCAGCCAGGCGTCGGTCTTGTGGATGAAATAGTCGGGCGCAAGGGCGGTCGTGTTGCGCGCCGGCTTCCAGTATACCGTGGCGATGCGGATGTCCCGCGGGGCATTGTAGCGGCAGCGGGCGCGCAATTCGCGCAGGAAAGCGGCGATGCTGCGCCCCGAATCGAAGACATCGTCGATAACGAGCAGCCGGTCTTCGGGCGCCAGCGTATCGACGAGATGGCCAAGCGCGAACACCCGCACCTCAGGGTTCTGGCGGTCGATGCCGGTATAGGAGGCGGTGCGGATGGCGATATGGTCGCAATCATGGCCGCGATATTCGAGCAGTTCCTGCACGGCGATGCCCACCGGCGCCCCGCCGCGCCAGATGCCGACGAGGTGGGTGGGGGCAAAACCGCTGTCGATGACCTGCCAGCCGAGGCGATAGCTGTCGGCGAGCAGGTCGTTGGCGGTGATGTAGAGCTTGGTATCGTCTTCCACGCGCCCTCCTAGTGCTCCTTGCGGCTAGCAGACGGAGGCATGAAGGGCGAGTCAAGTCGGGCTCAAATGCCATCGACAGCGGCCACGCACGCCGCCACAGTGCCCGCGAAGGGGAGCATTTTTGGCCAGCCGCACGACCGCTATAACCGACAATCCGCTGCTCCATGGCCCGATCCTGCCCAAGCTGATCGGCTTTGCGCTGCCCAACATGGGGGCGATGGTGGCGGGTTCGGTCGCCGCGATCGCCGAAACCGCCTATGTCGGGCGGCTCGGCGTGCCGGCGCTGGCCGGGATGGCGGTGGTGTTCCCGATGGTCATGCTGCAGGGCATGTTGTCGGCGGGCGCGATGGGCAGCGGGGTTTCGGCGGCGATCGCCCGCGCGCTGGGCAGTGGCGACCGGTCGCGCGCCGAAGCGCTGGCGGTGCACGCGCTGTGGATCGGAGTCGGCTTCGGCATCTTCACGACACTGGTAGTCGAGCTGTTCGGGCCGATGCTGTTCGCGCTGCTCGGCGCCCGCGATGAAGCCCTGGGGCAAGCGATCATCTATGCGCGGGTGGCGTTTCTCGGCTCGATCGCGGTCTGGCTGGTCAATCTGCTGGCGGCGGTGCTGCGCGGCGCCGGCAGCATGAAGGCGCCATCGGCGATCCTGTTGCTGACCGCGGTGGCGCAGGTCGTCATCGGCGGGGTCTGCGGGCTCGGGCTGGGGCCAGTGCCGCGCTTCGGCATGGCCGGGGTGGCGGCGGGGCAGGTGGTGGCGTCGGTCATCGGCGCGATACTGCTCATCCTGCAATTGCGGTCGGGGCGATCGGTCGTAACGCTGGCGGTGGGTTCGGTGCGGCCACAAGCGGCGCTGTTCGGGGAGATTTTGCGCACCGGGGCGACCGCGGCGGTTTCGCCGATCATGTCGATCACCACGATAATCCTGCTCAACCGGCTGGTTGCAGGCTATGGCCCGACAGTGCTGGCGGGATTCGGCATCGGTACGCGGCTGGAATTCCTGCTTACCCCGCTCAGCTTTGCCATCGGCGTGGCGTCGGTGCCGCTGGTCGGCACAGCGATCGGCGCGGGCATGGTGGCGCGGGCGCGGGCGGCGGCGTGGATTGCCGGCGGGCTGGCGGCGGCGGCGATGGCCAGCATCGGCATCGTGCTCGGGCTGTTTCCGGCACTATGGGTCGGCATGTTCACCAGCGATCCAGCGACGCTGGCGGCGGCATCGGGCTATTTCCACTGGGTCGGCCCGGCCTATGGCTTCTTCGGCGCGGGGATGAGCCTGTTTTTCTCGTCGCTGGCGGCGGGCCGGGTGGTCGGCATGCTGCTCGCCGGGGCGTCGCGGCTGCTGATCGTCGTGCTCGGCGGGCTGGTGCTGGTGCCGATGCACGCACCCTTGTGGATGGTCTATGCGCTGATCGCCGCCGGCATGGTGACCTATGGCAGCATGGCGATGCTGGTGATGGCGCGGGCGAAATGGGGCGCGGAGTCGACCCCCCGCTGAGTCCCGGTTAAGGGAGGGCCATGCTTGTCCTCGGTATCGAATCCTCCTGCGATGAAACCGCCGTGGCGCTGGTCCGCGGTGACCGCCGTATCGCCGCGCAGCGCATCGCCTCGCAGGACGAAGCGCATCGTCCCTTCGGCGGGGTGGTGCCCGAACTGGCGGCGCGGGCGCATGTCGAACGGCTGACGCCGATGGTGGCGGAGGTGCTGGCCGAAGCGGGCGTCACGCTCGCCGCTGTCGATGCGGTGGCGGCGACGGCGGGGCCGGGGCTGATCGGCGGAGTGATGGTCGGGCTGGTTACCGGCAAGGCGCTGGCCTTTGCCGCGGGCAAGCCGCTGCTGGCGATCAACCATCTCGAAGGCCATGCGCTCAGCCCGCGGCTGGGCGATGCGTCGCTGCAGTTTCCGTACCTGTTGCTGCTGGTGTCGGGGGGGCATTGCCAGCTGCTCGGCGTGGAAGGTGTCGGCCGCTATCGCCGGCTGGCGACGACGATCGACGATGCGATCGGCGAAGCCTTCGACAAGACGGCGAAGGTATTGGGGCTGGGCTTCCCCGGTGGTCCCGCGGTGGAGCGCGCGGCAACGCGCGGCAATGCCCGGCGCTATCCACTGCCGCGGCCGTTGCTGGGCAGTGACGAACCGCATTTTTCGTTCGCCGGGCTGAAATCGGCGGTGCTGCGGCAGTGGCAGGCGCTGCCGGAGGCCGGGGAAAGCGAGCGCGCCGACCTCGCGGCAGCTTTCCAGCAGGCAGCGACCGACTGCCTCGTCGACCGCACGGCGCGGGCGCTGGCCGTGTTTCCGCAAGCGACAGCGCTGGTGGTCGCGGGTGGGGTCGCGTCGAACCAGCATATCCGCGCGACTTTGGCGGCACTGGCGTCGAAGAACGGCACGGCGTTCGTCGCACCGCCTTTGTGGTTGTGCACCGACAATGCCGCGATGATCGCCTGGGCCGGGGTGGAGCGGTTGGCGTTGAGCGACCATGACCGCGGCGCCCTGGGGTTGGTCGATGGCCTTGAGGCGCCTGCCAGGCCGCGCTGGCCGCTCGATCCGGGGGCGGAACCGGTGCGCGGCGCGGGGGTGCGGGCATGATCGGGGTCATCGGCGGCGGCGCCTGGGGCACGGCGCTGGCGCATGTGATGGCGCAACGTGCCGATGTGTTGCTGTGGGCGCGCGAGTCGGAGGTGGTTGCGGCGATCAATACGATGCATTCCAACCCCGATTTCCTGCCGGGCGTTGTGCTGTCGCCGCGCATACGGGCGACCGGCGACCTGGCGGAACTCGCCGCGTGCACGCCCTGGCTCGTCGTCGCGCCGGCGCAGCATCTGCGCGGCGTGCTGGCGGCGGCGGACCTCGGCGCCCGGGCGCCGCTGGTGCTGTGTGCCAAGGGCATCGAGGCGGGGTCGCTCAAGCTGATGGCCGAAGTGGTCGGGGATGTGACCGATGCGCCGGTGGCGGTGCTGTCCGGGCCGACGTTCGCCGGCGAAGTCGCGCGCGGCCTGCCGACGGCGGTGACACTGGCGTGCGGTGATGCAGCACTTGGGGCGGCGCTGGTGCAGCAGCTCGTGCGCCCGGGGTTCCGGCTCTACCTGTCCGACGATGTGACGGGCGCGGAGATCGGCGGCGCGGTGAAAAACGTTCTCGCCATCGCCTGCGGAGTGGTGGAGGGCGCCGGGCTCGGCCTCAACGCCCGCGCCGCGTTGATCGCGCGGGGGTTTGCCGAAATGACACGCTTCGGGTTGGCGCGCGGCGCGCGGGCGGAAACCCTCGCCGGGCTGTCGGGGCTGGGCGATCTCGTGTTGACCTGTTCGTCGGCGAACAGCCGTAATTTCGCGCTCGGGCTGGGCATCGGGCAGGGCAAGGCGGCGGCGGAGCTGCTCGCGGCGACGCGGACGGTGGCGGAAGGTGCCGCCACCGCGCCGGTACTGGCGGCAGCGGCGCACGCCGCAGGGGTGGAAATGCCGATCTGCGCTGCCGTCGCCGCACTGCTCGCCGGGGCGCCGCTGCGCGAGACGGTGGCGGGGCTGCTCGGGCGGCCGCTGACGTCGGAATAGGCGGCCCTGCCCACTCTATTGCCTTCGGCGGTGAGAGGAAGGAGAAGAAAGGCTACGCCGCGATGGCGCGCTCGATCCAGTCGCGGGTGTCGGGAATCGCCGCTTCGACCTGCGGCAGATCGTTGACGCACAGGAACTTGAACTGCGGCTGCAGCGCCCGCGCCAGATAGGCGCGCACCTGCGGCAGCGGGTAATCGAGGACCGCGCCGGTGCGCAG
>JANPKK010000047.1:0-20203 GCA_031426015.1 Alphaproteobacteria bacterium
CGAAGCGCTGCTGGCGCATCCGGAGGTCAAGCCGATCGGGCTCGGCGCGCGCGATTCGCTGCGGCTCGAAGCGGGGTTGCCGCTCTATGGCCATGATCTCGACCCCGGCACCAACCCGATCGAAGCCGGGCTGGCCTTTGCCATTTCGAAGCGCCGCAAGCTTGAGGGCGGCTTTCCCGGTGCCGGGATCATCCTCGATCAGTTGCTCAATGGCGCCGCCCGCAAGCGCGTCGGCCTGGCGGTCGATGGCAAGTTGCCCGCCCGCGAAGGCGCCCCGGTGTTTGCCGGCGACCGTACTGTCGGCACCGTCACCTCGGGGGGCTTTGCGCCCTCGCTCGGCGCGCCGATCGCCATGGCCTATGTCGCGAGCGACGTCGCCGGTGACGACACGCCGCTCGAAATCGAGGTGCGGGGCAAACGCCTGATGGCGCGCGTCGTGCCGATGCCGTTCAAAGCCAAGAACTACGTCCGCGCCTGATCGAAAAGGGGAAGCAGCATGACGATCTATTACACCAAGGACCATGAATGGCTGGCGGTCGACGGCACCACCGCCACTGTCGGTATTACCGATTACGCCCAGAATGCGCTCGGTGACGTGGTCTTCGCCGAAGTCCCCGCCGCCGGCACGGTTGTCGCCAAGGGCAAGGAAGCCGCGGTGGTCGAATCGGTCAAGGCCGCGTCCGACGTCTATTCGCCGGTGTCGGGCACGGTGATCGAAGCCAATGCCGCGCTTGCCGATGACCCGGCGCTGGTCAACACCGATCCCGAAGGCGCCGGCTGGTTCTTCAAGTTGACGCTATCCGACCCGTCCGAACTCGACGGGTTGATGGACCAAGCCGCCTACAAGGCGCTGGTGGCGAGCCTCTGATGCGCTATCTGCCGCTCACCCAACCCGATCGCGAGGCGATGCTCGGCGTCATCGGCGCGCCCGATATCGATGCGCTGTTCGCCGATGTGCCGGCCTCGGCCTATCTCGCCGAGCCGATTGCCGGGCTCCCCTTGCACAGTCCCGAAATGCAGGTCGAACGCGCGCTGTCGGTGATGGCGGGCAAGAACCTCACCGCCGGCACCGTGCCGTTTTTCGTCGGTGGCGGCGCCTACAAGCATCATGTGCCGGCGACGGTCGATCACATCATCCAGCGCGGCGAGTTCCTCACTGCCTATACGCCCTACCAGCCCGAAATCGCGCAAGGCACGCTCCAGGTCCTGTTCGAATTCCAGACCCAGGTGGCGCGCCTGACCGGCATGGAAGTCGCCAATGCCTCGATGTACGATGGTTCGACCGCGATGACCGAGGCGGTGTTCATGGCCCGCCGCATCACCCGCCGGGCCAAGGCGGTCGTGTCGGCCGGCGTCCACCCGCATTATGTCGGCGTGCTCAATACATTGACGCGCTTCACCGATGACGAGGTGGTGACATCGACCCCGAGTTTGACCGCCGGCGCACCGGGCGACGATATCGCCGACCTGATCGCCGGGCTCGATGCGCAGACCTCGTGCGTCATCGTGCAGAACCCCAATATCTTCGGCCATGTCGCCGACCTGACGCCGCTCGCCGATGCCTGCCACGCGGCCGGCACCCTGCTGATCGTCGTCGTCACCGAGGCGATGTCGTTGGGCGCGATCAAGTCGCCCGGCGAAATGGGCGCCGATATCGTCGTCGGCGAAGGCCAATCGATCGGCAACGGCCTCAACTTCGGCGGGCCGTATCTCGGTCTGTTCGCCTGCCGCGACAAGCATGTCCGCCAGATGCCGGGGCGCTTGTGCGGCGAAACCACCGATGCCGATGGCAAGCGCGGTTTCGTGCTGACGTTGTCGACGCGCGAACAGCATATCCGCCGCGAAAAAGCGACGAGCAATATCTGCACCAATTCAGGGCTTTGCGCGCTAGCCTTCAGTGTTCACATGACGTTGCTCGGCGAACAGGGCCTGCGCCACCTCGCCAGCCTCAACCACGCCCGCGCCGTGCAGCTTGCGGAACGGCTGGGCCGCGTTCCCGGTGTCGAGTTGGTGACGACGCAGTTCTTCAACGAATTCACGCTAAAGCTGCCGGTCGAGGCCCGCCCGGTGATCCGCAAGCTCGCTGACAAGGGCGTCCTTGGAGGCATTTCGCTCGGCCGCCTCTATCCGGGGGTGAGCGAGCTCGAACGCGGCATGATCGTCGCGGTCACCGAAACTGCCACCGATGCGGATTTCGACGCCTTCGAAGACGCGCTTGACGAGGTGCTGGCATGACCATGAACACTGTTGGCCGCGTCACGCGGATCGCCGGCACCGGTGCGGTTGCCGAAACCTACACAGGCAACCGCGGGCTGATGCTCGAAGAGCCTTTGCTGTTCGAACGCGGCAGCGTCGATCGCTGCGGGGTCGATCTCGATCCGGTGCCGGTCGTGCAGGATCGCCTCGCCGGCCTTGCCCGCAGCACGCCGATCGGCCTGCCCGGCCTGTCGGAACCCGAAACCGTGCGCCATTACACCCGCCTGTCGCGCCAGAATTACGGCATCGATCTCGGCATTTTTCCGCTCGGTTCGTGCACGATGAAGCACAACCCGCGCCTGAATGAAAAAATGGCGCGGCTGCCGGGCTTTGCCGATATTCACCCGCTGCAACCCCAGGCCACCGTGCAGGGCGCATTGCAGCTTATCGACACACTTGCCTATTGGCTGAAGACGCTGACCGGCATGCCCGAAGTGGCGATGAGCCCCAAGGCCGGAGCGCATGGCGAACTTTGCGGCATGCTCGCCATCCGCGCCGCATTGGAAGCCCGCGGCGATGCCCGCAAGGTCGTGCTGGTGCCCGAATCGGCGCATGGCACCAACCCGGCGACGGCGGCGTTCTGCGGCTATGCGGTCGAGAATATCCCCGCCAACGCCCGCGGCCGGGTCGATTTCGAGGCGTTGAAGGCGCGGCTCGGGCCGGACGTGGCAGCGGTGATGATCACCAACCCCAACACCTGCGGGCTGTTCGAACCCGACCTCAAAGACATTTGCGACGCGGTCCATGCCGCCGGCGCCTTTGTCTATTGCGATGGCGCCAACTTCAACGCCATCGTCGGCCGTGTCCGCCCTGGCGATCTTGGCGTCGATGCCATGCACATCAACCTCCACAAGACCTTCAGCACGCCGCATGGCGGCGGCGGGCCAGGCAGTGGCCCGGTGGTGTTCTCCGAAGCACTTGCGCCGTTCGCGCCCTTGCCCTTCGTCCGCAAGACGCGTGACGGTTATGAACTCGTCGAGGAAATGCAGGCGCGGCAGACCCCGCAATATGATCGGTCGTTTGGCCGCATGGTCGCCTTCCACGGCCAGATGGGCATGTTCGTCCGCGCGCTGGCGTACATGATGAGCCATGGCGCCGATGGTTTGCGCCAGGTCGCCGAGGATGCGGTGCTCAACGCCAACTACATCCTCGCCAGCCTCAAGGACATCTACACCGCGCCGTTCGCCGACAGCGGCCCGTGCATGCACGAAGCGCTGTTTTCGGACGATTTCTTGCACGATACCGGGCTGACGACGCTCGATCTGGCGAAGGCGATGATCGACGAGGGCTTCCACCCGATGACGATGTATTTCCCGCTCGTCGTCCATGGCGCCATGCTCGTCGAACCGACCGAGACCGAGAGCAAGGCGAGCCTCGATCAACTCATAGGCGCGATGCGCTCGATCGCCGAACGGATGCTCGCCGATCCCGACGCCTATCGCACCAGCCCGCACCTGGCACCGCGCCGCCGGCTCGACGAAACCGCCGCGGCACGAAAGCCGGTCCTCGGCTGGAAGGATCCGGTGAGCGACGCGGCGTAAAGGCATATCCCGTTCGCTCCCTACGCCGGAACGAACGGGTCTTCCTTGCGCACGAAAAACCCGGCTGGGGTCACCCCCGGCCGGGTTATTTCGTTCAATCGTCTGTTCAGGCAGCGACGCTGGCGAGGCCCTTGCGACGACGGGCGGCGACGCCGACAAGGCCGAAGCCGGTCAGCAGCAGCGCCCAGGTTGCCGGTTCCGGCACGGCGCCCGAACCGCCGATGACGGTGCCGCTGATGCGCGACCAGCGGCCGACCGTGTGGTTGTCGCTTTCATAACCGCCGCCGGGGCCCTGCGAGAAGACGATGCGGTCGAAACGGGTGTTGCCGCGGGCATAGAAGTTCAGGAAGCTGTAGGGCTCGCCGCCGTTCTGGCCGAGGAACGGCGTGGTCGGGTTACCGTAATAGGCGCCGCTGTTGGTCAGGCTGTTGATAAAGTTGCGGGCATCGGCGGCGTTGAAGGTGAACAGCAAGTCGCCACCCTGGTAGAAGGCGAGGTTGTTGTTGCCATCGAGCGCCGACAGCCAGAAACCGAAATAGGTGACGCCCTGGGGTTCGGTCGACGACAGGTCGATCGTGTAGGTGTTGTTCGTCTGGGCATTGGCATATTTGCCGGTGCCAACGGCGCCGCCATATTGGTCGGCATTGTTGACACCGACGCCGGTGTAGATGCCGCTGAAAATCGTTCCACCGAAATTCGACGTGAAGTTCTGCGGTTCGCCATTGCTGCGGGCGTCGAAATCTTCAACACCGACGCTGTGGAAGCCCGAGGTCGAAACCTGGGTGCCCGGCGTTTCCGATTCGAGCGAAACGGTGAAGCTGAGCGGCATGACCGCCTGTGCCGGGGCGGTGATGGTCGCCCCGAGAACGGCAAATGCCATGATTTTTGCAGTCGAAAGCCTTGTCATGAATATCGTCCCTGTTGTTGCCTGTTACGAGCGACATGCAGGGTCCGGAAGATATGCCCCCAACCAGCATGATCGATGCGTGGCAACGGAAATAAAGGATTTGGAAATATTGTAAACCCTAAAAATTCGTTAATTACAGATTTTCCACGATGGTTAATGCCATACCCGTTGTTAATCTTCGTTAATGTTGACCACTGTCGGGATAGCGTGCGATCACGCTGTAATCGGCGCCGCCATGGCCCAGCCGGCTTTCCCACAGGCCGAAGCCGGTGACCGGAAACAACACCGGAATCATCGGTTTCACCATGAAGCCGCCGATGTCGCCGGCATCGCGGCCAAGCCGTGCCAGCGTGATGTGCGGCACGAACGCCCGTGTCTCCGGCGCGATGCCGACCCTTGCCAATGCCGAATCGATCCGTTGTGCCAGCGCCGCCACTGCCTCGCGCGGGCGAACGCCTGCCCACAGCGTATCGACGCGGCCGCGATGGTCGAAGCTGCCGATGTCGCCGAGTCGCAGCTCGAACGGCTGGACCTTCACCGTGGCAAGCGCGGCATCGATGTCGGCGGCCTGGTGGCGATCGACTTCGCCGAGGAATCGCAGCGTCAGGTGCAGCTGTTCATCACTCTGCCAGCGCGCGCCGATCACCCCGCCCATCTGCGCGAGCAGTGCATCGCGCACCGCCACCGGCAGCTCCAGCGCCACGAACAGCCGCCGCATGGTTCATTTGCCCAAGGCGTCGAGCTCGCGCTCGACGAAAGGCAGGATGCGCGCAACGATGATCTTGACGCCCTTTGGCGTCGGGTGGAGCCCGTCCGAAAGCTGCATGCCCGGCACCGCGGCCACCCCGTCCATGAAAAACGGATAAAGCCCGACCTTCCGGGTCTTCGCCAGCCCCGGATAGATGGCGTTGAACTGCTTTTGATACACGGGGCCATTGTTGGGCTGGGCATACATCCCCGCCAGTAGCACCCGGGCACCCTTGCCCTTGAAGGCGGTGATCATCGCATCGAGGTTGGCCTTGGCCGTGGCCGGCGATTGCCCGCGCAACATGTCGTTGGCGCCGAGCTCCAGAATGACGAGGTCTGGCTTGGTCTTCATCCCCGCCAGCACCCAGTTGATCCGCGCCTTGCCTTGCGCCGTGGTATCGCCCGACACCCCGGCGGGGACCACCGCCACGGCACGCCCTTTCGCCTTCAGCGCGGCTTCGAGTTGCGGTGCAAATCCTTCGCCGGGGCGCAGTTGATAGCCCGCCATCAGACTGTCACCAAAGGCAATAATGGTGCGTGGGGAAGCCGCGACGGCCTGCTGCGACATCAGCGCCAGACAAATTGCCGGGACCAACTGGTAAATCTTGCCCGAAATGCCATATCGCTTGTCTGCACTGCGCATCACTTGAATCTCCTGGAGCTGCATGACCAACAATATCGTGATCGATGCGCAGAATGTAACCCTTCGCTTCGGCACCGGCACCGCCGCGGTCGATGTGTTGCGTGGTGCGACCCTGTCGGTCGGCGCCGGCGAACGCGTGGCCATCCTGGGGCCGTCGGGGTCGGGAAAGTCATCACTGATGGCGGTGCTGTCGGGGCTCGAACAGGCGACATCAGGGCGCGTGCTGGTCGCCGGCGCCGATTTTTCGGCGCTTGATGAGGACGGCCTGGCGCGGGCGCGGCGCGGGCGGATCGGTATCGTGTTGCAGGCCTTTCACCTGATCCCGACGATGACCGCGCTCGAAAATGTCGCGATCCCGCTCGAACTCGCAGGGCTTTCCGATCCCGAAGGCAAGGCGCGCGCCGAATTGCTAGCGGTCGGGCTCGGCCATCGCCTCGGCCATTACCCGACGCAATTGTCGGGCGGCGAGCAACAGCGCGTCGGGCTGGCGCGCGCTATAGCGGCGCGCCCGGCACTGATTTTTGCCGACGAACCGACCGGCAATCTTGATGAAGCCACCGGCAACAGCGTGGTGGAGATGCTGTTCGAGCGTCTCGACGAAACCGGCGCGACGCTGGTGCTGATCACCCATGATCCGGCGCTGGCGCTGCGCTGCGGCCGGGTCATCGAGATGAAGGACGGGCACATCATCCGCGACCAGCGGCAAGGCGCCGCTTGATCAGCCCCACCCGGCCGGGCGCACGAAACTGACCGCAAAGGACATTCGATGACCAGCTTCACCTATCACGATGCCGAAACCGAATGCGAAGGCTATATCGCGCTTCCTGCCGGGTCAGGGCCGCACCCCGCCGTGCTGATCGCCCATAACTGGGCCGGGCAGAGCGACGCCGACAATGGCATTGCCGACCGCCTCGCGGCGATGGGTTATGCCGGAATCGCCATCGATGTTTACGGCAAGGGCGTGCGCGGTGACCTGCAGGGGGACAACAGCGCGTTGATGGGCGTGTGGACCGCTGATCGCGCCGCGTTGCGTCGTCGTTTGCTCGCCGCGGTCACCGCCGCGGTCGCCGATCCGCGCGTCGACGCGTCGCGCATCGCCTTCGTCGGCTATTGCTTCGGTGGGCTGTGCGCGCTCGATGTCGCGCGCTCGGGCGATGGCCGCGTCAAGGGCGCGGTCAGCTTCCATGGCGTCTATGCCCCCGCCGGGCTGGCGCCCGAACCGATCAGTGCCAAGGTGCTCGTCCTGCACGGCTGGGACGATCCGATGACACCGCCCGATGCCACCGTCGCGCTGGGCCATGAATTGACCGCCGGCGGTGCCGACTGGCAGATCCACGCCTATGGCAACACCATGCATGCCTTTACGTTCCCGCAGGCCAATAACCCCGCCGGCGGCATCCAGTACAACCCGGCCGCCGATCGTCGTTCGTGGCAGTCGCTGACCAACTTCCTGACCGAAATCTTCGCTTGAGCCTCGCCCTGCGTCTTGCGTTGCGGGAACTGCGCGGCGGGCTCAACGGCCTGCGGCTGCTGGCGTTGTGCCTGATCCTGGGGGTCGCGGCGCTCGCCGGCGTCGGCAGCCTTGCGTCGGCGATCACGCAAGGCCTGTCCGAACGCGGCCAGACGATCCTCGGTGGTGACATCGAAGCGCGGTTGACCAGCCGCTTTGCCACGCCGGCCGAACGTTCGCGCCTGGCAGCGCTCGGCCCGCTCGCCGAGGTCGTCAAGCTGCGTGCCATGGCGGGGCCGGCGGCGGGCGAAGACCGGGTGCTGGCCGAATTGAAGGCGGTCGACGGCGCCTGGCCGCTCTATGGCCGTTTCGCCCTTGCCGGCGGCGCCGCATTGACCCCGGGCAGCGCCGCCATCGCACCGGCCTTTGCCGAACGCTTCAACGTCGAGGCCGGCGACAGCATCAGCATCGGCGGCGCCGATTTCCGTGTTGCCGGCGTGATTGCCGAAGAACCCGACAAGGCTGGTGACGGCATGGGCTTCGGTCCCGGCATCGTCATCCGCCGCGGCGATCTCGAACGCACCGGCATGCTGGCGCCGGGCGGGCAGTTCCGCGCCGGGTATCGCATCAAATTGCCGGCGAGCGTCGATCCGGCCAAGACCGTCGAAGCGCTGCAAGCCGCGGCGCCCGATGCCGGTTTCCAGTTCCTCGATCGCAACAATGGCGCGCCGGGCACACGGCAGTTCGTCGATCGGCTGGGGCAGTTCCTGACCCTCGTCGGCCTGACCGCGCTGGTGGTGGCCGGCGTCGGCGTCGGCGGCGGGGTCAGCGCCTATCTCGGCGCCAAGACCAAGACCATCGCGACGCTGAAGACGCTGGGGGCCGACAGCGCGACGATCCGCGCGGTTTATTTGTGGCAGATCGGGCTGGTCGCGCTTGGCGCCGTCGCCATCGGCCTGGCGCTGGGTGCCGCGACACCGTGGCTGGCGCTGCAATTCGCTGCCGACAGCCTGCCGGTGCCGCCATCGCTGACCCCGCAATGGGCGGCGCTGGCGAGTGCGGCAGGCTATGGCCTGCTGATCGGGCTGGCCTTTGCTTTGTGGCCGCTGGCGCAGGCGGCGCAGATGCCGGCGGCGCGCTTGTTCCGCAGCATCACCGAACACCGCGCCCGGCCGGGCAATGCGACGCTCGGCATCATGGCCGGAGCAGCGCTCGCCATTGTCGGGCTGACGGTGCTCAACGCCACCGACAAATTGTTCGTCCTCGGTTTCGTCGGCGCCGCGCTGGCGCTGATCGCGCTGCTCTGGGCGCTTGCCGGGCTGGTGGCGTGGGGCGCAGCGCGGCTGCCACGGCCGCGCGGCACGCTGGCGCGGCTGGCGCTCGCCAACCTCCACCGCCCCGGCGCACCGACCCGGCAATTGATCGTCGCGCTGGGGCTCGGGTTGACGCTGTTCGCCACGCTCGCGGTGATCGAGACCAATTTTTCCGGCCAGATCAACCGCACGCTGCCGACCCGCGCGCCGAGCTATTTCGTCATCGATATTCCCAATGATGGCATCGGCGAGTTTCGCGCGCTGGTCGATCGCGCCGCGCCGGGGGCGGGCATTACCACCGTGCCGTCGCTGCGCGGGCCGGTGACCGCGGTCAACGGCGTGCCGGCGAGCCAGATCAAGGCCCCCGATGCCTGGATACTGCGCGGCGATCGCGGCCTGTCCTATGCTGCCGATTTCCCGCCGGCCAATACGCTGGTCAGCGGCAAATGGTGGCCAAAGGATTATGCCGGGCCGCCGCTTATTTCGATCGACGACGATGCGGCAAAAGCGCTTGGGTTGAAACTGGGTGATACGATCTCGGTGTCGGTGCTCGGCGTCGATGTGACCGCAACGATCGCCAGCACCCGCAAGATCGATTGGCAGTCTCTGGGCTTCAACTTCGCGATCTTGTTTGCGCCGGGCACGCTCGAGGCGGCGCCGCACAGCTGGATGGCAACGCTGTCGGTCACGCCCGAACAGGAACGCGGCGTGCAGGCCGGCATCGGCAAGGCGTTCCCCACCGCCTCGGTGATCCGCGTCAAGGACGTGCTGGGCCAGGTCAGCGAACTGCTCACCCAATTGGGCGCCGCCATTCGCGCTGCCGCTTCGGTAACGGTCGCGGCTGGCATCGCCGTGCTGATCGGTGCGTTGGCAGCGGGCGCGCGGGCGCGCACCTATGATGCGGTCCTGTTGAAACTGCTCGGCGCGACGCGCGGTCAGGTGGCACGCGCGACGCTGGCCGAATATGGCGCGCTGGCGCTGATCGTGTCGGTGCTGGCGCTGGCGCTCGGCGGCGGGGCAGGGTGGTTCGTCATCACCGAGGTCTTCAAGCTCGAATGGCAGCCCGACTGGGTGCCGGTGGTCGCAACGGTGTTGATCGGCGGCGCGGTGACGGTCGTGCTCGGGTTGGCGGGCAGCTGGCGGGCGCTGTCGGCACGCCCCAATGCGGTATTGCGTGATTTGTAGTCGGCCGGATTACGCTGCTGTCATCTTGTCCCATTGAAACTGTCGCGCCAATGCACGATATTGATTTTCGACACCGGCGCTTGTGCCGGTGACTGGAGGATTTGATGGCGAATCAGGTGGACCCCCGCCTTGCCGGTTTCAAGCCGGCGGCAGAAACCGCAGGCATCGATGAGGGCCTGCGTTCGTACATGCTCTCGATCTACAACTACATGGCATCGGGCGTGTTGCTGACCGGCATCATCGCGTTGCTGGTGTCGTCCAATCCGACGCTGCTGTCGGTGTTCTTTGCTGCAAAGGCCAATGGCGGTTTCGGCCCGACGATGCTCGGCTGGGTTGCCATCCTGTCGCCGCTGGCGATGGTGCTGGTGATGAACTTCGGCGTCAACAAGCTGTCGGAGGGTGCCTTGAAGGCGACCTTCTGGGCCTATTGCGCGCTGATGGGAGTGTCGCTGTCGACGATCTTCCTCGCCTACACCGGCGCGTCGATCGCCACGACCTTCTTCGTTTCGGCCGCCAGCTTCGGCGCGCTCAGCCTCTATGGCTACACGACGAAGAAGGACCTGTCGGCGTTCGGCAAGTTCCTGTTCATGGGCCTCGTCGGCATCATCATCGCGTCGATCGCCAATATCTTCCTGAAGTCGAGCGGCCTCGACCTGGCCGTGAGCATCCTCGGCGTGCTGATTTTCGCAGGCTTCACTGCCTATGATACCCAGCGCCTCAAGGAACTCTACTACCAGGTCCAGAGCAGCGACATGGCCGGCAAGACCGCCGTGCTCGGTGCGCTGACGCTGTATCTCGATTTCATCAACCTGTTCCTCTTCCTGCTGCGGTTCATGGGCGACCGCCGCTAAAACGTTGGACTGGACGCCGAAAGGCTCGGTGGAGCAATCCACCGGGCCTTTTTGCTTGTCGTACTTCCGTCGTTTGCCGGTGAAATCCAGACGTGCGCAACCGTCTGGAACATCCTCCTGCGGCGTTCGCCCTCTCGACCGCGCCGCATCGCTCCCCTATGCGGCATGGCATCATGCATGCCCCTCCCGCTTCCGTCGCCCGGGTCCCGACCCGGGGCGAGATTCTCCTGCTCGGGACGCTGACCGCGTTTGGCGCGCTGACCATCGATCTCTATCTGCCGACACTGCCGGTTATCGCCCGCGAATTCGCCGTCACGCCGGCGGCGGTGCAGCTGACTTTCACGGCCTTTTTCGTCGGCATGGCACTCGGGCAACTGTATTACGGTCCGCTCAGCGACCGTGTCGGCCGGCGCCCGGCAATCCTGCTCGGGTGCGTCGTCTATGTAATTGCCAGCCTGCTGTGCGCGCTGGCGCCGTCGATCGAATGGCTGGTGGCGGGGCGTTTTGCCCAGGCGCTCGGCTGTTGCGCCGGGATGGTGGTGGCGCGCGCCGTGGTGCGCGACCGCTACGACCATCGCGATTCGGCGCGGATCTTTTCGCTGCTCGTGCTCGTGCTCGGCGTTGCACCGCTGGTGGCGCCGTCGGTCGGCGGCGCGCTGGCGGCGCTGGTATCGTGGCGGGCGGTGTTCATCGCGCTGGCGTTGTTCGGCGCGATCGTGGGCGCCGCGGTGTGGTTTCGCCTCGATGAAAGCCGTTCGGCCGCGACCGAGGCCAAGGCGCGCGGCGAATCGGTAGCGGGCGCCTATTGGGACTTGTTCAAAAGCCGACGCCTGCTTGGCTACACGCTGGTCAGCGCCTGCAATGGCGCCACGCTGTTCAGCTATATCGCTGCGGCACCCGATCTCGTCATCGATATCTGGGGCTTCACCCCGGGGCAGTTCAGCGCGATTTTCGCGGTCATCGCGGTCGGCGTCATCGGATCGAGCCAGGTCAATCGCCGGCTGCTGTTGCGCCATTCGCCCGACACGATCCTGGGCGTCGCCAGCCTGTTCGCGGTCATTTTCGGGCTGGCTTTGCTCGCTGTCGCCCTGCTCGGCCTGTCGAAATGGCTGGTGATGGCGGGGCTGTTCGCGGTGTTGACCTCCAACGGTTTCATCGCCGCCAATGCGCTCGCCGGCGCCTTGTCGGTCGATCCGCTGCGCGCCGGCACGACCTCGGGGCTGTTCGGCGCCGCCAATTTCGCCACCGGGGCGCTGGCATCGGGATCGGTGGCGGCGCTGCATGATGGCACGCCGGTGCCGGTGGCGCTGGTCATGGCGCTGGCGCTGGCCGTGGCGTCGCTGGCCTATTTCGGCATGGCACGACCGAAATCCCTGCCATGACGGACGTGTTCGGGCTGCGCGCCTTCCTGCTGGCGCTTGCCGTGGTGGCGGTGTGGGGCACGAATTTCGTCGTCATCCGGCTGGGGCTCGATGCGTTGCCGCCGCTGCTGTTCGCGGCGTTGCGCTTTACCCTGGCAGCGCTGCCGCTCGTGTTCTTCATCAAGCGGCCGGCGGTGCCGTGGCGTGACCTGGCGCTCTACGGCCTGTTCATCGGGGTGGGGCAGTTCGGGCTGTTGTTCATCGCCATCGATGGCCTGATTGCGCCGGGGCTGGCTTCGCTGGTGGTGCAGGTGCAGGTCGTGTTCACCATCGGGCTGGCGATGCGCGGCACCGGCGAGCGTTTGACGGCGGTGCAACTGGCAGCGCTGGCGCTGGCGGTGGCGGGTGTCGGTATCATCCTCGCGCATACCGGCGGCACCACGACCCCGCTGGGTGTGGCGCTGGTTGTCGGTGCGGCGTTCGGCTGGTCGCTGGGCAATATGGTGACGCGCCGCGCCGGGCGCGTCGACATGCTTGCCTATATGGTCTGGTCGTCGCTGTTCGCGATTTTGCCATTGTTCGCGCTGGCGTTCCTGTTCGAAGGCAGCGCGAAGATCGGCGCGGCGCTCGCGGCGGCCGGACCCACCGTCTGGGCGGTGGTGGCGTGGCAGACGGTCGGCAACACGCTGTTCGGCTATGGCGCCTGGGGCTGGTTGCTGGCGCGCTATCCGGCGAACAGCGTGGCGCCGATGGCGCTGCTGGTGCCGGTGTTCGGCATGGGGTCGGCGGCGCTGTTCCTGGGTGAACCCTTGCCGGGCTGGAAGCTTGGCGCCGCCGCGTTGATCATCGGCGGGCTGGCGGTGAACCTGTTCGGCCCCCGCCTGCTTGCCCGCCGCGCCGTCAGCCCTTGATGGTGAAGTTGTAGGGCTCGGTCTTGGCCATTGCTGCCTGCCACGCCGGGCGCGCCTGCAGGCGGGCGGTATAGGCGGCGACATTGGGGAAAAGTGCCCCCAGCCCCTGCGCGGTAGCGATTTCGGCGATGAAGCTCATCATGATGTCGGCGCCCGACAGGGTGTTTTCCACAAGCCAGTCGTTGCTGCCGAGCGCGCCCGCGAAATAGGCGACATGCGCGCCAATCTGTTCCTGGATGCGCGGGGTCAGCGGCGCCGCCGCTTCACCGAGCCGGGCGGTGTAGAGCGCCAGCAGGAAGGGCGTCATCGCCGACCCTTCGGCGAAGTGCAGCCATTGCAGATAGGCTTCATGCGCATCGCTGCCGGGGGCAGGGGCGAGGCGACCGCCACCGTGGCGACGAATGATGTAGTCGGTGATGGCGCCCGATTCGATGATGGTGCGGCCATCGTCGGTGATCACCGGCGACTTGCCGAGCGGGTGGACGGCCTTCAGTTCGGGCGGCGCGAGGTTGGTCACCGCATCGCGGCTGTATGCCTTGATCTCATAGGGCAGGGCGAGTTCCTCGAGCAGCCAGAGAACGCGCTGCGAACGGCTGTTGTTGAGGTGATGGACGGTGATCATGCGGCTCTCCTTGGGCTTCGCGCCAACCTAGCCGCATTTGATGACGGGCGGAAATGCCGTAATGCGAAGGCCATGCCGATCGTCATTCCCGAAACCGAGCTGGTCGAAAGCTTCATCCGCGCGTCGGGGCCGGGGGGGCAGAACGTCAACAAGGTGTCGAGCGCCGTGCAACTGCGCTTCGATGTGCGCGGATCACCCAGCCTGCCCGACGACGTTGCGGTGCGCTTGATGCGGCTGGCGGGCAGCCGGATGACGCGCGACGGCGTGCTGGTCATCACTGCCGAACGTTTTCGCACCCAGGAACGCAACCGCGCCGATGCCCGCGAGCGGCTGCAGGCACTGGTGGTGCAGGCCGAGGTGCGGCCGGTGAAGCGACGCCCGACCAAACCGAGCACCGGATCGAAGGAGCGGCGGCTGGCTGGCAAGGCGGTGCGATCGGGTGTAAAACAGGGTCGCACAAAAGTGAGACAGGATGATTGAACCGTTGGGCAATAGGGGCGTTATGAATCTGCTACTTTTAAATCACCGGCACGCTTCCTATCTCGAAACCAGCCGTTGTTTTCCGTTCCAACTCCGCTGAAAGGATTTCCCCATGTCGACCACCGAAGACAATATCGAAAATGCCTATGATTCGACCGTCACGGCCGTCGAAAATGGTGCCGACCACGCCAAGGCGACGCTGGATGGCAAGATCACCGAGCTGAAGGGCAAGGCCGAAGAAGTTTTTGGCAAGGCCAAGGACGGCTATGCCAAGGCGAGCGAAAAGGCCAAGGCCTGGGCCGACCAGGCACCGGAAACCGCGCGTGAAGCCAAGGAGCGTGCCCAGCGCCTCGCCGATGAATCGACCGCCAAGGTGCGCCAGACGGTGCAGGAACAGCCGATCGCCGTTCTTGCCGGTGGCGTGGCGCTCGGTTTTGTCGTCGGCTGGCTGCTCAGCGGTCGTCGCAACTAAGGCTCGCTGCTTCGAACCGTGAAAGGCGCGGGGGGCAACTTCCGCGCCTTTTCGTGTCAATGGCCGTGCGGCGTCGCCATCAGTTCGATCAGCACACCGGCGGTATCGCGCGGATGGACGAAAATCACCGGCACGCCATGCGCGCCGATGCGTGGTTCGCCGGTGCCGAGCACGGTGGCGCCGCGGGCTCGCATCGCATCGCGCGCTGCGATGATATCTTCGACTTCAAAGCAGACGTGATGCTGGCCGCCGCTCGGGTTCTTCTTCAGAAAGCCGTGGATCGGCGAATCAGCGCCCAGCGGCTCGATCAGTTCGAGCTGGCTGTTGGCGACATCGATGAAGGCCACGCGCACACCCTGCGCCGGCAGGTCGAACGCCGGGGTGGAAACCGTGGCGCCGAACAGCCGCTCGTACATCGCAACCGTCGCATCGATGCTGACACAGGCGATCCCGACATGGTTGAGCCGGCCGAGCAGCAACGGAGGCAGGGTGGGTGCGGTCATGAGGCAGCTTTCGTTCGTTACGGCGATGCCGCTACCTAACGCGAAGCAAAGGGGCCGTCGATGATCTACATAGTCCTCAACCTCGTGCCGATCCTGCTCGCGACCCTGGCGGGGCTGCTGGTCGGCGCTGCCTATGTGCGGATCGCGAAGCTGCCGGTGCAGGGGCTCGGCTTGCTCGTCACCGCCTGCGTCGCACAGGCCTGGTTTGCCGCCATCCTTGCCGGGGCGCTGATCCTCGCGCCGGCAAAGGCGGGTGACTGGACCATGGCGCTGGGCAGCGCCGTCGTCATCTGGATCGGATTTGTGGTGCCGGTCAGCATCGTGACGTTGCGGGCGCGGCGGCAGCGCTGGTCGGCGGCGCTGTTCGATTGCCTCTACTGGCTGGTGGTCATGCTGGTGCAGGCGCTCGTGCTCAAATCCTGGGGGCTGATGCCGCCACCTGCCTGATTGACTTCTTAATCCTACTTAGTTAGTAGGATTGTAGATGCGCACGACGGATGACCCTGTCCCTCCTGCTCCGGACCATCCGGTCTGGTTGGCGCTTCGCCATTACACTATCGGTCCCGATGATGCTGCGCCGGGTTTCGAGGCGCGGCTGGCGCGTGAAAACGGCTGGTCGCGCCGCCATGCCGCGCGGGTCTTCGACGAATATCGCCGCTTCGCCTTTCTTGCTGCCACGGCCGAACATGCGGTTACCCCGTCGGACGCCGTCGACCAGGTCTGGCACCTTCACCTGACCTACAGCCGCGACTATTGGGACCGCTTCTGCCCGGTGCTCGGCCGGCCGCTTCACCATGGCCCGACCGCGGGCGGGCGTGCCGAGGAACAGCGCTTCTTTGCCCAATATGCCGAAACGCTGCGCCGCTACGAAGCCGCTTTCGGCCCGCCGCCGGCCGACCTGTGGCCGCCGGCGGCGCAGCGCCTGCGCGACGATCCGCGTGCCCGGCGCTTTCATCCCCGCGACGGCGTGCTGGTGCCGTGGTGGGCGATCCGGTTGTTGTTGCTTGCTGCGTGCTTTGCTCTTTTCGGGAGTATATTTGCATGAATTTCAATCCGTTATCCTTCGATGCGGCTGCCTTTCTGTGGCTCTACGGTCTGTTGCTTGTCGCCAGCCTGGGGCTGAGCTGGTTCGGCGCCAACCGGCTCCGCCCGATGGGGCAGACGCAATCGGTGGACGACCCCGACAGCCTGGCGCTGCTCGCTGGTGACACCGACCGGTTGACCGAAACCGCGATCGCCCGGTTGCTGGCGAACGGCGTGTTCACGGCGAGCGGCCCGGGCTTCGACCGATCAGCGGCCGCTGGTATTGCCCCTTCGGGTAGCATCGATTGCGCCATGGCGATGCAGCCGATGCCGGCGCGCTGGGCCGATTTGCGCCGTGTCGCAGGCGTTGAAGCCACTCGCTTGCGCCGGTCGCTCGAAAGCCGCGGCCTGTTGATGGATGATGAGGCAGTTCGTCAGCTGCGCCTCGTGCAGTTCCTGCCCTTTGCAGCGCTGCTGGCGCTCGGCACGGCGCGTCTGGTGCGGGGGACGATGCTCGGCAACCCCGTCGGCTATCTGGGCAGCCTGCTGGCGATCACGCTGGTCATCGGCCTCGCGCGACTGGTCGTCGACCGGCGCACCCAGGCCGGCATCGCGGCCGTCAGGTTGGCACGCCGCAATGCCCGCCGGCTGCGCCTCGCGCCGACCCAGCCCGAAATGCCGCTGGCAGTGGCGATGTTCGGCACGGTCGTCCTCGCCGGATCGGCCCTCGATCCGCTGTACCGCCTGCGCAGTGGCGGCGACGGCGGCAGCATCGATGCCAGCAGCAGTGACAGTGGTTGCGGCGGTGGCGGTTGCGGGGGTTGCGGCGGCTGAACAACTGACGGCATGATCGCGCTTTGAAGGGGAAATCGATGCGTATCCTGTTGGCCTTGCTGCTCTGCGTTGCCACGCCGGCGCTGGCCGAGCCCGTGCTGATCAAGCCGGCGCAGGTCTTCGATGGTGCGGCGATGCACCCGGGTTGGCAGGTGCTTGTCGATGGCGGGAAGATCGTCGCGGCGGGGCCGGCGCTGGCCGTTCCGGCCGGCGCCACGACTCTCGACCTGGCGGGCACAACGCTGATGCCGGGGATGATCGAAGGCCACAGCCACCTCTTCCTGCATCCCTATAACGAGACACCGTGGGACGACCAGGTGCTGCACGAGCCGCTGGCGCTGCGCACGGTGCGGGCGACCGTGGCGGCGCGGGCAACACTGATGGCCGGGTTCACCACGGTGCGCGACCTGGGCACCGAAGGCGCCGGCTATGCCGATGTCGGGCTGAAGCGCGCGATTGCGCAGGGTATCGTGCCCGGGCCGCGCATGATCGTGGCGACACGCGCGCTGGTAGCGACCGGCGCCTATGGACCGCGCGGTTTCGAACCGGGGGTGGAGGTGCCACTGGGCGCCGAAGCCGTCGATGGCCCGGCGCTGGTGACGGCGGTGCGCCGGCAGATCGGCAATGGCGCCGATGTGGTGAAGCTTTACGCCGATTACCGTTGGGGCGCCGGTGAGCCAAGTCGCCCGACCTTTACCCAAGCCGAAATGACAGCGGCGGTCGAAGCAGCGCATAGTGCCGGCCGGCAGGTGACCGCCCATGCCAGCACGCCGGAGGGCATGCGCCGTGCCATCCTTGCCGGGGTCGATGCCATCGAACATGGCAGCGAGGGAACGGCGGAGGTGTTCATGCTGATGGCGGCGCACGGCGTGACGCTGTGCCCGACCCTGGCAGCCGGCGATGCGATTGCGCGCTATCGTGGCTGGAACGGTGCCGAGCCGGCGCCGGCAGCGGTGATCGAGGACCGCCAGGCATTCGCCCTCGCGCGCGCGGCCGGGGTGAAAATCTGCGTTGGCAGCGATGTCGGGGTGTTCGCCCATGGCGACAATGTCCGCGAGATCGACCTGATGGTCGCGGCCGGCATGCCGCGCATCGCGGTACTGAGCGCGGCAACGGCGGGCAATGCCGAAAGCTTCGCGCTGGCCGACCGTGGCCGGGTGGCGCCCGGCTTGCTGGCGGATCTGGTGGCCGTAGCGGGTGACCCGACGCTCGACCTCGCGGCCTTGCGTCGGGTGACGATGGTGATGAAGGGCGGCGCCGTGGTGAAATAGGCGCCGCGCGTTATTTCGCCGCCAGCGCCAGCCTGGCCAGCCAGCTTTCACCGGCCTGTGCCGTGGCGACGCGCGGGCTGCCCATCCCGCCACATTCGGTGCAGGCGGCCTGCATCGTCGGCCCCTGGGCAATGGCGCGCATGTCGCCGACAGCCGCCAGCAGGCGCAGGCGCGACGCCGCCGCCAACTTGGCGAACGGATCGCGCGCGACTTGTTCCTGTTCCTCGCCCGGCCCCATCACACCGCGGAAGAACGCGACCAAGGGCGATTCCGGACGTTCGATGTCGACGGTGCGCACCTTGCCCTTGATGCCGGCGCGCGCCGCCGCTGCGGCCACGGCGGCATCGAGCCCGCCCATCTTGTCGACCAGCTTCAACTGCAGCGCCGTGCTGCCGGCCCAGACGCGGCCCTGGCCGATACGATCGACTTCGGCCACCGGCAGCTTGCGCGCCGTCGCCACCAGCCCGGTAAAGCGGCGATAGATATCCTCGACCGAGCTTTGCAGGATCACCCGGGTTTCGGGCGACAGGCCGGCAAGCACATCGGGCTCACCCGAATAGGGTGTGGATTTCACGCCATCGACGCCGATGCCGAGCTCGGCGAGGCTGCGATTGAAGCTGGGGATGATGGCGAACACTCCGATCGAGCCGGTGATGGTCGCGGGCATCGCATAGATTTCATCGGCCGCCGTCGCCACCCAGTAACCGCCCGAGGCGGCGACGGGCCCGAACGACGCGACCACCGGCAGGCCCTGCTTCTTGGCATCGATCAGCGCCTGGCGAATTTCTTCGGAGGCAAGCACCGATCCGCCGCCCGAATCGACCCGCACGACCAGCGCTTTCAGATCGTCATTGTCGGCAACGGCATTGGCGATGGCGCGGGCGATGGTCGTGCCGCCCGCGGTGCCGCGCGGCGCTTCGCCATCGACGATATCGCCCGTTACATACACCACACCGACCGCCGGGCCGGTTTGCGGCACCACGGGATCGATCGCCGCGAGATAGGAGGCCAGGGTGATGCCCTTGTAGGTGCCGAAGCTGCGCTGTTCGCCTTCGCCGACCAGCTTGACGATGGCGGCATCGAAATCGCTGCGCGTGCCGACCGCATCGACCAGTTTGGCATCAAGCGCCGCCTTGGCCTGGTCACCCCCCGCCGCGCCGAGGCGTTGCGGCAGTTGCGCGATGAAGGTGGCGATGTCGGCGGCCGGTCGCGCAGCCTTCACATCGGCCTGGAAGCTGCCCCAAAGGCTGTCGACGAGCGTCTGGTTGGCGGCGCGGGCCTCGGGTGACGAACGGGTGAGGGTGAACGGCTCGACCGCGGCCTTGTAGGTGCCGACCTTGAAGACGTTGATATCGATGTTGAGCTTGTCGAGCGCGTTCTTGAAATACAGGTTGCTGCCGCCCGGGCCGGTGAGCAGTACGCCGCCGAGCGGGTTGAGCCAGATGCGATTGGCCTGGGCTGCGAGGTAATAGCCATCATCGGTATAGGCGGTGGCATAGGCGTTGACGGTCTTGCCGGCCTTGCGAAAGCGTTGCAGCGCCTGGCCGATGGTTTGCAGATTGGCCTGGCCGCCACCGACAAAGGTATCGAGATCGAGCACGACGGTCTTGATGCGGCTGTCGGCAGCGGCGCTGTCGATGGCGCGAATGATGTCGCGCGCCTGGACCTGGCCACTGATTTCGCGGCCGCTGGCGAGTTCGAACGGGCTCTGGTCGGCGCCCTGATCGACGATGCCGCCATCGAGATGAAGAACAAGCGCGCCGCCATCGGGCACGTTGAGCGTCGACCGGCTGTTCAGCGCCGACCACAGCGCCGCAAAGAACAGCAGCAGCA
>JANPKK010000048.1:0-211018 GCA_031426015.1 Alphaproteobacteria bacterium
GTTTGCCTATGACGAAGGCTGGTCGCGACGCATCAACGAAGCGATCGACACCGGGCTGACCGCCGAAGCCGCGATCGAGCGCGTCCAGGCGCGCACCCGGGCGCGGATGCGGTCGATCGATGATCCCTATCTGCGCGAGCGGCTGACCGATCTCGATGATCTGTCGAACCGGCTGCTGCGCATCGTTTCGGGGCAATTGGGCACCGCCGCCGAGCTTGGGCTGCGCGACGATACCATCCTGATTGCCCGCAACCTCGGCCCCGCCGAACTGCTCGAGTACGACAAGCGCTATCTGAAGGGCGTCGTGCTCGAGGAAGGCAGCCTGACCGCGCATGTCATCATCGTCGCGCGTGCCATGGGCGTGCCGGTGCTGGGCCGGGTGCGCGGGCTGTTCGCCGATGTCAGCGACGGCGACGAACTGATCGTCGATGCCGGCAACGGCGCGCTGCTGGTGCGGCCGCAGGCGGCGATGATCAAATCCTATCAGGCGATGAGCGTGCTGAAGGCCCGCCAAGCCGAGAAATTCGCCGCGGTCAAGGATCTGCCGGCGATCAGCAAGGACGGCCGCCGCGTCGCGATCATGATGAATGCCGGCCTGGCCGATGATGCCGAGGCGCTCGACATGACCGGCGCCGACGGCATCGGGCTGTTCCGCACCGAATTCCAGTTCCTCGTGTCCGCCACGCTGCCGCGCCGCGAGCGCCAGCAGGCGCTGTACCGCAGCGTTCTCGCCGCCGCCGACGCTCGCCCGGTAGTGTTCCGCACCGTCGACATCGGCGGCGACAAGGCGGTGCCCTATCTGCTCGATGGCGGGGAGGAGGATGAGAATCCGGCGATGGGCTGGCGCGCGCTGCGGCTGGCGCTGGGCCGGCCGACCTTGATGAAGGTGCAGGCGCGGGCGCTGCTCGAGGCCGCCGCCGGGCGCACATTGAACGTCATGTTCCCGATGGTCAGCGAACCCTGGGAATTTGCCGAGGCCAAGGCGCTGGTCGAATCGCAGCGGACGCTGCTGGCGCGGCAGGGCCATGCGCTGCCGGCGGCGGTGCGCTATGGCGCGATGATCGAGGTGCCGGCGCTCATCGAAACGCTCGATACGCTGCTGCCGATGACCGATTTCGTCTCGGTCGGCACCAACGACCTGACGCAGTTCCTGTTCGCCGCCGATCGCGCCAACCCACGGCTCGCGGATCGCTATGACTGGCTGTCGCCCGCCATCCTGCGCGTGCTGCGCCGCATCGTGCGCGCCGCCAAGGCGGCAAACGTGCCGGCGACGATCTGCGGCGAAATGGGCGGGCGGCCGCTGGAGGCGCTGGCGCTGATGGCGCTGGGTGTCGAAACATTGTCGATTACCCCGGCCGGCGTCGGGCCGATCAAGGCGATGGTGCGATCGGCGCAGCTGCAGCCGCTGTCGGACGCAATGGCGGTGTGGCTCGACTCACCGGGAGTGGATGTGCGCGCGGAACTGCTGGCGGCAGCGAAGGCGCAGGGGGTGGAGCTGGGTTAGCACCCCCTGTCATCCCGGCGTAGGCCGGGACCCATAAACCACAAGTATCGAAGCCGGGCGCGGCCTCCCCAAGCAGCTAGCGAGCGCACTGGCGTCCGAATTTGTGGTTTATGGGTCCCGGCGTTGACCTACGGTCGCCTTCGGCTCGCCGGGATGACAGTCAGGCCGGCAAAACCCTGTGCCAGTTCGTCACCGACCGGCTCTCGAACAACCCCGCCTGATGGTAGGGATCCGCCGTCGCAAAGGCGACCGCCGCCTCGCGGTCGTCGAAATCGATGATCAGCAGCGATCCCATCGGCCGGCCATCGGGGCGCAGCAGCGGCCCGGCGACGAGTACCGAATCGCCCAATGCCGTGACATGGGCGAGGTGCGCTGGGCGATTGGCGGCGCGCAGGTCCGCCGAATCGGGCTTGTCGATGCAATGGATGGCAAAATAGGGCATCGCGGACCTGTGCTGGGACTGCCATGGTCTAGCGACTGAACCGGGCGGGGAAAAGGGGCATGCGCGGACTCGTTGAAATGGCGCCGGGCGTGGGGCTGTGCGTCGCGTTGGCGCTGGCCGGCGATGCGCTGGCGGCCTGGGTGCGGCTGCCGGTGCCGGGCGCCATCCTCGGCCTTGTCGCCTATCTTTTGTGGCTGACCTTGGGCCGCGGCATCGGCTGGAGCCGGCGCGGCGCCGGACTGCTGATCCGCTGGATCGGTGCGATGATCGTGCCGGCGCTGGTTGGCCTGCAGGCCTATGCAGCGGTGCTGGCGCACGGCGCCCTGCCGCTGGCGATGCTGCTGGTGGTCACGACCTTGCTGACGGCGCTGGCGACGGCGCTGCTCTATCGCCTTGCGGGCGGGCGCGGATGATCGAATCCGCGATCGCCTGCGCCGCCACGCTGGCCGCCTTTGCGCTGGCGCGGGCCTTGTCGGCGCGCGCCGGCAACCCGCCCTGGGCCAGCCCGGTACTGATCGCGGCGCTGCTGGTCGCCGGCGGGCTGGCGCTGGCGGGGGTGCCGATCGCGCGCTACAGCGCCGCCGCGCTGCCGCTGCGCTGGCTGCTGGGGCCGGCGCTGGTGGCGCTGGCGCTGGTCATCGATGCCAATCGCGCGGCGCTGCGTGCCCAGGCGCTGCCCGTGCTGGTGGCGGTCGGCGGCGGCATGATGGTCGGCGTCGGCAGCGCCATCGGCCTCGCTCGGCTGCTCGGGCTCGATGGGCAACTGCGCGATGCGGTGGCGGTCAAGACGCTGTCGACACCCTTTGCCGTGGCGATCATGACCGCGACCGGTGGCCCGGTGGCGCTGGCGGCGGCGATCGCGGTGCTGACCGGCGTCATCGGCGCGCTGCTGGTGCCGCCGATGTTCGACGCCTTGCGCATCACCGGCGTCGCCGCGCGGGCGTTGGGGCTGGGCACCGCCGCGCATATCGTCGGCACCGACTGGCTGACGCGCCGCGATCCGCGTGCCGGCGGCCTGTCGGCGCTGGCGATGGCGCTGGCCGGCACGCTGGCGGCGCTGTTGTTGCCGCCAGCATGGGCCTGGCTGGCGCGCTAGTGCCGGTGCGACAGCGGCTTGCCGGCTAGCGCCGGCGGGCCCGCGCGATACCCCGGTTGGCGCGGTTCTCGCGGTAGCTGACGCGGGCGAAGTCGCGCCGACTGTAATGGCCGTCGGATGCCAGCCGCGACTGGACATTGTCGATATGGGCACTGCGGGCGTTGAGCCGCGCGGCTTCCTGCGTATCGATCCGGCCGTTGGCGACGCCGGTGGCGATACGTTGCTGCTGGCGGCTGTCGCGTGCCTCGGTAGCGGCGAGGCGGCGCTGCGACCCCGGCGTCTGCGCGGCGGCGAGCGCCGGGATCTGCATGGCGATGCCCGCGAGGGCGATCAGGATCAGCGGCTTGGTCATCATCTCGTGTCCTCCTTGCATTGCACTCCTGTCGTCCATACGCAGCCATGACGACGATCCCCCGCGGGCGCGCCGCCGCCGCCGTGGTTGACGCCCGCGCGGGTCTCGGCTAACAGCCCGCGCTTGCCGTCGGTCCGCATGGGCCTTCCAGATTCGAATCCAAGGACAACCAACATGTCGCGCGTTTGCGAACTGACCGCCAAGGGTCGCATGGTCGGGAACAATGTCTCCCACGCCAACAACAAGACCAAGCGCACCTTTCTGCCCAACCTGCAGAACGTCACGCTGATTTCCGACACGCTCGGCCGGTCGGTGAAGTTGCGCGTGTCGATGAACGGCCTGCGCTCGGTCGAACATGTCGGCGGCCTCGACAACTGGCTGCTGAAGACCAACGCCGAAAAGCTCAGCCCGCGCGCCGCCAAGCTGAAGCGCGAGATCAAGAAGAAGGTCGCCGAGGCCGCCGCGCCCGTCGCTGCCTGATTTTCCGGGCCTGATTCGCCACAAATCCTAACCGACTATGAAAACGGCCCGGTTCCCCCGGGCCGTTTTCATGTCTAATGCACCGATGCAGCGCCCGCCGATTCCCGTTCGCCCCGCCGCTGCGGCCGATCGCACCACCACCGCCGGCATATTGGCACGCGCCTTCATCGACGATCCGGCGATGGCCTTTCTGTTTCGCAATGCCGCCGGCCGCCCGGAGCGGCTGCGGCGCTTTTTCGGCCTGATCACCCGCGCCGACGACAATCCGCCGCTATGGACGCTGGCGCTCGACGGCGGCACGCCGGTCGCCGCGGCGATGTGGCGGCCACCCGGCGCCTGGCAGACGCCGGCATCGGCGATGCTGCGACTGTTGCCGGTAATGCTCCACACCTTCGGCCTGGCGCTGCCGCGCGCGCTCGCCATGCAGTCGCGGCTGGAGGCGCACCACCCGCACGCGCCTCACTGGTATCTGCAATTCACCGGCTGTGTACCCGAAGCGCAGGGCCGCGGCTTTGGCGGCGCGGCGATTCGCGCCCGGTTGGCGACGTGCGATGCCGAAGGCGTGCCGGCAGCGCTGGAAACGGCCACGCCGGCCAATGTCGGGCTGTACCAGGCGCTGGGGTTCGCCATCACCGCCACCTATGACATCAAGGATGGCCCGAAATTCTGGACGATGTGGCGCGATCCGCGCTGAATGGGGGAATGACATGCGGTTACCGATTCTGCTGGGGCTGGCGATCGTGGCGACACCGGGCTGTGCCGGGCCGGGAAAACGCGTCATCATGGCGACCGATCCGACGTTGCTCGCTGCCCAACAGGCCTATGGGTTCTCGGACGCGGTGATCGTCGGCGACACCGTCGTCCTGTCGGGTGTCATCGTCATCCCGCGCCCCGGCGAGACCGACACGGTGCCGGCCTTTGAACGCGTGTTCGCCGCCATCGACGATACGCTGAAGCGCGCCGGATCGAGCTGGGACGATGTCATCGAGATCAACAGCTTCCACCAGGATCTGCCCGGCCAGGCCGCCGCAATCATCGCGGTGAAGGCGAAATATGTGAAGGCGCCCTATCCGGCGTGGACGGCGATCCAGGTGTCGCGCTTCCTCGTCGATGGCGGCGTCGCCGAGGTCAAGGTGATCGCGCGGCGGTCGAAGAGGTAGGTCCGCACCAATGGCCGTCACCCTCGCGAAGGCGGGGGTCCATCGCCCGTCATTGCCATCCGCGGGCAGGCTCTGGAGATGGATCCCCGCCTTCGCGGGGATGACGTTTCTCTATGGGACGATTGAGCCAAGCTCGAACTTCATCAATATCGTGCGCTGGACAGCGTTGAGATTATCGTCGGACAGCAGATAGACGAACGTCCGCCCGCCGCTGCGGCGGATCGCCAGCCCTTCCATGTTGTCGACTGTCAGCGGCGGCGCGAGCCGCGCCAGCTCGCGCGCCGGCACGGTCATCGCCGTGCCCGCCAGCACCGGCGCCAGGTCGACCAGCGTCAGCACTGCGCTCTGCCCCATCAGCGAGAAGCTGCGGTTGAGGACAAGAATGCGGTGGTCGTCGAGGGCAATCGCATCGGTCGGCGCATGGCCTTTGGGGCCATCCACGCCGATCTCGACAGTTTTATCACCGATTGTCAGCAGCGCCGGATGCAAGCCATCGGGGCGCCGCGCCAGTTCCGAGATCACGATCCGCGCACCAGCTCCACCCGGCAACACCGCCATCGCCTCGCCGCCGCCGTTCAGCGGCCAGCCGGTCATCGCGGTCAGATATTCGGTGCGCTGCGGGGCCGCCGCCAACGTCGCCGGCCGGTCGGCATCGATGCCGCTGAAATGCGCCAGCCGGTGCTCCTGTTCATAAACGATCGTCGCTTCGCCGGTCGCCGCATCCCATTCCAGCGCCTCGGCAT
This sequence comes from Alphaproteobacteria bacterium, assembly GCA_031426015.1. Classification (GTDB taxonomy): domain Bacteria; phylum Pseudomonadota; class Alphaproteobacteria; order Sphingomonadales; family Sphingomonadaceae; genus Sandarakinorhabdus. The sequence goes on from JANPKK010000048.1 coordinate 5,778, forward strand.
CGCCCGCCGCCTTGGTCGCCGCCGGCCGCCCGTCGGACTGGCGGATCGCCGCCATCACGCCATCGGCGACCCCGACAAGCCGGCCGCCACGCTCGATCGTGTCGAAGGCCACCCAGTTGCCGGTATCGCTGACCGCCAGCAGCCGCGATCCGGCGCCGGCGCGCAAGCCCGACAGGCCGCCGAACCGCGCGTCGCTCGACCGGATCTGCACCGCGCCCAGGAACTGCAGCGCCCCGACGCGATCGACCGCCGGATCATCGCGATTGAGCGGCAACGGCGTCGCCGACAGCGGCAGCGCCACCAGCGCCGGATCGAAGGCCACCGCATCCGATCGCAGTGCCAGCGCGCTGGTGGCGAGCGCCGCGGCGACAATACCGGCGGCAAATATCCGTTCGATCTGCATGTGCGGGGCATAGCAGTGGCACGCGCACTGGGCTATCGCTGCGCGCAACGCCATGCTCGCCGCCACCAATCCCCATGCCATATTGAAATCGGTTTTCGGCTTTCCCGCCTTTCGCGGGCAGCAGGAACCGATCATCAGCGATGTCTGCGCCGGGCGCGACGTGCTGGCGATCATGCCGACAGGGTCGGGCAAGTCGCTGTGTTACCAGATCCCGGCGCTGGTGCGGCCGGGCTGCGGCATCGTCATTTCGCCGCTGATCGCGCTGATGGCCGACCAGGTGCGCGCCATGCGGGCGTTCGGCGTGCGCGCCGGCGCGCTCAACAGCCAGGCCACCGATGGCGACGCGACGATCGAGGCGCTGCGCAATGGCGAGCTCGACCTGTTGTATGTCGCCCCCGAACGCGCCGCGATGGAGGGGTTTCGCGCCCTCGTCGCCCGTTCAGAAATCGCGCTGATCGCCATCGACGAGGCGCATTGCGTCAGCCAATGGGGGCATGATTTCCGCCCCGAATACCGCCAGTTGCGTTCCCTGTGCGACGCCCTGCCCGGCGTGCCGCGCGTCGCGCTGACCGCCACCGCCGATGTCACCACCCGCGCCGATATCCTGCAACAGCTCGGCATCGCGCCCGATCGCATGGTCGTCGCCGGCTTCGATCGCCCCAACATCCGCTATGAAGTCACGCCCAAGCACGACAGCCATCGCCAGTTGAGCGCGTTCATCGCCGCCCAGGCCGGGCGGCCGGGCATCGTCTATGCCCCCACGCGCGCCGTGACCGACCAGGTCGCGGGCTGGCTGGTCAAGGACGGCGTCAACGCGCGCGCCTATCACGCCGGGCTCGATGCCGGGACGCGGTCGCGCAACCAGGCCGATTTCGTCAAAAGCGAAGACATGGTGATGGTCGCGACGATCGCCTTCGGCATGGGCATCGACAAGCCCGACGTGCGCTTCGTCGCCCATATCGGCCTGCCCAAATCGATCGAGGCCTATTATCAGGAAACCGGCCGCGCCGGCCGCGATGGCGACCCGGCGGTGGCGCAGCTGTTCTGGGGGGCGGAGGATATCGCCCGGGCGCGCGGCTTCATCGCGCAAAGCGATGCCAATGAAGCGCGCAAGGCGGAAGAGTCGCGGCGATTGGGGGCGCTGATTGCGTTCCTTGAAACCGGCGGCTGCCGGCGCATTCCGCTGCTCGAATATTTCGGCGAGCCGCGCCCGGCGCCGTGCGGCAATTGCGATAACTGCCTCGACCCGCCGGCGCTGCAGGACGCGACCGAAGCGGCCCGCAAGCTGTTGTCGGCGGTCTATCGCACCGGGCAGCGTTTCGGGGTCGGCCATCTCGTCGATGTGCTGCTGGGCAAATCGGGTGAGAAGATCGAAAAATTCGGGCACGACCAGCTGACCGTCTATGGCATCGGCAAGGAGCTTTCGGGCGAGGGCTGGAAGGCGCTGGCCCGGCAACTGGAGGCAAGCGAGGCACTGGTCCGCGATGGCGACTATGGCGGGCTGGTGCTCGGCCCGGCGGCGCGGGCAATCCTGAAGGGCGAGGTCGCGGTCAGCCTGAAGGCGGCGAGCGCTCAGGCCGAGCCGGGGGGCCGCAGCCGCAGCCGCAGCGCCGCGACGACCGCGGCGGTGGCCGATGGCGATCTCGGGCTGTTCGACGCGCTGCGCGCCGTGCGCCGCGAACTGGCGGCGGCGGCGAGCCTGCCGCCCTATGTCATCTTCCACGATTCGACCCTGCGCGCCATGGCGGCGACCCGGCCGGCGACGATGGCCGAGATGGGGCGAATTCCGGGGGTTGGGGCAAGGAAGCTCGAAGCCTATGGTGCGGCGTTCCTGGCGGCGATCAGCAAGGGCTGACGTGCAGTCCAACCTTATGAGGTGAAGCCTCCATGAGCGCAGCAAGCGACGCGTTCGACGGCTGGATCCGCAGCCGCTTCGTCGAATTGAACACCGAACTCGAAAGCCTTTATGCCGCGTTGCCCGATCCGGCGGCGGTGGCCGGCACCGGCGATGCCATCAAGGCGGCGCTGCGCGATGAAGGCCAGGCGCATGTCGCGGCGTTGTGGGCCGAGGGCAACACCGGCGATGGCTTCGAAAGCGCTTTCGATGTGCTCGGCAATGTCGGGCTGTACCTGGGGGCGATGCGGCGCCACGAGCTGACCAACCCGGCGCGCGAGGACCGCTCGCCGTTTCGCGAAGCCTCGTCGCTGGCGCTGCACGCCGGGGCATCGATCGGCATGGCGCCGCGCTTTGCCTCGGCGCATCTCGCTACCCACAACCGCGCCATCGGCGGGGTGCGCAAGAGCTTCACCAGCCTGCCCGACGAGTTCCTGTTCATCGACGAGAATACCCGCGCCATGCTGGCCTTCCAGCGCGCCGCCGAAGCCTTGGTCGCGGTGCTGCCATTGGGGGTCGGCAATCCGGTCGCCGATGGCCAGTTTCGGGCGGCCGCCGCCGCGCTGGGTGATGTCATCGCCTGCAACGAACGGCTGTTCGATCGGCTCGACACGGCGACCTTCTTCAACAGTGTGCGGCCCTATTACAAACCCTATCGCGTCGGCCGCCAGGAATATCGCGGCGCCAATGCCGGGGATTTTTCGGGGATCAACGAGCTCGACCTGCTGCTCGGCCTCTGCCGCGCCAATGATCCGGCCTATGCGCAACTGCTGGTCGACAAGATGCTGTTCATGCTGCCCGGCGACCAGGCGCGGCTGCGCGAGGCGATGCGGCACCGCAGCCTGCTCGACAGTTTCCTGGTCGAGTTCGACACGCATGGCGCGACCCCGGTGCTGGTCGACAATGCCCGCGCCTTCCTTGCCGTTATCGACAGGTTCGGGGCGACGGCGACCCAGCATCACGACCAGCTCGTCGAGCGCTTCATCGCCGGGCCGTCGGCGGGGCTGGCGGCGCCGCACCTCGCACAGGTCACCGCCAGCGGACCGCCGCTGCCGGTGCTGATGGCGGCGCTGGCGGCGTTGCGCGACCAGCGGCTGGGGGTGGCGCGCGCCGAGGCGCTGGCGCGGTTGCGGGGGTTTGCTGGCCTGGCTTGAGGGAGTCAGCCGGCAGCGAACGCCGCTACATCGGCTTCGCGCGTCGCCAGCCGTGGCCCCATCTGGGCCTGCACCATGGCCAGGATTTCCGGCCGCGCCGTTGCCGGGGTGCCGCCGCCGATCGGGGCCGGATCATATTCCAGCGCCAGCTGCACCGCTTCGGCCATGTCGCGGCCATGCAATTGCTCGATGACGCGAAAGGCGAAATCGATCCCCGAGGTGACGCCGCCGGCGGTGATGCGGTTGCGATCGATGACGACGCGTTCCTTGACGAATTCGGCGCCGAACAGCGCAAGCTGTTCGCCCGCCGCCCAATGGCAGCCGGCGCGATAGCCCTTGAGCAGCCCGGCGGCGGCGAGGATCAGCGAGCCGGTGCAGACGCTGGTGACGAGTTTTGCGCCCGCCGCCTGCTTCTGCAGCCAATCGACGACCACCGGATCGCGCATCACCGGCACGAAGCCCACGCCCCCGGGCACGCAGATCATGTCGAGCGGCGGGCAATCGGCGAAGCTGACGGTCGGCACCAGCGCCAGCGCGCAATCGCTCATCACCGGGGCGTTGCTGTGCCAGACATAATGGAGTTCCGCCCCCGGCATGCGGCTGAGCACCTGCGCCGGGCCGGTCATGTCAAGCTGGGTGAGGCCATCCCAGAGCAGGAAGCCGATGCGGTAGGGGGCGGTCATTGGGCTTGCTCCTCTTTCTTCTCCCCTCCCTGCAAGGGGGCGGGGGTGGGTTCTTTCTGTGAGGCTGGGCCGGGTCCTGGCGGCAAGACCCGGCCCCGACCCCTCCCGTGCACGGGAGGGGAGAAGGAGAGCGAGGTTCAGGCCACGTAGGGCAGCCGCAGCGCCTCTGCCACGGCCTTGTGGCGGATCTGGCCGTTCGCCACGTTCAACCCTGCGGCAAGGTGCGCATCCGCCGCCATGGCGGCATCGGCGCCCTTGTCGGCGAGGCGCAGCACGAACGGCAGCGTCGCGTTGTTGAGCGCAAACGTCGAGGTGCGCGCCACGGCGCCGGGCATGTTGGCAACGCAATAATGGATGATGCCGTCGACGACATAGACGGGATCGGCATGGGTCGTGGCGTGGCTGGTTTCGAAACAGCCGCCCTGGTCGATGGCAATATCGACAAGCACCGAGCCGCGCTTCATCAGCTTGAGCATCTCGCGGGTGACGAGCTTGGGGGCGGCGGCGCCGGGAATCAGCACCGCGCCGATGACGACATGCGCCCGCGCGATCGCCGCGGCGATGGCGGCGCCCGACGAAAAGGCGGTCTTCACCCGGCCTTCGAACAGCGCGTCGATTTCGGCGAGCCGCGCCGTCGAGATGTCGTAGATCGTCACATCGGCGCGCATGCCGACGGCAATCTGCGCGGCGTTGACCCCTGCCACACCGCCGCCCAGGATCGCGACGCGCCCCGGCGCCACGCCCGGCACGCCGCCGAGCAGGATACCGCGGCCACCCTGTTCCTTTTCGAGATAATGCGCGCCGACCTGTGCCGCCATGCGCCCGGCGACTTCCGACATCGGGCGGAGCAGCGGCAGGCCGCCGGCGCGATCGGTGACGGTTTCATAGGCGATGCAGGTGGCGCCCGATGCCATCAATGCGTCGGCCTGCGGCTTGTCGGCGGCAAGGTGGAGATAGGTGAACAAAGTCTGCCCCGGGCGCAGCCAGGCGCATTCGTGGAGCTGGGGTTCCTTGACCTTGACGATCATGTCGGCGGCGGCGAACACCGCTTCCGGCCCCGGCGCGATGCCGGCCCCGACCGAGACATAGTCTTCATCGGTAAAATCGATACCGGCGCCGGCGCCGGTTTCCACCGTCACCTTGTGGCCGCGCGCCACCAGTTCGGCGACGGAAGGCGGGGTCAACCCCACCCGATATTCGTGGATCTTGATTTCCCTGGGAACACCGATGTGCATCGCAAAACTCCGCGGTTGCCGATGGCGACGAGCATAGGCGCAACCGTGCGGCGTTGACAGCACCAAGGCACCGGGCACCGATGCTGCATTGCGGCGTTGTCAGGGCTGTGCTACCGCGCCCGCCGCTTCCCTCGGGGATCAGGATAATCATGTCGAGCGATTCTGCGACGACGACGACCGCTTCCGCTGCCCATGAAAGCCACGCCCCGCAGGGCACGGCGAAGCTGGCGGTCGGGGCCATCGGCGTGGTGTTCGGCGATATCGGTACCAGCCCGCTCTACGCGCTCAAGGAAACCTTTACCGGCCATCACAAGCTGCTGGTCGACCAGTTGCACGTTTTCGGCATCATGAGCCTGGTGTTCTGGACGATGACGTTGATCGTCACCGTCAAGTACATCATCGTCATCCTGCGCGCCGACAACCGCGGCGAAGGCGGCAGCCTGTCGCTGCTGGCGATGATCTCGCGCCTGTCGGTGCACAGTGCCCAGCGCACGCGCTGGCTCGGCATGCTCGGCGTGCTGGCGACGGCGCTGTTTATCGGCGATTGCCTGATCACCCCGGCGATTTCGGTGCTGTCGGCGGTGGAAGGGCTCAGCGTCGTCAACCCGGGGCTGCAACAGATGGTCGTGCCGGTGGCGATTGCCATCCTGATCGGGCTGTTCCTGCTGCAATCGCGCGGGTCGGCCAAGGTCGGGGCGTTGTTCGCGCCGATCATGCTGCTTTATTTCGTCGTCATTGCGGTGATGGGGCTGTCGCAAATCATCCGCGATCCGACCATCCTGCAGGCGGTCAACCCGATCTGGGCGTTCCGTTTCTTTGCCGACAATCCGCTGCTCGGTTTCTTCGCGCTCGGCTCGGTGGTGTTGTCGGTGACCGGCGCCGAAGCGCTGTATGCCGACATGGGGCATTTCGGCCGCAAGCCGATCCAGCTGTCCTGGCTGTGGTTCGTCATGCCGGCGCTGCTGCTCAATTATTTCGGCCAGTCGGCGCTCATCCTCGGTGCGCCGGAAAAGGTCGCGAATCCCTTCTACCTGATGGCGCCCGACTGGGCGCTGCTGCCGCTCGTCGCGCTGGCGACGCTCGCCACCGTCATCGCCAGCCAGGCGGTGATTTCGGGGGCGTTCTCGGTGGTGCAGCAGGCGGTGCAGCTGGGTTTCCTGCCGCGCATCAAGATCAATCACACGTCGGCGTCGGCGGCGGGGCAGATCTACCTCCCGCTGGTCAATTGGGCGATGTTGTTCGCTGTCTGCCTGCTGGTGCTCAGCTTCCGTACCTCGTCCAATCTCGCTTCGGCCTATGGCATCGCCGTGACCGGCAACATGTTCATCACGACGTTGATGATGGCGGTGCTGGTGCTGACGGTGTGGAAATGGAATCGCTGGCTGGCCTATGGCTTTGTCGGCACCTTCCTGATCATCGATACCGCCTATTTCGCCTCGAACCTGACCAAGATTCCCGATGGCGGCTGGTTCCCGCTGCTCGTCGGCGCGATCGCCTTCACCTTCCTGACGACCTGGGCGCGCGGCCGCGGCCTGATGCTGGAACGGCTGCGCGAAAGCGCCATGCCGATGGACGTGTTCATCAAATCGGCCGCCACCGCGGCGACCCGCGTCGCCGGCACGGCAGTGTTCATGAGCACGTCGATGACCGGGGTGCCGCACGCGCTGCTGCACAATCTCAAGCACAACAAGGTGCTCCACGAACGCATCATGATCCTGACCGTGGTGATCGACGAGATCCCCTATGTCTCGGATGAAGATCGCATCGGGGTGATGGACCTGGGGTCGAACTTCTACCGCATCGTCATCCGCTACGGCTTCATGCAGCAGATCGACATTCCGGCGATCCTGAAGAAGGTCGAAAACTGCGGCCCCAAGCTCAAGATGATGGAAACCAGCTTCTTCCTGTCGCGCCAGACGCTGCTCGCCAGCGACCGGCCGGGGATGGCGCTGTGGCGCGAGCATCTGTTCAGCTGGATGATGCGCAACGCCGAAAGCGCGATGGATTTCTTCAAACTGCCGACCAACCGGGTGGTGGAGCTGGGCAGCCAGGTCGAAATCTAAGCGCACGTCTAATGCCAGAATATCGCGCGTAACTGTCGGAATTCTTTACATATTCGCAAGATGGCGAAATCTAAAACGTTGCTTTGCAATGGTTAATTTTATGGCATGATTGTTGCATGGCACTTAACGTCCGCTTGTTCCGGACGGTTTTGCGAGTAGGTGTCTTATGCGTAAGTTTCTTGTTGCTGCGTCTCTTGCTGCCATCATTGCCGCACCGGTAAGTGCCGTCACCGTGTACGATACCGCCGCCGGCCTCGGCGGAAATCAAAGCTGGGCGGGCACGCTCGGCATGGACTTCCGGGTCAACACCGCCATCAAGGTCACCGCACTCGGTGCTTTCGACAGTGCCTCGAACGGTATCTCGTCGAACATCTTCGTGGCGATCTTCGACGCAACCGGCACGATCGTTTCGCCGGTTCTCAACTTCAACGGCACCACCGCCGCACCGGGCAGCAGCTATGCCAGCCTGGCCGTCACGCCGTTCATCCTCGCCGCCGGCACCTACCAGGTCGGTTCGTGGGGCTATAACAACGCCGATCAGAACTACAACAATTCCGGCCCCGGCGGTCCGATCACCTTCAACAGCTTCGGTGGCAAGCTGACCGCGCTCGGCACCCGCTACGCCAACGGCGCCGGCAGCCTCGCGACTATCCCCGATGTCGGCCTGACGCGTTATGGCGCCGGCACTTTTGCCGCTGCCAACGTGCCCGAGCCCGCGACCTGGGCGATGCTGCTTTCGGGCTTCGGCATGATCGGCTTCGCCATGCGCCGTCGCAAGACGGCGCTTCGGTCGGCCTAAGTCGCCGCAGCACGGCGCTGCTGTCGGCCTGAGCCTTCACTTGCGAACCTGGGGGCTGCGCGCGCCAGCGCGCGGCCCCTTTTTCATGTCGAGGTGGCGCGCAGCCCGATGGCACCGATGATGATCATGCCCATGAACGCCACCTGTACGGCCGAAAGCTTTTGCCCGAACAGCCAGACCCCGAGCACCGAGATGGCGATGATGCCGACCCCCGACCAGATCGCATAGGCGATGCCGACAGGGATGGTCTTCAAGGCCGGGGCCAGCGCCAGGAAGCAGATGGCGTAAAACAGAATCGACGCTGCCGCCCATTGCCAGCGCACCAGCCCGTCCGACAGCTTGAGCATCGTCGTGGCGATGACTTCGAGGACGATGGCGATGCCGAGATAAGCCCAGCCGGTCATGTGTCTGCAATTCCTTGCTTGAACATTGTCCCCTTGCCAGCACCGCCCCGGCCTGTCCAATGAAGCCATGGACATGCCCCCCGTTCCCACCCCCGTTCCCGCCGCCGAAATTGTCGTCACCGGTACTGCGCTGCCCACCGCCGTCGGCGCCGCCGCCTATTCGCAGGTCAGCATCACCCGCGACCGGCTGGCGAGCACCGCCAGCGGCCGTATCGAGGATGCGCTCAAGGACGTCGCCGGGCTGGTGGCGTTTCGCCGCACCGACAGCCGCAGCGCCAACCCGACCTCGCAGGGTGTGACGCTGCGCGCGCTCGGCGGCAATGCCGCGTCGCGGGCACTGGTGCTGTTGGATGGCGTGCCGGTCGCCGATCCGTTCGCCGGCTATATCCCGTGGAGCGCGATCGATCCGGCGCGGCTGGCGGGTGTGCGGGTGACGCGCGGCGGCGGTGCCGGGGCGTTCGGCGCCGGCGCGGTGGCGGGGACGCTGGAGTTGAGCAGCGCCGGGCCGGACGTTTTGCCGGGGGTCAGCCTGGCGCTCGCTGGCGGCTCGCGCGATTCGTGGGAGGCTTCGGGCGGGCTCGCGGCGCAATTGGGCGGCGGCTTCGTCACGGTCAGCGGGCGTTATGATCGCGGCGACGGCTATGTGCTGGTGCCCGAAAACCAGCGCGGCGCAGTCGATATCCCGGCGCGCTATCGCAGCTGGGGCGCCAGCATCCGGGCGGTGCTGCCGGTGGGGGAGGTGACCGAATTGCAGGTCGCCGGTCGGGCCTTCGATGACGACCGGGTGCGCGGGCTCGAACTTGTCGGCTCGCAAAGCCGGGGCGCCGATGCCAGCGTGCGGCTCATCCACCGCGGCGAGTGGGGGGTGGAAGCCCTCGCCTATGCCCAGACCCGCGAATTCGGCGCGCAATTCGCCGCTGTTGCGGCGGGCCGCGCCACCGCAACGCCCTCGCTCGACCAGTACAGCACGCCCGCCACCGGGCTGGGCGGCAAGCTGGCGGTGCGCCCGCCCATCGGCAGCGCGCATGATCTCGAGATCGGCATCGATGCCCGCCACGGCACCGGCACCAGCCGCGAACGCTTCCGCTACCAGGTCAACCGATACACCCGCCTGCGCGAAGCCGGCGGCGCGACGGCAACCTTCGGCGCCTATGTCGAGGACAGCTGGAAGATCGGCGACAGCTTCACCCTGACCGCCGGCGCCCGCGTCGATCATTGGCGGATCAGCGAAGGCCGCTTGTTCGAATTCGACAGCGATACCGGGGCGGGCACGCTCGATATCCGCACGGCGGCGCGTGACGGCTGGCGCGGCACGGCGCGCGGCGGGGCCTTGTGGCGGCCGTTGCCGGCGCTCGGGCTTCGCGCCGCGGCCTATTCGGGTTTCCGCCTGCCGACCCCGAACGAGCTCTACCGGCCCTTCCGCGTCGGTGCCGATGCGACCGCCGCCAACCCGGCGCTCGATCTCGAACGCGCCCGTGGCGTGGAAGCGGGCTTCGACTGGCGGCCGATCCAGACCGCGCGGCTGTCCGTGACGGGCTATGCCAATGAATTGCAGGGCGCCATCGCCAATGTGACGCTGGGGCGCGGGCCGGGGGTGTTCCCCCAGGTCGGCTTCGTCGCCGCCGGTGGTGCCTTCCGGCAGCGGCTGAACCTCGATGCGGTGAGCGTGAAGGGCATCGAGGCCGATGCCAGCCTGCAACTCGGCGCCTTCCAGGCCTCGGCGTCGCTCGCCTGGGCCGACCCGCGCGTCAAGGCGAGCGGGCTGGCGGCGGGCCTTGATGGCCTGCGCCCGGCGGCGTCGCCGCAGATCAGCGCCTCGGCAACGCTCGGCTGGACGGGGGCTCGCCTCGGCGGATCGGTGACGGTCCGCCATTTCGGCGCGCAGTTCGATGATGACCAGAATTTGCGCCGCATCGCTGCCGCCACCACCCTCGACGCCAGCGCCCGGCTGGCGCTGTGGCGCGGGCTGTCGGTGGAAGTGCGGGCGGAGAATCTGACCGACACGCAGGTCGTCTCGGGCGTCAGCGCCGACGGCCTGATCGACCGCGCCCAGCCGCGGACCCTGTGGCTGGGGCTGCGCTGGGCGGGGTAGGCTCGGATGGCTTGCTTTGCACGGTCAATACCCTGTCGATTTGCGACGCCGCCGGCCCGCGTGCCGCACGCCCAGTGCCAGAAAATAGGCTATCGAGCAGACCAGCATCAGCAGCACCGCCGGGACGGTCGCCCAGCCGGTCGGACCGTCTGAATCGGGTTCGCCAGCGGCGTGAAGCATGACCGCGATCATTCCGTTCACGGTGACATAGATCACCGGCAGTAGCAGGATATGCAGAACCCAGGCGTGGCGAACGCGCCGGGCCGCCCACCAAAAGCTGATCGCGATGGCGGGCGGCGCGAGCGTGGCGACCACCAGGCCGGCGAGCCAGAGCGCGAACATCGCCGGGGCGAGGTTTTCGCGATAAAAGCCAGTGATACCCATCGGCTGCGTTCCCAGGACAAGGAACATGGCCGCCACGGTCGTGGCTCCCAGCGCTGGCAGGATGATAGAGCGCACAGGGACTGTCCTCGAAGGCCATGATGAGAATAGCCGCACTGCCGACCGATGCAATGCAGGCCGATCATGGGTCGCGGGCCGTGCGGCGCCTGCACATCCGAATCGGCAAACGGCGCATATCGGTTATCGTGTCATGCCAGCGAAGGCTGGCATCCGGTCGTGGTCACGAGAACCGGCGGGCGGCTCTTGTAGCGCTTCTGGATGCCAGCCTTTGCTGGCATGACAGTCGGGATGCTGGGCGCTTGTTCCCCTAAATCCCCGCATACCATTCATAGCCGCGGTCTTCCCAATAGCCGCCATGGCCGCTGCCATAGCCCGCAAGGCTGCTGACCACGTCGATCTGCATGATGTATTTGGCCTGTTTATAGCCAAGCTGCCGCTCGACGCGCAGGCGAACGGGCGCGCCGTGGCCGACCGACAAGGGCCCGCCGTTCATGCTGTGGGCGAGGATCGTCTGAGGGTGGAAGGCGTCGATGAGATCGATGCTTTCATAATAGAGCGAGGTCGATTGCGCGCCGCCCTTCGACAGTTCGCCGCCGTAATTGTCGGCGCAGCGAAAGACGACATAGCGCGCGTTGGTCTTCATGTCGGCGGCCTTGAGCAGGCTGCCGAGCAGCGGCCCGGTCCATTGGCCGATGGCGCTCCAGCCCTCCACACAGTCGTGGCGGGTGATCTGGGTGCGCGCCGGCATGCTGCGCAATTGCGCCAGGCTGAGCTTCATCGGCTTGTTGACGAGGCCGGTGATCGCCAGCTTCCAGTTGGCGAAATTTTCCGCCTTCATCGCCTGATAGTCGGCCTCCATCGGTTCCTGGGTGCCGTTGACCTTGAAATTGGGCGACAGGTCGGCGGCGCTGAATTCCTGCGCCAGGCCATTGCGGCCGATCAGCCGCTGCCAGCGCAGCGTGGCGCCTTCGGCCGATTGCACGATGGCTTTCAATTTGTCGTTGCCGACAACGGCGTCGCAGCCCGACAGCAGCAGCCCGCCGGCGGTGGCGCCAAAACCGATCAGGCTCCGTCGTGTGATGATGCTCATTTCGACACCTCCGGATCGACACGGAACTTGCCGGTGATCATCGAGCGGATTTCATTGAACGGCCCGGCCAGCACCACCATCGCCAGATGGACGGCGATGAAGACCAGGATGAGATTGGCCGCGATCCAGTGCAGCGAGCGCGACGTCGCCCGTCCGCCGAACACATCGAGCAGCCATGGCCAGGCGGCATTGGTGCCCGGTGACATGCCCAGCCCGGTCAGGATGACCAACGGGATGACGACCAGCACGACACCGCCATAGGCCAGCTTTTGCAGGATGTGATAGCGCTTGGAATCCTCGCCCTTGGGGAATTTCAGTTTCGCGTGCTGGACGATGTCATGAACGATGTTGGCGGGGCCGAGTTCCTTCAGCCGCGGCAGCAGGTCCTTGCGCAAATGCCCGGTGGCGAGGCTGTAGCCGAGATAAAGCAACCCGTTGAGGATCAGCACCCAGGCGAAGAAGAAGTGGAAATTGCGCGCCGTCGCCAGGTCGCGGGTGGCGGGGATCGTCGCCCAGCCGGGATAGGCGATCGCCTGCAAGCGGCCGTTGCTGCCGGTCGAGATGCCGAGCACGCCGGTGGTCCGCACCGTCAGGCTGCCGATGCGAATGAAACCATAGGCAACGCCGGCCGGCGTGTCGGCCGAACCGATTTCGAGCCAGCGCTTCGAATCGTCATCTTCGGCGCCAAATTCGCCCCAATACAGCCCGGGATGGGCGTTGAAGATGTTGAAGCCGGTGCCGAGCAGAAAGGCGATGGCGATGGCGTTGATCCAGTGCGTCACCCGCACCGCCAGCGCATGGCGATGGAACAGATAGGGCGCTGCGGGGGCAATTGCGGCCTCGCCTGTGATTTCGCTTGTCGCCATGCCGTTGCTGCTCCCCTGTCGGTGCCAGCATATACGCCACCAGTGGCGCTGCGGTTACAAGCGCTTCGCGATTTTCGCCGGCAAGGCGGCAAACTTTGTCGCAATCCCCGGCACGGCGGCGGGGCGACCGGTTGCCATGCCGGCATTTGCCGGTAAGTCTGCGCCGACACGCTGGAGGCGAAACCGATAATGCTGCGCGCCATCACCCCTGCCGGTGACATGAATGTCATCACCGTCGATGCCGCTGCCGGTGTGTTGCCGGCCGGCGCGATCTGGATCGACCTGTGCAACCCGACCCGCAAGGAAGAAGTCTTCATCGAAGCCGCCACCGGCATCGGCGTGCCGACCGAGGAGGAGATGGACGAGATCGAAACCTCGAGCCGGCTCTACGAGGAAAACGGCGCGATCTACATGACCGCGACGCTGGCCACCGGCATCTTGCGCGAAAGTCCCGAAACCCATGCCGTCAGTTTCATCCTCACCCCGGCGCACCTGATCACCGTGCGCTATGCCGATATCCAGTCATTCGACCGCTTTGCCGCGCATGTCCAGCGCACCCCGGTGCTGTGCGAAAACTCCGGCATGGCGCTGGTGCACCTGCTCGATGCGGTGGTCGATCGACTGGCCGATGGTATCGAGCATGTTGGCCGGGAAGTCGATGCCGTGTCGCGCCAGGCGTTTCGCCGGGCGCGGATGCCGGGGCAGCAGCGCGTGTCGAACCTGGCGCTGCAATCGCTGCTGATCCGGCTCGGGCACGCGCAGGACGCGCTGTCAAAGGCGCGGCAGGCGGCGGTCAGCCTCAATCGCGCGCTGGGGTATCTGGCTTTTGCCGCGCCGAAATCGAGCGGCATCCAGCCGCATGTCAAAAGCCTGACGCGCGATATCGCGTCCCTATCGGACCATTCGACCTATTTGTCGGCAAACATCACCTTTTTGCTCGATGCAGCGCTCGGGCTGATCTCGATCGAACAGAATGCCGTGCTGAAGATCTTTTCCGTCAGCGCGCTCATCTTCATGCCGCCGACCTTGGTCGCCGGGATTTACGGGATGAATTTCGATCTGATGCCGGAACTGCACTGGAATTTCGGTTATCCGATGGCGATCGGCCTGATGCTGGCGGCGGCGATCCTGCCGTATCTGGTGTTCCGCTGGCGCGGGTGGTTGTAGATCAGCGCGTCGTCGATCAGCGAGTTACGGCGCGGCGCGGGTCCTTGAAGCCGAAATCGGCCTTCGACAGATCGGCATTGTAGCTGGCGCCCGACAGCCGGGTTTCGGTGCGGCCGCCTTGCGCATCGCGCGCTGCCCAGCCGGCGAGCGCGAGGCCGCCCGGTGCCGACGCGGTGCGGGCAAAGGCGATTTCGAGCGTGCCGAATTCGGGGCGTTTCGGGTCGCGCGCCTCGACCAGGACGCCGTTGCGGTCCGACGCGATCACCCGCGCGACCCGCGACAGATCGGGCTCGGACGACAGCAGGATGCCGAGCGGGGTCGATTTTACCGGCCATTGCGAGACCTGGCGAACCTTGTAGTCGACAAAGGTCAGCGTCTTGCCATTGCCGACGATCAGCAGTTTCGCCGTATCATATTGAAAACGGATCTTGCCGGGCCGGGCGAGGATCATCTTGCCGGTCAACACCTTGCCGTCACCACCGGTCTGGGTGAAATTCGCGGACAGGCTCGTTGTCGCCTTCAGCGAGGCGGCGACATCGGTGAGCGGATCGGCCAGCGCCGGAGTGGCTAGCGCGAGCGGCAGCAGGAACAGGATCTTCATGGGGCCATCTTGCCCAAGGCGGGATTGCCCCGCCGTGAACAGTCTCGATTGCCGAACCTTCAATTCCCGAGGGCGACTTCGGCCACCTTGGCATCACGGGTGCCGGCCGGCGCATCGATCAGTTCGCGCACGAAGGCGCCCTTGTTGACCGTCGTCGTCTTGGGGTCGCCGGCGTTCGAGCGGATGGCGGGGTCGGTCGTCGCGGCGCCGGCCTTGTCGAGCAATTGCTGTTCGGCGGCGGAACGCGGCGGCACCTTGGCGCCGGGGCCGAACAGCGCTTCCATCGCGGCGCTCTGCGCATCCTGGCCGACGGCGCGCGGGGCGCCGGGGCGCGGTGGCGCCAGGCTGAAATCCTGCGGCACCACCAGCGGCGCGCTGCGGCTGATCGCCAGTTCGTCGGGGGCGTTATGGGCAGCAAGGCCGGTCTTGCCGCAGGCGGCCAGCGCCAGCGCGCCACCGAGAAGAACCACAAGATTACGCATAGCCATCATCCTCTTGCCGCGATCGGCATCGTCAATTCTTGGGCGCCAGCAGCGCCCGTGTCAGCAGCAATAGCACACCAATGCTGATCGCTGCATCCGCAACATTGAATACCCAGAAATTATGGTCGCGCCAGAAGACGTGCAGGAAATCGACGACATAGCCGAAACGCACCCGATCGACGATGTTGCCGAGCGCGCCGCCGAGCACCATCCCGAGCGCCAGCACATCGGGGCGCTGTTGCTCGCGCGCGATCCACACCGCGACAGTGCCGGCGATCAGCGCGGTGACCGCGACCAGCCCCCAGCGCGCCAGGTCGGAATTGGCCTGCAACAGCCCCATCGACACGCCGACATTGCCGACGAAAGTGAGGCGGAACACCGGCAAGATGTCGATAAAGCCGCGCTCGGGCAGGCGAACGACGTTGACGATCCAGTATTTGCTGAGCTGGTCGAGAAGGAAGACGAGGCCGGCGAGGGAATAGCCGAGGGTTTTCATCTTTCACCTCTCCCCTCGCGGGAGAGGTCGGACTCGGCGCAGCCGAGCCGGGAGAGGGGGGCTTCGAGCAAAGGGCTAAACCCCTCTCCCCGCTCGGCTGCGCCGAGTCGCCCTCTCCCGCAGGGGGAGAGGGTTTCAAGCATTGACCGCGCCATCGCAGCGCCCGCACAGGCCGGTTTCTTCCGACACGTCGGGCAAGAGCCGCCAGCAGCGGGCGCATTTCTCCGCTTCGCTCTTTTCGACGCTGACCAGCGCGCCGGCCTCCAGCGCCGGGTCGATATCGAAGACGACATCCGACACGATGCACAATTCGGCAAAATCGACACTGGCGATCAGCGCCGCATCGGCCGGCGCCGCCGACAGGGTCAACCGCGCCTCGAGGCTCGATCCGATCAGCTTGTCGCGGCGGGCCGGCTCGATCGCCATGGTCGCGAGCGAACGCAGCGCGCGCAGATGCTGCCAGCGGTCGCCCAGCGCCGGGTCGAGCCAGGCGGCGTCGATCGCCGGCCAATCGGCCATATGGACGCTGCCGGGGTTGTTCATCGTCCAGACTTCCTCGGTGGTGAAGACCAGCACCGGCGCGAGCCAGCGGGTGAGCGCGTCGAGGAGGATGGCGAGCAGGCTGCGATAGGCACGACGCGCCGGGCTCGTCGGGGCGTCGCAGTACAGGCAATCCTTGCGGATATCGAAAACCAGGGCCGACAGATCATTGTTCACGAAGGTCGAGATCGCCGTCACATAGCCGTTGAAATCGAAATCGCCGATGGCGCGGCGCAGCTCGCCATCGATTTCGGCGAGGCGGTGCAGCACCCAGCGTTCAAGCTCGGGCATCGCCGCCGGGGCGACGCGCTCCGCCTCGCTGAAGCCATCGAGGGCGCCGAGCAGGTAGCGGAAGGTGTTGCGCAGTTTGCGATACTGGTCGGCGACACCTTTGAGGATTTCATCGCCGATGCGGTGATCCTCGGTGCAGTCGACCGTGGCCGTCCACAGCCGCACGATGTCGGCGCCATAGACTTCCATCAGCTTCAACGGATCGGTGGTGTTGCCGAGCGATTTCGATTGCTTGTAGCCCTTGGCATCGAGCGTCATGCCGTGGGTGAGCACCGCCTTGTAGGGGGCGCGGCCACGGGTGCCGCAGCTTTCGAGCAGCGACGACTGGAACCAGCCGCGATGTTGGTCACTGCCTTCGAGATAGAGGTCGGCGGGCCAGGTCAGATCGGGCCAGCGGCCGCTTTCGAGCACAAAGGTATGGGTGCAGCCGCTGTCGAACCAGACGTCGAGAATGTCGGTGACGCGCTCGTAATCGGCGAGATCATAGCTGTTGCCGAGGAAGCCCTGCGCGGTGTCCTCGCTCCAGGCGTCGACGCCGTGTTCGCGGACGGCGGCGATGATGCGGGCGTTGACTTGCGGGTCACTGAGATATTGCCCGGTGGCGCGGTTGACGAACAGCGTAATCGGCACCCCCCAGGCGCGTTGGCGCGAAATCACCCAGTCGGGGCGGCCTTCGACCATCGAACCGAGGCGGTTGCGGCCCTTTTCGGGGATGAAGCGGGTTGCGGCGATGGCGGCGACGGCCTTTTCACGGAGCGTCTGCCCCTCTCCCGTTCGGGGAGAGGGCGACTCGCCGAAGGCGAGCGGGGTGAGGGGTGCGGGCACTGAAGAACCCTCACCCTCCCACCGCGAAGACGCGGCGGGCCCCTCCCTCTCCCCGAACGAGAGAGGGGCAGGTTTGTCCATCGGGATGAACCATTGCGGGGTGCAGCGGTAGATCACCTTCTTCTTCGACCGCCACGAATGCGGATAGCTGTGCTGGAACTTCGCCGCCGCCAGCAGCCCGCCGGCGTCGCGCAGTGCGGTGCAGATGGCGCCTTCGGGGTTGTTGAGCTTGTCGCTGATGACATTGCCCTGGCCCTGCAACCACAGCCAGTCGGGCCGGTCGGTGCGATAGGTGCCATCGCCGAGCACGGCGAACACCGGCTCGATGCCATGCGCCTTGCACAAGGCGAAATCGTCCTCGCCATGGTCGGGCGCCATATGGACAAGCCCGGTGCCCTGGTCGGTGGTGACGAAATCACCGGGGAGGAAGGGGCGCGGGGTGGCGAAGAAGCCGCCGAGGTGGTGGAGCGGGTGGCGGGCGATGGCGCTGGCGAGGGCGGAACCTTTGATAACAGCAAGTATGTCCCATTCGGTCGTGGTTCCGCCGTCGTCGTCCACCCCGGGAGCGAATGCATTGCGGACACGCGCGATCGTCGCCTGCAGCAGTTCACGCGCGACGAGAATTGTTGTCGGAGTTCCAGCGCGAGCGACGTGGTAATATTCAACCTCCGGCCCATAAGCCAAAGCCTGATTTACCGGGATCGTCCAGGGCGTCGTCGTCCAGATCACCGCATGCGCGCCGACCAGTTCCGGCGCGTTGGGGGCGTGGGTGATCTCGAACGCCACGTCGATCTGGGTCGAGGTGATGTCCTCATATTCGATCTCGGCTTCGGCGAGCGCGGTCTTTTCAACCGGCGACCACATCACCGGCTTGGCACCGCGATAGAGCTGGCCCGAATCCGCGAATTTGAGCAATTCGGTGACGATCGTCGCTTCGGCCTGGAAATCCATGGTGAGATAGGGGTTGTCCCAATCGCCATTGACGCCGAGGCGCTTCAGCTGTTCGCGCTGGGTGTTGACCCAATGCTGGGCATAGGCGCGGCATTCGGCACGGAATTCGACCGGCGGCACCTCGTCCTTGTTGCGCTTTTTCGCGCGATACTGCTCCTCGACCTTCCATTCGATCGGCAGGCCGTGGCAATCCCAACCGGGCACGTACGGCGCGTCCTTGCCGAGCAGGGTCTGGGTGCGCACCACCAGGTCCTTGAGGATATGGTTGAGCGCATGGCCGATGTGCATGTCGCCATTGGCATAGGGCGGGCCATCGTGAAGGATGAACTTTTCGCGGCCGCGCCGGGCGTCGCGGAGTTTTTCATACAGGCCATCGCCGAGCCAGCGCGCCAGGATGGTCGGCTCCTTTTCGGGGAGGCCGGCCTTCATGGGGAAATCGGTCTTCGGCAGGAAGACAGTGGCGCGATAGTCTGGGTTTGTCATGACCGCGCGTGTCTAGAGGAGCGGTGCGCGCTTTTCTACCCCTCTCCCCTTGCGGGAGAGGGCGACTCGGCGCAGCCGAGCGGGGTGAGGGGTTAGTGGGTGCGCGCGGCACCCCTCTCCCCGGGCCGCGCTTCGCGCGTCTCTCGCCCTCTCCCGCAAGGGGAGAGGGGCTAAAGCACCGCCCGCGCCGCTTCCGCGTCCGCCGCAATCTGCGCTTTCAGCGCCTCCAGCCCCGGCAGCTTCATTTCGGGGCGCAGATAGGCGATCAGCTCGACCTCGAGCGTCTTGCCGTACAAATCCCCCTCCCAATCGAGCAGCCAGGTTTCGAGCAGCTCGACCGGTGGTTCGATCATCGGGCGGATGCCAAGGTTGGCGACGCCCTTGACGCGCTTGCCGCCCGGCACGCGCACCATCACGGCGTAAACGCCATAGGCCGGACGGACATAATCGTTCAGCCGCATGTTGGCGGTGGGGAAACCCAAAGTCCGGCCCAATTTGGCGCCATGTTCGACCGCGCCGCGGATGGTGAAGGGCCGGGTGAGCAGTTGCGCCGCCCCGGCCGGATCGGCAGCGCGCAACAGGCTGCGGATGCGGGTCGACGAGATCGTGCCGGTGCCATCGGCCACCGGCGCCACGACTTCGGCGGTAAAGCCATGTTGGGCACCCAGCGCCGCCAGTTGCGCGGTATCGCCGCTGCGGTTGCTGCCGAAGGTGAAATCGCCCCCCGTCACCACGCCGGTGACGCCCAGGCGCCGCACCAGCCATTGCGTGACGAAATCTTCGGCCGACAGCGCGGCGATTTCACGGCCGAAGGGGATCATCACCGCCGCATCGATGCCGAACTTGGTCAGCAGGTCGAAACGCTGCCCCATGCTGGTCAGCGCGAAGGGCGGCAGCTCGGGCTTGAATAGCCGCGCCGGGTGCGGATCGAAGCTGGCGACCAGCGCGGGGACCTCGCGTGTCCGGGCAATGGCGAGCGCGCGGCCCACCACGGCCTGGTGGCCGGCGTGAAAGCCGTCGAAATTGCCAAGGGCCACGACACCGCCGCGAAACCGTTCGGGCAAGATTGCCCCGCCTGTGATGCGTTCCATGGCCCCGGGCTTATGCTGCCGGCTGCGCCGTAGCAAGGGGCGCGAGCCCGGCGGCGAGAAGCCGCAGCGTGTTGCCGCCCATCACCTTGGCGATATCGGCCTCGGCCATGCCCGCCGCCAGCAGCGCCTCGGTGACCGCATCGATGTGCGCGGTATCGAAGCCGGTGGTCGTCGAGCCATCGAAATCCGAACCGAGCCCGACATGGTCGATGCCGGCGATTTTCACGGCATACAGGATGGCCTTTGCCGTCGCCTGCGGCGTCGCGGCGCAGACCGCGGCATCCCAATAGCCGATGCCGATGATGCCGCCGTTGCGGGCCAGCAGGCGCAATTCCGCGTCGGTCAGGTTGCGGTTGGTGTTGCAGGTGCCCTTGACCCCGCCATGGCTGATGACCACCGGGCGGCGCGCCACCTGCATGACTTCGGCGAAGGTCGCGTGGCTGCTGTGCGCGAGGTCGATGATGATGCCGCGATCCTCCATCACCGGCACGAGGCGGCGGCCGAGCGCGGTGAGCCCGCCCTTTTTCTCGCCGTGCATCGATCCGGCAATGTCGTTGTCGAAGAAATGCGTCAGCCCCATCATGCGAAAGCCGGCGTCATGCAGCACCGCGAGATTGGCGGGGTTGCCTTCGAGATTTTGCATCCCTTCGCTCGACAGCAGCGCGCCGGTGACGCGCCTGCCGGCGGCGCGGTCGGCGATCAGTTCGGACAGGTCATCGGCGCTGCGGACGATACGCAGCCGGCCGTTGGAGGCGGTTTCGGCGCGTGCCAGCTTTTCGGCGTGCCACAGTGATCGGTTGAGCAAAGCGGGCCCGAACAGCCCCCAGGTGTTCAGCGGCTGCGCCTGGCCGATAGCGAGCAGGGTGATGTTGTCGGTCTTGTCGCTGTTCGATTCGTAATTCTGGCCCTTGGGGGTCTTGGTGACGCTGGAAAACACCTGCAGCGCGACATTGCCGGCCTCGAGCCGGCCAAGATCGATATGGCCGCGGTCCGACGGCGCATCGATCGTGCGCTGCCAGAGCAGGGTATCGCCGTGCATGTCGATGATCACCAGCCGCTTGTGCAGCGCCTTGGCCACTGCCGATACCGGCCATTGCCCGCTGCCTTCGATCCGGTTCATCGACTTTTCGGCCAGCGTCGGCGCCAGCGCGAAAAAGCCGATGATGGCGAGCAGGGTGATCCCCGCCAGGGCGATCAGGAATTTGCGCATCGGTGGCTCCCCCGGCCACCCCCGGTGGCCTAATATTTCGCTCGCAGTGTCAACCGGGCCGCGCGTGGCCCGCCGGTGCTGATGTTGTTATCGGTATGCGCGGTCGGAAAATAGCCGGTGTCGAACAGATTTTCGACATTGACCTGCAGGTCGAGGCCATCGGCGACCTTCACAAAGGCAGCGGCATCGACGCGGGTATAGGCCGGCAGCACGACAGCATTGCTGATCGAGGCGAAGCTGCTTGCCTGATGGGTGACGCCAAGGCCGAGGCCGAAGCGGTCCGACATATCATAGCGCGTCCACATCGACGCCTGGGTGCGCGGCACCAGCGGCACCTTGCGCCCGGCCGGGCCGGCGCTGGTGGCGTTGACGATTTCGGCATCCTGCCAGGCGAAACCGGCGCTGACCTGCCAAACGGGCGTGATCTTGCCATTGGCGGCGAGTTCGAGGCCCTTGCTGCGCTGCTTGCCGGTCAGCACGACCGTGCCGGCGACCGGCCCGGCGGCGCGGGTGTTGGCGCGATCGAGCTGATAGAGCGCGGCAGTGAGATTGAGCCCGGGCACCACGTCCCATTTTGCGCCGATTTCGTAATTGTCGAAGCGTTCTGGTTCGAGCGCCGCGGTCGTCGCGTCGAGCGCCGTGAACTGGTCGCCCGATTGCGGCAGGTATGACCGGCTGTAGCTGGCATAAAGCGAGGCGTTGGCGGCGGGTTTGACGACCAGGCCGAAGCGCGGCGACCAGAGGTTGTCGGTGCGTGCCAGCGTCGCGCCGGTGAGCAGGTTTTCGAAATCGAGGCTGAAGCGATCGTAGCGCAGCCCGGCGACGATCTCGACATGATCGCCGATGGCGACCTGGTCCTGCACGAAGGCAGCGGCGATATTGGCGCGGCTGTGGTTGCGGCGCAGCGGCGCGCCGAACACCGGCACCGGCGGGCGGAACGGATCGGCAAGCGCCACCGGGGTGCGCAGGGCGGTGCCGCCGGGAACGATGGCGAAGGTGCCGTTGATCCGCTGGCTGGTGGTGTTCTGGCGGCCGAGCTCGAAGCCGGCGAGCAGGGTGTGGTCGAGCCCGCCGGTCGCGACCTTCCAGACCAGGTCGGTCTGGGTGAGCAGATTTTCGCGCGCGGTCGATTCGTTATAGGCTTCGACACCGATCACCCCGGCGTTGACCGCGGTGGCGGGGAACAGGTTGCTGTAGAATTTGTCATAGTCGCCATAGCGGCTGCGGTTGCGCAGCGTCAGGTTTTCGGTGAGCGCATAATCAGCGGCGATCGAAACGATATGGCCATCGAAGCGCGAGGTGTTGACCCCGGCGAGGCCGAAGAAAGTGTCGCGAAAGCCGGCGACCGGGGCGCCGTTCAGCGAGGGGATGCCGCGGTCGGTGACGCGTTCGTCATGGGCATATTCATACCCGATGACGATCTTGCCCTTGCCGCCGAGATCGAAGCCCAGGGTCGGGTTCACCGCATAGCGTTCGAGATCATAGACATCGCGGTGGTTGGCGCCGTCTTCATAGACCGCAGCGATGCGGGCACCGATGCTGTCGGTCAGCGGCAGGTTGACGTCTGCCCCCAGCCGCCAGGCGCCGAACGTATCGACCGCGGCGTCGCCGGCGATGAAGCGGATTTCCTGCGGGGTTTTCGAGACGCGGTTGATGACGCCGCCACCGCCGCCGCGCCCGAAGATCAGTGCGTTGGGGCCTTTCAGGATTTCCAGCCGCTCGCTGTTGTAGAAATCGCGGTAATATTGGACGTCATCGCGCAGGCCGTCGACGAAGAAGCTGCTCGTCGAGCTGTTGCCGCGCAGCGTCGGCTGGTCGCGATTGCCCTCGCCCTGGCCGGCGGTGGTGCCGGGGATGTAGCGCAGCGCATCGGCGATCGACAGGATGGCCTGGTCGTCGAGCCGGTCGCGCGTCAGGATATCGACGCTCTGCGGCACATCGAGCAGCGGCGTGTCGGTGCGCGTCGCGCTCGATGTGCGCGCCGCAAGGTAGCCGGCGTCGCGGGTCGCGGTAACGATGATCATTGCCCCGGCATCGGCATCCATTGCCTCGGTGGCATGCGCCGTCCCGGCCGCTGCCGAAACGAAAACCGAAGCTGCCAGAAGAATAGAACGCCGGGACATACGCATTGCTGAACCTGTGAATCATTATCAATAGCCATGCTTTTGCGACTTATTCGCAATTGCGTCAAGCGCCACTTTTGTTCGCGGCGGCACCGGCCCGCGGCCCCTGCCCAACCACCCACGAGCCTATCCTGAAGAGCGGTTGGGCAAGGGGCGCGGGCCGGTGCCGATCGATCGCAAGTCGTTCCGGCGTTTTTCACAGCAAAGCGCCGGCCCTGATGACAGGGCCGGCGCTTGGCAGAATGGCAGGAGAAAAGCGGCGCGCCCCGCCCCGAATCAGCTCGGGCGAACGGCGAGCAGTTCGATATCGAATTCGAGAACGGCACCCGGCGGGATGACGCCACCGGCACCCTTGGCGCCATAGGCCAATGCCGGCGGCACGACGAAGCGGTACTTCGACCCCGTCGGCATCAACTGCACGCCTTCGGTCCAGCCCGGGATGACCTGGTCGAGCGGGAAGGCAGCCGGCTGCCCGCGCTGGTATGACGAATCGAACACGGTGCGGGCGGCATCGACGAGCCGGCCTTCGTAATGAACGAGAACCGTGTCGGTGCGCGCCGGCTTGGGGCCAGTACCGGCACGGACGATTTCATATTGCAAGCCCGAGGCCGTGGTGACGACGCCGGGTTTCTTGCCGTTATCGGCCATGAACTTCATGTCGTCCTTGCGCACGGCGGCGACCTGGGTCTGGGTCCCGGCGAAAACGCCGATCGCCACGATGAGCAGGATGACCGCCGCACCGACCAGCCAGCGCATGACGCTGCCCGATGATCCGGCGGCATTGGGGCTGGCAGTCGACATGGCGATCCCCCTGGTCTGTTCTTACTTCACGCCATCGCGTTCGGCGCGCTTGCGCTCGAGCTTGCGGGCGCGGCGGACAGCGGCAGCCTTTTCACGGGCGCGCTTTTCCGACGGCTTTTCATAGTGACGGCGCAGCTTCATTTCGCGGTAGACGCCTTCGCGCTGCAGCTTCTTCTTGAGCGCGCGCAGCGCCTGATCGACATTGTTGTCGCGAACCACGATTTGCATGCAGCCGTTCTCTCCATTCACGTCGAGGGGGCTGGCACAGCGCCCTCGCTTGTCAAAATAAAAGTGATTCCGACAAGCGAGCCTGTCGGAGCGAGCGCGGCGCATAGCAGAGGGTAACCCAACAAACAAGCGCAGCGAGGCGATGAAGAACCCCGGCATGCGGCAAGGTGCAGCTTCCATCGCCGGTATCTCCGGGTTATCGCTGGCGGTGATGCAGAATTTTACCGATTTCGGCGCGCTCGAGCCGTGGCTGGCAGCGCCCGACCAGGTGCTGACGCAGTTGCGCGAAGACCGGCCGGGCGAGGAACCGGCGCTGATGGTGCAAGCCGCCGCTGCCGGGGCCGGGCCGGCCTTTCCGCTGTTCCGCGCCGGCAGCCTGATGGCGGCGCTGTATGCGGCGGACGGGCGGGTGATCGCGCAGACGCCGGGGCTCGATCGGGCACCCGATACCGATATCATCGCAGCCGTGGCGCAAGCGCGGGCCGCCCGCGTCGTTTCGGCGAGCACGCCGGCGGGGATGCCGTCGATCCTGGTCTATGCGCCGGCCGGCATGACGGCGGGCTGGCAGCTGCCGGCGGTGGTGCGTGATGCCATGCCGCCGGCGGGCGATGCGGTGGTCATGCTGACCAGCGAAGGCAGCATCGGTGGGCCGCTGCTCGAGGATGCGGCGCGCGCCTTTGGTTTTTCCGGTCTCGAAACGCGGGTCGTCGTGGCGACGATCGAAACCGGCTCGATCAGGACCGCTGCCGACCGGCTGGGCATTGCCTATCAGACGGCGCGCGAGGCGGTGGCCGCGGCAATGCGGCGCGCCGGGGTGGCGCGGCTGCCGGCGCTGGTCACCTTGCTGGCCGAAGTCGGCTTCGGCGTGCTGCCCGAAGGGGGCGACGATACCAGCCTGCTTGCCGATGCCTGGGGAATTTCGCCGCGCCAGGCGATGCTGGGGATGCTGGTCGCCAGTGGGCTCGACCGCAGCGAAGCGGCGCGGGCGTCGCGCCTGTCCAAAGCGGTGGTGAAGAAGGAGATCGAGCGGTTGTACCTGGCGCTGGGGGTCGGCAGCGCCGCGGCCATGGCAAAGCTGGTTGCCGAGGCCAATGCCATGCAGTGGATGATGCGCGCCACCGGCGGCGGCATGGGGGTGTTCGAAAGCGCCCGCGAACCCCTGCGCTACGCCCTGCGCGCCGATGGCAGCCGGGTGGCGTGGAGCGATTATGGCCCGGCGAGCGGCCGCCCAGTACTGGTGGCGCATTGCAGCATGACGACGCGGTTTGTCAGCCGGCGACTGGTGCGCGCGCTGCAGGCACGCGGCTTCCGGCCGATCTCGATCGATCGCCCGGGCTTTGGCCTCTCCGACCCGCTGGCGGGGCTGCAACCCGGCCGGCACGATCCGTTCGAGGCGGCGGTTGCCGATGTCCTGCTGGTGGCGCGCCAGGCGCGGGTGCGTCGTTTCGATGCCGTGTCGCGCGGCGCGGCGCATCACCTGCTGGCGCTGCACCGCGCGGCACCCGGGCTGCTCGGCCGCGTGGTGATCACCAACCCCGATCCGGCGTCGCGGTCCGATCCGCGCCGCGTCGGCTTTCTGGGGGCCGCGAAGGAAGCGGCGATGCGGCGGCCGGGGCTGATTCGCGCCGGGGCGGGGCTGATGGCCGGCGTGCTGACCGAAACCAACTTCCAGCGCATCTTCGCCCGTTCGGTAGAGGGCAGCCCGCCCGACGAGGCGGCGATGGCCGAACCCGATATCGTCGAGGATTACTGGCGCGCGGTGCGCCCTTTCCTCACCGGTCGGCTCGATGGCTATGTGAACGAACAGACGCAGCTCGCCACCATGGACCCGGCGCCGCCGCAGCCGGACACGCCCGGTTGGCATTTCATGGTTGCCGAACATGACGTGCTTTATGATCCGGCCTGGGTGATGGCCTATTGGCGCCGGGTGCTGCCCGATGCCACCGCCGAACTGTTGCCCGGCGGCGGCCGTCTGATGGCAATGGCCCAGGCCGATCTGATCGTCGATCGGCTGCTTGGCGCCTGATCGACACCCTACAATCGGCGATGGGCGACGGGATCGGCATGGCATAGCCACGGGTGCATCGGTTCGGAAGGGGTCCATGACGATGCGCAATCTGGTGATGAAGGCCGGCACCTGGTGGAGCGACGCCGAGCCAGCGCACCGCACGGTCGTGAAAAGGCAGCTGTCGGTTGCCGCCATGATCGCGCTGATGGCCGCGATGCTGCCGGCCGGGCGGGCGCGGGCGGCGACGATCACCTTCGACAACGCCGGCACCCCGGGGATATTTCTCGGCCAGGATTGCTGCGATGCCGCCGGGCTCGACCTGTCGTTCCGGGGTGTCGCCAGCATCGGCAATGGTGCCACGGCATTGCCCAGCCTGACCTTCTGGCGGTCGGGGGTTGCCGGCTACAGCTATGGTGACCTTGGCGATGTTGCCTATGTCGGCGTGGGCGCAGCGGCTGGCGAAGTCCGGTTCGCCGTCCTCGGATCGAACCGGCTGACGCTCAATTCGATCGATTTCGGCAGCGCGCAGAATGTTGCGCGCGCCAGCCAGGTCAATGTTTTCGACCTGTCGTTCAACCTGCTGTTTTCGAGCAGCTTCACGGTGCCGGCCACGGGCCGATCGACAATCCAGCTCGGCGCCCTGTCGAGCACGGCGGGGCTCATCCTGCAATTCGGGCCCGATGGCTATGAAGTGGCCATCGACAACATCGCTTACGATCTCAGCCCCGTTGCTGCCGGCGTGCCCGAACCCGCCAGCTGGGCACTGCTGATCGCCGGTTTCGGGCTGGTGGGTGCGGCGGCGCGGCGGCGGCGCGGCTTTGCCAGCGTCGCCGGTTGAGATCTATCCCGCTTAGACAATTCCGGCGGCGCGCGCCCTGACCGCCGCATCGGTGCGGTTGCGGGCGCCGAGCACGGCCATCACCTGGGTGACGTGCGATTTGATCGTCGCCGGTGCCACGCCGAGCGTGCGGGCGATATCCTTGTTCGACAGGCCGCGCACCAGCAAGGCGGCGACTTCGACCTGGCGCGGTGACAGCAACGGCGCTGCATCGGGCGCGGCCGCGGGTGGCAGCGACGCGAGCTGCGCGGGCAGGTAGCGCCCGCCAGCGAGGACAAGATCGATCGCCGCCGCGATGATCGCCAGCGATGCCGTCTTGGGCACGAAGCCGGCGATCCCGGCCGCCAGCAGATCGAGCAGCAGGGCGTCGTCGCTCGACCCCGACACGACGATGATCGGCACCGCCGGCGCCGCCGCCCGCAGTGCCGCGATGCCGGCGCGCGGGGTGGCGCCAGGCATGTCGAGATCGACCAGCGCCAGATCGACAGGCACCGGGTCGACGCCGGCAATTGCGGTGATCGCCATCGGATAATCGACCGCAACACTGATCCGCGCCGCCGGCCAGTGTGCGGTCACGGCCGCGGTCAAGGCCTGCGCCACCAGCGGGTGATCATCGCAGACAAGGCAGTGTGCAGGCGCGGCCATGCCCGGCTATTCGGCCGCCAGTGCCAGGGTCGGCAGCATCGCCTGCGGCAGCGTCACCACAAAGGCCGCCCCGCCCTGCCAGCGCGCATCATGCGCCGCCGTCGCGCCCATCAACGCCGCCTGGCGCCGCACCGAGGCGAGGCCGAGGCCGAAGCCGGCGGTATCGGCAGCGGAGCCTTGCGCAAAATCGTCGAACAGCCGCGGCAGATCGGCCGGCGCCACGCCGCGCCCATCGTCGATCACCCAGATTTCGACGCCGCCCCGCCGTAACCGCGCTGCCAGCAGCACGCGTTCGCCGCGCGAATGGCGGATCGCGTTGCCAACGAGGTTGCCGAGCGCGCGGCGCAGCAGATCGGGATCGGCGGTTACCCACAGCCGGCTCGGCACCCGGCGCAGCGTCATGCCGGCAGCCTGGGCCGCGGCGCCATGTTCGAGCGTCACCCGCGCCAGCATCGCCCCGACATCGACCGGCACCAGCCGCGCGCGCACGGCGCCGGCCTCGAGCCGCAGATGGTCGAGCATCGCGGCGAGCAGCGCCTGGGTCGATTCGAACGCGGCATGGGCGCCGGCGATGGCGCGCTGGCGCTCGGGGCCATCGGGCATCGCCAGCGCCACATCGAAGAACAGGCCGGCGGCGTGGATCGGTTGTTGCAGATCATGGCTGGCCGCGGCGATGAAGCGCGTCTTGGCATCGCGCTGCGCCGTTGCCTCGGCGAGCGCCGCGCGCGCCGTCGCCTCGGCACGCTCGCTCGCCACCTGCGCCGCGGTGGCCGCCATCGCCGCCTGCCGGACCTGGCGGCGAAAGCCCAGCATGGTCAGGCCGATCATCACCACGAACAGGGCCAGCACGCCGCTGTAGGGGCCGCCCTTCCACAGCGCAAAGCCGGCGTTCGATACCGTCAGCAGCACGACTTCGCGAACCGCCATCGGTACGCCGCTGTTGTTGGTCATGATCGTCGTCGCGACGTACCAGACATACAGCAGCGTCGTGACATATTGCAGCCCGGCATCGGCCCCGGGCAGCAGCACCCAGGGGCAGGCGGCGATGCCGAGGTTGAGCCCCGTCTGCACCCACGCGCCCGGCCGGGTCCAGCGCGCCACGGTTTCGGCATCATCGGGACGGCGCCGATAGAACAGCAGCATCGCCGCCGCCCAGAAGGCGATCACACCCCACATCCACGCCAGCCAGGCGGTGAGCAGCCACGCCGGATCGACGAGCCCGGCAAAGCGCCAGCGCACGAAGACCAGCACCCCGGCCATGATCGCCATGCCGCCGATGCTCATTTTCGCACCCGCACGCACTTCGATCGCCATGGCGGCAAGTCGTTGATTGTCGGCCGCAAGCGGCTGATTGTCGGCCGCGAGCGGCTGGTGGTCGGTGGACGGCAGTTGATTGCCGGCGGCAAGCGGCTGGCCGGCCGCATCGCCATCAGTGCCAAAAATGGCGTTACTCAACGCACCATCCCCCAACGGGACCGACCCCAGTCCCCCAACTGGTGGATAGTCTGCCAAGTTGCGGTAATTTAATCAAGTTGCGCCGTTTGTCCGGGCTGCGGTCGGTTTCGCGGCGAAACCGCCACGGCCCGATGTATCGCAGGGAGGACGACCGCAGTGAAGCGCCGGGTTTTCGGTCTCCGCGCTGTTTATCGGCTGGCGGCCGTTGCGGCGGTGGGCGCCGTCGCAAAGGCCATGGCCGGCCGCTTCGCCATTGCCCCCGAGCCGGGCAATGCCGCGCTGTTCACTTTCGGGCTTGTAGTGACGGTCATCACCATGAAACGCCGGCGCAGCGTCGTGGTGGTGGCGGCATGATCCCGATGCGAACCTCGGTGTTCCTTGCGGCGGTGTTCATTGCCGTGCTCAGCCTGATGGCGTTGCCGACGCTGGGGTAAAGGCCGCGGCGCCGCTGCGACGAAAACGCGCCCGCTGCGGGGTGGCTTTTACCCCGGCGCCGCAATGGCTATGCTGTCGGCATGACTCAGGACATTCCCCTCGCCGATCTGCGCCCGCGGCTGGTTGCCGCCATGCTGCCCAATGTGCCCTTCGACGGCTGGACCGCGCTGGCGCGCGATGCCGCCGCCGATGCCGAAGGGATCGACCGCGATATCGCCACGATGGCGCTGCCCGACGCGGCGGCGATGGTCGATGCCTATATCGCCCATGCCGACACGCTGATGGTCGCGGCGATGGGCGATGTGACCGGCCTGAAGATCCGAGATCGCATCCGGCTGGCGCTGCGCAGCCGGTTCGAAGCCGCCGGCCCCGATCGCGAAGCCGTGCGCCGCGCGCTCGCCGTGCTGGCACAGCCGCAGCATGCCGGCCTGGCGGCGCGCAGCCTGTGGCGCACCGCCGACACGATGTGGCGCGCGGCGGGCGATACCGCGACCGATTTCAACCATTATTCCAAGCGCGCCATTTTGGGCGCGGTCTATTCGGCGAGCCTGCTCTACTGGCTCGACGACGACAGCGAGGACCAGAGCGCGACCTGGGACTTCATCGATCGCCGCATCGATGGCATCATGAAATTCGAAAAGACCAAGGCGAGCGCGAAGCAGGCGCTGTCCTGGGTGCCCAACCCGGCGCGGTTCCTGGGACGGCTGCGCTATCCGGCGGTCTGAAATTTTCTTTTCCCCTCCCGAGGCGGGAGGGGAGACGTAAGGGGAAGGGGAGGTCAAAAGTATCGCACTGGCGCTCCGTCACCCGACATGATAACCGTTCGCAACAACGCCGCGAAAGTCCGCCTTTCATCATGCCGAACCCCCGCCTGATCGAGCGCCTGTCGCGCGGGGAAATCGCGACCATCGCGGCGATCGACCGCGCCGGGCTCGACCCCGAAACCGCGCAGCGGCTGCACGAATTGGGCTTCGATGAAGGCGTCGATGTCGAACTGCTCCACCGCGCGCCCTTCGGCGGCGATCCGCTGGCGGTCCGTGTCGGCAACATGGTGGTGGCGCTGCGCCTGTCGATGGCGCGGCTGATCGAAATCGTGGCGCCAGAAGTGAATCCGGGCGCCTGAAATGAACGCCCCCGTCACCAACCCGGTCGTGGCGCTTGTCGGCAATCCCAATGCCGGCAAGACCAGCCTGTTCAACGCGCTGACCGGCAGCCGCCAGAAGGTCGGCAATTATCCGGGCGTCACCGTCGAACGCAAATCGGGCCGGCTGCCGCTGCCCGATGGCCGCACCGCCGAATTGATCGACCTGCCCGGCACCTACAGCCTGACGCCGCGGTCCCCCGATGAACAGGTGACGCGCGACGCCGTGCTCGGGCATCTCGGCGGTGAAAAGCGCCTCGATGCGATCGTCGCGGTCATCGATGCCACCAATTTGCGCAACCATCTGCGCTTCGTGCTCGAATTGCGCCGGATCGGCCTGCCGATGCTGGTGGCGCTCAACATGGTCGATCTTGCCGAACGTGATGGCACCAGCATCGATGCCGATCGGCTGGCGAGCATCCTCGGGCTGCCGGTCATCGCCACGGTGGCGGTGCGGCGGCGCGGGCTGGCCGAACTCGGCGCCGGGCTGGCGGCGCTGCTGCGCGGCGAAACCCCCGCCATCGCCGCCTCGCCCGACAGCGATATCACCCTGTTGCAGCGCGAGGCGCGCACCATCGCCAACGCCGTGACGGTGGCGCAGGGCGCCCAGCGTCGCTGGTCGCAACGCCTCGATGGCCTGACGCTGCATCCCGTGGCGGGGCCGTTGCTGCTTGCCGCGCTGCTGTTCTTCATGTTCCAGGCGGTGTTCGCCGGCGCCGAAGCGCCGATGGGGTGGCTCGCCAGCCTGGTTTCGGGGGCGCAAGGCGCGCTGACCGGTGCGATGGTGGCGGGGCCGCTGCGCTCGCTCCTCGTCGATGGCGTGCTCGGCGGGGTGGGGGCGGTGATCGTCTTCCTGCCGCAGATCCTCATCCTGTTCTTTTTCATCCTGGTGCTCGAACAATCGGGTTACATGGTGCGCGCCGCCTTCCTGATGGACCGGCTGATGGCGCGCGTCGGGCTCAACGGCCGGGCGTTCATCCCGCTGATTTCCAGCTTTGCCTGTGCGGTGCCGGGCATCATGGCGACGCGGACGATCGATTCGCCCAAGGATCGCCTGACCACCATCCTGATCGCGCCGCTGATGACCTGTTCGGCGCGGCTGCCGGTCTATGCCGTCGTCATCGGCGCCTTCATCCCGGCGACTGCGGTGGGGCCGTTCGGCTTGCAGGGTCTGGTTATGTTCGGGCTCTATGTTGCCGGCGTCGTCGGCGCGCTCGTTGCCGCCTGGGTGCTGCGCCGCACCGTCACCAAGGGGCCGAGCCCGACCTTCCTGATGGAAATGCCCAAATATCAATGGCCGGCGCCGCGCGACATCGGCATCGGCCTGTACCAGCGCGGGATGGCCTTCGTGCAGCGCGCCGGGGGCATCATCCTCGTCTCGACCATTGTGCTCTGGGCGCTCGCCACCTGGCCCAAGCCGCCGGCGGACTGGAACCGGCCCGCACTCGAATACAGCGCGGCGGGGCGCATCGGCGCCGCGCTGGAGCCGATTTTCCGCCCGATCGGTTTCAACAAGGAAATCGCGCTGGCGCTGGTGCCCGGCATGGCGGCGCGCGAGGTCGCGGTGTCGGCGCTCGGCACCGTCTATTCGCTGCAAGGTGTCGACGAAGATCATGCCGAAGGGCTGATCGACCGGCTGCGCGGTACCTGGAGCCTGCCGACCGCGCTGGCGTTTCTTGCCTGGTTCGTCTTTGCGCCGCAGTGCATCTCGACGCTGGCAGTGACCAAGCGCGAAACCGGCGGCTGGCGCTGGCCGGCGTTCATGTTCGCCTATCTGTTCGCCGCGGCGTATGCGGCGGCGGGGATCACGTACTGGACGGCGGTAGCGCTGCTCTGACGCCAACGGAGAGGGCGTTGGCGCGTTCAGCTTGCCAGCAATCGCTCCCGCAGTGCCGCCGTGTCCGCGCCCCCCGCCCGCAGCGTCGCCAGCGTCGCGTCCTTGTCGCGCTTGGCCAGCCGGCGCCCATCGGGGGCGAAGATCAGCCGATGGTGGCAATAGGTCGTTTCGGGCAGGCCGAGCAGTGCCTGCAACAGCCGCTGGACATGGCTGGCACCGAACAGATCGGCGCCGCGCACCACTTCGGTCACGCCCTGCGCTGCATCGTCGATCACCACGGCGAGGTGATAGCTCACCCCCAGGTCCTTGCGCGCGATGACGATATCGCCCCCCGCCAGCGGATCGGCGGCCACCCGCCCGGCGGCGGCATCGTACCAGCTCAGCCGCCCGGTCTGCGCCAGCGCGGCAGCGATATCGAGCCGCCAGGCATAGGCGCCTTCCGCCATCCGCCCGGCGCGTTCGCCAGGCGGCAGCTGCCGGCAGGTGCCGGTATACAGCGGCCCATCGGGGCCGTGCGGCGCCGTCGCGGCCGCCGCGATATCGGCGCGCGAGCAGAAACACGGGTAGAGCAGTTCGCGTCCGCGCAACTGCGCCACCGCTTCGGCATAGACCGCCAGCCGCTGCGACTGGCGCAGCACCGGGCCGTCCCAGTCGATCCCCAGCCAGGCGAGATCGGCGAGGATCGCGGCGTCGAATTCCGGGCGGCAGCGCGTGATGTCGATATCCTCGATCCGCAGGCGGAACGCGCCGCCGCGGGTCCGGGCACGGTGCCAGCCGGTCAGCGCCGAAAACGCATTGCCGATGTGCAGCAACCCGGTCGGGGAGGGGGCAAAGCGTGTCGTGTACATGCCGCCCCAGCATAGCCACAGGGACCGGCGCTGGGAAAGATGCCGGGGTGCGACTCCAAATCTCGGTGTTGTCACTTGCCTGACACACAATCTGTTGTATCAATGCCGACACCACGGATCGGCCGTTTCCAGCAACGGCCTTGGGGTGCCGGGCCTTTCGGGGCGGGGCGCCCGTGCGACAGGGCCGGTGGTCGGAGCAGCCTTTCCTGGTGAGGGAAAGGGCGCGCTTTATGTATCACCCCGATATCCTGTCGCCGCCAGAGGCCTGCCCGGCCCTGGTGCTCAATGCCGATTACACACCGCTGTCCTATTATCCGCTGTCGATCTGGCCGTGGCAGACGGCGATCAAGGCGGCGTTTCTGGAACGCGTCGACATCATCGCCGAATATGACCGGGTGATCCGGTCGCCCTCGTTCGAAATGAAGCTGCCGTCGGTAATCGCGCTGCGCCAATATGTGCGACCCGCCAGCCACCCGGCGTTCACCCGCTTCAACCTGTTCCTGCGCGATCGTTTCCAGTGCCAGTATTGCGGCGCCGGGCATGACCTGACCTTCGATCATGTCGTGCCGCGCGCCTATGGCGGGCGAACGACCTGGGAAAATGTCACCACCGCTTGCGCGCCGTGCAATTTGAAAAAGGGCGGCCGCACCCCGGCGGAAGCGCATATGGCGCTGCGGCAGCGCCCGTTCCAGCCGGCGACGATGCAGTTGCAGGAAAACGGCCGGGCGTTTCCGCCGCATTACCTGCATTCGACGTGGCGGGATTATCTGTACTGGGACAGCGAGCTGCTGGCCTGAGGCCGACGGCGCGGGTCAGCGCGGCGGCATGCCAGCCAAAGCCCCGACCCGTTCATCCCGAGCGAAGTCGAGGGATGTGGCCCCATGCAGGCACGTCGCTCGGGACGAACGGTCTCGGTCACGTGAAGGGCAATCGGCTCTAGCCAGCCGCCCGCAATACGATCGTCAGCCCCTCGGGCGCGTCCTCCAGCCCCGTCAACCGCACCGCATCGCGCCGCGCGCGGTCAACGATCGCCGCCGGGACCGCGCCCTCCACCAGCAACGCGTCGCAGCGCCCCAGCGCCGCCAATTGATTGAGCGTCAATTCGCCCGGGTCAGCGCTTGCCACGTCGATGATCCGCACCTCGGTAACCGCATCGGAAACCCCGGCAATCGCCGCCGCAACGGCGGCATCGGGATCGGCCAGCGGCCGCAGCGGATCGAGCCCGCCGCCTTCGGCCAGCGCGCGTTCCCACAGCCGCCGCCGGTCGGCGACGCCGGGGTGCGCCGCGCTCGCCACCGCCCGCGCCGCGCCGATCGCCCGCGCCAGCCCGCCGAGCGACGCCGGCAGCAACGCCTCCAGCCGGCCGCGCAGCGCGCGTGACAGGCTGGCGGTGGCGCCGCCGGTGGAAATGGCGATCTGCACCGGTGACCGGTCGATGATCGCGCCCATCAGGAAATCGCTCATCGCCGGGCGGTCGACGACATTGACCAGCAGGCCGCGTCCCCGCAACCGCGCCGCCGCCGCGGCGGCAGCGCCGGCGTCATCGGCGGCAACAAAGGCCAGCACCGCATCGGGCGCGCTTTCATCGACGACGATACCGCCCGCGGCAACAACGAGTCGGGCCTTGGCGGCGGCTGCCTCGGCCGCATCGGCGCCGAGCGCCAGCACAATGACCGGGCGGCCGGCAAGCGGAAGAAACAGCGGCAGTGTGTCCATGCGCCCAGATGCCAAGCCGGCTGCTGCTTGGCCAGCGCAATCGCCGGCTAGTTGCGGATTTCCGGCTTCAACTTGTAGCGGCTGCCCTCACGCCCCGAAAACATCTGGGCGACGGCGGGATGCTGGATCGACTCGCCATCGCCATCAAGCAGCAGGTTCTGCTGGCTGACATAGGCGACATAGGCCGATTCGTCGTTTTCGGCGAGCAGATGGTAAAAGGGCTGGTCCTTGCGCGGCCGCACGCCTTCGGGAATGGCGTTCCACCATTCCTCGGTATTGTTGAACACCGGATCGACATCGAAGATCACGCCGCGGAACGGAAACAGCCGGTGCCGCACGATATCACCGATGGTGAACGTCGCCGGCGTCGCGTTCTCGCCCCTGACGTCGGACTTGCGAAATTCAGTACCCTTCATGCGCTCGATCATGGTTTCAACCCTGTGTCCCGCCCGGCATCCCGGGGTGGTACGACTGCCAATATAGGGACGGATCGCGCCGCGTGAAGGGCTTGTGACCGGATGATGACGCCGCAGCCCGACATAGGGCTTGGCAAGCCTGCCCCGCCTCGTCTATACGCCGCGCCTTCGACCGGTTGCGCACAGCGCTGCCTGCCCGGATGGGCCACCCCTGAGGAGAGGTGCCAGAGTGGTCGATTGGGACGGTCTCGAAAACCGTTGTGCCAGTGATGGTACCGTGGGTTCGAATCCCACCCTCTCCTCCATTTCCCCATTTTCGACTGTTCTCAAATGTCCGCAAACGTAGGGCTTTCCACGGGGAACGGTTCCGCATACGTTTCCAGCCGTTCGCACCGCTCCCACACTATCCGGCGTTTTGTGTGGGAGTGAATGTGGGAACGGTTCTGTGGGAGCGCGATCATGGCGACGACCAAAATAGTTAGGAATGACCGCGAGATGAAAGCGCTGTCGCTTCCAGGGCGATACGCCGAAGGGGCAGTGGGCGGGCTGTTCCTCCTGATCTCCAAAGCTGGCGCAAAATCTTGGGTTCTGCGGCTCCAGAAGGACGGCAAGCGTCGCGACTTTGGAGTAGGCAGCTATCGAGATACGTCGCTTGATAAGGCCCGGAAGGCGGCTCTGGCCCTGAAAGACAGCGTCCGCGAAGGCGACGATCCGGTAGCCGAGAAGCGTAAGAAGGCACTGAAAAAAGAGACCCCGACTTTCGCAGTCGCCGCCCGTGCTCGCTTCAAGGAAGTCGCGCCGACATTCCGCAACGCCAAGCACAAGTTGCAATGGATCAACTCGCTCGAACACTACGCCGTTCCGAAGATTGGCGCGCTGCGTGTCGATCAGGTGACGCCAGCCGCCGTTCGGGATGCGCTGTTGCCGATCTGGCTGGATAAACCCGAAACCGCGCGCCGCGTGCTCCAGCGCACCGTTGACGTGCTCGTGTGGTCCGTTGCCAAGGGCTATCGCGCCGACGTGCCTTTGATGACCGCGAAGGCAATGCGACTGCCCAAGCAGCCGCGTGCCGATCGCCATTTTGACGCTATGCCTTGGCAGGACGTTCCCAGCTTCCTCGCGCGGCTGCAGGCTGGCGATGACGGTTCCGAGCAAACCCGGCTGGCGCTGGAGTTGCTCATTCTTACCGCTTCTCGATCTGGTGAATTGCGCGGAATGACGTGGAGCGAAATCGATATGACAGCGCGGACGTGGACAATCCCGGCGGCGCGCATGAAGGCCAAGCGGCCGCATATAGTCCCGCTGTCGCCGCGGGCGCTGGAGATACTGATAGACCGCCAAGCGCACCGCGTCGAGGCTTCCGATCTTGTCTTTCCGGGTCGCACGCTCACCAATCCGCAATCGGACATGACGCTAAAAATGGCGCTGCGCCGCATGAAGCTGGACCATGATCCGCACGGCTTCCGCTCTAGCTTCCGCGACTGGGTTTCCGATGCCACCAGCTTTCCGAGCGAGCTGGCAGAAGCCGCGCTGGCGCATATCAAGGGCGACAAGACCGAAGCCGCCTATGCGCGCTCCACGATGCTGGATAAGCGCCGTGTGATGATGGAGGCTTGGGCGGGTTTCATCACTGGCGACGCCACGGATGGCAATGTGGTTCGGCTGGAAAAGGTTCAACGAGCATGAGGGGACAAGCAATGCTGAATACTGTCGAGGCTACGGGTGAAAAATGCGGGATCTTCACGCCGGCGGTTGCGGCTCGCTATGCGGTGGCAGTCGAGGAAGCAGCGAAGCAGGCGCTTGCGACGTTGAACTTGATCGAGGCCGGCGGCTTTTTCGACTCCTTGTCAGCCGGCCTTGAAATGCCCGAAGCCTACAACGCGGCGATGACGTTGCTCGATTGCTCGCATCGCGCGCTGGCAAAGGCTCTAGCAGATGACATTGGCGAAACGGCGCTGATGTTTCTGGCGCAGGACCAGGTGCCGCCCGATCTCAAGGGCAGCAACTAGCGCGGTCGCAGCATATCGAGCACGCGCCGCTCGGTGTCGGCCTTGCGCTTTTCGTCATCCCGGCGCTGCCAGTCGCTTTGCTCGCTCGCCGCCGTTGCTAGCCCATAGATGAACGCGCCAATGAAGGGTGACAGCGCTACGGCGACGATGACAGCGACGGTGCCGGGGAACTCGATCGCGGCACAGATGCCAAGCCCGATGAGCGGGCCGCCGATCATGGCAAACATGACGTTTCCAAAGAGGCTCATTCGTCCACCTTTTTCGAGATCCTTCAGTCCGCGACAGTAGATAACCACGTTTCTGAAACGCTGTCACAATGCAAAATGTGGATTTACGTATTCGGGCCGACAAGGCTCATCGGCTAACACCACAAAGCCGGGCTCGCGCCGTCGCGCCGATGTTCTCGCTCCAGCCAGCGCGCTTGCCCATGACGCTGCCATAGACCGGCGCGTGTGTCAGCCCCAGGGCGCTCACCGCCGCTGGCTCAGCCGCTTTCAGGACGTAGTGAGCCACTACCGCCAGATTGGCCGCGTGGAGCGCTGGCGAGGTCGTGGCGGCGTTCACACTGCGACCGATGCGGGACGTTTTCATCGCCTTGCGCCGATAGGCCTTGCCGGTGACGATCTTAAGCCAGCGCCGCTGCATCGCCACGAAACGCAACGCGATGGCCGGCGGGACGTGCAACAGGCAATGCGTGTGCGGCCCTTTGCTGCCATCGCCTTCGTCATTCTCCCGCACATAGACGAAAGCGAAAGGCTGGCGCTTCGATCGCAGGAACTGCCCGGCGAGTTTCAGGAAGTCGCCGGTTGCCCGTCCCGCGTCGGCGTCGGCGATGCCATAGCAGCCCCAGTGCAATGTCAGGTGGCGATTAAGGGGAAGGCCGATGCTGCCGCTGGCCTGTATAGCGTCGATGATGCTTTCGACCTGTTTCATCGTTAGGCAATCGCTTGCCCGATCAGCTCGGTTCCGAGCGCCGCCCCATGATGGCGAAGGGGCTGCAACCGAATACGCCGTGTCACTCTTAGAGATATTCTTAATTGCAAAGGCCGTGCCAGTTTTGACGGCTGGCTGATTTCCGCCATTTTCTTTCAGCCGGCGCGCGGCTCCAGCGGCCATTTTCGTGGCCTTTCGTAAGTTTCAAGATTGCCGGTCAAAAAGGGGGCGCGACCGTTTCCAGCCGCGCCCGACAAGGTTGTTATCGGCTAGAGGCCGTCGCCGTTCTGCGCTGCCAGATAGTCACCAGCCGCACCGGCTAAATCGGCCAATCGATCAAGCGGGAACGTCACGCCCTCCCGCGTTGGCTTGAGCGTATCGCCAGACCAAAACCATTTGCGGAAATTGGCGAAGGTCCGGCCCTGATGTTCGGTCACCTCCAGCCGCCAGACTTCGCCGCGGTGGCGCTGCTCGAAAAGCACCACGGCGCTCACAGGACAAAGCCGCGTGGCACGAGACGGACAATCGCAATGTCGGGCTGGCAGGTCAGCACGTATCGAACTGGAACTCGATCCCGCCGGTCGCCAATCACCTTTCCTACACCGATCTTGGCGTCCCGAAGGTCGCGGATTGTAGACCCCAGTTGTGCCGTCCAGGACAACGCTTCTGGTGGGCTCAGCCCTCGCTTGCCAGCCGATTTTAGGGCAAGCAGAGCCTTTGCCGCCCCTCCCGTCAATCGCGCCGGCCCCTTTGGCGTCGAGACCGTCACTACAAGCGTTTTGGCCTGTAATGCCGCGTCTAGGTTCCACGTCGCCTCTGGCAGGCTTGTGGCAGGCGCCGCGACACTGTTAGACAGTTGCGGCCGGCTTGCTTCGCAGCGGGTGGCAATCGGTCCCGGCGGCTGCAATCCGCCGGGACCAACATTTAAAGCCGCCACGGCTTAAGCCCCCTTCATTGCGAGGCTGTCGGCGAAGGCCTTAACGCTGGCGACCGTCACCAGCCGGCGCGAGCCGATCTTGACGCTTTTCAGCTTGCCGGCGTCGAGTAGCAAATAGGTAGCGCTGCGGCCGATTCCGAGCGCGTGCGCGGCATTGGGGATTGATGTGTGGAGAGCGTCCATTCTCATGTCCTCTGGCAGTCGTCCGCATCGTTACGAACGGAGATAGACTGTCCAGATCATTTGTCGGGTTGAAATACTTTTTTGGTCGAAATCCCGTCGCAATTCGACCCGGTTTTTACTCGGTTTGCGGATTTAGAAAGTCCCTTGTCATGGCCTTTGCCCGGTTAGCGATAGTGTCGCTGGAAATTGGGGTAGCGTTGCCAACCTCTTCCAAAGCGCGCTCAATCATGCCCTCCACCCTCTTGGCCAGCCCGCGGCTGGGCCTTTCAGGCATCGCCCGAAGCTCCCTAAATACTATTTCTTTGATTGCCTCCCAATCAGCCAAACCAATTGGGCCAGGTTTAGTTTTCGGTTTGGGATCAAGCGCCTTTCTCAACCGGACTAGGGCGCCGTGATCGACAACGACAACCCGATAAATTTCACCTTGTCCAGCGGCCGCCAGCTTGAAATCCGAAGCAGCAAAACTGGCGTCTAATGGCCTTGCAGGGTCTTCCGTAGCGACGACATAAACCGATTTATCATGGTCGTAGTGCCGATATTCCAAGATCGATCGCGCGGCGTCATTGGCTGACTGCCATTGCTGCCAGAATTGCTGGGGTATCGCGATCACCGGGCCGGGCAGGCGATTTCCGTCGCGGTCTATCGAGTAGCGGCTGCCGGCCTTACCTTCGCCAAAGGCTCCAGATCCGCGATTCCAGGCGATTTGGTAGGCGTTTGCTTGCAGCTTTCCTTCAGCGAGCCAACGCAGCAACAGGCTTTCGGCTTCTACTTCGGTATCCTCCCGATCCCGATACTGCGCGGTCATCTTATGCAGGAAGTCGGCGACGCTGGAGCGCGCTTCCGAAAAATGCGTCCATTGGGATTTCATGCGCCGAAACTATATCATTACGATAGCCAACGGTAGCCAGCGGCTCGCGACGGACGTTTATCAAGCGATAGGTCTCAACGCGGCTAGACACTCTATTGCGCGTTCGATCACTGCCAGGCGTCAATGCTCTTATCGATCTCGAAGTTGAAACAGACGGGTTCCCATTTTGCCGCGAAACTTTGGAAAAAAGCGGTTCTCCACCGCTTACGCTCCGGCGCTGGCGGAGAAAGGACCCGCGCTCAGTCTGGCGAGTGATTCGGCTTCATCCAAACCCACGGCGGCGCGGCTGTCGTCGGGCTTGCCAGCGCCTCGTGTGGGAGCAAATGTGGGAGCGGCTAATCTAGAATGAAAATATTTTCATATTTTTCAATTACTTTTGCCAACATTTTCGACGGACACCCTCTCCTCCACGGGGCCCTCCAGAGCAACCCCAAACAGTCCAAAAATCCTTGCTATTCCAAGGAATAAGGCGCTCTTGGTGTCCAAGGCGATCCCATCCAAGGCCCCCGCATCCAGACGCTTGTGGGGGCATCATGGCGCTGACCGACATACAGGTGAAAGCGGCAAAACCCGCTGACAGGCCTTACAAGCTTTCAGACGGCAAAGGCCTCTACCTTTTCGTCGCAAAGACTGGGCTGCGATCATGTCCTCCACCAAAAAAGCTGAGCAACTACGTTCCAGTCAATTGGCGACTCGATGCCGGTCGATCTCCATCAGCTTAGGTACGTCGGTTTATGGGTGAAGCAGGCTTTCGCCCGTCTGCTTGAACGTCCAACGTCATGAGTTGCGTCTTGCCCGCATATGCAGGTGTCGAACAACAATTTGGTACGTCAGCCATTGCAGGTATCACTCACCCTCACTTTTCGGACACCCAACTTGGACGAGCGGCATGCGAACGGAAGAGAACGCGGCATTGCAATGATTGCCAAAGCGGCAGTGAAGCCCTATACCAATCCTTGGTACAATTTAGGATGAGAACCCCGATGGCAGCCAAGAACACGTCCGTCAGCCTTGGCGATCATATGCTTGGTTTCGCCCAGCAGCAGGTTGCCTCAGGCCGCTACAGTTCTACAAGCGATGTTGTCCGTGCCGGGCTGCGGCTGCTCGAAGAACACGAGTCAAAGGTGCAGGCACTCCGCGAAGCCCTGGTTGCCGGCGAGAACAGCGGCGAATCGAAGCCGTTCGATTTCGACGCGTTCATCGCCACCAAGCGGACGAAGCATTCCGTCGCGTGACCCGCTACATCCTATCCCCGTTGGCGCGCGCCGATCTCGACAACATCTGGGAACACACTTCGAAGCGCTGGGATGATGACCAGGCAGAGGCGTATCTGCGCATGATTCAAGCAGCGATCGACACTGTGTCCGCCAATCCAAAGCTCGGGAGGCGATACGACGAGGTCCGGGCCGGATATCGGCTTCATCGTGCTGGCTCACATCTCATCCTGTATCGCGAGACGTCGGAAGCGATCGATATCGTGCGCGTACTGCATGAAAAGATGGATATCGGATCTCACCTGCCGGATCTGAACTAAGCGGGCCCCCTTTCGGACACCCAGGTTGCAGTAGTTTAAAGGTGTCGACCTAGTCATTGTGGAGCGCCGATGATGCGTTCGCGTGTGGACTGCTTGACGAGAGGACGGAACGCATTGTAATTGCTTTGTTAAGCTGCACTTCGATCATTTGATGTTTAGGATCTGTGAGGATGGGTGGCCGCAGGTCGGTATTGCTTATCATAGCGGCAGCGCTGGTACCTCTGCTGCTGTTCGCAATTTTCCAGTTCGGATTTGCTGCACGTGAGCAACGCCGAGCGGTAGAGGGCCGGGCGCTGGCGCTTAGCCAGCTTCTGATCAGCCAAGCCGAAGGCAAGGCGGGCCGTATTGAAGTCCTCCTGGCCAGCTTGGCGACGTCCCGGGCGGTAGCTGACGGTGATTGGCCTGCATTACGCAAGCGATTTCAAGGTTTCGTCCACCTCTACCCGGACCTTCGAGGAATTACCGTCACGGACTTGGCCCGCGGACAGACACTGCTTTCATTAGGGGTAGCACCGACGAACGCAATCTTCGTCGCAGATGCGCGGACTACCGGCCGCCCCCTGTTTGTCGGATATGCTCGCTCGTCCGAGTGCCGCTGTATGCTGTTCGAGCAGTCCAGCCAGACAAATGGCGGCAAGCGCATAATTTTGAGCGTCCTAACGGACTCCGATGTCTTTCGGAAAATGCTGCCAAGGCCTGACGCGCAATATGCCGCCGTTGCAATCAACGGCCCAGAGGCCAGGTTCATCGCTCGCAGCATTGACCACGAGCGGCGTTTCGGAGCTTTGTCATCCACTTATCTCCAACAGGCAGTTCTTTCCGGGGCAGCTTCCGGCATCTACCGAGGCCACACATTGGAAGGCGTGGAGAACTACACGGCTTTTGCGCGTTCTGCGCGCACTGGCTGGACCGCCCATGTGGCGCTTGGCGCCACCTACATCGACGATCCCGCCCGGCGTTATCTTGCTTCACTCGGCGGGGCGGCGTTGCTCTCCTTGCTGCTCGCGGGGCTGTTGATCGCCTTCGCAATACGTCAGATGCGTGCGGCGCGCGTGCTGGCTGAACGGATGCAGCAGGCGCAGAAACTGGAAGCACTTGGCCAACTTACCGGAGGGTTGGCGCATGACTTCAACAACCTCTTGACACCAGTCGTTGGTACACTCGATTTGCTGAGCAGGCGCGACAGCTTGGACGAGCGTAGTCGGCGCCTGGCCAGAGGAGCACTGTCCTCGGCTCAGCGGGCTGCAAAGTTGACCAGCCAGTTACTGGCCTTCTCGCGCCGGCAGAAGCTGGAGGTTGTGCCAGTCCCTGTTCAGCAACTGATCGCCAGCCTGACCGATTTGATTGAGCGCAGTTTGGGTGCCCGCCATCCGTTTCATGTTATCGTTGACCCGACAGTCCGCTGCGTTGCCAGCGATCCCAATCAGCTTGAAGTCGCGCTGCTTAATTTGGCTTTGAACGCTCGCGACGCTTCATCCCAAGACAGCCCAGTAACGCTATCGGTGCGAACCGACGGTAGCGGTCACGTGTTGTTCGAGATGCGTGATCGCGGCCATGGCATGGACGAGCAAACGCGCCGTCGTGCCTTTGAGCCATTCTTCACGACCAAGCCAGTCGGACAGGGGACGGGCCTCGGGCTGGCGCAAGTATTTGGGGTTGTCTCTCAGTCCGGTGGTAGCATGTCGATCGACAGTGCCCCCGGCCAGGGCACGACCGTCACTCTCCGGTTTGCCGAGTGCAAAGATGAGGACGCCGCTGATATCTCGGCGACTATGTCCAAGGACCTGCTCAAGTCACTGCGACTGCTTGTTGTGGATGATGATCCGGCAGCGCGCGCCACTATTGCCGGCCTCCTTGCCGAAGATGGCCACGCGGTGGAATCGGTGGCGGGCGGAACCAGTGCCCTGGCGTTGCTCCGCGAAAACGATTTTGATCTTGTCGTTGCTGACTTCCAGATGCCCGAAATGACCGGGGCCGAACTGATCAAGGCAGCGCAGAAGTTGTCGCGAAGCCCGCGGTTCCTGTTGATAAGCGGATTTTCCGACAGCGAGGAAATCGCCGCTGCCAGCCCCATGACGGCCGTTCTACGCAAACCTTTCACTATCGATGAGTTGCGATCGGCGGTTTCCGGCGCCGTCGCAACTTGACGGTCCCGCGCCTCGCGGTCAGTCGCGAAATGAAGAAGACCTCGGCAAGGTCGCTGATCAGAACGGTCCCCTAGCGGACACGTCCGCCTCAGCCGGTCTGTTTCGTGTTAGCCGTACCAGCGTAGGCGCGACCAAGCCGGACAAGTTGGTCTTCGAACTCCTTGGTAAGCAGGAAGTCTGCATCCTCCATGACGGCAGCCCGCATTGCGCCGAGGAGTGCTCGGCTGAGAACGAAGAACTGTACGCGATCCAACTTAATCTCAGTCCGCGCCGCCATGCTCGCTTCAGCCCGCGCGAAAGCAGCCTGCAACTCGACATGAGACACGTGCTGCAACAGGA
This sequence comes from Alphaproteobacteria bacterium, assembly GCA_031426015.1. Lineage (GTDB taxonomy): Bacteria > Pseudomonadota > Alphaproteobacteria > Sphingomonadales > Sphingomonadaceae > Sandarakinorhabdus. The sequence goes on from JANPKK010000048.1 coordinate 50,441, forward strand.
CCGGCACAATGGCCCGACGTGCCCTGGTCCGTTCACAGAAGGCACGAAGGAAGATCCGGATTGCGTGTCTGTCTGCTGAAATCCCGTTCGGCCTCGATGCTGTATCAGCCGCGATCTGAGCTCCGACCTGCGCCATCTCCCGCCTGCCCAACTCTACGAGGATCGCCTGTTTGTCGCGAAAGTAGCGGTAGATGGAGCCGACCCCGACGCCAGCCCGCTCTGCGATAGAATTGGTATTGAAGCCAGGCTCACCCGCAATTTCCAAAACCTGAGTTGCCGCTTCAAGGATCGCGTCCACAGTTGCCCGCGACCGCGCCTGACGAGGACCAGGCCTTTGTGCTGGAACGGGTTTCTCGCTCATGGGTGGTTTGGTTAGTTCCGATTGAAACTGGAGTATCAGAATCGGAGCTTTGCTCATATTTTTGCCAAAGTCGAGATTTGGGAGATTGGCATGTCCTGGGCAACGGAGCGTTTGGATGCACTTGTTGCCGGAACGGCGGCGCCTCCCCCGGTTGTCCAGACGCTGCTCCTTGGCACCCTTCGCGAGTGGGGCGAGGGATGGATCAAGAAGGACTGGGTGCCAGTTCCCGAGCTACTGAATGCCGACGGGTCCTTGTTCGGCGGTTACATCGCGGCGTTGGCCGACCAGGCGCTGGCGTTCGCCGCAATGACCGTAGCGGCACCGGATGCCGCATTTCGGACCATCAGCCTTCAGGTCAACTTCATCAAGATTGGCCGAGCGCACCCGTTATCGATCGAAGCCCGCGTTGTGGCAGCGTCCAGACAGCTTCTGACGGTTCGCGCCGAATTTCGCAGAGACGACGGCGAACTCATTGCCGAAGCCACGGGCCAGCAACTCGTCACGCCATTCGGGGTTTGAGCACGGGCGGTGCTGCAGTCGACTCTTGCACCGTCCGCTTGCGGACACGATCGCCGCGGTGTGGCGATGGCCGACATAGCGTACGAGAACGGCTCTTTTGTGCGCGACGCCGTTGTCCTATCATTCGCAATGTTGCGTTGGAGGGGAGTTTAATTTTGCAAACGGTGGCCAACCTGCGGACGGGCAACCAAGCGGCGTGCGTTGCCAGGCATAGTGACCCCGCTCATATTTATCCCGGTCGTCCCTAACCGTGGTCGGCGTTCGCCAACGCGCATTTAGCGGGCCGCTAAAGGAGCGCCTGCGCAACCTTGCAGAGCCCTCCGATATAGTCGCTGTGGCAATCGACGCCTTGGGAACCGAACTAGAAGCCTCCACCTGCATCTATGCGGAAGTTGGTCAGGATGGCGCTGCAATCGATTTTGGACGTGAGTGGACCGAGGCTGGTTGCGTCGAAATCGCCACCCTTCCGGAGGCCGTCGCGTCATCGCTCGAACAACTGCGCTGTGGCGGTTTTATCTTCACCGATCCAGAAGACGCGAGCGCCGGCGGAGCAGGCACCCTGCTCGCGGTTCCGGTTGTCAGGCGCGGCGCGCTGACGGCCGTCATTGCTCTTCGCCAGCATACATCGCGGCCGTGGAGCGATGCAGACGCCGCCTTTGCTGCTGATATGGCAGACAGAGTATACGATGCTCTGGAGCGTGCCCGGGCCGAAGCGACGCTGCGCGCCAGCGAAGCCCGACAGCGGTTCCTTCTCGAACTCGGGGATCGGACGCGCGGTCTCGCCAATCCGGAGGCGGTGGTCGCAGAGACCGGAAAGTCGTTGGGAGAATGGCTTGGTGCGACGCGTGTTGCCTATGCCGAGATAGACGTAGGTCTGGGGATTGCTCGGATGCTGAAGGATTGGACCGATCCATCGGCCGTGGACATGCCAAGTGAAGTGCGGATTGCCGACTTTGGCGAGCGACTCGTCGGCCACTTGATGGAGGGCAAAACTCTGCGGATAGACGATGCCGCACACCATCCGGTGACGGCGCCGGTGTGGCCGGCCGTCGACGCGATCGCTGCTTGGGCGATTATCAGTGTGCCTCTGTTGAAGGAAGGCATCCTCGTCGCGAACTTCAATGTCCACCAGGATGGTCCCCGCGTGTGGACCGATACCGAAGTGAGCCTTGTTGAAACGGTTGCCGAGCGAACATGGGAGGCGCTGGAGCGTGTCCGCGCCGAAGCTCGGCTGCGAGACAGCGAAGCGCGCTTGCGCCGATCGCAGGAGGCAGGTGGCATTGGCAGCTATGAATGGAATCTCGTTAGCGGCCAGGGCTTCCAGTCTGACGAAATGCTGCGCATATGCGGATTGCAACTCGGCCGAAATTACTCGCTGCGGGAGATACTTGCTCCGGTTTTGCCGGAGGATCTGCCCCGTGTACACAAGACGGTATCAGCCGTATCTGAGGGGACGGATCGGCTTACGACGACCTATCGTATCCGCCGAACAACCGATGGCGCCGAGCGCTGGATTTGCGACAGCGGTCAGGTGGAGCGCGATGACAACGGGCGGCCTCGTCGCTGGGTTGGAATCATTCAGGATGTGACAGAGCAAACTGAGGCCGCAAACCGGCTACGCCAGAGTGAAGCGGAGTTGCGGCTTATCACCGACGCAATCCCGGTACTGGTCGCCTATATTGATCGTGACGGCCGCTATGGCTTCAGTAACAAGGCTTATCAGCATTGGTTCGGTATCGAGCCCGCCGCCGTCATCGGTCGCCATATGCGCGATATTCTGGGCATCGAGGCGTACGAAGTGCTTCGACCAAGGGTCGACGCCGCTCAGGCCGGCAACCAGATCAACTTCTCGGCAGCCGTCCCGTATCAAACGGGTGGCATGCGTTATGTAGAGGCTACTTATCTGCCGCGGCGCGACGAAAGCGGCCAACCGGATGGCTTTTATGCGCTGATCTTTGACGTCAGCGAACGTCACGAGGCCGATCAACGCTTGCGATCGGCTCATGAAATGGCCGAGCGCCAAGCAGCGGAACGGACAGCCATTCTCGCGCAACTCGCTGAAGGCGTCATTGTCGCCAATTCCGAGGGGCGGATTTCTTTCGTCAACGAAGCCGCGGCTGAACTTCATGGCATGGCCGTTCTGGACGTCGGCGTTGGCGAATACACCTCTCATTACCGGTTGTTCACGGAAACTGGCGAGCCCTATCCCGAACGCGACCTGCCGCTGGCACGCGCGGTGATCGATGGCGCCACCGTAGAAGACGCACGATGGATCATACTCCGTCCAGACGAAACAGAAGTGCTGGCAATCGGATCGGCGCGGCCGGTAATGCTGGGCAATGGCACCCGGATAGGCGCTGTACTGACCCTGCGCGATGATACGGCACGGCGCCAGGCGGAAGCCAAATTGATCCATCTAAACGAAACGCTTGAACGGCGCGTTGTCGAGCAGGCTGAAGAACGCGGCCGGCTTTGGGATGTCAGCCCCGACTGCCTTGCGGTAATTGATATCGAGAGCGGCACCTTCGACCGGTTAAATCCCGCCTGGGCTGCATCGCTTGGCTGGTCTCACAGTGAAATGCAGAGCCAAAAAGTCGATAAATATCTCCATGCTGACGACGAGCCGATCATCGCCATTCATCACTCGACGGACATGAGCGAGAAAGTGTTGCGGTTCAAAAACCGCTTTGCCAGCCGTAATGGAGGCTGGCGCTGGCTTTCCTGGGTGGCGGTTCCGCACGGAGGCAAACTTTATGTTACGGTCCGCGACGTTACGCTAGACGAGGAACGCCGAGTCGAGCTCGAGCGCGCGCAGGAAGCGCTCCGGCAGTCGCAGAAGATGGATGCCATGGGCCAGCTCACCGGCGGCGTGGCGCATGATTTCAACAATTTGCTGACGCCGATTATCGGCATCTTAGACCGTCTGTACCGAAAAGGCGGGATGGACCCGAAGACGGATTTATTGGTCAATGGCGCGCTCCAATCTGCTGAGCGGGCGCGGGTGCTGGTGCAGCGGCTTCTGGCGTTCGCGCGCCGGCAGCCGCTTCAGGCAGTGCCAGTGGATATTCCCGATCTAATGCATGGATTGGCTAGCATCTTCAATACGACCGTCGGCCCGAAGGTTCGAATTACGATCGAAACTTCCCCCGCCTTACCGCTCGTTCTTGCGGATCCGAACCAGTTGGAGATGGCGATCCTGAACCTGGCGGTGAATGCGCGCGACGCAATGCCAGAAGGTGGCGATATGACCATAACCGCAACTGCCGAAACGTTGCAGACTGGCAATGCGCTACGGCTGCCGGTCGGTCGCTATGTAAGGCTTTGCGTAGCTGATACTGGTGAGGGAATGGCTGCTGAAACCGTTGCGCGGGCGATCGAACCCTTTTTTTCGACAAAGGGAGTCGGCAAGGGAACGGGGCTCGGGCTTTCGATGGTCCATGGGCTTGCCTTGCAACTCGGCGGAACGCTCGAAATACGGTCCGAGCTCGGCGCGGGGACGAGCATTACACTTTGGTTGCCACAGGCCAATGCCCTGCCCAATGCCAGCGAAGTCGACAGCCGAAGTGGGGTCGAGATATCAGCGGGAACGGTATTAGTAGTCGACGACGAGCATTTTGTACGCGCGCAGACGGTCGATATGCTGATTGATATGGGTTACCAGGTGCAAGAAGCGATTAGTGGCGAGGCGGCGCTCGAGTTGCTCGACACGGTACCACGGTTCGACCTCGTGGTGACCGATCATCTCATGCCGGGCATAACCGGCGTAGAGCTCGCGAATGAAATTCGCGTGCGGCATCCCACGACACAGGTGCTTCTCGTGTCGGGTTACGCCGACGTTGAAGGTGTGGCGCCAACCTTGCCGCGCTTGAACAAACCATTTCGATACGCCGACTTGGTCGCCAAACTGACCGAACTGACCGACAATCAGCCCCCCGCGGCAGAAAATAAGTCAGGGTAATAGATGGTTGCCCCATCACAATGCACTGGAAACGGCCGCTAAAGCTTTTCACGAACTGGGTAGGAATGGTTATCGGGACAGATCAAGCTCGCAGCGCTTTGGACGACAACGGGCGAGGGTGCTGTCGCGTCTTACGTGTCTGCAAAAGGAGGGGCTAAGCTGCACGCCAAGACCGCGTTACAGTGTTACTGATTGACACCCGCGGATGGCCTTCCGGCGACGTCAAACGAGCAAACGCCCGACCGCCAGCTTTTGCTCAAAGCCGTCCCCTTGCGGACGCCGATGTCCAACACGGGCGGCCCAACAGGTTGGCTGGCGTAATGGTTATTGCTGAGCACGCACCCGTCTGCGTCATGCCAAAGTGGGCCTTGCGTCTTAACATTGACATGTTCCAAGCAACCAAAGCGCCACCCGTCGTAATGCCTACGAAAAGGGGCAATTGGCCAAATCACACGATGAGCGATAACGACGACTGGCGCCACGCAAGGCCGAGGAACTTGGGCTGGTCAATACCGGACCGGTGACATTACCCGCACCCGGCCGGCCCGCCCAGAACCTGCCGCATCTTCTCCCTCGGCTGGCGACGCGGATTTGGATAGCATGGTCGAACACATCACCGAACCGGGTATCCCGCCAGCCGACACATCGACTGCAGAACATGCGCCGATACCCGAACCTGCCCTTCGGGCCGCAATATCCGCCGCTACATCATCAACCCGCGCGGGCTTGCCTGCTGCTGCGCAAATCCGCGACGAAAATCGTGCGCGCGTGCCGAAAACAACCGGCAGAGACGCTGTGTCGCGCCGCGACCTTTTCAGCGAACCGCGCAGCTCATCTGCCGCGCCACGTCGCGCTGATGCGATGCGCCGTCCGGGCCCCAATCGCCAACCGCCACAAAGTTGAGGGCTGGATCAGCGATGCCGACGCGCGCGCAGACCGACGCTGTGGCGACGAGCAGCGGCGTGCCGACAACACGCTGCCGCCAAGAGAATACGGGGGTGTTCATTTATCTGGCGAAACCATGTCAATCTTGGCTGGCATCATGAGCGAGCAGTGCAAAGACCAATCGAGAGGCGTGATAATCCCGGCAATTCCCGGCGCCTCCGTCTGGACCAGCATACCACAAAGCTGCCGATGCGGTTAACGAACGCCGGCCGGGCTCAGGAAACAAGCCGCTGTCCCGCCCCTCGCAACCTAGCCACAACCTGAGGATCGCTAATTCGCCGATAGCGAGCTTCCACCAGGCTGAAGACTCCGAATAGCCCCAGTCCCGCCGCCACCAGCAGCCGCGGCCACCCCGTCAGCCAGTCAAGTGCTTCACCCATGCCGCCCGCCTGCGCCGCGCTCGCCGCCTGGGCCGCGCGCCAGCAGAACAGGGCCATGATCGCAAACACTACGCCGCGCGCCGCATAGCCGCCGCGGCCTACCCATTTCACCCAATCCTGTCGCGCCGCCTGCGTATCGAGATGTTTCAGGAACCCGCCTTTGACCGCCTTGATGACATTGACCACCGCGGTGGCCAGCAGTGCCGCCGCCGCAAACATCAGCAGTCCTTCCCCGCCCGGCAGGCTGAGCACCGTAGCTGCGTTCCCTTCGGCGCCGGCGCTTTGCGCTGGCCGCCCCGCTGCTAGTTTCGCGGCATAGACGGCCAGCCCCAGGTGGATAAGCCCGCTGATCGCGCCGCCGGCGCGCACCACAATCCCCTTGGCTTTGCTGCCATGGTTCTCACTGTCGATGAAAGCTTCTGCCAGCCGCCACACGCCATAGGCCAAGAACCCTACCGCCATCGCCGCCAGGAGCGCCCGGCCACTTCCGGTGTCGAGCAGCCGCAGCGCGCCCGCGCCATCTTCGGATCGTCCGGACCATAAAGCCAGGAACGCGATCAACAGGTACATGATGCCGCGCGCGGCAAACCCCGCCCGTGTTGCAGTTTCCATCCGGCCGGCACCATTCATGCTGATCTCCCTTGCTCTGGGATCAACATCTTGCATTGGAAAATGTTCCGGCGGGCGGCCTGCTGGCCGGAACGCGACGCTCACGATTACTTGGTTGCGATTGAGGTCTGTCGAATCCGACCACACTGGTGTCCGAGACGGTGCAGGGCGCAACGACGGCCTCACGCCGTATACCAGCAACATTAACAACGTGAAGGGGTCATGCACGATGCAAGACTTCGCTCGCTGACATGCTGCGGCTAATTGGCTCCACACATCGAGTAGCATCCCCTTGTGTACACGCCAGGGTTATCAAGACCTCTGTTTGGTAACGATGTTCCGGAACAAGGCCGGCGCTACGCGGCTCATGACCCGCAGCACCCTTGCAAGACCGAAAACGACTTCGCTTTCGCGACCGACCTCGCCCGCCTTCATGCAGCCGTCGAGAGGCGCCCTGCCACGTGTTTCGGGCGATCGCGGCGACGCTGGATGGCCCCCACCAAGCCGAAGCCGGCAATCAGCAGCGCCCAGCTGGAAGGCTCGGGAACGGCTGTCGTGGGGCCGTCGTGATCGTGATCGTGCCAGCCTTCGATAAACGTTCCGGTGCCAGTAACATATTGTGGCTTTGTTGCAGTGAGTTGCGTGCTGTTGAGGTCCTTGTAGATAATATTCAGCCCGGCGAAATCCATTTCACCGGGTGCGAGGTTGGCAGCGCCCCATGTGCCGCCACCGGCCGGATTGTTCGAATAGTCCATGCACGTGCCGGTATTCACGTCGGTTTTCACGCCATTGTTGTGATTAAGTCCGATGGTATGGCCGACTTCCTGGCACATCACCGACATGCGCCAGGCGGACGTGTTGTACTTGGCCGACGCGTAGTAAGAGTCATTCAGCTTGACGGTCGCCTGAACGATGAAGCCGCCACTGGTCCAGACATTGGCATAGCCAAGCCAGCCGTTGAAGCCATAGGACGCGTTGCAGACCTGGATCGTTCCAAAGACCGCGCTGCAGCCAGTGGCCGACTTTGGGGTGCCAGTGACTGGCACAAGGTCGATCATGCCTGCCTGTGACCAACCGGTGATAGCGGCGCTGAAGTATGGCTGCCAGATAGAAGTCGTGTTGTTAACGGTCTTGATTGCCAAGTCGCCGGTTCGGGCCCATTTATAGCCATTCCAGCTCGGCGTAATGCTCAGGGCTTTGGCCGTTGAGGCGCCGAGGGCCACGATGCCAATGGCCATCGTGGTAGCAACAGCGCGACGCGGACGCCCGCGCATTAGACACAAGTTTGCCATTGTAGAAATCCCCTTCGGGTCGTCAGTTGCCCGGCGCCATGCCGGCTCACTCGCCCGGCGGCGACAACTCCATTATAGATGGTGAACGTGCGTAAACTCTTAGACGGGCAAATTAGACCGTCTTGTCCATGCGCTTGATCGGCAACGTGAACGCATCTGATATGAGCTCTCGGCGCTCAAGCTGAGGCGACGGGGCGGAACATCGCCGCATCGTGGCGGGCAGCGGCGAGGACAATGTAGGTACGAGTGGCCGTCTCGATCACGCGGGTCGCGATGGGCACGGGCCGGCCTACGAATTTGCGCCCCTCACACCGGCGCGAACTTTTAGACATCGAGCGGGTTGGATCCTGAACGGGTGGCGCTGATCCGTTCTCGAAGCCCGAAATGCTTCCGCAAGAGCCGCGGCCCGTCGAGCAGCCAGATGCCACCATCGTTCGGGTGCAGTGCGAGCAGTCGGGGCGCGTTGCTCTCGAGCAACAGGTCTTCAATGGTAGAGCGCTGTCCCACCGGCATTCTTGCTATCGACTGTCGACGGGAATGGCAGGCATTCTCAGATGAACCGAGCCGCATTTGACCGATGCCTCATGGTCATGCCGAGCAGACCGAACCCGATGATCATCGTCATCCAGGACGAAGGTTCGGGGACCAAGCTCATCGCTACGTCGCTGTCATATCCTTCAAGGTCAAAACCGAAGCCGTAAAAAAACGTAGGTTTCGTGTACGAAAGCTGGCTGCTGTCGACGTGCCCGTAAATACCGGCGAGGGCGCGAAAATCGACGCTGTTCGGTTTGGTATTGGCCAAGGTGCCGTTTGTACCCTTGGTGCCTGCCGGATCATTCGTATAGTCCATGCAGCTACCGGTGTTGACGTCGGTGTAGGCCGTATTGGTATGATCGAGCCCCAGGGTGTGACCGATCTCCTGACACGTCACCATCGAACGATGGGCAACAGTGTTGTATTTCGGCATGGCGAAATAATAATCGTTGAGCTTGACCGTTGCCTGCACGACGTGCCCCCCGCTCAGCCACACTGAAGCGTATCCGAGCCAGCCCGTTGCGCCATAGCTGGCGTTGCAAACCTGGACATTACCGTATTTGGCGCCGCATGTTGACGGCGACGTCGACCCAGCGATGATCTTGAAATCGATAACGGGGTCTGCGGACCACTGGGTTGCAGCCGTCCTGAGGTACGGATCCCAAGCGGCGCTGACATTATCTCCCAACCCGATCGTGAGAGGACCAGTACGAGCCCAGTGATATCCGTTCCATGATTGCGTCAGCGCCAGCGCAGCGGACGACTGGGTTCCGAGAACGACAGTCATGATAGCAGCGACACACAGGCGTCGTTTTACACTCGATGGCAGGGCCATCGCCAAAAAAGCAGAAAGCATTGCTACTTATTCCTTCCCCCAGCCGGTGGGTGTCTAAGTGAGGTCCAATTGCGAGACACCGGCCTTCACAGCACGATAACCACATCTGCTATTACAAATTAGTGAATTTGGCGGCGCTAAACTCGGGAAACCAAGCTAAGTTCCAAATTTTTGCGACGAAACGCTTTTTATATCGGCGTTTATAGTGCCGTTAATATTTCATTTGTCCGGCGTAAATGGTACCGCCAGGCGGGAGCTCGATGGCCGGCACGCCTGCAACCAAGTATGCTCGAATGCGAGCAAAAAAATCTGCGTTCTCGCAACCAACACCGTTCAGTTTGGTTATACATCATACTAGTTGTTTTTGTTGCGTAAAAGGAGGGTAAGTGTCATGCTGAGGAACAGTATTTTATTCGCCGTTTCGGCTATTTTGGCTACTTCAGGGCAAGCGGCCACTGTAAATGGCACATTTGCGGCCGCACTTTCAGATGTGACATCGTCTACGTTTGGTATCCGTTCGGGTTCGGTCATATCTAATGCCAGCGGTTTTGTAACAAGCGCTACTGGTGACATGTCCTCGATTGCGACATTGACCCCGGTGAATTTCTCGACTGTGACGGCATTGAACGGAGCCTCGGTCGGCTTTATGAGCAGCTTTGGCAATTTCGACGGTATCATCGAAGGTCTGACGACAGCGCCAGCACCAAATGCCGTGGTAGGGTTCAGTGCTTTTGGAAACTTTGTGCCGACCGGCATGCTCAACAGCTTCATGGAAGGGCCTGGCCTGTTGACCGTTTCATTCACGCAAACCGGTGCGTTGATTTCGGGCGGTCCGCAGCCAGCGATTTCCGGCAGCTTCTCTTTTGCTTCTGAAGCGGGCGGTGGTAGCCCCAGCGGCGTACCCGAGCCGGCGTCATGGGCAATGCTTCTGGGCGGTTTCAGCCTTATGGGTGTGGCAATGCGGAGACGTGGATTGCGCACCGTAACGTCTTGAAGACGGCTTGCTTCCGTTTCTGAATGCTTCATCGGGCGTCAGCCAGTCGCCGGCAACGATGTTCGGTAACGGCCCCCTTGTTCGGGATGTCACGCTAAAACAGCGAGGCATCCCGACCTGTGGATGGTCGCGCCTTGAGTAGAGCGGCTCCCAAGGATCGGTCAGCGGGCTCTGCCGGAAATGGCGCTCGGATCCTTCTGGGACTTTTGGCTCAGTCATGGTTGGCGGATTTCCCTTTGATCGACGGCCCCGACGCGCTTTGCTGCCGGGCGAGGGTGCGGTAGATCGTCGGCCGGGACATCTTGAACACGTCCGACAGATCGCTGATCGAATAGTCGCCAATGTCGTACATCCGGCGCTGCTCCCGGCTCTGCATAGGTGATAGCTTCGGCTGTTTGTCCTTCAGCTTTCCCTTGGCCTTGGCCTTGGCCACCGCCATGCCTTTGCGTGTGCGCATGCGGATGAGGTCGCTCTCGAACTCGGCAAAGGTCGCCAGGATGTTGAAGAACATCTTGCCCATCGGGTCGGTCGGGTCATGAACTGTAAAGCCCAGTTGCAGCTTCACGCCGAGCGTCAAAAGCGTCTCGCGCTGGACCGTCAAGTCCTGCTTGTCGATCGAGCAGCGCGCATAGCCAATGGCGACCCCGGTCATGGTCAGACCCGTACGTTTTGCCACCCCTCATTGCAAAAATCATCGTACCACTGAAACGAGACTGGTGCATCAGGAGCATGAGTGCCGCTTACTCCGATACAGGGGAGGGGGTGTCCACAAGCCGATCCCTATTTGGACAGTTGGCGTTTGCTATTGCACTACCTGTTCTCGGCTCTCGGTATCCACTTCCGGAACGACGGCAATCGTTTGCGAAAGTCCAGGCCACGCCGTCACGGGCTGATGGCAAGTTCCGGCAAGACCTGCCGTCAGAACATTGATAAGAGAACGGCTTAAATTGTATCGGAAGACGCTATTGCCTGGTGGCCGGGGAATATTTTGCGCTGGACACACCCGCACCTTCAAGGCTGGCATCGATCTAACTGCCTCACGGATCAAATATTTCCTGACCGACATGTAGGGGCATTTTTGGTGGTATCGCCTTACAAACATTCGAAAATAATCGTTTAATTTCATTAGTTTAAATATTGAAATCGAAAGATACCCTCTCCTCCACGGGGCCGTTCCAGTTATCCTTCAGGAAATATCGTTGCTGTGGTTCGCGCCGCTATCGCCTTAGTGCCGGCGACGATCGTTGAACCGCTGGCCGCCAGCGCGATGACGGCGTTGCCAGGGTCGGGTGCCGCGATCATCATCCGGTCATGCGCTCTCGTGTTGCAAGGGTTATCGATGCCGAAGCTGCCAGTGCTGCGAAACTTCGCATCCGTCTTCAGGGAGCTTGGTGGCCCCATCGTGCTGGGTTTCATCTCGCTGGTGACGCTGGCGTTCGTCTGGCTTGGGGCGGAGATGGGCGAGGGCGAGACCCGGGGCTTCGACAGCGCCATCCTGCTTGCGCTGCGCCAACCGGGCGATCCTGCGACGCCGATCGGGCCGCGGTGGCTCAAGCTGGTCGTGGTCGACCTGACCGCGCTTGGCGGCGGAGTCGTGCTCACGCTGGTGGCGCTGGTGGTGATCGGATTGTTGCTGGTGCAGCGCAAACGCGCCGATGCCCTGTTCGTGGCCGTTGCGCTTGGCGGGGGCGGAGCGCTGGGGGTGGCGCTCAAGAGCGGCTATGGGCGACTGCGCCCGGACGTTGTCGCGCATCTCGTCGAAGTGACCTCGCTGAGTTTTCCCAGCGGTCACGCCATGAACTCGGCGATCGTCTATCTGACGCTTGGCGTGCTGCTGGCGCGCGCGGTTCCCGACCGGCGGCTCAAAATCTATGTCTTGTGGGTGGGGGTGCTGCTCACGCTGATCGTCGGGTTGTCGCGCCTTTACCTTGGCGTGCACTGGCCCACCGACGTGCTGGCAGGCTGGGCCATCGGTTCGGCCTGGGCGGGGTTGTGCTGGCTTGTCGCCGAGCGGCTGCGGATCCACCGCGCCGGGGCGAGCCCGGGGTTGTAGCCGGGCGTCTCCCGGTTGCGCCGGAGCATGACATTGATGAGTTCACGACCTTGGATTGGACATGCGATGCCAGACCGCCCCCAGACGGAGCCGAAGCGGCATTTCGATCGTTACACGCCGATGCCCGATCCGATTGATGTTCCCCCAGCACCGCCGCCAGCAAGGGCCGCGCCGACTAGCGCGGTGCTTGTCGTCAACGCGCGATCACGCACGGGCAAGGCGGCATTCGACGACGCCGTGCAAAAGCTGACCGCCGCCGGCGTGCAGCTGACGGCAACACATGCCGTGCGCGATCCTGCCAGGATGCGCAGCACCGTCCAGGCCGCCGTACGCTCCGGCACGCCGATGGTGATCGTCGGGGGCGGCGATGGTTCGCTGTCGGGCGTTGTCGACGATCTGGTGGGGCATGATTGCGTATTTGCCGTCCTGCCGCTGGGCACCGCCAACAGCTTTGCGCGGTCGCTCAAGCTGCCGCTCGATCTCGATGGCGCGATTGCCGCGATCGCCACCGGGCGGCGTCGCCGCATCGACCTGGGGATGATCGGCGGCGATTACTTCGTCAATGCAGCGTCGCTCGGCCTCGCGCCGCTGGTTGCCGAAACGGTGCCCCATGATCTGAAACGCTATCTGGGCCGGGTTGGCTATCTTGCCTGGGCCTTGCGCTGCTTCTTTCGCTTTCAACCGTTTCGGCTGATCATCGAGGATGGCGAGAAGGTTCATCGCCTGTGGGCGAGCGAGGTGCGCATCTTCAACGGTCGCTTTCACGGCGGTGTCGAGCTGGCCGATACGACCGATGTCGACAGCGGCGACATCGTCATCCAGGCGGTGACCGGTCGCAGCCGCTGGCGCCTGTCGTGGGACTGGTATGCCAAATTCTTCAAGCTGCGCTCGCGCAACGAAACCACCGTGGAATTCCGCGGCAAGCGCCTGCGGCTCGACACAAGGCCGCATCTGAAGGTTTCGATCGATGGCGAGTTGCTGGCGCGCACGCCGGTCGATGTCCGCATCGCCGCCCGCGCGATCGAGGTCATGGTCCCCGGCGAGCCCATGGCCGCTATGGCGGCGCCGTGACCCGCATTGCCCATCTGTCCGATCTGCACTTCGGCGCCAATGACCCCAGGATCGTCGCGGCGTCGGAAGCATGGCTTGAAAAGCGCCGCCCCGACCTGGTGATCGTCAGCGGCGATCTCACGCAGCGCGCGACGGTCCGGCAGTTCCGCGAAGCATCGGCCTATATCAATCGCTTGCGGGCGGTCGGCCACCGATTGCTGGTGGTTCCCGGCAATCACGATGTGCCGCTGTTCGATGTCATCCGCCGGTTTGCCGCCCCGCTGGGGCGCTACAAGCGCTTCATCAGCAACGATCTTTGCCCATGGTTCGAAGATGCCGAGGTCGCCGTGCTCGGCATCAACACGGCGCGTTCGCTTACCATCAAGGATGGCCGGATCAATCACGACCAGATTGCGTTCATGCACGAACGCTTCGCGGCGGTGGCCGAAGAAAAGACCCGCATTCTCGTCACGCACCATCCGCTTTTCGCCATGCCGATCGGCACGGGGGGCGAATTGTCGGAAGCTGTCGGGCGACACGAAGATGCCGTGACCGGCACCTGCAAGGCCGGGGTGCATATCGCCCTCGCCGGCCATTTCCACCGCACCTACGCCAGGTCGGCGAGCGACATGGCGGAAAACATCGGCCGGGCGCTCGTCATCCAGGCCGGCACTGCCACGTCGACGCGCCTGCGCAACGCCGAGCCGCAGAGCTTCAATTGGCTGCACATCAAGCGCCGCGATCGCCTGGCGCTCCAGGTCATCGCCTGGAACGGCACCGGCTTTGGAGATGGCGCCGAAACCGGGTTCGCCTTCGATGGCGCTGCCTGGCGGGCCGAGGATGTGGCAGCCCGGGCGGGCATGTCAAAGCCGTAACGGCGGCAATGTCGATGCTTCCAGAACCGGGCGCGCTACTTCAGCTTCGGATTGCCGGCCCGGGCTGATGCAAGCGCCGCCGCCAGCACCGCCAGGCCGGCGGCGAGCGACGCTTCGGACATTGGTTTGCCGATCGTGCAGACGGCGGCGTTGCGATGCTGGGCGGCGGTCGGTTCCTGCCCCGTCACGAAGGCGGCTGGAACACCGCGTTCCTTCAACCACAGGACGGCTTCGGGGCCGGTGGGGCCGTCGGCGAGATCGATATCAACCAGGGCACAGTCCATGGTTGCGGCGTCGGCCTGGTTGCGCAAGTCCTCGAAGCTTTCGGTCGAGCCGGCAAAAACATGGCCAAGGTCTTCGATCATCATTTCGAAATGGCAGACGATCAACGGATTGTCTTCGACGCAAAAGACCCGCAGCGGCGGGCGTGATTTCAGATTTTCAGCAGGCATCGCTTTCAAACGTCAAATGGCTTCAAGGGTTCCATGCCAGACGCGAGACCCGGCCAGCGACTTCGCAGCGCATGCCCGAGGCTTCGTAGGTCAGCATCGGCTTGGCGCCGAACATGCTGGCCAGCGCCGACTTTAGATAGCGTGTGCCATAGCCCGAGCGCGCCGGCGCGGTGATCGGCGGCCCGCCGGCTTCCTGCCAGATCACGGCAAGTTCGGCCGGGTTGTCGCCCGACAGCGACCATTCGAACGACACGGTGCCGCTTGCTGCCGACAGGCTGCCGTATTTTATGGCGTTGGTGACCAGTTCGTGCAGGCACAGGGCGAGCGTCGTTCCGGCTTCCCGGGTCAACATGACCACCGGCCCCTTGACCGAAACGCGATTCTGATCCCGGACGCGGTAGGGCTCGAAGGTCAGGTTGACCACCGCTTCGATCGACACCGCTTCGTCCACGGCCTCGAACACGGCCGAATGGACGCGGGACAAGGCCGTCAGGCGGCCGCGCAAATCTTCGGCGAACTCGCCCAGCGTATCGACGTTGCGATAGGTGAGTTCGAAAATCGAATTGACGCTGGCGAGGATGTTCTTGACGCGATGATTGAGTTCGCGCCGCAGTTCGACCTCCAGCGCGATATGATCGCGGACATCGCGCTGGCGCAGCCGCGCCAGCAGCGCCGACTGGACGCCGCTGATCAATTCAACGGGGGCGACGGGTCGCTGGTAATAAAGATGCCGCGCCTCGGGCCAGGCGGACGCCAGCTCGGCCTTCAGCCGGGCATCGTCGGAGGATCGATGCAGCAGCACCACGATCGGCAATTCGAACCAGGCCGGCTGCTCGGTCAGGTGGTTGGCGACTGCCTTGACGACAAGCGGGGTCAGCGCTTCGTGCGTCAGGACGAGCACGCCCGGATAATCGGCGAGGCAATCACCGATCTTGCCGGGATCGGCGCAGACGTCGACAACGATCTCGTTTTCCGCGAACAAAGATTGCAGATAATCGGCATCGCGGCGGTATGGGGCCATAACCAGGACATGATCGAGGGCAAGTTCGTCTTCGGGCAGCAACGCTTTCATGTTTCGGGCAGCGGGTTATAGGCCACCACCGAAATGCCCGTGCTGTTGATCAACAGCTCGTGAACCGCCAGGTCGTGGGGGCCGTGGCGTTTCTTCACGACGGTGATGTTCCGGCGCAGGCGCCCTTCATGTTCGGCGATGCGCAGCAGGAGGACGGTGTCACCCAAGAAGCTGACATCGACATCGACACCGACATTCTGGCCGAGCAGCCCGTGCTGCGCCACGATGAGGATCGTCAGGACGCCCGACCGGGCCAAATATTTCAGCAGCGCCTGGATATCGCGCACCACCATGTTGCGCTGTGGCAGGGAATTCAGATAGCCGGTGAAGCTGTCGATCACGACGACGCGGGTCTTGTCGGTCTTGACGATATTCTGCACGACCTGGGCAAATTCGCCCGGCGAGACTTCGTTGGGGTTGAAGTCCTCGATGATCAGCAAGCCGCTGTCGTGGTGTTTGCGCAGGTCCATGCCCAGACCTTCGGAGCGGCGGAAAAACGTTTCGAGCCGTTCTTCGAACAGGAAGATGGCGACCCGCTCGCCGCGCGCCAGCGCGGCCGCTGCATAGAGCGATGCCATCGTCGATTTGCCGGTGCCCGGCTGGCCGATGACCAGTGTCGTTGTCCCGGCCTCCTGGCCACCGCCGAACATGGCATCGAGCGTGTCGACACCCGATTTGATCGGTTCGGTGCGGCGTGCCTCGACAGCATGCCCCGGCAGGATGCGCGGGAAGACCACCACGCCCAGGCCTTCGCGGATCGCCATGTCGTGGTAGCCATCGGCGATCGGCACGCCGCGCATCTTTCGCACTTCGACGCGGCGGCGCACGGCGCCGTAGTTTTCGAGCGTCTGGTCGAAGCGGATGACCCCGTGGGGAATGCCTTCGATTTCCTCGCCGTTCGTCATGTCGCCATTCTGGGTATCGAGCAGCAGGGCCACGACCTTGCGCTTGGCAAGAAAGGCCTTGAAGCCGATCAGTTCGCGGCGAAAGCGCGGCGTGTCTCCGGTGATGAGCCGGATTTCGAGCAGCGAATCATAGACGAGACGGTTCGGCTTGTGATCTTCGATGGCCTTTTCGATCGCCAGTCGGGTTTCATCGAGACGAAGCTCGACTGTCTGGAAGATCGTCTGGTCGGCAGCGGCGTTGACCGCATCGGAGGCCGACAATTCCTCGACGCGGATGCCATCGAGCGTCCAGCCGTGCGACGCTGCGATCGATTCAAGCTCGGCGGCGGTCTGCGAAAGGCTGACATAGATGCAGCGTTCGCCAAGCGCGACGCCGGCGCGCAGGAATTGCAGCGCTGCCGTGGTCTTGCCGGCGCCGGGGGCGCCCTGCAACATGTACAGGTTGGAGGGCGGCAGCCCGCCGCGCAGGATCTCGTCAAGCCCGGCAATGCCTGTCGAGATCGGCTTCGGCGATTTTCGTTTGGTCACGCGTTCCTCCGGCCTGGCACAACGGACGCCACAAGGTCGCCCGATCGCCGCAATAATTCATCGCTTGTCTTGAAATAAATAAGGTGTGTTCAATTTCTATTGATCGTAATTCGGTCAATTACTGCAATATTTGGTATCGATATCGGAAATTTTTCCGAGCAATTTCATTTATAATTACGAAGATGCGACATATATAAAGCATCATAGGTAGCATTTAGTCTTGCTGCAACACGGACTTGGTCGTATCGGGCATCAAAAGAATTACCTAAACACCGCATGAACAGCGTGCGTTTTGTTATGTTTTAGCGGGACACGCCGGTACGGAAATTCGAAGAACGGCTGCACCAGGCGGTTCGACAGCGCTGGCCAGCGCTTCGCCGGGCCGATCGAAGCATGGCCACGGCGGCGCTGTCCGCAGTTTGCACCGACGATACCGCTGCACAGCCTCAGGCGGCCGGTCGCCTGACTACCGGCATCGCCGATATTTTCGATGCAATCACTTCTGGATCATCCCCCGGCCAGAGCCGTGCACTACGGCTCCTAACCCGTTCAACGCCATGCAGGAGGAATGGTTCCGCCGGCCGCGGGCGGAAAGTGATCGGTGCGCGCCAGCGGTCGATGCGTCCGAACCGGGCGTCGTTCGGGTCAGGCAGCGGGCTGAAGCATCACGAGCTCGTGACGACCAGTTGCAGTTGCGGCGGCTTGCCGGGCACCGGGCAGATCCGGTCGCGGCCGGCGCCGCGGCGCGCATCGGCGCGATGAAGTTCGGTTCGTGTCGCAATGCCGCGAACGAACGCACGTTCGTGACAAAGCGCTTGCTGCTCCCCTGATTCCGGGCGCGCATGGCCGCCGGCGAGGAGACAGCATGCACGACGGGTCCGAAAAGATGATGGCCGGCATGAACCGGCGTGCGGCCTTCGGGCTGCTCGCCGCCAGTGGTGCGGCGCTGGTGCCGGCGGGTGCCGCAGCGGCCAGTGCTGTCAGTGCCGCAGCGGCCTGGACATCGCAGTTCCTGTCGTTCGATCCCGTCGAACATTTCCGCCAGTCGTGGCGTATCCAGCGCAGTCTCGTCGATGATGCGACGATCCTGCACTGGTATCATTTCATCATGGTCGCGGTGCCGGTCGGCCGGGCGCCGCAGGCGGTGGTGCGTTGGGAAGGCATCGAACTGTCGCGTCACCGCCGCATCGGCGAAAACCGCTACCGGGTACACGGCCACAATTTGTCGTTCGCGCGCGATCTCGCCACCGGCGGCTTTGTCGATGCGGCGCGCAACCCGATCACCGGCCGCATCGTCCGGCCCGGGACGATGGCGTTGACCGGCGATCCCGGCTATCTCGCCAGTCCCGAAGGCATGGTGCCGCTCGACGCGCCCAAAGCAGCACCGCGGCCGAAATACGGCATGATCCGCCGCGAAAGCGACGTCATCAAGATCGACGCGATCCGCGTGCCCCCGGCCAACTGGCCTGGCACCTTCCTCGAAATGGGCACCGAGGCGACGCCGGCGGCGCTGTTCGATGATCCGGGGCTCGACTGGCTGCCCGCCGATGTGTCGGGCGCCTATGTGTTTCCCTATCCCGCCTGGATGGAAATGGCCGACGCGCCGGGCCACATGTTTGCCGCCTGGTCGGGCTGCAAGCTACGATCGGTCGATCTGTTGCCTGCCGAATTCCTGGCCCGGGCGCGGGCGGAATATCCGCAGTTGCTGGCGGTCGATCCGGCGCTGTTTGCAAAAGGATTGGCAGCATGACCGGGCCTGGCAACATCGGCCGCCGCGGGATGATGGGTGCCGGCGCGGCGGCGGCGCTGGCGGCGCTGGGCGGTGGCGGTGCCGCGGCGTCGATCATCGTGCCCCGCGGCACGTCGGCCGGCGCCATGGCGCTGTCGCGGGTGACATCGGAATTCCTGTTCTTCGAAGATCCCGACGAGGCATTTCGCCAGCATCTGCGCATCGAGCGCGACCTGGTCGACAGCCAGGGCACGACGATGACCTGGTACAACTGGATCGCGATCGCCATCATCGAGGGTCGATCGCCGTTTCCGATCATGCGCTACGAAGGCATGGAATACAGCTATTTCCGGCGCTTGCAGGGGCTCGAATACCGGATTCACGCGCACAACCTGTCCTATGTCCGCGATCTGCACAGTGGCGCCTTTGCCGATACCGTCATCAGCCCGGCAACCGGCAAGCCGGTGCCGGCCAAACCCACCGTGCTGCTCAACGATCCGGGCACGCTGGCGTCGCCCAAGGGCTTCCGCAACCTGCGCAGCGACGGCAAGACCTGGGTGCAGCCCTATGGCATGTTCCGCACCGAGGACAATCTCATCAAGTTCGACAGTATCCGCACGGCGCCGCCCGACTGGCCGGTGACCCATATCGAAAATTCCTGCCAATGGGCGCCGCTCGCCGATTTCGAAAACCCCGCGATCACCTCGCTGCCGACGCATTTTGCCGGGAGCTATGTGTTTCCGTTTCCGTCCTGGCTCGGGATGGCGGGCGTCAAGGGGCATATGCTCGGCTTTTTCGACGGCCGGAAAATCAACGGCCCGCATGACCTGCCGCGCGATTTCCGGGCGCGGGCCGAACGCGACTATCCCGAATTGCTCAGCCCCCGCTGGGGCGAGTTCGATACGCCGGTCGGCTTTACCTGAGGCCGGCCCCCGCGGCTCGTGCCGCCGGAATGACGCTGAAAGTCACCAGCGGACACTATTGTCCGCTGGTCGGCGTCGCTATCTGCCCCGACCCGGTTTAACCGGCAGGCGGAGCCTGTGCGCCAACAAGCGTTGCCAGCGAACCCCGCATGCGCGACACTTTGTCAAAAGATCGTCTATGCCGGATAATTCGCAGGCGGGCGGATTGCGAGGCGGACGAGATCGGGGTTCGTCGGTTGCAGCATGGCTAGTGTAGCAAAACTACCGGTCGGCGAGGTACGCCGCGAGACGCGCGACCTGACGGCGGTCGTGCTCTACTTTCTGGTCTTTCCGATCGGCGTTTCGCTCGGCGAGACCTTGCTGCAATTTCCGATCGCAAACCGCGACAGCCTGGTGCTTTCCTTTGCCTTTGCAACGGCTTTCACCCTGCCCGGCACCTTCTTTGCCTGGCTGGCGACCATGGTGCTGGCGCGACTGCCAGGTCTCCGCAGGCTACCGGTTGTCGTGCTGCTCGTCGCCGGCTACGCGCTCAGCATCACGGTGTTCAGCCCTTATAATCGCTATGTCCACGAAGTGGCGTCGCAGATGCTGCCGCACATGCGCGATGTCGCGACGATCCGGCACCAGAGTTCGGGGTGGTGGCAGATCGTGGTGATCATGCTCACCAACCTGCCGATGGTGCTGATCTGGATCGTGATCAACCTGGCGTTCATGGCGCGGCTCGGCTTTCCCAATTTCGGCCGGGTGAGCGCGGCACCGGCACCCTTGCCGGTCAGCGAACGACCCGCACTGCGGCTCTGGGCCAACGCCGGCGTGCCGGATTTCTGCCGCGACCTCGGGATCGGCAGCCTGTCCGAGCTTTGCTATGTCAGCGCCGAGGAACATTATCTGCGGGTCGGTTCGGTGATCGGCGTGCGGGTCATCCGCCACCCGTTCAAGGCAGCGATCGAACAACTGCCTGCCGCCTGCGGGTTGCAGGTGCACAGATCGCACTGGGTCGCCTTTGGCCGTGTCGCGCGGATCGAGGGCAAGAAGGACGTTCACCTCCTGCTCGTCGATGGCACGCAGATTCCGGTGAGCAAAAGCTATCTGCAGGCAGTGCGCCTGATGGAAGCGACCCTGCTCGCGGCCTGAACCGAGAGCGGCAAATCACCAACGATCGTTCGTGACACGCCGGGCCTGACGAAGTGACATTCATGACATAGCGCTGGTTCCGCTGCGGCACCGGCATAACCTTGTGGGGGATTGCCGAACGGGAGGGATAAGAGGTCGCGATGAAAGGCTGTGCCGGTGTGCTGACCTGGCTGGAGGCTGCGTTACCGTATTGGCGGCGCCTGGCGTGTGCCGGCCTCGCGCTGGCGCTCCAGTTGCCGATGGCGGCATTCGCGGTGGAAATGCCCAAGGGCATCGCCGATCCCGACAAGGCCATTGCCGATCCGGCCTATAGCGACCCGGTGCTGTTCTGGCGGGTGATGTCGGCCCCAAAGGACATCTATGAGCCCGAACCCTATTTCTATTGGCCCGAACAAAAGGTCGAAGGCCGGCCGAGCGCGTTTTTCAAGACCGTTCCGGCCGGCAAGACCGCGCTGCCGGCAGCAACGCTCGCCGACATGGCGGCCTGGGCCGAGGCCCGGCAGAGCAACGCGCTGATTGTCATCCACAGGGGCGTCGTCCAGCTGGAACAATACTGGCATGGCACCACGCCCGAAACCATTCTCAATGGTCGTGCGATCACCCGCAGCGTGGCACCGTTGCTGCTCGGCTTTGCCGTGGCGGACGGCAAGATCGGCCTAGACGATCCGATCGGCAAGTATTTGCCCGAATGGGCCGGCGACAAGCGCGGCGCGATTACCGTGCGGCAGTTGGCGCAGCATGTCTCCGGGCTCGAGATCGCGCCGACGCTGCCGGTCACCCAGATCCTCGGCAACAAGGATTTGTGCCTGGTGTATTGCGGCGACGTCGTCCGTGCCGCGCTGCAATATGATTATGCCCAACCGCCCGGCCGCCGCTTCGAAGTGGCGCAGGAAAACATGCAGCTGCTGTCGATCGTCATCGAACGCGCCACCGGCACGTCCTTCCAGGCGCTGTTGTCGGAACGCGTCTGGAAACCGATCGGCGCTGCGGACGCGGCGTTTCAGCTCGATCGCCCCGGTGGTGTCGCGCGCACCATGTGCTGCATGCGCGCCACCGCGCGCGATTATGCCCGGTTGGGCGTGCTCGTGGCGCAGGATGGCCGCTGGAATGGCCGGCAGGTGCTCCCCGCCGGCTGGGTAACCACCATGGCGATGCCATCGGCGACCAATGCCAATTTCGGGCTGGGGCTGTGGCTGGGATCGCCCTTCGTCAGGATGCGCACCTATTTCGAGGGGCAGCCGGGGGTTATTCCGCAGTCCGAACCCTATCTCGCCGATGATGTGCGGATGATGGAAGGCGGCGGCTTTCGCATCATCCACATGGTGCCTTCGGAAAAGCTGGTGATCGTGCGCCATGGCCCGAGCGATCCGAAATGGGACGGGGCGTATCTGGTCAACACCGCGCTGCGCGCCTTGCGCAAGCCGACGGCGAAATGAAGCGCTTGTCCTTTCTGCTGGGCGCGCTTGCCGCGCTGTTGGTGGCAGCGCCGGTGGCCGCCAAATCCTTCTATGTCGCCGGAGCGCACGGCGTCCCGCTGGCGGTCACCGAGATCGGCAGCGACGGGCCGGAAATCCTGTTTCTCCACGGCCTTGGCCAGGGCAAGGAAAGCTTCATCCCGCAGTTGGAGGCCGCGGCGCTGCGCGGTCATCACCTGGTCGCCTTCGACCTGCGCGGCCATGGCATGTCGGGCAAGCCGTGGCAGGCGGCGGACTATACCGATCCCTTGGTCTGGGCCGAAGATGTCCGCGCCGTGATGCGCGCCACCGGGCTGAAAAAGCCCATGCTCGTCGCCTGGTCGTACGGCACGCTGGTTGCCGCGGACTATATCCGCGCCTTCGGCACCGATGCGCTTTCGGGGCTGGTGCTGGTGTCGTCGGTCGGCGGCCTGGTCGCGCCGCCACCGCCCGGCCCGGCCACTGCCCTGCCGCGCGAACTGTTGCGGGCCCGCGCGCTGATGCCGGTGCCCGATCTCGCCGCCCAGGCCGAAGCCGGCGGCCTGATCGTGCCGATGCTGGCACGCTCGGGCGCCGCGAAGGACTGGAGTGACCGCGCCGCGAAACTGGCGCTGCTGGTGCCGCCCTATGCCCAGCCGTTCCTGCGCCAGCATGCCGGCGCCAATACCGACCTGTTGGCGCGCATCGCGATCCCGTTGCTGTTCGTCCACGGCGATTTCGAAGCAAGTTTTTCAGCAGCGACCATCGCCACGCTGCTGGCGGCGCCGTGCCGCAGCGCCAGTGCCTATGCCGGCACCGGCCATTCCCCCTTTGCCGAAGCCCCGGCGCGATTCAACGCCGAATTGGCGGCCTTTGTGGCAGCGGCACAACGTTCGACCGACCAAAACGCCACGAAAATCGCCGCGGATCGCGGCGATGCAGATCAAAACACGCGTTGCAGCACCGCAAAAGGGGGATTGAGATGACATTCAAAAAGGCATTGCTCGGCGCCAGCCTGGTGACATCGGTGACGCTGACCGGCGGCACCACTGCCGTCGTAGCGGCGGAGGCCGAAGATTCGGTCAGCGAGATCGTGGTGACGGCGCGCAAGCGCGAGGAACGGCTGCAGGATGTGCCGCTGGCAATCACTGCCTTCACCGCCGAACAGATGCAGGCACGCCAGGTCCGCACCGTCAGCGACATTGCGGCGTTGACGCCCGGGCTCAACTTCGAAGGCTATCTCGGTGGCAGCGGCACCCCGGTCATTCGCGGCGCTTCGCAGCAGCGGATCACCGATCTCGACCAGAACGTCTCGACCTTTTTCGACGGGATTTTCCTGCCGCGCCAATATGCCGTCAACCCGGGCGTCATCGGGCTCGAACGTGTCGAGGTCGTCAAGGGGCCGCAAAGCGCGCTTTACGGCCGAAACGCCTTTTCGGGCGCGATCAACTATGTGGCGCGCAAGCCGGGCAATGAATGGCGCGGCTCGATCGAAGGCACCGTCGGCATCTACAATCGCTTCGATGGCATCGCCGAAGCCGGCGGGCCGATCATCAAGGACAAGTTGTTCGTGCAGTTCGGCGCGGGCTACAGCAGCTTTGACGGCGACCAGATCAACGGCCATCCCAACGCCGGGGTCGACATCTCGCCCGGTTCTCCGGGGCGGCTCGGCGGCTGGAGTAACAAATCCTATCAAGGTCGGGTCATCTTCACCCCCACCGACACACTTACCTTCGATTTCGGTGCCTATCATTTCGATATTTTTGCCGAAACGCCGGCGGTCATCCAGCGCAAGCGGTCGGACGGACCCGCGATCGGCGCGACCAATTGCGGCGCCATCAAGGGCGGCAACCGCACGCTTTATTGCGGCGAACTGCCGTTCCGTTTCCAGCCGCTGCCAGGGGGCGCCCAGCCATCGGTCGCCAACGTCGATCCGCGCAATATCGGGCTCGATTCCGAAACAACGATCCTCGTCGGCCGCGCCAACTGGGCGCCGAGCGATGCTATCAGCCTGACGTATGAATACGGCCGAATCGAATCCGATGCCATCTCGGGCGGCAGCAGCGATACCGATCCGGTGCGCGGCTCGGTCAATTTCCTCAATCCGTCGGCGCCGCTCGCCAACCAGTTCCAGATCTCGCCGGTCGGCAACGTCACCTACACCTCGCACGAAGTCAGGGCGGAATATTCGCCGATGTCGGGTCTCGACCTGTTGATCGGCGGCATCACCTCGAAGCTCGATGATTTCGACCGGTTCCCGCTGTCCGGCGGCCTGCCCCTGCTCGGCACCCAACCCTATGATATCGACAGCAACGCCTTCATCATCCTGACCCGGGCGCGGACGCTGGTCGATACCAAGGCCGTTTTTGGTCGCATCAACTGGCAGGTCAACGACCAGCTGCGCGTCGCCGCCGAAGCGCGCTACCAGTCCGAAGACAAGACAGTCACCGCCGGCCCGACAACCTTCAACCCGGCGGTCACGACACTGACGGGCAACTGGAAGCAGTTCACGCCGCGCTTTACCGTCGACTACAAGCTTACCGACAATAATCTCCTCTATGTGACGGCCGCCAACGGCAAGAAGGCCGGCGGATTCAACGGTGGTGCCATCGTTGCCGCCGAACGGCGCTTCGATGCCGATTCGAACTGGACCTATGAAATCGGCAGCAAGAATGTGCTGTTCGACGGCGCGCTGACCCTCAATGCGGCGATTTTCTACATCGACTGGTCGAACCGCCAGGTCAGCATCACCGCCAGCGGCGCTGCCGTCGGCATCGTCGGGCCGGGGATCATCGGCAATGCCGGGCCGTCGAGCGTCAAGGGCTTCGAAATCGATACCAACTGGACGGTGGTCGAAGGGTTGAACCTGCGCGCCGCGTTCTCGTTCAACGATGCCAAGTACAAGAACGGCGTCATCGATACCCGCCAGCGCGATTTCGGAAATTGCGACAACATCGTCTGTGCCACCAATGGCGATATCGGCGGCAACCAGCTCGAACGCCAGTCGAAGGTCCAGGCCGTTGTCGGGGCCGATTTCACGACGCCGCTGAGCGGCAACGTGCGCGCGTTCGGGGGCTTCGACGCGAGCTACAAATCGAAGCAGTTCGCCGATTCGCTCAACCTGGCGTTCCTGCCCGAACGCGTGCTGGTCGATGCCCGCATCGGCATCGGCGCCGGCGCCTGGTCGCTGACGCTGTGGGGCAAGAACATCTTCAACAAGCAATATGCCGCCGCCTCGTTCGCGACGTTCGCGGCGACCGACACGGTCTATGTGCCGATGAAGGGCGCCAACCGTACCGCCGGCCTGACCGGGCGCTTCAATTTCTAGCATACCCCCGCGACTGGACCGGCTTTCGAACGCCCTGGATTTCAGCGGTGGAGGAAAGCCGGTCACTTTTCGCAGAATTGCTTGATCCCCTGGAGAATAGGATGATCTCTCGTCGTCACATGGTTGCCCTGGCACCCGCGCTGGCGCTGCCGGCGCGGCTCGGCGCCGCCCCGGTGAACGATCCAGGCGACCGCTTGACGACCATCATCCGCATGCGTGGCAGCACCGATGACCGGCTGTGCGCGGGCTGGCTGGAGGCCGAACGATCGACGGTGATCGACGGTGAAATCGTGCCTTTCTGCCGTATTCTCGCGGGAACTGTTTCGCGGTTTCGCAAGGCCGGCGCCGGCTATGAAGCGACGACCGTGGAAGTCGCCTATTATCTCGATCCGGCGTCGGGTGAGGTGCTCGATACCCATCGCTTCCCCGGCGCTGCCGCCGCGGTGCGGGTGCCGCCCTATCGCGCCGGGCCGACCAAGGTCCGCTATGCCGTCGACTTCGACGAGTGGGAGGAAAATATCCCGACCGCCGTCGGTGCCGCCTCAACCGATTTTGCGCCGCGATCGTCGGTGCATCTCCAGCGCAACATCGGGGTGCCGACCATCAGCGACGGCTCGGTCTACCTGCGCACCAACGAATATGGCCGGGTTTATCCGGACCGTGCCGCGCCGCCGACGATCTTCTATCGCGAATGGATGATCTGGCGAGCGGCGGCGCGCGACCTGGCCGGCAGCGCCGCCAGCATTCCCGCCGATTTCATGTATTCGGCGCTGTCGAGCTGGCGGCCGTGGATGAAAATGGGCGCGATCAAGGGCCACACCGCCGAAAATGGCCGCGGCGCCAAGGTGGCAAGCCCGGCCGCGTTTCCGGCCCGGTTGCAGGAACTGATCAGGGCGCGCGATCCGGATGTGATGCGGAACCCGGCGGGGGTGCTGGGCTAGAGCAATCAGCCCCAGGTCAGGAACTTGCTGATATCGATGCGCGCTTCGGGCTTGCGGCCGGTGCTGGCGAGGAGATGGCTGGTGATTTCCTGGGTCGGATCGATCGGCATGACGACTTCGTAGATGCGGTCATATTCGCTGTGGGCGATGCGCCAGCCGTCGGGAGTGCGGACATAACGGTCGCGATAGATCGCCGTGCCGATGGTGTCGGTCGCGCGTTCGGGATTGATGAAGCGATCTTCGAGATACCAGGTGCCTTCGGCGGTGTCCGGCCCGGTGAAGCGAATTTCGGGCATATGGCCGTGGTGCTGGGCGATGATGTCGGAATTGAAGGCGCTGCCGATGAAATCCACCATGTTCTGCTTGCCCTGCAATTGCGCGCGATAGCCACCGCCGCGCAGGTCGATGGTCACGTCATCGGTGAACAAGGTGATGAGCTCGGCCTCGTTCGCCGTGTCGATGCAGCGGAAATAGGCGTGCTTGAGCAGCTTTATATCCTCGAGGTCGGACAATTGTTGCAGGGTGAAGGGCATGGTCAGTCTCCGTGCAGCAGGGCGCGCAACTGGTCGGGCAGCACCGGCGCCGCCAGTTTCGACAGGAAATCGATCCGCCCGGCGATGATCGCCCGGGCATCGTCGGGATGGGTCATGATGAAGAAATCGCGCGCCGCAAGGCCTTTGAAGATGATGCGGGCGGCGTTGGCGGGGGCCATGCTGGCGGCGAGCATCGCCTGCATGATGGCGCGGTGACGCTCGGCGGCGGCGCTACCATGGTTGGCGCTGTCGAAGATCGCCGTGGCGACGGCGCCGGGGATGACCGAGGCGACATGGATCGGCTTGCCGGTCAGGCCGATTTCGAGCGCCAGCGTCTCAGTGAACGCCTGCAGCGCGTGTTTGGAGGTGATGTAAGCGGCCTGCATCGGCATCTGGCCGAAGGCGCCGACCGAGGCGACATTGGCGATGAAGGCGGGTTCGCCGGCCGCCAGCATCGCCGGCACGAAGGCGTGGACGCCGTGGATGGCGCCCATGACGTTGATATCCATCGTTGCCTGCCAGCGCGCCGGGGCAATGTCCCAGCTGTTGCCCAGCGTCTCGATGCCGGCGCAATTGACCAGCAGGCGGACCGCGCCCCAGCGGGCGTGGACCGCCGCCGCCAGCGCCAGCATGGCATCGGTGCTGCGCACATCGGTCGGGATCGCGAATGCATCCGGCCCCAGTTCGGCTGCGAGCGCGGTGATCGCCGCGGCATCGATGTCGGCGAGCGCCACCTTCATGCCGAGCCCGGCCGCGTGCCGGGCAAGCGCCGCGCCGATGCCCGAGCCGGCCCCGGTTATCACCGCAACGCCGCCGGCGAAGGCCGCCTGTGGCGTCATTTCGGTGCCGGGCCGCCGGGCAGCATCGTGTGATAGACGCCGGCACTCCACCCGCCATCCACCGCGAGTTCGGCGCCGTTGATGTAGCTGGCGGCATCCGAGCACAGGAACAGGCTGGCGGCAGCGATTTCGCCAGGCTCGCCGATGCGTTGCAACGGCACCATCGTGTAATCCTTCTGGAGCGCGTCACCCGTCGCGCCGCCGGGATTGCCCATGACGGTGTTGACCCCGCCGGGGTGGATCGAATTGACCCGCACGCCGTGGTGGCCGAACTCCATCGCCGCGGTCTTGCTGATGCCGCGCAGGCCCCATTTGGTGACGGCATAACCGCCCAGGCCATTGGCACCGCGCAGGCCATCGACCGACGAAATGTTGACGATGGCGCCCTTGCCGGCGGCCTTCATGGCGCGGCCGACATGCTTCATGCCGAAGATCGGGCCTTTCAGGTTGATGCCGAGGATGCGGTCGAGATCGTCCGAGGTCAGGCTGTCGATGTCCTTGAACATCAGGATCGCGGCATTGTTGACCAGGGCATCGATGCGGCCATGGCCGGCGAGGACGGCGGCGACAAAGGCTTCCCATGCCGGCTCCGACGACACGTCGAGGTGGTGGAATTCGCTCCCTGGCACGCCGGCGGCGAGCGCGGCGCCCTCCGCATCGAGCACATCGGCGATGATGACGGTTGCGCCGGCGGCGGCAAAGGCGCGCACCGTGGCGGCGCCCATGCCGCGCGCGCCGCCGGTGATGATCGCGATTCGGCCGGTCATGTCGGTCATGCAGCATCCCCCAGGTTTTTGAGTTCGGTCTTGACGACCTTGCCCGACGCGTTGCGCGGCAGGTCGGCGGTGATGATGACGCGGCGCGGCACCTTGTAGTTGGCGATGTTTTCGCGTGCCCAGGCGATGATGCCGGCTTCGTCGGCGGCCTGGCCGGGGCGCAGGACGACAAAGGCGCTACCGACTTCGCCCATGCGTTCGTCGGGGACGCCGATGACCGCAACCATCTCGATGGCGGGGTGGCGCGCCATCAGCTTCTCGATCTCGGCCGGGTAGCAGTTGAAGCCGCCCGAGATGTACATGTCCTTCTTGCGATCGGTGATGCGCAGATAGCCGGCGTCATCGAGCACGCCGACATCGCCGGTGTGGAGCCAGCCGTCGGCATCGATGGCTTCGGCGGTGGCGACAGGATCGTCGAGATAGCCGGCCATGACGCCATAGCCGCGCACGAGGATCTCGCCGGTTTCACCCGGCCCCACCGGTGTGCCGTCATCGGCGACGGTCATGACTTCGAGCCCCGGCATGGCGCGGCCGCAGCTGCTGGCGATGAGGTCGATGGGGTCGCCCGAGCGGCACATGGTGATGGTGCCGCATTCGGTCATGCCATAGCCGGTGACGACGGTGGTGAACCCCAGTTCGGATTGCATGCGCTCGACCAGCACCGGTGGCACGGTGGCGGCACCGGTGACGGCGACGCGCAGCGAGGATGTGTCGCGCGGGGTTGTCGCGATGGCGGTGAGCAGCGACTGGTAGATTGTCGGCGGGCCGGGGATGAAGCTGATGCGGTCGCGCTCGATATGGACGAGCGCCGCTTCGGTATCGAAGGCCGGCATCGGGTAGATGGTGGCGCCCTGCAACAGGCTGGCGACCCAGCCGGCCTTGTAGCCGAACAGGTGGAAGAAGGGGTTGACGATCAGATAGCGGTCACCGGGGCGCAGATCGACGACGGCGATCCAGTTGGCGAACATCGGGATGACGCGGCCATGAGTGGAAACGACGCCCTTGGGGCTGCCGGTGGTGCCGCTGGTGAACAGGATGTCGCTGATGTCGTCGGGGGTCAGCGCGGCGAGCGCGGCATCCACCGCCGGGTCATCGGGGTTGCCGGTAGCGAGAAACGCCGGCCAGTCGCGGTCGAAGCACAGGGTCCGGCGCAGGTCCGGCAGGTCTTCAGCGGCGATCAGCGCCGGGTAATCCAGCCCAAGAAAATCGCTGACGGTGCACAGGATCGAGACGCGAGCGCGGCGCAATATGTCGCCGGCCTCGCTGCCCTTGAGGCGCGTGTTGAGCGGCACGATGGCGGCGCCGGCGATTTGCGCGCCCAAAGTGGCGACGATCCAGTCGCGGCGGTTGGGCGCCCAGATGGCGATCCGGTCGCCCTTGCGCGTGCCGACGGCGATGAAGGATGATGCGGCGGTGCGGGCGTGCTGCCAGAGCTGCACGAAGGACCAGGTTTCGCCATTCTCGACGATGGCCGGCGCGTCGCCGTGGCGCTGCGCGGCGGCCTGCGCGGCGTGCGGGATGGTGGGGGGGAGATCAGGACTCATCGTAAACACAACCCCTCACCCGCTCGCCCAAGGGGGCGAGTCGACCTCTCCCGCAGCCTTAGACGACGCCTTCGCGTCAGCGGGAGAGGTGTACCCATCACACGATCTCGAACAGGCCGGCGGCGCCCATGCCGCCGGCGATGCACATCGACACGACGACGCGTTTGGCCCCACGCCGCTTGCCCTCGATCAGCGCATGGCCGACGAGGCGCGAGCCGGTCATGCCGAACGGATGGCCTATGGCGATGGCGCCGCCGTCGACGTTGATCTTGTCGGGATCGATGCCGAGGAAATCGCGGCAATAGAGCGCCTGCGAAGCGAACGCCTCGTTGATCTCCCACAGGTCGATGTCGTTGACCGTCAGGCCGTGGCGGGCGAGCAGCTTGGGGATGGCGAACACCGGCCCGATGCCCATTTCGTCGGCGCGGCAGCCGGCGACCTGGAAGCCGCGATAGATGCCGAGGATAGGCAGGTTCTCGCGCTCCGCCGTGGCGCGGTCCATCACCACCTGCGCCGAGGCGCCATCGGAGAGCTGGCTGGCGTTGCCGGCGGTGATGTGCTGGCCCTCCTTGATGACGAGGCCGTCCTTGAACACCGGTCGCAGCAGCGCGAGCCCTTCCGCCGTAGTGTCGCCGCGCACGCCTTCATCGGCGGTCAGCGTCACGCTCTGGCGGCCGACTTCATTGCCTTCCTTGTCGAACAAAGCCTTTTCGACGGTAATCGGTACGATTTCGGCATCGAGCCGCCCGGCGGCCTGGGCGGCGCCGGCGCGTTGCTGGCTGGTCGCGGCGAACAGGTCCTGGGCTTCGCGGCTGATGCCATAGCGGTCGGCGACGATTTCGGCGGTTTCGATCATCGCCATATAGGCGGTGGGGTCGGCGGCAATGACGGCTTTCGACCGGTTGCGATAGGCCGGGGCGTGCTTGTTGAGGGTCAGCGAGATGCTTTCCATGCCGCCGGCGACGGCGACATCGATCTCGTTGCACATGATGCCGCGCGCGGCCAAGGCAATCGCATTGAGCCCCGACGAGCATTTGCGGTCGAGGGTGAAGGCCGGCACCTGGTCGGGCAATTTCGAGGCATGGACGGTCAGCCGGCCAAGGTTGTAGCTCTGCGTGCCCCAATGGTTGCCGGTGCCGAGGAACAGATCATCGACCCGCGCCGGGTCGATGCCGGCGCGATCGAGCGCGGCATCGACGACGTGCGACGACAGGACAGGGGCTTCGGTATCGTTGAAGGCGCCGCGATAGGCCTTGCCGACGGCGGTGCGGGCGGTGGAGATGATGGCTGCTTCGCGCATGATTGGATCCTTCCGGTCAGAAACCGTGCATGTTGCCGGGCCCCCAGAAGGCCCGCATTTCGGTGATTTCATTATTGTCGTTGAAGCGGAAGGTGTCGAT
The DNA here is from genome assembly GCA_031426015.1 of Alphaproteobacteria bacterium. Lineage (GTDB taxonomy): Bacteria > Pseudomonadota > Alphaproteobacteria > Sphingomonadales > Sphingomonadaceae > Sandarakinorhabdus. The sequence goes on from JANPKK010000048.1 coordinate 82,383, forward strand.
GACATCGACATGCTTGTCGCTGCCACCGAAGTGCAGATTGACCGAAAAGGCAAAGGCGGCATGGTCGGCGCCGACGCGGATCGGGCCATTGATGGTCAGCTTGGCGCCGGTCTGCATCGATTCGGTATAAAAGGCGTGGATGGCGGCGCGGCCGTGGCGGATGGGGGAGCCGATCGGGTCTTCCACCGTCGCATCCTCGGCGAACAGATTGGCGATGATTGACGGGTCGCCCTTGGCAAAGCCTTCGACATAGGCGTGGACGGCGGCGGTCATCTTCTCGATATCAGGCATGGTCGGCCTCCGGAATGTAGCGGCTGATGGTATCGACGACACAGGCGGGTTTGAGCTGGCCCTCGATCTCGACGGTGATGCGGACGGTCGACTGGATGGCGCCGGCCTTGACCTCTTCGACCTTGATGATCTCGCCCTTGCCGCGGATGCGTGACCCGGCGGGGACGGGGGACAGGAAGCGCAGGCCATCGGCGCCGATGTTGATGCCGGCCGAAAAGCGCCGGACTTCGATAAGCTGTGGCAGGAAGATATTGACCAGCGCCAGCGTCAGATAACCATGCGCGATGGTGGTGCCGAACGGACCGTCCTTTGCCCGCACCGGATCGACGTGGATCCACTGGTGGTCACCGGTCGCGTCGGCAAATAGGTCGATGCGTGCCTGGTCGATGGCCAGCCAGTCGGTGACGCCAAGATCGGCCCCGGCCATGGCCAGCAGGTCGCGCGGGTGGGCAACGATCGTCGTCACGCGCGCTGGCTCGAGACCGAGAGGATCTCGCCGGTCATGTAGCTGGCGAGGTCGGAGGCGAGGAAGATCATGACATTGGCGACTTCCCACACCTCGGCGGGGCGGCCAAAGGCTTCCTGGGCGGACAGCTTGGCCAGCAGTTCGTCGGTCGTCACCTTGGCGAGAAAGGCGTGCATGGCGATGCTGGGGGCGACGGCGTTGATGCGCACGCCATATTCGGCGGCTTCGATCGCCGAGCAGCGGGTGAAGGCCATGACGCCGGCCTTGGCGGCGGCGTAGTGCGCCTGGCCCTTTTGCGCGCGCCAGCCGAGCACCGAGGCGTTGTTGACGATGCTGCCGCGCCCGGCGTCCTGCATGGCGGGCAGGAAGGCGCGGGTCATGCGCATCACGCTGGTCAGCGTCACTTCGAGGACGCGCGCCCATTGCGCGTCGGTCATGTCGACGACATTGACCTCCCCGCCGAGCCCGGCGTTGTTGATGAGCACGTCGACCTGGCCGAGCCCGGCCAGTGCCGCATCACGCAGCCCCTGCACCTGGTCCTCGACCGTCACGTCGCAGACGGTGGTGAACGGGCGGTGGCCGGTGGCGGCATGGATGGCGTCGGCGGCCTCGCCGAGCCGGCGTTCGTGAAAGTCGCTGATCAGCAGCGTTGCGCCTTCTTCGGCGGCGCGTTTGGCCACCGAAAAGCCGATGCCGGTGCCGGCTGCAGCGGTGACAACGACGGTCTTGCCCTTCAGCAAGCCGGTGGCGACGGGGTAGGGGGGCACAGTGCGGCTCATAGGGTCCCCCGCGGTTCGCGCGGCATGCCGAGCGCGCGCTCGGCGATGATATTGCGCTGGATCTGGTTGGTGCCGCCGTAGATCGTGTCGGCACGCGAATAGAGGAACAGATTGGGCAGCGTCGGCCAGTCATAGCCTTCTGCGTCGGTCACTTCACCCGCCTGGCCGAGCACGTCCATGGCGAGTTCGCCCAGCGACCGCCGCCAGCTTGCCCATTGGATCTTGTAGGTCAGCGCCGCGCCGTCCGGGCGAGCGTGATCGGTGTTGCTGAGCATGCGCATCGCGCCATAGCGCATCAGCCGCAGGCCAATTTCGGCCTTGGCGAGGCGCTGGCGGATGAGCGGGTCGTGCGCCGCGCCGTTCGTCTTGGCGGCGGCGATGATCGCATCGAGTTCGTTGCGAAAGCCCATCTGCTGGCCGAGCGTCGAGACGCCGCGTTCGAAGGCGAGCAGCCCCATCGCCACGTTCCAGCCATTGCCCGGCGCGCCGACGAGGTTGTCGGCATGGGTGCGCGCGCCGTCGAAGAAGGTCTCGTTGAACTCGGCCTCCCCGTTGATCTGGCGGATCGGGCGCACATCGATGCCCGGCTGATCGAGCGGCATCAGCAGGAAGGTGAGGCCCTTGGGGCCCTTGCTGCCCTCTTCGGATCGGGTGACGACGAAGATCCAGTCCGACACATGGGCAAGGCTCGTCCAGATCTTCTGGCCATCGACGACCCATTCATCGCCCTCCAGCCGCGCTTTCGTGCGCACATTGCCGAGGTCCGACCCGGCGCCGGGTTCGGAATAGCCCTGGCACCAGATGGTGCGGCCGGCGGCGATATCGGGGAGGAAGCGCGCCTTTTGCGCCTCGGTGCCGAAGGTGAGGATGGTCGGCCCGGCGAGTTCGACGCCGATATGGCCCATGCGGCCCGGCGCCCCGCAGCGGGCATATTCCTCGGCAAAGATGACCTGGTGGGCGAGGCTGGCATCGCGGCCGCCCCATTGCTCGGGCCAGCCGATGCACGACCAGCGCGCTTCGCCCAGTCGCTGTTCCCATTCCTTGCGGCGCTCGGGGCTGGCGGTAAGGCCCTGGATGTGGCGGATGTCGGCGAAATCGCCGGTCATCTGGCCCATCAGCCAGTCGGCGGCTTCGGCGCGGAACGCCTCGTCTGCGGCGGAAAACCCGAGCTTCATGCGGCGACTCCCAGGCCGATCAGTTGCGCCACCTGCTCACGGTGCCAGGCATTGCTGCCGAGCATCGATTGCAGGGCACGCGACCGCTTGAAGAACAGATGCGCATCATGGTCCCAGGTAAAGCCGATGCCGCCATGGAGCTGGATCATGTTGCCGGCGCACATGGCGAAAGTGTCGGTGGCAAAGCTCTTGGCGCCGTGCAGGGCAATCGCGGCCTCGTCGCTGGCTTCATCCATCGCACAGGCGGCCCACCAGACGGCGGAGCGCGCCTGTTCGATCTCGATCATCATATCGGCGAGGCGGTGCTTGTAGGCCTGGAAGCTGCCGATCGGGCGGCCGAACTGCACGCGCTGGTTGGCATAGGCTATGGTCTGATCAAGGCATGCCTGCGCGCCGCCGAGCGCTTCGGCGGCAGCGACGAGCCAGCCGGCCTGCGACGCGCGCCACATCGCGCCGGTGTCGGCGAAGGGGTCGGCAGGTGTGTCGGTGAGCGTCACCCGTGCAAAGGGGCGGGTCTGGTCCATCGTGGTCAGTCGGGTCACAGCGACGCCGGGCACGTCGGCGGGAACGAGCCACAACTGCCCGGCGGCGAGCAGGACGAAGAGATCGGCGCTGCCGCCATGGGGCACGAAATCGAAATCGCCGCTGATGCGGCCGCCGCTGACCGTGGCGGTCTCGCTCGACCCCGGTGCCGCGATGCAGGTGCCGGCGATGATGCCGGGCAACCACGCCGCCTGTTGTGCGTCGCTGCCGCCGGCCGCGATCGCCTGCGCCGCCATGGCGAGGCTGCCGAGCAAGGGCAGCGCCGCGACCGTGGCGCCGGCGGCTTCGGCGAGGATGGCGAGTTCGACCATGCCGAGCCCGGCGCCGCCGACGTTTTCGGGCAGCGCAATGCCGCCAAGGCCGAGCTCCTGCGTGAACCCCTGCCACAAGGCGCGGTCGATGCCGTCGCCCGCCATCGCGGCGCGGGTGCGTGCGCTCGTCGCATTGGCGCTGAAGAAGCTGCGCGCCGTATCGGCGATCATTGCCTGTTCGTCGGTGAAGGCGAAATTCATGCGGTCCCCCAGACCTTGCGCGGTGGGTTGCGGCGGGCCAGCAGATCATCGACCGCGGCGCCGACATCGGCGGGGTTCCAACGCGCGCCGGCATCGACGCCGGGGCCAAGGTCCCAGCCCTGTTCGAGGATGATCTTGCCGCCTTCCAGTTCGAAAACGCAGCCGCTGACATGCGCCGACAGCGCGCTGCCGAGCCAGACAACGGTGGGGGCGATGTTCGCCGGGTCCATGACGTCGAAGGCCTGGCCGGCGGTCGCCATCTTGTCGGCAAAGGCCTGTTCGGTCATCCGGGTGCGCGCCGAGGGGGCGAGCGCGTTGGCGGTGATGCCGTAGCGCGCCAGCTCGGCGGCCTGCACCAGCGTCAGCGCGGCGATGCCGCCTTTGGCGGTCGAATAAGCCGATTGCGCGATCGAGCCTTGCAGCCCGGCCCCCGAGGAGGTGTTGATGATGCGCGCGTCGACGGGGTTGCCGGCCTTTTGCTGCCCGCGCCAATAGTCCACGGCATGGCGCGACAGGCAGAAATGCCCGCGCAGATGGACACGCATGGTGGCATCCCATTCGTCGAGCGTTGCCGAAACGAACATGCGGTCGCGGACAATGCCGGCATTGTTGACGATGACGTGCAGCCCGCCGAAGGCGCCGACCGCGGCATCGACGATGCGCTTGGCCGCCTCCCAGTCGGTAATGTCCTCGTAATTGGCGATCGCCTTGCCGCCGGCGGCGATGATCTGCGCCACCACGGCATCGGCGGCGCTGGTGTCGCGGCCCTCGCCGGCCAGCGAGGTGCCGATATCGTTGACGACGACGTTCGCGCCTTCGGCGGCAAAGGCCAGCGCATAGGCGCGCCCCAGCCCGCCGGCGGCGCCGGTGATGATGACGGTGCGGTTGTCACAGATGCCCATTGTCTATCCCAAGGCCTGAAGCGTGTGCGCGCGGCTGTCGCCGACGAGGTCGGTCTGCAGATATTCGCGCGTGGTGAAGTGCCAGCCGGCGCCATCGCGGGCCAGCGTGTCGCGGTAGCGCCCGGTGGCGACGATCTGCAGCGGATAGCCCGGCGCCGCCTGCAGCACGGTCCACTGGCTCTGGCAGGTCGCGCTCGCGCCATCGGCCGACAGCTCTATGATCGGGTTGGTGGTGATGTGGCGGGTCAGCGGCTTGCCATCATAGGTCTGCACCCATTGCTGCCACATCGCGAGGATGCCGGCGCAACCCGTGATGCGCTGGCCGCCGGCGATGACGCAGCCACGGTCGAACAGCGCCGCCGCCCCTTCGAAATCGCCGTCATCGAAGCGCATGGCGTAGGTGTAGAGCAGATTGGGGATGGCGATGGCTGGGTCCATTACAGTCGCTCGATGCCTAAAGTCGTTCAATTATCGTCACATTGGCCTGGCCGCCGCCTTCGCACATGGTTTGCAGGCCATAGCGGCCGCCGGTGCGTTCGAGCGCGCCGAGCAGGGTGGTCATCAACCGCGCGCCGGTGGCGCCGATCGGGTGGCCCAAGGCGATGGCGCCGCCCTGGACATTGACCTTGTCGTGCGGGATGCCGAGCTCCTGCATCCATGCCATCGGCACCGAGGCAAAGGCTTCGTTGCATTCGAACAGGTCGATATCGGCGACGGTCATGCCGGCTTTCTTCAGCGCGTGCTGGGTGGCGGTGATCGGGCCGGTGAGCATCCACACCGGATTGTCGGCGCGGACCGAGATGTGGTGGATGCGGGCGCGGGGTTTGAGGCCATGCGCCTTGACCGCGGCTTCGCTGGCGATCAGCAGCGCCGCGGCACCGTCGCAGTTCTGGCTGGCGATGCCGGCGGTGATGACGCCGCCTTCCTTGACGGTCTTGAGGCCGGCAAGGCCCTCCAGCGTGGTGCCCGGCCGCACGGTTTCGTCATGCGCGACGCCGTTTAGCGGTGCGATCTCGGCGGCGAACCAGCCATTATCGATGGCGGCCTGGGCGCGCTGGTGCGAGGCGAGGGCGAATTCCTCCATGGCGGCGCGGGTCAATTGCCACTTCTGGGCGATCATTTCGGCCGATTTGATCTGGTCGACGGCCTCGTCACCATAGCGCGCCAGCCAGCCCGGCGAGGTCAGGAAGGGCGTGTCGAAGCCATAGGGCTGGCCGGCATACATGGCGGCGGAGATGGGAATGGCGTTCATCGCCTGGCTGCCACCCGCCACGACAAGGTCCTGCGTGCCCGACATGACGCCCTGCGCGGCGAAATGCACCGCCTGTTGCGACGACCCGCATTGCCGGTCGATGGTCACGCCCGGCACATGTTCGGGCAGTCCCGCCACCAGCCAGGCGGTGCGGCCTATATCCCCGGCCTGCGGCCCGATGGTGTCGCAGCAGCCCCAGACGACATCATCGACGGCGCCGGGGTCGATTCCGGTGCGCGCCATCAGCGCGCGCAACGGGTGCGCGGCGAGATCGGCGGGATGGATCGCGGCGAAACTGCCCTTCTTGCGGCCGATCGGGGCGCGGACAGCGTCGATGATATAGGCTTCAGCCATGGGGGGTCCTTGTGAAACAGGGAGCAAATCCTCCCTCTTCCGCTTGCGGGAGAGGCGACTTGGCGTCTTCGCCAAGCGGGTGAGGGTGTTCTCTTGTGTCGACGACCGGGTACACCCTCACCCGGCGCGCTGACGCGCGTCTCGCCTCTCCCGCAAGCGAGAGAGGGGTAAGAAGGGCGTTACCTCTCATCCGAAACTGTGCCGCGGCCCGATGGCAATGCCGTCACCGATGACCGCCGCGTCGAGCCGGGCGAGGTGAAACGCCCGGTCACCCCACGCCGCGGTGAGCGCCCAGCTGCGTTTCATCCAGAAATGCAGGTCGACTTCATAGGTGTAACCCATGGCGCCATGCACCTGGATGGCGGTTTCGGCGATGCTCGTGGCGGCATCCCCCGCCGCAATCTTGGCATGGCTGACGGCGGCGGCGGCATTGGCGAGGCCATCCTGCAGCGCCTGCGCGGCAACCCAGACAGCGGGACGGGCGAACTCGAGCGCCACCGCGGCGCTGGCGAGCTGATGCTTGACGGCCTGAAAGGCGCCGATCGGTTGGCCGAACTGGCTGCGGATCTTCGCATATTCGGTGGCTTGCAGCAGCATCGCTTCGGCAATGCCGATCAGTTGCGCGGCGGTCATCAGTGCCGCGTGGTCGAGAAGGGCGGGGTTTTCGCCGGTTTCCACGGGCGCGGAGAGGTTGCGCAGCGGGTCGACGCTGGCTGCCGCGGCGGAAATATCGCTGGAATTGACGGGTGAAAGCCCCATTCCGAACCAATGCGTCGCGGTTTCGAGGTCGGCAACCCATGGGTTGATGGGGTGCGCGAGGGCAATGCGGGCGGTTCCCGTCGCGATTTGTGCGAGGATTTCGCCGGTTCCGGGGGTGCCGGCGAGCAATGGCGCGGCAATGAAGGCGGTGTCGACAAGCGGTTCGGCGAGACAGACGCGCCCACATTCGACCGCGATCAGCGCCGCATCGAGCAACCCGAGGCCGAGCCCGCCGGCACTTTCGGTGATGCACAAGCCGGGCAGGCCCATATCGACCAGCCCCTGCCAGATGGCGGGGTCGCGGTTGGGGCCGGCATCGAGGCGGCGCAATACGTCGGGGCCGTGGGTGCCGGCGAAATAAGTGCGGACGCTGTCGGCCAGGCCGAGCTGGTCATGGGTGAGCAACAGATCCATCAGCCGGCTCCGACGCGGGGCAGGCCGAGCAGGCGTTCCGCCGTGATGTTGCGCTGGATCTCGTTCGATCCGGCATAGATCGGCCCGGACAACGAGAAGATATAGCCATCGAGCCAGGCGTTGGTCTCGCCGTCACCGAGCGTCCTGAGTTCCGCCGCCGCGCCGAGCAATTGCATCGCGGTGCGGTGCATCATGCGGTCGAGTTCGGACCAGAAGATCTTGTTGAGGCTGGCCTCTGCGCCGATCTTGCCGCCGGCCATGATCTTTGCCGCCACCGCATAGGTGTTGTAGGCATAGGCCTGCGTCCCCATCCACGCCGTCAGCACGGCTTCGCGGACGGCGGGGGCGGCGGTCTTTTCGTGCTGACGGAACAGCTCGACCAGCCGCTTGGCGGTTGCCTGGAACCGCCCCGGTGCGCGCAGCATCAGCCCGCGTTCGAAGCCGGCCGTTGCCATGGCGACATTCCAGCCTTCGCCTTCGCCCGCCAGGCAGTTTTCCACGGGGACGCGCACATCGTCGAAGAACAGTTCGGCAAAGCCGGTGTCGCCGTGCAGCTGGCGGATCGGGCGGCGGGTGACGCCGGGGGTGTCGAGGTCGAACAGGATGAAGCTCAGCCCCTTGTGGCGCTTGCTGTCGGGGTCGGTGCGGAACAGGCCGAAACCCCAATCGGCATAGGCGGCACGGCTCGACCAGGTTTTCTGGCCGTTGATGACATAATGGTCGCCCCTAGAGTCTTTGGCACGGATCGCCTTCGTCGTGATCGCCGCCATGTCCGAGCCGGCGCCGGGTTCGGACCACGCCTGTGCCCAGATGACTTCGCCCGCCGCCATGGGGGTGAGGAAGCGCGCTTTCTGTTCGGGCGTGCCATAATCCATGATGGTGGGCCCGAGCAGGAAGATGCCGTTCTGGTTGGCGCGCGCCGGGGCGCCGGCGGCCCAATATTCCTCCTCGAAAATCAGCCATTCGATGAGATCGAGGCCGCGGCCGCCATATTCGGTGGGCCAGGTGACCATGCCCCAATTGCCCGACGCCAACGTGCGTTCCCAGGCGACGTGGCTGTGATAGCCGTCCTCGCGCTCGAGGGTGACGAGTGGCTGTTTCGGCACATGCGCAACCATCCAGTCGCGGACTTCCATCCGGAATTTATGCTGCGCGGGAGAGTATTGCAATTGCATCAGAATTTTGCCGTGGTGCCGGTTTCCACAAAGGCGTCGCGCGCCTTCTGGCTATCTTCGTGCATGTACATTTCGAGGGTGAAACCCTGTTCCCAGCGATAGCCGCGATCGACGTCGCGCGGCTCGAGGCCATTGAGGGCTTCCTTGGCTATGACGAGCGCCTTGCGCGATTTCGACGCGATGATGGCGCAAAAGGCGCGGGCCTCGGTTTCGAGGGTCTCACGCGGCACGACCTTTTCGACCGCGCCGAGCCGATAGGCCTCGGCCGCCGGGATGTTGCCGCCGGTGAAGAAGGCCGCGCGCACCTTGTGGAGCGGCAGCATCCGCGACAAATGGCTGGCGCCGCCCATCGCGCCGCGATCGACTTCGGGCAACGAGAAATAGGCGTCGTCCGCCGCAATGATGCTGTCCGACGCACCGCAGATGCCGATGCCGCCGCCGATGACGAACTTGTGGACGGCAACGACGACCGGCACCTCGGCATCGCGGATCGCCTTGAAGGTCAGGTAGTTGCCGCGGTTGAGCACGGTGATGCGCTCGGGATGCGCCTGCATCTCCTTAATGTCGACGCCACCGCAAAAGCCGCGGCCATTGGCGCGGATCAGGACGCAGTTGACTTGCGGGTTCGATGCCGCGGCAGTGATCATCGCCGGCAGGCTGTTCCAGGTGACGCTGTCGAAGGCGTTGACCGGCGGGACATCGAAGACGATTTCGGCGATGCGATCGCGGATGGTGGTGGTTATGGGCATGAAACCTCCGGCGCGGAAAAAACCCCTCTCCCGCATGCGGGAGAGGCGACTCGCGCCCTTGCGCGAGCGGGTGAGGGTGTTCTTTCGTGTCGGCGCGCGGGTACACCCTCACCCGGCGCGCTGGCGCGCGTCTCCCCTCTCCCGCAGGCGGGAGAGGAGGGCTTGAAGGCGCTGTTATTCATCACCCCGCCAACGCCGCGCAGCGGGCGCGGGCCTGCGCGACGATGCCGTCGACCAGTTCGGCACAGCTCGGCAGGTCGCCCAGTCGGCCGCCGACGATACCCGTCGCCATCAGGCCGTGTTCGGCATCGCCATCGACCACGGCGCGCATGATCAGCATTGGCGCCGATGCCGCCATCATCGCCTGCGGCAGCGACAGGCCGCCGTGCGAGGTCATGCCCTTGGCGGTTGCATAGAGTTGCCCCCAGGACGCGCCGGTCTGTTTCTTCATCGCAAGCCCGGCCTCCAGCGCGCGCAGCCACATACCGATGGTGCCCGACGCTTCGATACGGTCGAGCAGCGGCGTGCGGATCATGCGCTGCGGGATGCCGTCGACCTTGGTGGTGACGATGATCTGGTCGGTGCCGGCCTTGGTGTAGCGCGCCTTTGCGGCGGCGGGCACCGGGCTTTCGGCGGTCATCAGGAAGCGCGTGCCCATGGCGATGCCGACCGCGCCATAGGCCAGCGCGGCGGCCAGCCCGCGCCCATCGGCGAAGCCCCCGGCAGCGATGACCGGGACCTGCACCGTATCGAGCACCTGCGGCAGCAGCACGGTGGTCGGGACCGAGCCGGTATGGCCGCCGCCTTCGCCGCCCTGGACGGTGACCATGTCGCAGCCGAGTTCGACCATCTTTTGCGCATGCTTCACCGCGCCGACGGTGGGGATGCACAGGATGCCGGCGTCGCGGAAGCGCCCGATCATCTTCTTGTCCGGCCCGCGCCCGAAGCTGACGGCGCGGACCTGGTCCTTGTTGGCGATGACGAGATCGACGATCTCGGCGGCGCCGGGCTGGAACATGTGGAAATTGACGCCGAAGGGCTTGTCGGTGAGGCCGCGCAGCGTCTTGAGCTTGGTCGCGGCCTCCCCGGGCGTCATCACCGCAGCACCCAGGAACCCGAACGCCCCCGCGTTGCACGAGGCGGCGACGAGCTGCGGCTCCGCCACCCAGCCCATCGCGGTCTGGATGATCGGATAGCGGCAGCCGAGCCGTTCGGTCAGCACGGTGGCGAGCGGATCAGCCACTCTTGACCTGGGCCTTGTTCGCCGCCGCCATCGACTTGCCATCGAGCCCGCCGAGGCTGTTGCCCGAGACGAGGTCGTTCTGGGCATGGGCGAAATGGTGCATGTGGAAGACCGCATCCATCGCGCTGCGCTTGCCGCGCAGTTCCTCGACATGGTTCAGCGCCTGTTTCGACAGCCAGTTGCCCAGACGTGGCCTTGTGGCGAGTTCGGCGGCCATCGCGGCGGTTTCGGCGGCCAGCGTCTCACGCGGGAACAGCCGGTTGACCATGCCGAACTGATAGGCGCGCGCCGCCGGCATGCGTTCCCCGAGCAGCAGGAATTCCTTGGCGACGCGCGGTGGCAGCTCGAACCCGTGCGCGAAATATTCGACACCGGGGATACCCATGCGGTTGACCGGGTCCTGGAAGAAGGCGTCTTCGGAGGCGACGATCAGGTCGCACACCCAGGCGAGCATCAGCCCGCCGGCGATGCAGGCGCCCTGCACCTGCGCGATCGTCGGCTTGGGAATGTCGCGCCAGCGCCGGCACATGCCGAGATAGACTTCCTGCTCGCGGGTGTAGAGCATCTCGGCGCCGGGCTTGTTGGTATGGTCCGGGTAGAGCAGCTTGCGTTCGAACGGCAGGGTGATGTCGCGCCCCGGGGTGCCGATGTCGTGGCCGGCCGAAAAATGCTTGCCGGTGCCGGCGAGGATGATGACCTTGATGGCATCGTCATCGGTGGCGCGGCGGAACGCGGCATCGAGGGCGTAGGTCATCTGGCTGTTCTGCGAATTGTGGAACTGCGGCCGGTTCATGGTGATCGTCGCGACCGCGCCCTCGGTGGTATAGAGCACCGGCTCGTCGGTTTCGTAAACGACGTCCACTTTCTTCGGTTCGACGAAATCGCTCATGTCAGGCCCTTTGCGCCGGGGGATTGTCCTTGATGACGCTGGCACGAATCGCGTGCGGGTCAAGCCGGGCGATTACGCCCAACGTATCGGCATCGGGGATCGCGGTGGTGCCGGCGTCATCGGCGAGCAGCAGCGGAAAGCCGGTGGCGGCCTGGACTTCGTCGAACGTCACGCCGGGGTGAAGCGAGATGACGCGGATGGCGTGATCGGGGCCCCCAGAAACCTTGGCGAAATCCATGACGCACAAATTGGTCACGATGCGGCGCAGGTCGATGCCCGAATAGTTGCCGCCCGCAACGCGCTTGGCGGGGTTGTAGCCCGCGCTCGACACCATATCGACTTCCCCGGCGCAGAAGACGCGGGTGGAATGGCCGGGAATAAACATCGAATTGGGATGATAGACGCTGTTGCCCGGAAAGCCGCGGACGCCGAGCATCTGGACCTTGGGCTGCTTGTGGGTGCCGCCGAGCGCCGACAGGTTGGTCTGTCCGAAGCGGTCGATCTGGGTCGGGGTCACCATCGCATGGCGGCGGCCGGTCCAGACGGCATCGTCGAAGAAGCGCGAAAAGGGCAGATGCCCGGCGAATTTCGGCTTGTAGTCACCGCGCGGGCCGATCGGCACGGGCTCCTCGACGAGATAGGCCTCGCCATCGGTCATCATCAGTTCGGGGGTATGGGTCAGCTTGGCGAGGCCGGCGGCGACGCGCGGCACCGGGCCGACGCCGGTGGCGACAATCTCGCCGCCGCCGCGAAAGGCTTCGGAACAGGCGAGGATGCAGAGTTCAGCGAGGGAGGCCATCAGAACACCGGCAGCGGGAGGGCGGAAACGGCGGCGAGGCCACCGACTTTGGCCATATAGTCGGCCTCGCTGGCGCCGGTGTTTTCGGCATGAAAGGCTTGCCACCCGCCTTCGGCTGCCGCTGCGGCGGTATAGGATTTGAGGAACTTGCTGTCCCAGCCGTAGAGCGGCGGCATCGAGGAGGGGTGCGCCCCGCCGGGGGCCGATGCGACGCCCGAAATGAAGCAACGCGGCACGATATTGGCCTGGGCGTCATCGGGGTAGCTGTCTTCCATCCGCTCGACGACTTCCTCGGCAGTGACGAAGGTGCGCGCCGCTGCCTTGGCGAACCATTCGTCATAATAGGTGTCGGGGCCAAAGGCCTGGACATTGCCACGCCAGTCGCTGCGGTTGACGTGGAGCAGCGCCGCATCGAGCTTGAGCGCCGGCATGGCGATCAGCGTTTCGGCGTCGTCATAGGGCGAAGTCACCGTCTTCAACCCGCCGAGCGCGGCAAGATCGGTGCCGATGCCGACGCGGGTCGGCAGGAAGGGCAGGCCGAAGGCGGCCGCCTTCAGCCCCCATTGGAACATGCCTTCATCGACTTCGAGAACGTCGATGGCGCCGGCCTCGCGCGCCTTGCGGAACCAGGGTTCGAGCGGGATGGCATCCAATGACACGAACGCGAAAACCAATTTCCGGATGCGCCCCGCTGCCGCCAGCATCCCGACATCGGCGCCGCCATAGGCGACAATGGTCAGATCGGTGAGGTCCGAGCGCAGGATTTCGCGCACCAATGCCATGGGTTTGCGGCGCGGCCCCCAGCCGCCGATGCCGATGGTCATGCCGTTGTGCAACTGGCCGACCATTTCCGTCAGGGTCATGCGCTTGTCGAGCATTACGGCGGTCAACCTCCGGTGGCCGAGTGTCTGGTGCGACGGCCTTGGCGTTGCGATGGCTTAGCATAGAGCGCTTGTAAAGCCTATTGATTGCAGGTTTGCGCATATTTTTGCGGCTTTCGTTACGATTTTCGACGATTGCCCTTTACCGCCGGGATTTATCGAATTAGCTTCGGAAAATGCCTGCCGGAGTCGCCCCTCAACGCGTAACTGTCGTCGCCATCACCCCGCGTGCCGGGCGCCCGCGGTTGTTGACGCTCGACCAGGTGCTCGATGGTGCGCTGGCGGTCGGGCTCGATCGGCTCAACATGGGGCTGCTTGCCGATCATCTCGGCGTCGGGGTGGCGACGCTTTATCAATATGTCTCGGGGCGCGATGCGCTGGTGCGGCTGGCGGTGAGCCGCCAAGTGGCGAGGCTGCCGCTGCCGCGCGATACCGGCCAGCATTGGGCCGATTATGTCCGTGAATATGCGCTGGGCTTGCAGGATGCGCTGGCCGGCGAACCGCGCTCGATCGCGCAATTTGCCGATGGCGGTTTCGGCTTCGAAAGCGAAGTCGAAATGGTCGATGGTTTCCTGGCGGTGCTGGTGTCGCGCGGCTTTGCGCTCGCCGAAGCGGTGCGGATCGTGCGCCACACCGGTTTCATCGCCTTTGGTGCCGCGGTGGTCATCGCGCGCGAACGCGCCAATGCTGCCAAGGGCGAGGACACGCGCGCCGCGGTGGGGCGGGCGATCGAACGGTCGCGCGCCGACCTGCCGCTGATGCGCGCCGCGGCCGACCTCTACACGGCGGAAACCAGCCAACTGGCCGCCGAACTGCTGCAACCCTTCATCAACCAGATCGCCCACCAAAGAGGCGAAGTCATAAGCTGATGGGGTCTGGGGCCAAGGCCCCAGCCGCCGGAGGCGAATTCTTACTTTCCGGGGAGAGAAAAATGGATTTCACCGATAAAGTCGCCGTCATCACCGGGGCCGCCAGCGGCGTCGGCAAGGCGCTGTCGCACCGGCTGGCCAAGGCCGGGTCGAAGATCGTGCTCAGCGATATCGAGGGCGGCGCGCTCGACAAGGCGGTTGCCGAGATCAACGACGGCGGCGGCACCGCGATCGGCATCGTCGCCGATGCGTCGAAGCGCGACGAGGTCGATGCGCTGCGCGACCAGGCCTTTGCCAAATGGGGCAAGGTCCATGCCGTGTTCAACAATGCCGGCGTCGGTGGCGGCGGCGGGCCGAGCATCTGGACGAGCCCGGAAAAGTCGTTCCGCTGGGCGATGGACGTCAATTTCTTCGGGCCGCTGAACGGCGTGCTGTCGTTCCTGCCGCGGATGTTCGAACAGAATGAGGGCGGGCTGATGGCCGCCACCTCGTCGGGTGCCGGCATCGTGTTTCCGCCCAATTCGCCGGCCTATTCGGCGTCGAAAGCGGCGCTGATCGCGCTGATGGAAATCCTGCAATATCAGCTCGACATGGTGCAGTCGGACATTCGCGCCGCGATCCTGTTCCCGGGGCCGCATGTCGTCGATACCAATTTGTTCGGTTCGCACCGCAATCTGCAAAAGGATTACGACGACCCGATCATCCGTGCCGGCGGTGGCATCGACGACATGGAGACCTTCCAGATCGTCATGAAGCAGTTCATCGGCCGCGAGGTCGAAACCACCGATCCGGTCGATTTCGCCGAGGAAGTCTATACGTCCTTGCTGCGCGATGATTTCTACATCCTGCCGCTCACCGACGTGACCAAGGATGCCGTGCGCAAGCGCATGGACGACATGCTCGAGCGCCGCCACCCCACCGTCCCGCAGATGTTTTGAGGGCAGGGACGATGAACCAGTATCAGGCGACCTTTGATCGGTTGGCGGCTGCAGCGCCCGCGATCGCGCGCTCGACGGCGGCGGAGCGCATCGACAAGCTGCGCCGGCTCTACCAGGCGACGTACGATCTGCGCGCCGAGATCAGCGCGGCGGGTTTTGAAGAGCTCGGCATGGACGGCAAGTTGCATCTCATCCCGCTAAAGGGCGAGATCCAGTATTTCTGCGAGCGGCTGGAAGGCTGGATGGCGCGCGAGAAGGTCGAGCCGGTGCCCGAGCTGATGGGCCGCGACGCCTATGTGCATTACGAGCCCAAGGGCGTCGTGCTGCACCTGGCGACGTGGAACTCGCCGGTGCTGATCAGCCTGTCACCCGCGGTCAGCATGATCGCGGCGGGCAACGCTATCGTCATCAAGCCGTCCGAAGTCGCGCCGCAATCGGCCGAACTGGTCAAGCGGATCATCGAAAAGGCCGGGCTGTCGGACGAGATTGCGGTCGTCACCGGTGGGCCGGAGACGGCGCAGGCGCTGCTCGAACTGCCGTTCAACCATATCTGCTATGTCGGCAACAACCGCATCGGGCGCTTCGTCATGGAGGCAGCGGCCAAGCATTTTGCCGGGGTGACGCTGGAGATGGGCGGCAAGAACCCCGCCATCGTCGCCGCCGATGCCGATATCGCCGATGCCGCCGCCAAGATCGGCTATGCGCGGCACCTGATCGCCGGGCAGGTCTGCCTGTGCCCCGACTATGTGCTGGTCGACGCGAGCGTGAAGGATGCCTTTGTCGACGCGCTGAAAACCAAGATCAGCGCAATGTTCAACCCGAACGGGACGGGTTTCGATACCTCGCCCGATCTGCCGCGTATCGTCAACGAACGCCACACGCTGCGCATCAAGGCACTGATCGACGATGCCGTGGCCAAGGGCGCCAAGGTCGTCTTCGGCGGCGAGATCGATGTGGCGAAGCGCTTCATTTCGCCGACGATCCTCGAAGGCGTCACCCCGGCGATGGATATCTTCGACGAGGAAGTCTTTGGCCCGGTGCTGTTCGTCCAGCCGTTCGCGACCCGTGAGGAAGCGGTGAAGGAAGTGGCAAAACGCCCCAAACCGCTGGGGCTCTATGTCTTCACCCAGAACCGCGAGATGGCCGATTATTTCATCGATCATACCCGCGCCGGCACCAGCGCGATCAACAACGCCGTCGTCCAGGCCAATATCGCGACGCTGCCCTTCGGCGGGGCGAACCATAGCGGCATCGGGAGGCTGGGTGGTCGTGCCGGCTTCATCGAATTTTCCAACCCGCGCGGCGTCGTCGAGGATTCGCTCGACCAGTCGCAAAGCTCGATGATGTTCTACCCGCCCTATCCGCCCGAGGCGGCGATGTTCATCGAACATATGCTGACCCCGTAAAAGGACCGACCGATGGCCAGCGTGATGGAAGCCGACAGCGCCGATGAAATGGCACCCGATCCGCCCAAGGCGGCGCCGGCGGGGGCGATTCCGGTCGTCCCTGGCCTGCCGTGGATCGGCAACACGCTGGAAATGGCCAAGGACCCGGCGGCGTTCTTCGTGCGCGCCTATCGCGCTCATGGCCCGGTCTACCGGATCAAGGTGTTCGGCCGCGAAAGCATCGTCATCGCCGGGCCCGAAGCGGCGATGTTCCTGACCACCCGGCAAGGCCGCGATTCGATGCGGTCGAAGGAATTCTGGGAGGGCCTCGTCAAGGAATATGGCGCCACCGAAACGCTGACCGGGGCGGATGGCGAACGCCATGTCCGGCTGCGCACGCTGATGCGCGACGGCTTCGCGCGCGAAGCGGTGGCGGGGCAGTATGACACGCTCGTCGCCATCACCGAAAACGCGCTGGCGCGGCGCTGGCGAGTCGGCACGACCATCCCGGTGATCGAGGCGATGCAATATCTGGTGGTCGAACAGCTCGGCATGATGCTGACCGGTTCGGCGCCGCTCGATTACATCAAGGATATCCGCTTCGCGATCCTGACCATCCTCAACGTGCTGGTCACGCGGCAACGCCCGGCGGTCATGCTCAAGGACCCGCGCTACAAGGAAGCGCGGCGGCGGGTCGATGAGCTGGGCCGGGCGATGATCGCCGATTTCGAAGCCAAGGAAGCCGCCGGCGGCGCGCCGAAAAACGCCATCACCGATATCCTGCGCGCCAACAAGACCGACAAGGATTTGATGCCCGACGAGAATCTGATTCTCACGGTCACAGGCCCCTATGTCGCCGGGCTTGATACCGCCGCCAATACGATGGCGGCGTGCATCTATGGCATCGTCAAGCACCCCGATATCCACGCCCGCATCAAGGCCGAGGCCGATGCGTTGTTTGCCAAGGACAGCATCGACGAAGCCGATGTGCGCGGGTTGAAGGCCATCAACGGCGCGGTGATGGAGGCGATGCGGCTATGGCCGATCGCGGTCGCCCAGATGCGCACCGCGACGCGCGATTTCGAATTCGCCGGCTTCACGATTCCGGAAAACGAAATGCTGTATATCGGCACCAGCGTGCCGCATTTCATGCACGAATATTTCCCCGATCCGCAAAAGTTCGACATCGACCGCTACAACCGGCCGCGTGCCGAACATCTGCAGAAAGGCGCCTATTCGCCCTTTGGCCGCGGGCCGCATTCGTGCCTGGGGCAGGGGCTGGCGGAAGTGTTGATGGCGGTGGCGATGGCGCGGGTGTTCCATCGCTACGACCTGGAACTCGAACACCCCGATTATGTGCTGAAAACCAAGACGGCGCCAACGCCTGGCCCCGCCAACAGCTTTAAGGTGAAAATCGCCGGCGAGCGCAACATCCCCGGGAAAGGACCAAAGCCATGAACGAGATGACCCCCATCGACCGCATCCAGACCTCGCAGGAGCTCGAACGCTGCCCGTTCCCGATTCCCTATGGCTGGTTCATGATCGAGGAATCGGCGAAACTCGCGCCGGGCGAGATCAGGAACGTCCAGGCCTTCGACCAGGAATGGGTGATGTTCCGCGGCGAAACCGGCAAGGTCGGCGTCACCGATCCGTTCTGCCCGCATCTCGGCGCACATCTCGGCCATGGCGGCACCGTGCAGGGCGACAATATCCGCTGCCCCTTCCACTTCTGGGAATATGACACCAGCGGTTGGTGCAAGAACATCCCCTATGCCAAGGTGATGCCGCCGCTGGCGCGCAAGAAGCCGATCCTGCGCGCGCTGCCGGTGGAGGAGCGCTATGGCTCGATCTTCGTCTGGTATCACCCCGATGCCATCGAGCCGTTGTGGCCGGTGCCCGAAGTCCCAGAATTCGAGGATAGCGAATTCGTCACCCTGCCGCGCGGCAGCTGGGATATCGGCACCGCCATCCAGGAAATCGGCGAGAATGGCGTCGATTTTGCCCATCTCCACTATCTGCACGGAGCGCCGGGCATCCCGCCGGGCAAGGCGAGCGCCGAAGGGCCGTATTTTAACGTCGATATCGGCAATGGCTATATCGTCGGGAAGCAGCATGGCCCGGGCATTTCGATCATGCACTTCACCCAGGACGATGTGGTGATGACGATGTTCGCCACCTCGATCCCGGTGAACAAGGAACTGACCCGCACGCGGATGCAGTTCACCCACCGCCGCTATCCGGAGGGGTCAAAGGAAGCCGCGATCGGCCAGAAGTTGTATGAACATTCGATCGGATCGACGGCGGACGAGGAATCGGCCGGGTTCGAATCGGTCGATCTGATCGTCTGGGACAACAAGAAATACCGGCCGCAGCCGTTGCTGTGCGATGGCGACGGGCCGATCCTGTTGTGGCGGGAATGGTTCATGCAATTCTATGCCGGGCGCTACAACGGGTAGCGCGCGATTCCTGTCATCCCGGGTCAAGCCCGGGATGACATATTCATAGCGCGGGTGGAGCTGTCCATGGACCTGCAACAAATCGGCGACACGCTCGAGATCCAGGCGGTGTTGGCGAACTACGCCTATGCACTCGATGCCAAGGATTGGGACGCGCTCGATGCGGTGTTCACCCCGGACGCGACCTTCGATTACACCGCCACCGGCGGCGAAACCGGCGATTGGGCGCGCATCAAGCCCTGGCTGATCAAGGCGCTGGGCAATTTCCCGCATTCGCAGCACCTCATCGGCCTGCCGCAAATCAGGCTGGCCGGCGACAGCGCGACGTCGAACACCATGTTGTTCAACCCGATGACCTTTGCCGGCGCCGATGGCCCGGCGCTGTTCTTCTGCGGCGCGACCTATCGCGACGAATGGCGGCGCACCGCCACCGGCTGGCGCATCACCCGGCGCGTCGAAACCGACAGCTGGTTCAAGGATCTGCCGCCGGCGCTGGTGCCGGCCAAGGCGGACTGACGGCGGTGGCGCCACCGCCGGCGCGCTTCGACGGCTGGCAGGTGCTCGGCGCCGGTTTTTGCAACGCCATGCTGATGGTCGGCGCGACGGCCTATTCCTTCGGGCTGTTCGTCGTGCCGTTGCAGGCCGAATTCGGGCTGAACCGCGAACAGGCCAATCTCGGGCTGGTGCTGCTGATCGTCGGTTTCGCGGTCTGGGCGCCGATCCTGGGGCGGATTATCGACCGACGCTCGGCGCGGTCGATCGGCATCATCGGCGCCGCCCTGTTCGCTGCGGGCTATGCAGCGATCTCGCTCGCCGGCGCGCCGTGGCAGATGGCGCTGGCGCTGGCCGGGCCGGTCGCGCTGGGCTCGACCGCGGCGGGGGCCTTTGCCGCCAATACCGTCACGGCGCGCTGGTTCGTCGTGCGGCGCGGCCGGGCGCTCGGCATCGTTGCGGTGGCGACCTCGGCGGGGGGCTTTGTCGTCGTGCCGGTGATGGCGCGGCTGGTCGCAGCGCTGGGCTGGCGGGCGGCGGTGCTGGCCGCCGGGCTGGCCATCGGCGCCGTGGTGGCGCTGGTCACCTGGCGCTTCATTCGCGACCGGCCGGCGGACCTGGGGCAATTTCCCGATGGTGCGCCCGCGGCGCCGCTGCCCGACGCCGCCGATGACCGGGCGTGGAACGGGCGGGCGTTGCTGGGCTCGCGCAATTTCTGGCTGGTCGGCATCGGTGCCGGCTTGTTGCTGGGCAGCGACCAGGCCTTGCTCGTATCGCTGGTGCCTTATGGCATCGGCCGCGGCTTTAGCCCGGTGGCGGCGGCGAACCTGATCGCGGTGCTGACCGCGTCGGCGGTGGTCGGCAAGCTGATCATCGGCTGGCTGGCCGATCGCGTCGACAAGCGGGCGTTGTTCGCCTTCACCTGCGGCTGCAACATCGCTTTTCTGCTGCTGCTGCGTGCGGGGCCGAGCTATGCAGCGCTGATGGCGGCGGCGGCGGTCATCGGCCTTGCCATCGGCGGGGTCTATCCGGCGTGGACGACGCTGACGGCGCAATGTTTCGGCCGGGTCAGTTTTGGCCAGGCCTATGGCGCGATGAACCTCGTCACCATGCCGTTCGTGCTCGGCTCGATCACGCTGGCCGGCCGCAGCTTCGATGCGACCGGCAGCTATGACAGCGCCTTTGCCTGGTTCATCGGCGCAGCTCTGCTCGCAGCAGCCCTGGTCGCCCTGGTCCGCCCCCCGCACTCGGGGTCTGGGGCCTGAGGCCCCAGCCGCCGGAGGCTCCTTTTACCCTCGCGGCTCGAACAATTCGATGCGAATGCCATCGGGGTCGATCAGATAGACAAGCTTGCCGCAGAAATACGGATTGTCGGGCGTACTGAATGGCCGCGAGACGAAGCGGTGGCCGCGCGCCGACAGATCAGCGTGCAGCGCGTCGACATCGTCCACCACGATACAGAAATGCACCGCGCCGGCGTTGCCGTTGGCGGCGTCGATCGGCACGCCGCCGCCCTGGTATTCGATGAGCTCGATCAACTGGCCGGGCACGCCGAAATCGAGAAAGGCCTGTTTTGTGCTGCATCCCGGATAGCCGGTGACCAGGCCGACGCCGGGGCCGTCGTGGTGCCACGGGCCGTGCACCGTCACGTCGAAGATGCCCGTGTAGAAGGCGAGGCTGGCGTCCATGCTGGCGACGGTCAGGCCGACATGGTTGAGCGCGCGGATGCGGGGTTTGTTCATGCCGGGTCGATCAGCGCGCACCAGTGGAAGTCGTGCTTGATGAAATCCTGCCCCAGGCTGTAGCGGACGCGGCGCACGCCGGGGATCTTGTCGATGGTCTGGTGGAGGAATTCGGTCAGCACATTGCTGTTTTCGACGAGCGTCATCGCCATCACTTCGGCGCGGCCGAGCATGGTGGCGACAAAGCCGATTTCGGGCAGCGCCGCCATCGCCTTGGCCAGCGCCTCGATATCGCCGGCGCAATCGGCCTCCACCCACAGATAGGCGAGCATCGGGTTCTGCAGGCGCCCGGTGTTGGTGATCGCCGCGACCTGGATGACGCGGTTGTCGAGCAGGCGTTTCAGCCTTGTGCGGATGGTGCCTTCAGTCAGGCCAAGCGCGCGGCCGATTTCGCGGTTCGAGACGCGGGCATCGATGCCCAGTGTTTCGATGATCTTGTGGTCGATGGCATCGAGCGGGATGGCTTTGCTCATAATGGTGCCCATTCGGTATTGTATTTGAGCACCTTGAGCGCCAACCCGGGGATCAGGCGGTCGACGCCCGGCACATGCGCCAGCTTTTCGGTGAGCAGCGCTTCAAGATGCGCGAGATCGGTCGCGACGAGCTGCACTTCCAGATCATGCTCGCCGATGACGACATTGACGGTGATGACTTCGGGCAGTTCCGCCAGCCGCCGCCCGACCTCGGCGGCGCTATGCCCCTTGACCTGCACCCCGACCGCGGCGAGGCAGCCATAGCCCATGGCCTCGAGATCGCGCATCGCGACGACGCGGACGGTGTTGCTGTCCTCCAGCCGGCGCAGCCGTGAGCGGACCGTGGCTTCGTTGACGCCGACGTCACGCGCCAGTTCGCGATTGGCGATGCGGCCGTTCTTGCGCATCGCGGCGATGATGCGCTGATCGATATCATCGAGATCGGTGATGGCGGCGAGGGTGGGCGGCACTGGTTCCGCCGGAGGCACTGGTTCCGCCGGAGGCGATGGTTCCGCCGGCGGTGATTCAGCGTGTTCTTCGGCCAATGGTCCTGCCCCTTTTGCGCAGCCATGATAGGCCGGGGTTACGCAAAGGGCCAGATGTGTTCGAGTGCCGTGTCGATCAGCGCAGCAATTCGCCCGCGATGATGATCTTGCGGATTTCCGACGTGCCGGCGCCGATTTCGAGCAGCTTGGTGGCGCGATAGAGCCGGTTGATCTCGGTTTCGCGCATATAGCCGGCACCGCCGAACAATTGCACCGCATCGGTGATCACCCGGGTGCAGCTTTCGGCGGCATAAAGGATCGACGCGGCGGTAAGCATGTGGAGTTCGCCGCGCCCGGCATCGGCTTCGCTCGCGTCGTTGCAGGCGGCCAGCGCGCGATAGGCGAAGGTTTTCGCGGTTTCGACGCCGACATACATCTCCGCCAGCTTGCCCTGGACAAGCTGGAATTCGCCGATAGCCTTGCCGAATTGCCGGCGCGTCTTGCAATAATCGAGCGCCAGTTCGAAGGCGCGCTCCGCCATGCCGATGTTGATCATGGCAACCGTGGCGCGTTCGAGATCGAGCCCCGACATGACGATGCCCACGCCCTTGTTTTCCGCCCCGACGAGGTTGGCGGCCGGTACGACGCAATCCTCGAAAACCAGTTCGGCGGTGGGGGAGCCGCGAAAGCCCATCTTGTCGAGCTTTTGCGCGACCTTGAAACCCGGCGCGGTGGTTTCGACGATGAAGGCGGAGATGCCCTTGTGGCCGGCGCTCTTGTCGGTCTTGGCATAGACCAGCACGATATCGGCGACGGGGCCGTTGGTGATGTAGAGTTTCTGGCCGTTGAGGATGTAATTGTCGCCCTCGCGCCGGGCCGTGGTCGCCATCGATCCGAGCGCGTCCGACCCGGCGCCGGGCTCGGTCAGCCCGAGCGCGCCGACCCGCGAGCCGTCGCACAGGCCGGGCAGATAGCGGCGCTTGAGCGCCTCGCTGGCGTTGCGGGCGATGTTGTTGACGCACAGATTTTCGTGGGCGACGTAGGACAGCGCCGTTGCATGGTTATGTCGCGCCAGCCCCTGCATGATCAGGCCCGAGGTAAACAGGTCGCTGCCGGCACCGCCGTAATCGGGGGAGACCGTAACGCCCAGGAACCCCATCCGCGCCAGTTCGGGCATGGTTTCGGGCGGCCAATATTCCTCGTCATCCATCCGCCGGGCGAGCGGGGCAAAGACATCGCGGGCAACGCCGGTGGCGGTGTCGAGGATTTCCTGCTGGTCGGCGGTGAGGCCATAGGGGCTGGCGGCGCGGTTTTGCGGATAGCCGGCTGCTGCGGTTGCCATGACGACGCGATTCCCCAAAACTGTTGGCGTGTTGACGCCAAAATGAATTGCGTTCAGCTTATGCCGGTTCGCCTGCCCTGCCAAGCCAAATGGGAGCCCGATGCCGCGCCTGACCGACCAGAGCCGCCGTCTGCGCGAAGACCAGTTGCTGGCGGCAGCGCGGCGCAGCTTTGCCGACCATGGTTTCGAAGCTGCCTCGATCGCCGGCATCGCGCGCGGCGCCGGGGTGTCGGACGGGCTGCTCTACCGCTATTTCGCCGACAAGCGCGCGCTGCTGCTCGCGGTGCTGGCGCGCTTTTTCGAGGAATTGATCGACCGCGCCGGCGCGGCAGTGGTGGCCGAAGCCGGTTTCGCGGCGCAGTTGCGGGCGCTGACGCTGACGCATTTCCAGACGATGGTCGATCATCCGGCGCTGTGCCGGCTGTTCCTGCGCCAGACCCGCGACGCCGGCGATTATCTCGGCTCGCCGATCCACGACCTGACCCGGCGCTATGCCGGGGTGCTGACCGGCATCGTCGCGGCCGGCCGCGCGGGCGGCGATGTGCGCGCCGATCTCGACGACCGGCTGTTTCGCGACCTGGTGTTCGGCGGCATGGAACATATCGGCTGGCGCTTCCTTGATGGCGACACAAGGCACGATCCGCGCGAGGCGGCGGCGCGGCTTGTCGCGCAACTCGTCGAAGGTTGCGCGCCATGAGTGGCTTCGATGCCGTGCTGGTCGCCAACCGCGGGGAGATTGCGGCGCGCATCCTGCGCAGCGTGCGGGCGATGGGTCTGCGCGCGCTGCTCGTCGCCCATGCCGATGATGTGGCCGCGCCGGCGCTGGCGCTTGCCGATGATGTGCGCTTCCTGACCGGGCCGACCCCGGTGGCGGCGTTCCTCGACGGTGCGCAGATCATCGCAGCGGCGCGCGACATGGGAGCAGGGGCGATCCACCCCGGCTATGGTTTTCTGGCCGAAAATGCCGATTTTGCAGCGGCCGTTGCCGCTGCCGGGCTGGTCTTCATCGGCCCGCCGCCCCAGGTCATCCGGCTGATGGGCGACAAGGTGCGCGCCCGCAATTTCGTCGCGGCGCGCGGTTTTCCGGTGGCGCCGAGCGCGATCGAGGATGACGATCCGGCGGGTTTCGCCGATGCCGCCCGTGCGTTGGGGCCACCGCTGCTCATCAAGCCGAGTGCCGGCGGCGGCGGCAAGGGGATGCGGATCGTCCGCGACTTGGGGCTCCTCGACGAAGAACTGGCGCGGGCGCGATCGGAAGGGCTGCGCTATTTCGGCGACGGTCGGTTGTTCGTCGAACGCTATGTCGAGCGGCCGCGGCATATCGAGGTGCAGGTGCTCGGCGATGCGCATGGCGGGGTCGTGCACCTGTTCGAACGCGAATGTTCGCTGCAACGGCGTTTCCAGAAGGTTGTGGAGGAAGCGCCGAGCCCGGCGCTCGACGATAAGGCGCGCGCGCGCATCTGCGACGCGGCAGTCGGCATCGCGGCGGCAGCGGGCTACCAGAACGCCGGCACCGTCGAATTCATCATGGGGGCCGATGGGGCCTTCTACTTTCTCGAGATGAACACGCGGTTGCAGGTCGAACATCCGGTTACCGAAGCGATCACCGGGCGCGATCTCGTCGCCGACCAGATCCGCATTGCGCGCGGCGAACCGCTGGGCTTCGCGCAAGCCGATGTGACGCGCTCTGGCCATGCCATCGAGCTGCGCATCTGCGCCGAAGCGCCGGGGCGTGATTTTGCGCCGACGACCGGCCCGGTGCTGCACCTGGCGCTGCCGGCGGGGGCGCGCTCCGACATGGGAGTGGCGCAGGGCGGTGCCGTGACGCCGGCCTATGATTCGCTGCTCGGCAAGCTGATCGTCCATGCCGCGACGCGCGCCGAGGCGCTGGCGGCGGCCGATGCGGCGCTGGCGGGGCTGGTGCTGCTGGGGGTCGAGACCAACATCGCCTGGCTGCGCCGCCTGCTTGCCGACCCCGATGTGGTCGCCGGGCGGTTGCACACCGGACTGATCGGTGACCGCGCCGATCTGCTCGCCGAGCCTGAACCTGTGGCGCGCGATGCGCTGCTGGCGCTGGCGCTGCTGCACAGTGCCGAGGCACGGCGCGCGGCCGATGCCGTGCCGGCGCTGAACGCGGCGATGGGGGGCTGGCGGACATGAAGTTTGGCGCCCCCCTAAATCGACTGGGGTCTGGGGCCGACGGCCCCAGCCGCCGGAGGCTCATTTCTCTATGACCGGCTTCGTCCTGATCGACGGCGTCGCCCATCCCGCCGGCCTCGCGGGCAATGCCACGCTGGGCTATCGCCTCGCCGATGGCCGCGCCATCCGGTTGGAAGGCGACTTGCTTTGGGTTGGTGACGCGCGTTGGCCGGTGATCGTCGCGCGCGATGGCGACACGCTGTGGGCCCACATCGATGGCGCCGCGCACCGGCTCGAATGGCGCGATGCGGTCGGGCATCTTGCCGAGGCGGCGGGCGCCAGCGGCGGCGATGCGATGCGGGCGCCGATGCCGGGGTCGGTGATTGCGGTGAATGTGGCGGTCGGCGATGTCGTGGCGGCGGGGGATGTCGTGCTGGTCATCGAAAGCATGAAGCTGGAGACCGCGATTCGCGCACCGCGCGCCGGGGTAGTGGCGACGCTGGCTTATGGCGTTGGTGCGGTGTTCGATCGTGATGCGTTGCTGGCGACGCTCGAAGGGGAGGCCGGCTGATGCGCCGCATCGAGACCCGCATCGATCCGCGCAGCGCCGATTTTGTTGCGAATGGCGCTGCCAACCGCGCGATTGCCGCCGATCTTGCCGAGCGCCAGCGCGCGGCGCGGCATGACCGGCCGCAGCGCGATCGTGACCGGCTGGCGCGCCAGGGCAAGATGTTCGTGCGCGATCGCATCGAGGCGCTCCTCGATCCCGGCACGCCGTTTCTGGAGCTGTCGACGCTGGCGGCCAACCGCGCCTATGGCGGCGATGTGCCGGGTGCGGGCCAGGTGTCGGGCATCGGCATCGTCGGCGGCAAGGAAGTCATCATCCACGCCGATGATGCGAGCGTGAAGGGCGGTGCCTGGTATCCGCTGAGCGTCAAGAAGATCGTGCGGACGCTCGATATCGCCATCGAAAATCGCCTGCCGGTCATCCATCTCTGCGATTCGGCGGGGGGATTCCTGCCCTTGCAGGCCGATCTGTTCCCCGATCGCCAGCACGCCGGGCGGATTTTCCGCAACCAGTCGATCCTGTCGAAAATGGGCGTGCCGCAGGTGGCGCTGGTGCTCGGCCATTGCACGGCCGGCGGCGCCTATATCCCGGCGCTCAGCGACTATTCGGTGATCGTGAAGGGCACCGGGGCGATCTTTCTCGGCGGGCCACCCTTGGTCAAGGCGGCGACGGGCGAGGTGGTCAGCGTCGAGGATCTCGGCGGCGCGGCAATGCACACCAGCGTCTCGGGGGTCGCCGACTATCCGGCGGCGAGCGAGGCGCACGGCATCGCCATCACCCGCGAAATCATGGCGGCGCTGTCGCCGCGGCCCAAGACGGTCATCGACTGGCAACCCTCCGAGCCGCCGCATTATGACCCCGACGAGCTCTACGGCATCGTGCCGCGCGAGCATCGGAGCCAGTTTGACATGCGCGAGGTCATCGCGCGGCTGGTCGATGGCAGTCGCTTTCACGACTACCAGCCGGCGTTCGGGCCGACGCTCGTCTGCGGCTTTGCCCGCATCCATGGCTACAAGGTCGGCATCCTCGCCAACAATGGCGTTCTGTTTTCCGATTCGGCGCTGAAGGGCACGCATTTCATCCAGCTCTGCGACAAGGATCGCACGCCGTTGCTGTTCCTGCAGAACATCACCGGCTTCATGGTCGGCCAGGCCTATGAACGCGGCGGCATCACCAAGGATGGCGCCAAGATGATCATGGCGGTGTCGGGCGCCAGCGTGCCCAAATTCACCCTCAACGCCAATGCCAGCTTCGGCGCCGGCACCTATGGCATGTCGGGGCGGGCGTTCGACAGCCGCTTCCTGTTCTCCTGGCCGCAATCGCAGGTCGGGGTGATGGGGGCGGAACAGGCGGCGGACGTGCTGTCCGAGGTCAAGATCCGCCAGTTGCAGCGCGAGGGGCGGACGCTGTCGGCCGAGGAAATCGCGGCGATTCGCGATCCGGTGATCGCCGATTATCGCGACCAGGCGAGTGCCTGGCACGCGACATCGGAATTGTGGGATGATGGCGTGCTCGGGCTCACCGATACCCGCAACGCGCTGGGGATGTGCATTTCGGCGGCGCTGAACGCGCCGATTCCCGAGCCGGGGTACGGGGTGTTCCGGATGTGATTTTCCTCTCCCCTTGAGAGAGAGGAAGTTTCACGCGCACCAGTGGATATCGATGTCCATCTCGAGATCGGCCAGCAGCCGGCCGATCGGCAGGTTGCTCGATGCGCCGTCCTTCAGCGCCTTTTCGACGAGCTTGCGCTTGTCCTTGCCGGTCAGCACCAGTGTGACGGTGCGCGCCGACACCAGCGCCGATTTGGTCAGCGTGACGCGGTTGACCGGCATCTCGGCGGGCAACGGATCGGGGCGGATGCCCATGGCGCGGCGCACCTTGGGGCCATTGAGCGCGCCGTCATAATCGGGGCCGGGGAAAATCGAGGCGACATGGCCATCGGCGCCGACGCCGAGCCAGGCGAGATCGAGCGGCCATTCGAGATCGGCGAGGCGTTCATCGGCGGCACGGCCGGCGAGCATCGGGTCGGTTTCCCCGGCGCACAGCGGCACGACGCGGGCGCGCTTGGGCAGGAACAGCTTGGCGAGCATCCCGACGTTGGAACGCGGATCGGTCGGCGGCACCAGGCGATCGTCGGTCGGCACGATCGTCACATCGGCCCATTCGATCTTGCGCGCGGCGAGCAGGCCGAGCGCTTCCTTGGGGGTTTCGCCACCGGGCAGCGCGACAATGGCGCGGCCGCGCGCCTCCAGCGCCTGTTCGATGATGAAGCCGACATCGCCGGCGACGGCTTCGGCGAGTTCGGTGGCGTCGTCATAGTCCCACCATTCGGCGTCGATCATTCTATAGCTCCATTGAATGCTGGCGCGCTTTGGCACGTCACGGCGGCGCTGGCTATGCCTTCACGCCACCGGCACGGTATAGTTGAGGCCGAGCCGCCCGCCATCGGCATAGATCGTTTCGCCGGTGATGTAGCTGGCGTCGTCGCTGGCGAGGAAGGCAGCGATGGCGGCGATTTCGGCGGGTTCCCCGGCGCGGCCGAGCGGCGTGCGCGAGAGGATCATGCGGCGCGCGTCGTCGTCGGAGAGCACGGCCTGCCTGGCGAGGTCGGTCAGGATGGTGCCCGGACCGATGCCGCAGACGCGGATGCCGTGCGGCGCCAGCGCGACGGCGGTGTTCTTCGTCAGCTGGTTGAGCCCGCCCTTGGCGACATTATAGGCGAGCAGCGTCGGGATGGTCAGCACGGCGTTGACGCTGCTCATGTTGATGACGACGCCGCGTGCCGCCGCGATCATGTGCGGCGCGGCCAGCTGGATGGCGTGGAACGCCGCCTTGAGGTTGATCGCCAGCACCCGGTCGAACAGATCCTCGTCGGTGGTCAGGATATCGCCGCGCGGCGCGATGCCGGCGTTGTTGACCAGCACGTCGATACCGCCCCAGCGCGCCATACAAGCGTTGATGGCGGCGGCGATATCGGCGCGGAGGGCGACATCGCAGGCGATGAAGGCAGCGCGCTCGCCCAGCGCCGCTGCGGCCGATTCGCCTTTCTCGGCGTCGATATCGGCGAGCAGCACGCGGGCGCCTTCGGCGATGAAGCGCGTCGCGCAGGCCAGCCCCAACCCGTTGGCGGCGCCGGTGACAAGGATGCGGCGACCCTGCAGCCGCATCAGTCGGTCAACTCGTTCCAGGCGTCCTTGAGCTTGGCGAAAAAGCCTTCCTGGCGCGGATTGTTCTTGCCGCCTTCGGCCGCTTCCAGCGTCTGGAATTCCTCGAGCAGCTCGCGTTGCCGCTTGGTCAGCTTGACGGGCGTTTCGACCTCGACCTGGACGACAAGGTCGCCGAAGCCGCCGCCGGCCTGGCCACCGTTGAGCACCGGCATGCCGCGGCCGCGCACGCGGAACTGCTTGCCGGTCTGGGTGCCGTGGGGAACACGCACGACGGCGACATCCTTGTCGAGCCCGGGGACTTCGATTTCGCCGCCCAATGCCGCCGTGGTGATCGAGATCGGCGTGACTGCAAACAGCGTGGTGCCGTCGCGCTTGAGCACCGGATGGGGCTTGAGATGGACGAAGATATACAGGTCGCCGGTCGGCCCGCCGCGTGAACCGGCTTCGCCCTCGCCCGCCACGCGGATGCGCGTGCCATCATCGACACCGCGCGGCACGTTGACGTTGAGCGTCTTTTCCTTCTCGATCCGCCCGGCGCCGCGGCAGCTGTCGCATGGATCGGCGATGACCTGGCCGGTGCCCTGACAGGCCGGGCAGGTGCGTTCGACGGTAAACAGCCCCTGGCGCATGGCAACGCGGCCCTGGCCGCCGCAGGTGCTGCAGGCGCGTGCCGAGGTGCCGGGCTTGGCACCGCTGCCGTCGCAGGGTTCGCATTTCGCGGCGACTTCGACCGTCAGTGTGGCCGCCTTGCCGGTAAAGGCTTCCTCCAGCGTCATTTCGAGATCGTAGCGCAGGTCCTGGCCGCGCTGGGCGCCGCCGCGGCCACGCTGTTGGCGGCCACCGCCCATGAACTCGCCGAAGATGTTTTCGAAGATGTCGGAAAACCCGCCGAAATCCTGCGCGCCGAAGCCAGCACCGCCCCCGCCGCCCTGTTGGGTGAAGGCGGCATGGCCATATCGATCGTAGGCGGCGCGCTTTTGCGGGTCCTTCAGCACGTCATACGCTTCGGAAATCGCCTTGAATCGCTGTTCGGCGGCGGCATCGCCGGGGTTCTTGTCCGGGTGCCATTTCATCGCGAGCCGGCGATACGAGGATTTGAGCGTCGAATCATCGGCGCCGCGCTGGCATTCCAGCAGTTCGTAATAATCGATTTCGGTGCTCATCGAGTCGCTTGCCCCGCGTCCGTGCGTCCCTCGACTTCGTTCATCCAGAGCGACGCCGCTCGCGGTGTCGAAGGGCTCGGGAAGAGCGGCTTAGGTCATGGGCCAGATGAAGTATTCAAGGGTATGCCCCGACCCCGCTCATGCCGAGCGACGTCGAGGCACCCCGATACGCCGCTTACTTCTTGTCGTCCTCGACATCCGAGAATTCGGCGTCGACGACATTGTCGTCCTCCGGCGCGTCTGCACCCGGCGAAGCGGCAGCGGCCTGTTCGGCGCTGTAGATCGCTTCACCCAGCTTCATCGCCGCGGCCGACAGCGTCGCGGTCTTGGCGGTCAGCGCATCGGCATCGCCGCTGTCGAGGATCGCCTTGAGATCGGTGATCGCGGTTTCGATCTCCGACTTCACATCGGCACCAACCTTGTCGCCATGCTCGGCGAGCTGGCGCTCGGTCGAATGCACCAGGCTGTCGGCCTGGTTGCGGGCTTCGGCCACGGCGCGGCGCTTCTTGTCTTCCTCGGCGAACTTTTCGGCGTCCTTGACCATCTGTTCGATGTCGTCCTTCGACAGGCCGCCCGACGGCTGGATGCGGATCTGCTGTTCCTTGCCGGTGCCCTTGTCCTTGGCGTTGACGGCGACAAGGCCATTGGCATCGATATCGAAGGTGACTTCGATCTGCGGAATGCCGCGCGGTGCCGACGGGATGCCGACGAGATCGAACTGACCGAGCAGCTTGTTGTCCGCCGCCATTTCGCGCTCGCCCTGGAAGACGCGGATCGTCACGGCCGACTGGTTGTCGTCGGCGGTCGAATAGGTCTGCGACTTCTTGGTCGGGATCGTGGTGTTGCGGTCGATCATGCGGGTGAACACGCCGCCCAATGTTTCGATGCCGAGCGACAGCGGCGTCACATCGAGCAGCAGCACGTCCTTGACATCGCCCTGCAACACGCCGGCCTGGATCGCGGCGCCCATGGCGACGACTTCATCGGGGTTGACGCTGGTGTTGGGCTCCTTGCCGAACAATTCCTTCACGAACTGGCGGACGCGCGGCATGCGGGTCATGCCGCCGACGAGGATGACTTCGTCGATTTCGCTGGCCTTGACGCCGGCTTCCTTGATCGCATCGAGGCACGGCTTGCGGGTGCGCTCGATGAGGTCGAGCACCAGCTTTTCGAGATCGGTGCGGGTGATGGTCTTGACGAGATGCTTCGGCCCGGTGGCGTCGGCGGTGATGAAGGGCAGGTTGACTTCGGTGCTGGCCGACGACGACAGCTCGATCTTGGCCTTTTCGGCGCCTTCCTTGAGGCGCTGCAGGGCGAGCTTGTCCTTGGTCAGGTCGATGCCTTCCGACTTCTTGAAATCGGCCGACAGGAATTCGACCAGCTTGGCATCGAAATCTTCACCGCCAAGGAAGGTGTCGCCCGACGTCGACTTCACTTCGAAGACGCCATCGCCGAGTTCGAGGATCGACACGTCGAAGGTGCCGCCGCCGAGATCGTACACGGCAACCGTCTTGGCTTCGGTTTTCTTGTCGAGGCCATAGGCGAGCGCGGCCGCGGTCGGCTCGTTGATGATGCGCAGCACTTCGAGGCCGGCGATCTTGCCGGCATCCTTGGTGGCCTGGCGCTGGGCGTCGTTGAAGTAGGCCGGCACGGTGATGACCGCCTGGGTGACGGTTTCGCCCAGATACGCCTCGGCGGTTTCCTTCATCTTCTGCAGGATGAAGGCGCTGACCTGCGACGGCGAATAATCCTGGCCGCCGGCCTGCACCCAGGCATCGCCATTGCCGCCCTTGACGATCCTGTAGGGCACGAGCGCCATGTCCTTCTGGGTCATGGGGTCGTTGAAGCCGCGGCCTATGAGGCGCTTGACGGCGAAAACGGTGTTTTCGGGGTTGGTCACGGCCTGGCGCTTGGCCGGCTGGCCGACGAGGCGTTCGCCATCCTTGGTGAAGGCGACCTGCGACGGCGTGGTGCGCGCGCCTTCGGCGTTTTCAACGACCCGGGGGGCCGAGCCTTCCATGACCGCGACGCACGAGTTGGTGGTGCCCAGATCGATACCGATAACTTTTGCCATGATCTTCGCTTCCGTCCTTGTATGTTGGGCCCGTGCGACGATGCCCCGAAGCGGCGCCGCCCATCGTCCCCTGGCTGACTTGCCTGTCACAGATAGGTGAGGTGGAGGCGGGTTCAATACCGGCGAACCATTTTGCTGCTGCAAAAACTGCCGCCCCGGCGATGACAAATGCCGGAACGCTTCCTAGTTAAGCGGCGTTGGTAAGGAGTTACCCCCGATGCGCACGCCGATCACCTTTGCCCTCCTCGCCTTTGCTGCCCCCGGGCTGGCGGCGCCGCCGCCCGCGCGCACGACGACGGCGCCGGTAAAGGAAGCCTGGGACCGCACCGCGCCGCGCGCCGATGCCGGCTGGGTGCGGCTGAACCCGGTGCCGGGGCGGCCGTCGGCTGGCTATCTCGGCATCACCGGCGGCGGCCAGCCCGACCGCTTGACCGGCGCCCGCGCGCCCGGGGTGCGCATCGAAATGCACAGCATGACGATGAACGGCGGCGTGATGGCGATGGCGAAGCTCGAGGGCTTGCCGGTGCCGGCGAACAGCCGCATCGCCTTTGCACCGGGCGGCAACCATCTGATGATCTTCGGGCTGGCAGCGGGCACCAGAACCCTGCCGATCACGCTCAGCTTTGCCAGCGGCAAGACGGTATCGGTGGTCGCCGAGGTGCGCTCGGCTGCGGACCCGCATGCCGGCCATTAGGCCCGAGCGCCGCGCGCTTACCGCCGCCGAAACGGCGCTGGTGGCGCGGGTGTTCGGGCCCGCGATCGACGCTTCGGTCGTTACCGTCCGCAGCGCCAAATTCTGGATGTTTCACCCCTGGTGGGTGACGATGGCGCCCGACGGGCACATCTGGTGCCACCCCAACGGCTTCAACTGGTGCGCCGATTATGCCGCCGGGCCGCTGGGGCTGCGGGCGCATTTCGTCCATGAAATGACGCATGTCTGGCAGCATCAGCAGGGCCGCAACCTGATCCTGACGCGGCCGCCGCTGGCGCGCTATGGCTATGACCTGGTGCCGGGCAAACCGTTCGCGCGCTATGGCATCGAGCAACAGGCCTGCATTGTCGCCGATGCCTATCTGGCAGCGGAAGGCCGACCCATGCCGGGCAAGCCTGGTCTTGCCGCCTATGCGGCGGTGCTGCCGTTCGGAAACTGGCGGTAACGCGCCGCGTTCAGGCGGCAGCAGGGGCGCGGCGGCGCATCGCGGCACCGGTGAAGCCGAAGCCGATGATCAGCAGCGCCCAGCTGCCCGGTTCGGGCAGGACATCGGCGGTGATCGAATTGATGCGATAGCCCTGGCCGAGGTCGCCATCGGTCAGGACGTTGCCCGGGTTGCGGGTGGTGAAGACATAGCCTGAGAAAAAGTTCATCATCGTATTGGTGAAGGTCAGCGTCGTGGTGGTGTTGCTGCTGACAAAGGGGGCGTTGGAAAAGCTGGCCGCCCCGCCAAGACCGCTGGCGATGCGGCCGCCAAAACCGAGATCGGTCAGCGCGCCGGTGGTGGCGTTGACACCATAGACCTGCAGGGTGTCGTTGACATCGACCGCCGAGAGCACAAGGCCTTTCAGGCTGAGCAGATTGTTGGCGGTGATGTACAGCGCTTCATACTGGTTCGCGTTGTTGGTATCGAGCTGGGTGTTGGCACCGCCGACCACGCCGATGCTCGTCGTCGTGCGGTCGACGAGCAGATTGGCGTTGCCCGGCGTCGTCGTCGAAATCAGCTGCGAGACATTGGTCAGCGCCGTCGGCAGCGGCGTGAAACGGCGCGCATTGGCGGTAAGGGAAACCGTCGCCGGGCCGATATTGGTGGGGACGCCCATCCGCGTCGTCGTATAGGAGGTCGCGGTGCCCGCGGTGCCGCCAAAGGCCCAGGTCGCGGCCGCTGCCGGCATGGCGAGCGTCGCAACGGCGATAGCAAGTGCAACCTTCACAGCGGTCATGACCTGTTACCCCTTTGTCCGAATCTGCCGTTTCGACAGAAGCCCTTTGGTAACTAGTTAACAGCGGGTACACACATGCACAAGATTAAAAGTATTACAATTCAGTGTATTAACAAGTAGTTACTAATAGTTACCTGTCGCCGGGCGGGTCGTCGCCGCGGTCACGCAGCGTCCATAATTGATGGACCACAAAGACGGCTACCGCCGCAAAGGCGATGCCCAGATCGATGAGGCCGTAGTATTTCGGGTCCATGCTGCATGATCGCGCAGCGGCGATGGCGCGGCAAGCGGCGCTGACAGCACGGGGATGATGAATGGTCCCGGCAATTTCCGGGACCGGCTGGCTGGTGCGGCCAAGAAGACTCGAACTTCCACGGCCTTTCGGCCACAACGACCTCAACGTTGCGCGTCTACCAGTTCCGCCATGGCCGCACGACCATCATGTCCAGGATCGGATCCTGTCCGGTAGGAGGGCGCGGTTAGCAGGGGCGGCGCGCGGGTGCAAGCGAAAGACGAAAATATGGTGGCGCAAGAAAAAAGCCGCGGCAAAGCCGCGGCTGACGTCGGACGGGTTCGGCGGACTTTATGTCCGCCGCCCCGCCGTCCGGGCTTGCGCCTGTCGGCGCGTAGCTTGCGCTACGCGCGCGCGGCGCTGCGCCTCAATTATACCTGCGCAACTCATTCTTCGCGATCGCCGCGCGATGCACCTCGTCCGGCCCATCGGCCAGCCGCAGCGTCCGCTGACCGGCATAGCCCGACGCCAGGCCATAATCCTGGCAGACGCCGCCGCCGCCATGCGCCTGGATGGCGTGATCGTGGATCAGGCAGCTCATGTTCGGCGCGACAACCTTGATCATGGCGATCTCGTTGGCGGCGCCCTTGTTGCCGACCGTGTCCATCATATAGGCGGCCTTCAGCGTCAGCAGGCGGGCCTGTTCGATGGCGATGCGCGAATCGGCGATGCGTTCGTGCCACAGGCTGTGCTCCGAAATCGGCTTGCCGAAGGCAACGCGCGACTTCAGCCGCTTGACCATCTTTTCGAGCGCCCGCTCGGCGGCGCCGATGCTGCGCATGCAATGGTGAATACGGCCCGGGCCAAGGCGCCCTTGCGCGATTTCGAAGCCGCGGCCTTCGCCCAGGATCATGTTGCCGACCGGCACGCGGACATTGTCGAGGATCACTTCGAAATGGCCGTGCGGCGCGTCGTCATAGCCGAACACCTTGAGCGGCCGCAGCTTGATGATGCCCGGTGCGTCCATGGGAACGAGGATCTGGCTCTGCTGGCTGTGGCGCGCCGCGCTGGGGTCGGTCTTGCCCATCACGATGGCGATCTGGCAGCGCGGGTCACCCACGCCCGACGACCACCATTTGCGGCCGTTGACGACATATTCGTCGCCCTGGCGCACGATCGAGGTTTCGATGTTGGTGGCATCCGACGACGCCACGGCCGGCTCGGTCATCAGGAAGGCCGAACGCATTTCGCCGGCCATCAGCGGCTTGAGCCAGCGCGCCTTCTGTTCTTCCGAACCATAGGTGCGCAGCACTTCCATGTTGCCGGTATCAGGGGCGGAGCAATTGAACACCTCGCTCGACCAGCCGACACGGCCCATGATCTCGGCGAGCGGCGCATATTCAAGGTTGGTCAGGCCCGGGCCCTTCCATTCGCCGACATCATGCGCGCAGATGTTGAGGAACAGGTTCCACAGCCCTTCCTTGCGCGCGATCGGCTTCAGTTCCTCGATGACCGGCAGCACCTTCCAGCGATCGCCTTCGGCGACTTCCTGTTCGTAGCGCTCCTCGTTGGGATAGATGTGTTCGTCCATGAAGGCGCTGACGCGCTCGATCAAGGCTTTGGACTTGTCGCTGTAATCGAACATCATGGTCGTTTTCTCCTATGGCTTTCGGCGCCGTCCTGTCACGGCGGCGGCGGCAAATCCAGTGCGAAGATGGACAGGACGCCGGGTTGCAACGCTTTTGCGCCCGAACATGGCGTCACAAGTGCCCTGCGGACGCACAATAATGCAACGAAGTCATTGAATTGAAACAATCTGTGCCGTTCCGCCTTGCAGCAACGCCTTGCCAGACCATCGGCGCATTGTGTAGACGGCCCGAACAGACGCACAGGGTGAATGACGATGCTTCAGGTAACGGCCGCAGACGTTAAGACCGATCCGTTTCCGCACGTCGTGTCGCCGCAGATCCTGCCGCCCGACCTTTACGCCCGGTTGCGCGCCGAATACCCCACCGGCAAGACCTTCGAGACGAGCACCGGCGTAACCAGCGGCCAGGGCAGCCGCACCGGGGTCGGCACCGGTTTTGACATCTATCGCGGCGATACCGCCTATGCCGATCTCGTTGCCCGCTCGTCGGCCTGGGCCGAGCTCGATGCCTTTGTGAACTCGCAGGCCTTTGTCGACCAGTTCGTGGCGGTGTTCGGCGCGCATCTCGGCGCCGCCGGCTGCACGATCGACGTGGCCGGATCGCATCTGCGCCCCGATTATTTCGAACCGCGTTCGGCGTTGACCGAAAAGATGACGATGGGGGACCGCGTCGCCGACCTGGGCCACAAGCTATTCGGCAACAAGACCGACCGGACCGTCGATCTTTACAGCCGGCTCGACATTCAAAAGGCCATCGGTGGCTATAAAAAGCCGCCGCATTGCGATCGGCCGAACCGGCTGTGCTCGCTGATCATCTATTTCACCGATGCTGTCGGCGCCGGGATCGAGGGCGGCAATTTGCGCATCTACAAACATCACGATGCCAAGCCGGTGCAGAAATACGAACGCCACCCCGCCGAAGCCAATGTCGATATCGTCGCCGAACTGGCGCCGGCCGAAAACCTGGGTGTCTGGTTCCTCTGTTCGAACAACAGCTATCACGGCGTCACCCCGGTCATCAACAAGGGTGCCGAGCGCGATTTCCTGTACATCAACCTGTCGGGGCAGGTCGCCAACCTCTGGTAGGCGGTATCAGAACAGCCGCAATCTTGCTGGTGTGATCGCCACCTGCCGCGCTTCGGCGGGAAAGCCGGTGACGGTGCTGCTGTATTCTGTTTCGGTGCCGGGCGGCAGGCGGCGAACGCGCGGGACGATCGTCCAGCGCAGCGCGGTGCCGGCGGGGCCCGAAAGCGTGGCGCGCAGATCGGGCAC
This sequence comes from Alphaproteobacteria bacterium, assembly GCA_031426015.1. Taxonomy (GTDB): domain Bacteria; phylum Pseudomonadota; class Alphaproteobacteria; order Sphingomonadales; family Sphingomonadaceae; genus Sandarakinorhabdus. Next base: position 119,946 of record JANPKK010000048.1, read on the forward strand.
CGCCGCCGGGCCGCGGCCGCTGTTGCGGATGATGCCCCTGACTTCGACGAGCAACCGACCCGATGGCAGCTTGGTCGTTGTCGCGGTCACGCTGATGTCGAGCGGCGCCGGTGGCGCCAGCCGCGCCAGTGCCGGCCCGAGCCAGGGCACCGACGCGACATCGACCCGCCCCACCCACAGCCCCGCCGCGGCGATCGACAGTGCCAGGCCGGCCAGCCCCGCCACCAGATTGCGCAGCAACGCCGGGCGCGGGGTGTCATCGGTTTCGTCGTCGGCCGCATCGTCGGTATCGTTGGCGTCGCTGTCGGCCGCTTGCGGGGCCGGGGCCAGGTCGTCGCGCTCGGCAAACGGTGCGGCCAGTGCCGTTTCGCGCGGCGCTGTCGTCACTGTCGGCTCGGCCCAGCGCGCGCTGATCTGTTCCTGCACCGCGGCGAAGGCGGCTTCTTCATCGGCTTCGGTTACCGCGGGCTGCGGCACCGGTGCCTCGGGCAGCATCGGCACCCAGCGATGCGCACAGGCGGCACATTTCAACCGCCCGCCGCGCGCCAGTACGGCATCGGGCAGTTTGTAGCGCGCATCACATTGGGGACAGGAAACGATCACCGCGCGACTCTAGCCGCTCCTTTTGGCAATTGGAATCGCGCCGGCACACCAAATGCGACGATCGGTCGTGCCGGTCTTGCGGCTTGCCTCGCGCGCGCGGCTCGGCGATAGCGACGCCATGCACGATATCAAGCTTGTCCGTACCGATCCTGCCGGTTTCGACGCTGCCCTGGCGCGGCGCGGCGTCGTGTCGGCTTCGTCGGCGCTGCTCGCCGCCGATGCCCGGCTGCGTGCCATCCAGACCGAATTGCAGGCGGCGCTGGCGCGGCGCAACGAGGCATCGCGCGATATCGGCCTCGCCAAGGCCAAGCGCGACGACGCCACCGCCGACGCGCTGATGGTGGTGGTTGCCGGCTTGAAGGAACGCATTCCCGGGCTGGAAGCCGACGAACGCGACGCGCAGGCCGCCGTCAGCGATCTGGCCGCCGTGTTGCCCAATGCCCCCGCCGTGGATGTGCCCGACGGTGCGGACGAAGCCGGCAATGTCGTGGTCAAGACCGTCGGCACCCCGCCGGTCTTCGCTTTCACCCCGCTCGAACATGACGCCGTCGCGGCGCGGCTCGGCTATGATCCCGAAGCCGCCGCGCGCATCGCCGGCGCGCGCTTTGCCGTGCTGCGCGGCCCGCTGGCGCGGCTGCACCGCGCGATCGGCCAGTACATGATCGATGTGCAGACCGGGCGGCATGGCTATGCCGAAACCGCGGTGCCATTGCTTGTCAATCGCGATGCCGCCTTCGGCACCGGGCAATTGCCCAAGTTCGAGGATGATCTGTTCAAGACCACCGACGGCCGCTACCTGATCCCGACCGCCGAAGTGTCGCTGACCAACCTGGTGCGCGAATCGATTCTCGATGAAGACACGCTGCCGCTGCGGCTGACCGCGCTCACGCCGTGCTTCCGCTCCGAAGCCGGCAGCGCCGGGCGCGACACCAAGGGCCTGATTCGCCAGCACCAGTTCGAAAAATGCGAACTGGTCAGCATCTGCACGCCCGAGCAGGCCGACGCCGAGCACGCCCACATGGTCGCCTCGGCCGAAGCGATCCTCGAAGCGCTCGGCCTGCCGTATCGCCGGATGCTGCTGTGCACCGGCGACATGGGCTTTACCGCGCGCCGGACCTTCGATCTCGAAGTCTGGCTGCCGGGGCAAAATTGCTATCGCGAGATCAGCAGCATTTCCGATTGCGGTGATTTCCAGGGGCGGCGGATGAACGCCCGCTTCCGGACGCGCGGCGAAAAGGGCACCAAGGGGTTCGTCAACACGCTCAACGGCTCGGGGCTGGCGGTCGGACGCACGTTGGTGGCGGTGATCGAGAATTATCAGCAGGCCGATGGCTCGGTGCGGATTCCCGCGGTGCTGCATCCCTATATGGGCGGCATCACCGAACTGATCCCGGCCTGATCCGGCCACTTCCAGACAAGGTTTTTCTCATGCGCATCCTCGTGACCAATGATGACGGCATCACCGCCCCCGGCCTCGTCGCGCTCGAGGCGATCGCGGCGCAACTGTCCGACGATGTCTGGGTCGTCGCGCCGGCCGAGGAGCAATCGGGCGCCGGGCACAGCCTGACGCTGTCGAAACCCGTGCGGCTGCGCGAGATTTCGCCCAAGCGCTATGCGGTGCAGGGCACGCCGACCGATTGCGTCATGCTGGCGCTGGGCGCGGTGATGCACGAGCACAAGCCCGACCTGATCCTGTCGGGCGTCAACCGCGGCGGCAATCTGGCCGAAGATGTCACCTATTCGGGCACCGTTTCGGCGGCGATGGAAGGCTGCCTCGCCGGCATCCGCTCGATCGCGCTCAGCCAGGTGATGGCCGATTACGCCATGGGCAAGGAAGATTTCAGCACGGCGACGACGCATGGCGCTGCGATCATCCGGCTGATCCAGTCGATCGACTGGCCGCCGGGCGTTCTGGTCAACATCAATTTCCCGCCGGTCGCCGCCGACAAGGTGGCGGGCGTGCGCGTCACCGAACAGGGCTTTCGCGATTACGGCAACATCCACCTTGTCGAGCGCATCGATCCGCGCGGCTTTCCCTATTACTGGCACGGTTTCGGCAAGGAAAAGCTGGTGCCCGGCCATGATACCGACCTGAAGGCGATGCACGAGGCCTGCATTTCGGTGACGCCGCTGCATCTCGATATGACGCATTATGCAACGATGGCGGCGCTGAAGGCTGCACTGGCGCCGCTCGCGGAAGCGTAACGGCGCCAGGCGCCAGAGGAGCGGGCCGGCTGGTACCGGGCACCTTCGCGGCCCTGGTCGACCGGGAAGGCTGCTGCCCTGATATGACTTTGATAGCCGCTCCGGCCCCGAGTCGCGCGTGACGTGCATCACGGCATTGTCAACACGGTGCTGGCCAATTTCACAGCGACACCCTAGCGTGGCGCGATGACGGGGGCGCAGGCGGCGATCGATATCGAAAGCGTGGTGCAGGCGAGCTTTGCCTGCCCGCCGGCGATTGCCGCCGGCATTGCCGGCAAGGCCCGCCTTCGTCGTCATGCCGCGCGTTCGACGATCCTGTGGCAGGGGGAACGTGCCCGCGACGTCTTCCTGCTCGTCGCCGGCGAGGCGCATGCCGTGTTCATCGCCGCCAATGGCCAGGAAATGCGGCTGCACGTCCACCAGGTCGGTGATCTGTTCGGCGAAGCCGGGGTGTTGATGGGCGAAACCGCCGGCGAAAGCGTCGTCGCGGCATCCGACAGCGCGACGGCGGCATTCGGCAGCGGCGATTTCGTGCTGCTCGTCGAAACCCATGCCTGTATCGGACTGGCGCTGTCACGGCGGCTGCTGGCGCGCCAGGCGGCGATGACGCGGCGGTTGACCGAACAATCGATCCTGTCGGCGACCGGGCGCATCTGCGCCGAACTGGCGCGGCAGGGGCGCGCCGGCGGCGGCCGCATCGCGCCGGTGCCGGTCCTCAGCGATCTGGCGCGCGAGTTGCAGACCACGCGCGAAACCGTGTCGCGCACGCTGAGCGATCTCAAGCGGCGCGGCATCGTGCGGCAGGATGACGATGCGCTGGTGGTGGTGGCAGCGCGGATGCTCGACGACCTGGTGGTGTGACCCACGCCTTCCCCGCAGGGGGTGGAGGCAGCCGGATCAGTTCTTCAGCGCATACAGTCGCAGATCATGCCCATCGGCGGCTTCGCTCGCGGCATCGCCGACATATTCGCTGCGCAGCCCCGGCGTCCGTGCCAGCACGCCGGCGATGAAATCTTCCGACACATAGGTGGCGCCGATGCTGGTCAGCAGCGCGATACGCGTGGCGCGCGCCGGCTGGTCGCCAAAGGGTTGCAGCGTACCGGTGAACGGATCGCGCAGCGTCGCCGTCGCGGCATAATGGCCACCGATGCGCACGCCCGGCGCGGCGGCGTGGATGCGGCTGGCGGCGCTGGCGGCGACCACCGGGTCGGCATAGGCCAGCTGCACTCCCGTTGCCGTCATCCGCGCCGCAAAGGCCGGCGGCATCGCGGCGGCGATTTGTGCGATCGATGCGGTTTCCTCCGGATCATCGAGCCGGATATCGAGCAGCGCGAGCGGTTGCAGCGCCGGCGCCAGTGACGCGCGCGGGGCCACGCCCGGCGCCAGTCCAGCGCGTTGAGACAGGTTGGGCGCCGGTGCGGCGCGTTGAGACAGATTGGGCGCCGGTGCAGCGCCGGGCCAGTCGATGATGATCTGGCGGCGGCCGCTGGCCACCCAGATGCCGGCATCGCGGGCGCTGTTGTCGCCGGCATCGCCGACCAGCAACTGCACGGCTTCGCTCGCCAGGCTGGCGGCGGCATGCGCGGCGCGGCCCATGGCGATTTCGCTGGCGAAGGCGATCAACCCGGCGGTCGGTATATCGGCATCGGGGGTGGCGACATGCAGGCTGGCGCCGCTGGCGAGCAGGCTTTCGAAGCGGTCGATCCAGGCGTCGCCCCAGGGCGCCACCGACGCGCTGACGAAGGCCGGCACCGACACCGGCAGCACGATGTGGAGCGCCGCACCCTGCGCCCGCAGTGTTTCGGCGATGATGATGTCGGCGCCGGCAGCCAGCGCGCCATGGCCGGCACCGATGTTGAGCCCGGCCAGGTTCGCCACAAGCTGGTCATGCAGCGTCGCCAGGCCGGTGGCGTCGTCGGGCGCTCCCATCCGCCCGGCGAAATGCAGCGTGCGCGGCGGCCGCATCGGATCGAGCCAACCGGCGTCGCCGCCCTGTTCGGCGATGATCAGCGCGAACTGGCGCAGCGTGACGGCATGGTCTTCATGCGCCCCCGGCGCTTCGGCGACCGCGGCGGCGAGCGCCGCGCGCGCGTCGTCGGCGCGGCCGAGCAGCAGTAGCGCTTCGGCGCGGGTGGCGCCGCGATAATAGGGCGTTTCGCCATCGGGGCGGCCGCTGTCCTGCCGCGCCAGCGTGGCGGTCGCCAGCGCCCGCGCCCGGTCACCATTACCGCCGAGCAGCGCCAGCGTGGCGGCGTTGATCATCGGATAGGTGCTGTCCTCGATTGTCGCGGCGCGGGCATAGGCCTGCGCTGCCTCGCTGTAGAAGCGGCGGCGGTCGTCCCCCGATGCGAGCCGGGCGCGGTCCTTGAGCAGGCGGCCGCGCACCGTCAGCGCGGCGGGATCATCGGGCGAAAAACCGCCCGCTTCCAGCCGCGCCCAGGCAAGCTCGAGTGCCCCCGAGCGCGCCAGCATGGTGATGGCGACGAGCGAGGCGGGTTGCGTCAAGCGCGCGCCTCCTGCGATGGCGCCGCGGCGGTCATCCGTTGGGGCCCTTGTTTTCGCCGGTCGGGTCGATGATGACGATGCTGCGGCCGTCGCTGGCCTGGCGCCCGGCGATCGGCACGGCGAGATAGATGTTGAAACCGAACGGGCTGCGCGCCTTGGGCGGCAGATTGTCCTCGGTGCCGGGTTCCTTGCAGAAATTGATGCAGCGCACCGCGTTGCTGCCGCCCACCTTGGTCGCTTCGGCGTTGAAGAACGACCAGTTCGGCTGCTTCTTGGCGATTTCGATGCGGCCGTCGATCATCTCTTCCTTTTCGTAGAAAAAGACGAAGGGATCATAGCTGGCATAGACGCCATCGCCGCAGAAGTTCCAGTTCGGCACGTCGATGACCAGCGTGTAGTAGGACGCATCGTCGAAGACGATGCCGTCGAGCGTGTCGGACACCAGCTTGGCATCGTCCTTCGGCGCATCGCCGCGCGCCACGCCGAGCAACACCGCTTCGGTCTGCGGGATGCTGCCGGTGATCGGCATCTTCCAGGTGCTGGCGCGCAGTTCATGCTCCTTGGTCAGCGAAATGGCGGTCAGCGTCAGCAGCGCCGGCGCCGGAAACTTGCCGCCGATCTTTTTCAGGGTGCGCACCGATTTGCCATAGGGCTTGGGCACGCCGGGAATCGGCTGGGCATCGGGTTCATTGGTCATTGGCGGGTTCCTGTTCTGGTCGTGACGAGCGACGCGGGGTGATTCTGGCGGATCGGCGCCGGGTTGGCGAGCATCGAATCGATGAGGGCAAGCAGATCGCGGCGGTCTTTTTCGGGCGGCGCCGCCGTATCCCCGCCGACCAGGCCGGCACGCGCCGCGCGCAACAGCGCCGCCGCGCGCGCGGGATCGCCGGGCAGCAGCCGCGCCCGATCGACCGCGATGCGCGCTGCCTGTTCGCGCCACATCATGTTCGACGGATCGAGCCTGACCAGCGCGGCGATTTCGGCGGCGGCACCGTCGAGCGTCGCGGCGGCACGCTCCCGATCACCGCTGACGACATCGATCAGCGCCAGCGCGCGATCGGTGACGATGATCGCAAAGGCATAGCGGCGGTTCTGCGGATCGCCGGCGAGCAGCGCGGTCTTCAGGTCGCGGTCGATCAGCCGGTGCCGCCGTGCCTCGGCATTATTGCCGGTGGCGAACAACGCATCGGCAAGCCAGGCTTCGGCATTGGCGGTTTCGAAACGCAATTCGGCATTGCCCGGTTGTCGGGCCAGCGCCGCGGCAAAGGCATTGGTGGCGGCGGTGAAGGCGGCGACGGCGCGCGCCGGCCGGCGAAAACCGTTGAGTTCGAGCACGCCGAGGTTGTTTTCGGCATAGGCGACTTCGGCCAGCGCCCGCGGACTGCCCGGCTCGATCGCCAGCAGCGCCCGGGCGGCGGTGCGATAGCGGCCATAGGCGATCGCGGCAGGTTCGAAATTGCCCGCCAGTTCATCGACATGGCCGGTCCAGTAATCGCTTTGCGCATCGGCAAAGATGCGATCGGGGTTGCCCGGATCGGCAAGCCGCAAGGCCGATGTGACACGCTTGGCCTCGGCATAATTGCGGCGCGCGGCGGCAAGATCGCCCAGCCGTTCATTGTCGGCGCCCATGGCGAGCAGGATGCGGGCGCGGCGTTCGAGCGAAATGGGGCCCAGCCGATCGAGCGGCTGGGCCCCATAATAGGCCATGGCGCGGGCATTGGTACTGGTCATCGCATCCAGCCGCCCCACGCCCTTCAGGCGATCACGCAGGTCGGTCAGCATGAATTCGACAAGTCCTTCCGCTTCCGCGCGCTGGCGGTCGGCCTCGGCGCGCGCCCGAAAGGCGAACGCGGTCAGCAGCGCCATGATTATCATCGCGATCACCGCGGCCACCGTGATGCCGGTCACGCGGCGCAACCGGCGCTGGGCATCGCGTTGCACCAGCGCATCGAGATCGACCCCCGCCGCCCCGGCAATGACCTTGAGCAGCGCCAGCCGCTTGCCATCGCCGGCCTTGCGGAAATCGGCGGCAAGCGGTTCGATGGCGGTGCCATCGGCGCGCCGGCGCAACGCCGCGGGAAAGGCCGCATCGGGTTCGCCGTCGAACAGCGCCGCCAGTATCGGGCGATCGGGGTGGGCAGCCCGAAACAGCGTGATTTCCTGTTCGACATAGCGCGATGCCGCCGCCGCCGGAGTGCACAGCACAACGAGGCAGCCCGAGGCCTGCAACGCCGCTGTCACTTCGGCGGTCAGGTCGTTGGCGGCAGGCAGGTCCTCGCGATCCTTGAAGATCGGGCTGAGCGTTGCGGGTACCGTGCCGCGCGGTCCCGGCCGGCCGATCAGCCGCGGTGGCAGCCGATAGCTTTCGAGCGCACGATGCAGCCAGCGCGCCGCTGCGCGATCGGCGTGGGAATAGCTGATGAACGCGCGATATTGCCGTTGGGGCAGTGCCGCCTGCACGTCGCGTTTCCCCATTTCAAGTCCGGTTCCGATGCCCGGAAAGCCACCCGATTTCAACGTGCCGCAGCGCCCCCGGCTTGGCAAGCGAATGCACCGGCGTGACCGCCGTCACGCCGGTCGCCGGTCATTCATCGTTAGTATTTCACAATTGAAGTCGGTGCCGCGCTGCGGAGGCGTTATCGATGGGGTGCCGCTCGGGTGCCGCCAGTGTTGCGCCGCCTTTGGGAGGGTTCGATGTTGTACCAGCATGTACCGCTGCAGGCCGGGGGCATGGCCACGGTCATTCCGCCCTGGCTGGCAGCGGACGCGCCCGCGCGCGATTGCCGCGATGCGCGCATCCTGTTCGATTCGGTCGCTGCCATGCTTGATGACGAAGCGGAGCCGCGGGCGGCGCTGATGATGCTGTCGGGTGGGCTGCGCGTGGCGCGCGCCTGCCTCGATGGCGAAGCCTGGCGCCGCTTTTGTGCCGATTTGCGCGGCCATCGGCTGGCGGCGGTGCTCGCCGAAGATCCGGTGACGGCGCTGGCGATGGCGCGGCCGCGGGGTTATGCCCGCGATGCGGCGCTGCTCGATCTTGTCTATGCCGAACCGGCGCTTGCCGATGCGCTTGCCGCGACGACGCCGCGCGGTCGCCGGATCAACGCCATCACCATGACGGCGCCGATGCACAATGCCCGCCGCGAATGCCGTGCGCTGCTCGGCGATTATATCGACCAGGCTGCCGCCGTGTCGCGCCCGGTCGTGCTGTCGATCGGCGCCGGGCACCTGCGCGAGGCCGATGATTCGCACGCCATGCGCCGGGGCCGCATCGCGCGCTGGGTGGCGCTCGACCAGGATGCCGACAGTTGTGCCGAAATCGACCGGCGGCTGGGCCGGCGGGTGGAAACCATCGCGCGGCCGATCGGCGCGATCCTGAAGGGCGATGTGCGGGTCGAAAAGATCGACATCGCCTATGCGGCCGGCCTGTATGATGATCTGCCGCTGCCGATCGCCATCACGCTGGCGCGGCGGGTGGTCGCGATGCTGCGGCCCGGCGGGCGCTTTCTGTTCACCAACTATGCCGCCGGGCTGTGCGATGCGGGCTTCATGGAAGCGGTGCTCGATTGGCCGATGCACCTGCGCAGCCCGGCGGAGATGGCGCAGATCGCCGATGGCATTGCCAAAGTGACGGCACGGCACTGGTCGGGGGTGCAGGGCGCCATGCACTATTGCGAACTCGTCAAGCACTGACCGTCCGGAAGCAATCGGGGCTGCGGCGGGTGTCGCGCCTTGCGTGTAATCGCGCACATGATCCGATCGAAGATCGAAGGGGTGCGTTTGCCCAGGCGCGGGCAATTCCCGGCCCTGTTTTGCCGCGCTCGCGGTTACCAACAGGCTTTGACCCGAGGGTGATCCATCCCTGGTGAACGCGGCGTGGCGGCGTTGATCCGTCAGCGGCGCGCGCCGCCTCGGCGGGTTTTTCGTGGGCGGCCGAATTGGGTTGCTGGTGACCGGGCAACAAAAAGGGCCGGGTGCGATGCACCCGGCCCTGATTGGTTTGCCCCTGCGGGCGAAGGCGTATCGCCTTAGGCGACGACGCTCGACTGGCGGCTGCGACGGCGAGCCGAGACGCCGACCATGCCGAAGCCGGCGATCATGAGCATCCAGCTGGCAGGCTCGGGGATCGCGGGGGTCAGCGGCGCCGGATCGGACGAGAACTGGCCACCAACGAGGGCGCGGAACGAGCGGATTGCCTTGTTCGGGGTGCCCGTGGTCTGGTTCGCGGCGTTGGTCGCGTTCAGCAGCGGATTGATCGAGGTCAGGCTGAATGCCAGATCGTAGTTCGAACCACCAATGAAGGTAAGGAAATCCGAAGTGTAGCTGATCGACGACGTCGGGGTCGAACCGCTGACACCAGCAGACGAACCATTACGGTTCCCGCTGAGTGAAACCTGGGAGAACGAACCCGAAAGCAGGTTCGAACCCGTTGCGAAGAAATTGTTGCCGATCTGGATCGGCGCGGTCGAGATGAACGAGAAGGTCCCCGACAGATTGCTCTGCGAGATGGTCGAGCCGTTTACGACAGCATTGGTGTTCGTGACCGTACCGTTGAGCGTGAAGTTCGCCGTCAGGTTGGTTGCAAAGGCGGCGATGGAAGGCTGCAGCAGGCTGAAGTTGACAGCCTTGCTGCCTGCAACGTTGGCGGTGGCGGTCGAGGTGGTGTAGAAAACGGCGTTGCTGCCGGTACCGACCCAGCGGATGTTGCGGGCATTACCGATGGAGCTGAAGTTCGCGAAAGTCTCGACGACAGCGTATGCCGGAGCGACAGCAACCACGGTCGAGGCGGCGACGGCTCCGATGGCGATGATCTTCTTCAGGTTCATGTGTCTGCTCCTTGAATTTCCCCCGGATCACACCTTGCGACGATTACCGGCAACGTTGCCTTGCGGCTACGGCGTCAAACAAGCAAGAAACGTGCCAACGCTGAAATATACCATAAACCTCGGAAAAATGAGGATTAATTATTCAGTAATAATTTGGAAACTGTAAAAATTTCCGACACTTTCTGTGGTGCCAAAACGTGAGCACCAATTCGCCTATTGCCGTCGGCCACTGGCCGCAAGCGATTCAATCGCCTAAACAATTGCCGTGATGATGCTGCCTCGCCCGCTTCGGTTCCTGCCCCCGCTGCTGCCCTTGGTGGCGCTGGCAGCGTGCGTGTCGGCCGATCGGCGAGCGCCGGCGCCGCCGGCCAGGGCCGCTGTCGTCGCGCCGCGCCCGCTGCCCAAACCTGTCTGGCAGGCGCGCAAGGTCGTGACCGATGCCGTGCCCGTGGCCGGCGGGCGTCTGCACACCGTCAAGCCCGGCGAAACCGGCATCGCCATCGCGCGGGCCTATGGTGTCGAATGGCGCAAGGTCGCCGCCGCCAATGGCCTGAACCCGCCCTATACGCTTGAAGTCGGCACCCGTTTGTTGTTGCCGACCGTCAAGCAGGTTGCGGCGATGAGCGTGGAAGATCGCGCCCGCGCCTTTTCGTTGCAGATCGACGATATCATCACCGGCGGCGAGCCCGCCGCGCGCAAGACGCCGCCGCCGCGCGCCACAGCGCCCCGCGCCCCGCGGCCGGCGAGCGTGGCGCCGCTGCCGGTGCTGGTGGGGGATGCGCCGCGTTTTGCCTGGCCGGTCGATGGTCGGATCCTGTCGGGCTTCGGCGCCAAGCCGGGCGGGCGCTTCAACGATGGCGTCAATCTGAAGGCATCGGCCGGGGCGCCGGTGCGCGCCGCGGGGGATGGGGTCGTCGCCTATGCCGGCGATGCGATTCCCGGCTTCGGCAACCTGCTGCTGGTCAAGCACGCCGGCGGCTGGGTGAGTGCCTATGGCCATAATGATGCGTTGCTGGTGACGCGCGGCACCCGCATCGCGCGCGGCGACATCATTGCCCGCGCCGGGGCGACCGGATCGGTAAACGAAGCGCAACTGCATTTCGAATTGCGCAGGGGCCGCACGCCGGTCGATCCGGTGAAGGTGATCGGCGGGCGCTAGCGGGTGACAGGGTGCGCGCTGTCGCGTAAGGCGCGGCGATGACTCTCACACTCGATACAGCGCCGAAAGTCGGCATGGTTTCGCTCGGTTGCCCCAAGGCGCTGGTCGACAGCGAACGGATCCTCACGCAATTGCGCGCCGATGGCTATGCGCTGTCGGGCGATTATGCCGGCGCCGATGTGGTGATCGTCAACACCTGCGGCTTTCTCGACAGCGCCAAGGCCGAGAGCCTGGAAGCGATCGGCGAGGCGATGGCCGAAAATGGCAAGGTGATCGTGACCGGCTGCATGGGGCATGAGGCCGACAGCATCCGCGCGCGCTTTCCGGGCGTGCTCGCCGTCACCGGGCCGCAGCAGTACGATGACGTCGTCAATGCGGTGCGCGATGCGGCGCCGCCGGTGAAGAGCGCTTATCTCGACCTGATCCCCGATGCCGGGTTGAAGCTGACGCCGCGGCACTACAGCTATCTGAAAATCTCCGAAGGCTGCGACCATCGTTGCGCCTTCTGCATCATCCCGAGCCTGCGCGGCGATCTCGCCAGCCGGCCGCCGGCGGCGATCTTGCGCGAAGCGGCGGCGTTGGTGAAGGGCGGGGCGAAGGAGCTGCTCGTCATCGCGCAGGATACATCGGCCTATGGAGTCGACCTGCGCCACGCCGTGTCGTCGCTGGGCGGCCGCGAACTGCGGGCGCACATCACCGACCTGGCGCGCGAACTGGGGCTGCTCGGCGCCTGGGTGCGGCTGCATTACATCTACCCCTATCCGCATGTCGATCAGCTGATCGGGTTGATGGCGGAGGGACTGGTGCTGCCCTATCTCGACATCCCGTTCCAGCATGCCAGCCCGTCGGTGCTGCGCGCCATGCGGCGGCCGGCGAACGACGCCAAAGTGCTCGATCGCATCCGCAAATGGCGCGGTGTGGTGCCCGACCTGGCGCTGCGCAGCACCTTCGTTGTCGGCTTCCCCGGCGAGACGGAAGGCGATTTCCAGTATCTGCTCGATTGGCTTGGCGAAGCGCAGATCGATCGCGCCGGCTGCTTCAAATATGAAGCCGTCGAAGGCGCCGCTGCCAACGCGCTGCCCGGCGCGGTGCCCGAGGATGTGAAGGAAGAGCGCTGGCACCGCTTCATGGCGGCGCAGTCGGCGATTTCGGAACAACGGCTGGCACTGAAGGTCGGCCGCGAGATCGACGTGCTGATCGACGCGGTCGATGACGAAGGTGGCGCCAGCGGGCGCAGCAAGTACGACGCCCCCGAAATCGATGGCGAGGTCCATCTGCGCGATGCCGGCGGGCTCGCGGTCGGCGATATCGTGCGGGTTTTGATCGAGGAATCCGACCAGACCGACCTTTTCGGCGTGCCGATCGGCGATTGATCCGGAACGCCGGCGGGCCTCGCCGGTTTTCCCCCAGCGGCGCTTTTGCCGGCAAATGGAGAAAGATCATGAGCCAGTTCATTGCTTCGGCGGTTTTCGACAGTGATTCCCAAGCCCGTGATGCCGTGCGCGAATTGCGCGACGCCGGCGTTCCCGACAGCGCGCTCTCGATCATTGCGCAGCAGGGCGAGCGGCTGACCACCAGTGACGGCGCCGGCGATGATGTGACCGAAGGCGAAGGCAATATGCTGCGCGGCATTCTGGGTGGCGGTGCGCTTGGTGCCGGGCTGGCAGTGGCGGCGCTGGCCATCCCGGGCGTGGGCCCGCTGGTTGCCGCCGGGGCCATCGCTGCCTCGGCAACGCCTGCCGCCATGGCGGCCGGGGCCGCCATCGGCGCGGTTGCCGGCGGCCTCAAGGAAAGCCTTGAAGACCGCGGCGTGTCGAGCGACGACAGCGGCTATTATCACGACCAGCTGTCGAGCGGCGGCACGCTGGTGGCGGTCGATGACAGCGCCAATGGGTTCAGCGCCACCCAGATCAGCCAGATCCTCTACCGCAATGGCGGGCATAATTCGGCGCAGACACGCGGTGCGGTGATGTGAGCCACGCGGCCGCAGGCGGACGACCGGTCCGCCTGCGGCCGTTTCTGCGCGTGACGAGGCGGCGTCGCTTCCGCTACACCGGACGGCATGACCGATTTAGCCTCGATGCTGATCGCCGATGACGGCGCCCCTGCAACCCCTTTGACCCTGCTCACCGCCGCCGGTTTCGACGACTGGCTGCGCGGGCAGAGCGAGCGCACGCGAGCCTTTGTTGCGGCGCAGGGCTTTGCCGCCGCACCCGACAGTGTTGCGCTGCTGCCCGGCGATGCGCCGGGGGACTGGTCGGCGCTGGCCGGCGTCGAAGCGGTACTCGGGCCGTGGAGCTTTGCCGCCGCTGCCACGAAACTGCCCGCGGGCCGCTATCGCGCCTCGCAGCCGACCGGCCCGGCGCTGCTCGGCTGGCTGCTCGCCCAGCATCGGTTTACTCGCTACAAGAAAGCCAGCGGCGACATTGGCCCGCGCGTGCTGTTGAGTCAGGAACCGGCCGCTGTCTCCGAGGCGGTGCGGCTTGCCGAAGCGACCGCGCTGGTGCGCGATCTTGTCGATACGCCGGCGGCCGACCTGGGGCCGGGGGAGCTTGCCGAGGCGGTCGCGGTGCAGGCGCGGGCCTTTGGCGCGAGCTGCACAGTCATCAAGGGCGAGGCCTTGCTCGAAGCCAATTTCCCCGCGGTCCATGCCGTTGGCCGGGCGGCATCGCGCGCGCCGCGGCTGATCGACCTGATCTGGGGCGACGCCGATCACCCGCGGCTGACGATCATCGGCAAGGGCGTCACCTTCGACAGCGGCGGGCTCAACATCAAGCCGGGCGGCAGCATGGCGTTGATGAAGAAGGACATGGGCGGTGCCGCCCACGCGCTGGCGCTGGCGCGGCTGGTGATGCAGGCCAACCTGCCGGTGCGGCTGCGGCTGATCATCCCGGCGGTGGAAAACAGCATTTCGGGCGATGCGATGCGGCCGGGGGACGTTCTCGCCAGCCGGGCGGGCAAGAGCATCGAAGTCACCAATACCGATGCCGAAGGCCGGCTGATCCTCGCCGATGCGCTGACGCTGGCGGGCGAAGACAAGCCGGCGCTGATGATCGATTTTGCCACGCTGACCGGCGCGGCGCGGGTGGCGCTGGGGCCGCAATTGCCGGCGTTCTTCGCCAATGACGAGGCGCTGGCTGCCGATTATGCGCTGGCGGCCGACGCGGCGGGTGACCCCTTGTGGCGGCTGCCGCTGTGGCCGGGCTATCGCGACATGCTCAAATCGAGCCTCGCCGATCTGAACAATTCGCCCGATGGCGGCTTTGCCGGCGCGATCACCGCGGCGCTCTTCCTGGAAGCGTTCGTGACGCCGGGGACGCCCTGGGCGCATTTCGATACCTTTGCCTGGAACCCGGCGGCACGCCCCGGCCGGCCGCGCGGTGGCGAGGCGATGGGGCTGCGCGCTTCATTCGCGTTGATTCGCCAGCGTTTCGGGCGGGCGTGATGGCGGTGGCGCGGCTGGCGGGGCCGCGGCCCCGGCTCGACCCGCGGCGCTGGATCGCGCGGGCGGATCTGGTCGAGATCGACCTTGCCGGCCAGGTGGCGGCGGCGCGCTATGTGGCGCCGGTGGCGATGCAGGCGTCGGCAGCGCGCAGCGCGATGCGCAAGGCAGGCGATGCGGCCAGTGTCGCGGTCAGCGAGTTGCTGGCGGGCGAGGGTTTCGATGTGTTCGAGATTGCCGATGGCTGGGCCTTCGGGCGCCGCGTCGCCGATGCCTATGTCGGCTGGGTGCGCGCAGAGGCACTGATCGAACGCAGCGATGCGGAAACGGTCACGGTGACGGCCCGGGTGGCACCGGTGTTTGCCGCTGCCGACATCAAGACACCGGTGGTGCTGGAACTGCCCTTTGGCGCGCGGGTGGCGGGGGTGGCGGGGGAGCGTTTCTTCGCCTGCGACGCGGGGTTCATCCATAATCGCCATCTCGCCGCCGCGCCGACGACCCCGATCGCGGTGGCGCGCCTGTTCACCGGCGCGCCCTATCTGTGGGGTGGGCGGACGCCGCTGGGGGTCGATTGTTCGGGGCTGGTGCAGGCGGCGCTGGCGGCGTGCGGGGTGGCGGCACCCCGCGATTCGGACCAGCAGCGTGACGGGTTGGGGGTCGCGGTGGCCTTCAACGATCGTCAGGCGGGCGACCTGGTGTTCTTTCCCGGCCATGTCGGCATATTGGCGACGCGCGACCGGCTGTTCCACGCCAATGCGCACTGGATGGCGACAGTGGAGGAACCGCTCGCCGATGTCATCGCGCGGCTGCAGGTGGCCGGGGCGGCGGAGCCGGTGACCGGGGTTCGGCGGGTTCAAGCGGCGCTGTCATCCCGGGCTTGACCGGGGACCCGGTTCTTCCTGGCTCGAATGAAGATAAAGCGGAAGGGCATGGGCAAAGCCCATGCTGACGTCGGACGGGTTCGGCGCGCACGTGCGCGCGCCGCCCCGCCGTCCGGCTTCGCGCGTGTCCGCGCGCAGCTTCGCTGCTCGCCGGCCGCGCTTCAGCGCGGCTTCACAAATTTGAGCGTCATGCGGTCGCTCTCACCGATCGCCGCGTACTTCGCCTTGTCCTTGTCACCCTCGGCGTAATTCGGCGGCAGCGTCCAGACACCCTTGGGGTAATCCTTGGTGTCCTTGGCGTTGGCATTGACTTCCGAGGCGCCGACGAACTTGAAGCCGGCGTCTTCGGCGAGCTTCTTGACGTACGACACCTTCATATACCCGCTCGACGTCATCAGCGCGTCGGGCTTGTCTTCCGGCAGGCGATGTTCCTCGATGCCGAGCACGCCGCCGGGCTTCAACGCCGCAAAGAATGCCTTGAAGGCATCGGGGGCAAAGCCGCCCATGTGCCAGTTATGAACGTTGCGGAAGGTCAGCACGGCATCGGCGCTGCCGGCCGGTGCAATGTTCATTGCGCCCTTGGCGAAGACGCTCATCTTGGTCGAACCATAGACCGCCGGATTGGCATCGAGCTTTTTCTGGAAATTCTGCACCGCGGCAGCGGCGCGTTCACCGCCCGCCGGGTTGCCGCCGGCGGCATAAAGCGTGCCCTTCTTGCGGAGGTATGGCGCCAGCACTTCGGTGTACCAGCCACCCGAGGGGGAGATTTCCACCACCGTCATGTTCGGCTTGATGCCGAAGAAGGTCAGCGTTTGCGCCGGGTGGCGATAGGCATCGCGCGCCTTGTTGGCATCCGAACGGTGTGCGCCGGCAATCGCCGCATCGAACGGGGCGGCCGCGGCGGGGGCGGCAAGGACAACAGCGGCGGTGAGGGCAAACAACGTCTGGCGCAACATGGACAGTCTCCTGCGGGCCGCGGGCTGGCGGCTTGGCTTCGTCTGGTGACTGGATTAGCGCGTTGCCATGGACTCGCAAAATACATTCGCGCTGCTGGCGGGCGGAATCGTGCTGACGCTGCTCGCCAGCCTGGGCGACATGGCGCGGCGCCGCGCGCCGCTGGCGTGGCACGCCTATCTGCCGTGGCACGCGATGATCTTTGCCGGCATGGCGGCGGCGCTGTTCGCCAGCGTGCATTTGTATGGGCTCGCACGCGCCGGCGGTCTGTAAACGCCGGTTAGGCTCAACGGGGCTTCACCATCAATGCACCGGCATCGCGGCGCGGCGCCGCCGTTCTCCCTGGTCTTGGCTACAAGGGATGACCTGTCATGTTGTTGCGTTGCTTTTGTGTGTCCGCGCTCGCCGTTACGCCGGCAGCGGCGGTCACCGTCACCTTGGCCAGCCTGCGCGGCACCCCCGATCCCGGGTTGGCGCGGGGTGAAACGCTGGTTGTCGGCTTCGACCGGCCCAACGCCGCCGGGGTGACCGACACCAGCCGCGGTGCCGTCATCACCGCCGCCGGATCGATCGACGGGGTGCGCGCGGCGCCGGCAAGCATCGGCAACAGCGTCTATCGATCGATCGGCGCTGGCGGCAGCAGCGTGTTCGATTTCAGCGGCTGGACGCGCGGCCGCGGGCTGGAAAGCTTCAGCGTCTATTGGGGGTCGGTGGACAGCTACAATTTCATCGATTTCCTCGATATCCGCGGCCGCCGGGTCGCGACGGTGGGGGGCAATGCCCTGCCGATTGCCAATGGCAACCAGACGTCGGCAGCGACCAACCGCCGGGTGTTCTTCGATTTCCGGCCCGACCAGAAGGTGACGGCGGTGCGCTTTCGCTCGGATGGCGCGGCGTTCGAATTCGACAGTCTCGGCGCGTCGGCGGTGGTGCCCGAGCCGGAGAGCTGGGCGCTGATGATCATCGGCTTCGGCATGATCGGCGTGCTGGCAAGGCGGGGGCAGCGAAGGATGGTGGTGGCGGGGTAGGGAGCCCCCCTCTCCCGCTTGCGGGAGAGGGGGGCTCCCTTGCCTACCCGAGGAAAGGCGCCGACACCTCCGCCGGCACCCGCACGGCGCGGTTGCTCTGCGTGTCGACCAGCGCCCAGATCGTCATCGCGCGGGCGCGCAGCGTGCCATCGGCGCCGCTGATCTCGACAAAACGGTCGAAGCGCGCGCCCCGCGGCGTGCCGACCCAGGTGGTCAGCGTCACCACTTCATCCACCAGCGTGGCGCGCCGATAATCGATCTCGTGGCGCGTCACCACCCAGATGAAACGATCGATATCGGCCGCCCGTGCCACCGCCCGCCAGTGCGCCGTCGCCACATCCTGCACCCAGCGCAGATAGACGATGTTATTGACATGCCCCAGTTCATCGATGTCGGCCGCCTGCGCGGTGACGCTGATGACATGCGGCGTGCGGTCAGCGGGGGCCGGCATCGAATTGCGCCAGGATGAAGGCATATTCCTCGGCGGTTTCCTGCAGCGCCGAAAACCGCCCCGATTTGCCGCCGTGGCCAGCCCCCATGTTGGTCTTGAGCAGCAGGATGTTGTTGTCGGTCTTGGTCGCGCGCAGCTTCGCCGTCCACTTCGCCGGCTCCCAATAGGTGACGCGCGGATCGTTCAATCCGGCGGTGATCAGCAGCGGCGGATAGGCCTGTGCCGTCACATTATCATAGGGGCTGTAGCTTTTCAGCAGGTCGAACGCCGCCTTGTCGGTGATCGGGTTGCCCCATTCGGGCCATTCGCCCGGGGTCAGCGGCAGGCTGTCATCGAGCATCGTGTTGAGCACATCGACAAAGGGCACATGCGCGACAACGGCACGCCACAGGCCGGGGTCGGAATTGACGATGGCGCCCATCAGTTCGCCGCCGGCCGAACCGCCGCTCGCCGAAATCTGGCCCGGTGCGGCCCAGCCCAGCGCGTTCAGGCCCTTCGCCACATCGACGAAATCGTTGAAGGTGTTGGTGCGCTTGGTCAGCTTGCCATCGAGATACCATTGATAGCCGAGATCATCGCCGCCACGGATATGGGCGATGGCATAGGCCATGCCGCGGTCGAGCAGGCTGAGCCGGTTGGCCGAAAACGACGGCGGCATCGCATAGCCATAGGCGCCATAGGCATAAAGGTGCAGCTTGCCCGAGCCATCACGCGGGAGGCCCTTTTTATAGACAATCGACACCGGCACGCGGGCGCCATCGCGCGCCGTGATGGTGACGCGTTCGGTGGCGTACTGGCCGGCATCATAGCCCGAAGGCACCTGCTGGACCTTGCGGGTGACGAGCTTGCCGCTCGCCACGTCATAGTCGAACACCGTCGCCGGGGTGACCATCGAGCTGTAGTTGAGCCGCAGCACCGGCGCATCGGGTTCGGGGTTGCTGCCCGGGCTGGCGGTGTACGAGGCTTCGGCGAACGGGATTGCGGTTTCGCTGCCATCGTCGCGGCGCAGGCGCAACTGGTCGAGCCCGTCGCGGCGGCCGGTGATCAGCAGGTACGAGGCAAAGGGCGCAAAGCCGGTGATGTAATCGCGGTCGGAAGGCGCAATCAGCTCGGTCCAGGCGCCGGGGCTGGCGATCGGCGCGGTCGCCAGCCGGAAATTGGGGTGGTTGTCGTTGGTGCGGATGAACAGCGTGTCGCCGCGGGCATCGACATCATAGCTGACCCCGGCCTTGCGGGCGCGCACCAGCACCGGCGGCGCGGCCGGGTCGGCGGTCGGCACCAGCCGCACTTCGCTCGTCACATTGTCGCCGCCCGCGAGGATGAACCAGCGGCCATCCTGGCTACGCTCCACCCCGACGTTGAAGCCCTTGTCGGCGGTTTCCTCGTACAGCACCGCATCGGCGGCGCTGTTGCCCAGCCGGTGCAGGCGAACGCGGAAGCTGCGCCAGTTTTCATTGACCTCGTTCCACGCCAGCGCGCGCGAATCGGCGGCCCAGACCGGCACGCCGACGCTGTTGGTGGCAACCGTGGCGATATCCTTGCCGGTGGCGAGATCGCGGACGCGCAGCACGAAACGCTCGTCGCCCTTGGTGTCGACGGCATAGGCGAGCAGCGTGCCATCGGGGCTGATGCTCGATCCCGCCAGGCGGAAATAATCATGCCCCTGCGCCAGCGCCGGCTCGCTGAGGATCACCTGTTCGGTGCTGCCACCGACCGGCCGGCGCAGCCAGGTGCGATATTGCGCCCCGGTCTCGAAGCGCCACCAATATTCGAAGGCGCCGTCTTTGACCGGCACGCTGGCATCGTCCTGCTTCACCCGGCCCTTCAATTCCGCGAAGATCGCGTCGGTGAGCGGCGCGACGGGAGCCATGTGCGCTTCGAAATAAGCGTTTTCGGCCCGCACATAGGCCAGCACCTCGGGGTCATCGACCACCGGATAGCTCTGGTCCTTCAACCAGAAATAGGGGTCGGACAGGGTTTCGCCGTGCCAGGTGCTGGTGTGCGGGCGAACGGCGGCGACGGGCGGCGGCAGGCGGGGATCGGGGGTCATGCGGGCTTCCGAAGGGGACAGGAGGGGGATCAGGAGGGCGAGCAGGCCGACCGACAGCGTCGTGACACGAGGCCGATGCATTTGGTCGCTCCTGTGGATGCTGGCGCGCGATTGGCGCCGCGCCTATGTTGGGCCATATCATTAGAGCAGGAACATCCCATGTCCACCATCAAGGATCGCCTCGCGGCGTTGCAGGCGCAACTGACGCAGGACCGGCTGACCGGCTTTGTCGTGCCGCTGACCGATGAACATATGAGCGAATATGTCGGCAGCTATGCGCAGCGGCTCGAATGGCTGACCGGCTTCGGCGGCTCGGCGGGCAGCGCGGCGGTGCTCGGCAGCAAGGCGGCGATCTTCACCGATGGCCGCTACACGCTGCAGGTGCGCCAGCAGGTGCCGGGCGACCTGTTCGATTACCAGGACGTGCCGCAGACGAGCGCCGCGCAGTGGCTCGCCGACCATGCCGGCGCCGGCGATCGCATCGGCTATGATGCGTGGCTGCATACCCGCGGTTGGGTGGTGGCGACCGGCAAGCTGCTCAAGGCCCGCGGCGCCGAACTGGTGGCCGTCAGCGCCAACCCGATCGATGCGATCTGGCGCGACCGTCCGACACCGAGCGCGGCGCCGTTGAAGGCGCAGCTCGATGAACATGCGGGGCAAAGCGCTGCCGACAAGCGCGGTGAAATCGCCGGCTGGCTCAAGGCGCGCGGTGCCGATGCCGTGGTGATTTCGGCGCTCGATTCGATCGCCTGGCTGCTCAACGTCCGCGGCGCCGATGTCAGCCGCACGCCCGTCGCGCTGGCCTTCGCCATCCTCCATGCCGATGCCGGCGTCGACCTGTTCATCGCGCCCGAAAAGCTCACCCCCGAGGTCCGCGCGCATCTGGGCGACGCTGTGCGCGCGCAGCCGCGTGCCGATTTCGCCGCGGCGCTGTCGGGCTTTGCCGGCAAGACCGTGGTTGTCGATCCGGCGAGCGCAGTCGCGGCGATCTTTGCCGGGCTGACGGAAGGTGGAGCCATGGTCATCGAGGCACGCGACCCGTGCCTGCTGCCCAAGGCGATCAAGAACCCGGTTGAAATCGCCGGCACCATCGATGCCCATCGCCGCGACGGCGCCGCGCTGACCCGCTTCTTGCACTGGTTTGATGGCGAGGCACCCAAGGGCGGGCTGACCGAAATGACTGCGGCGGGCAAGTTGCAGCAATTCCGCGAAGCCACCAACATGCTCGAGGATCTGAGCTTCGATACCATCTCGGCCGCCGGCCCCAATGGCGCCAGCCCGCATTACCGTGTCAGCGAGGCAAGCAGCCTGCCGATCAAGATCGACGAAATCTATCTTGTCGATTCGGGCGGGCAATATCGCGACGGCACCACCGATGTGACCCGCACGCTGATCGTCGGCACCCCGACCGCCGAAATGAAGGACCGTTTCACCCGCGTCCTCAAGGGCCATATCGCGCTCGCCCGCGCCGTCTTCCCGGCCGGCACGCGCGGCGTGCAACTCGATTCGCTGGCGCGGCAGTTCCTGTGGGCGGCCGGGCTCGATTACAACCATGGCACCGGGCACGGCGTCGGCAGCTTCCTGTCGGTGCATGAAGGCCCGCAGCGCATCGCCGCCGCCTGGAGCAGCCAGCCCGGCAATGACGAGCCGCTCCAGGCCGGCATGATCCTGTCGAACGAGCCCGGCTACTACAAGGCCGGCGAATATGGCATCCGCATCGAAAATCTTGTGCTCGTCGAGCCGCGCGATGTCCCCGGCGCCGAAAAGCCGATGCTGGGCTTTCGCGAGCTGACGCTGGCGCCGATCGACCGCAACCTCATCGACACCGGCCTGCTCGATGCGACCGAGCGCGACTGGCTCAACGCCTATCATGCCCGGGTGCAGGCCGAGATCGGGCCGCAGCTCGATGATGCCGGCCAGGCCTGGCTCGCCGCCGCTACCGCAGCGCTTTGATCCTCACGCGAAAGGAACCACGACCATGCTGAAGACCCTCACCATCGCCGCCTTTGCCGGGCTGTTGCTCGTCGCTGCCTCGCCGCCGGGGCCGACTTCGGCGTACCAGTTCGCGATGAAGACCATCGATGGCAAGCCGATGCCGTTCAGCCAGTACAAGGGCAAGGTGCTGCTCGTCGTCAACACCGCCAGCTTCTGTGGCTACACCCCGCAATATGAAGGGCTGCAAAAGCTTCAGGACAGCTACAAGGCCAAGGGCTTCACCGTCATCGGCGTGCCGTCGGGCGATTTCGGCGGCCAGGAATATGAAAAGGCCGGCGAGATCCAGGAATTCTGCGAATCGAAATTCGGCATCAAGTTCCCGATGACCGAAAAAAGTGTCGTGTCGGGCGCGACGGCGATTCCCTTCTACCGCTGGGCATCGGCGACGCTCGGCTCCGACAAGACGCCGCAGTGGAATTTCCACAAATATCTCGTCGGGCGCGACGGCAAGCTGATCGCGGCGTTCCCGTCGAAGGCGACGCCGATGTCGGCCGAAGTCACCGGCGCGGTGGAAAAGGCGATTGCGACCAAGGGCTGACCCAACTCCCTCCCTCTCGCTTGGCGAGTAGCCCTCCCCACAGAGGGGGAGGGAGGGGTTCAGTCCTCTTTCGGCGGCTCCACGCTGCCCCTGTCGCGCGCCTTGCGCCGCGCCAGATTGGTACGCAGCGCGGCGGCAAGCCGGGCTTGCTTGGCGCTTTCCGCGGTGGATTCGGCGTTTTTCGTCATGACGCTTCCCTAAACCATCACAGGGTTTCTTGACAGCCCGCCGCCCCTCCCCCATAGGCCCACACCTTCGCCGGAATGCTGTCGTAGCTCAGTGGTAGAGCGCATCCTTGGTAAGGCTGAGGTCGGGAGTTCAATCCTCCCCGACAGCACCACCGGCGAACCCGCCCCGCCCGCCCCGCGCTTCGTCGCGGTTGCCGCGCGAGGCCCTAGCTTGCCGCTGGCATCCGGAGTAAAGCGAAGCCGCACACTGCGTTTTCGAAGGGTATCGCCATGGGCTCGTTCAGCCTCGTTCACTGGGCCATCCTCATCATCGTCGTCATGCTGTTGTTCGGCCGCGGCCGGATTTCGGACCTGATGGGCGATTTTGCCAAGGGCATCACCAGCTTCAAGAAGGGCCTGGCCGAAGGCGATGCGCCGCCGGCCGCCGCCCCGCCGCCGCCGCAGGTGACCAACGCCAGCACCACCCCGGTGGTCCCGGCCAGCGACGAAATCCGCCGCTAGCCCGCCCGGGGGCGTCCCTGCATGTTCGGTATCGATTCATCGGAACTGGCGATCATCGCGCTGGTGGCCTTGCTGGTCATCGGCCCGAAGGATCTGCCGCGCGTCATGCGCATGGTCGGGCAATGGCTGGCCAAGGGCCGCGCCATGACCCGCCATGTCCGTGCCGGCTTCGACACGATGATGCGCGAATCCGAATTGGAGGAGATGCAGAAGCAATGGGCGGCGCAGAACGAAGCCATCATGAAGGCAACGGCGCTGCCCGATCTCGGCATCAAGAACCCGCTGCCTGATCTGGGGGCCTCAGATCTGGGCGCCGATGACTGGATGCTGCCACCGCCGCCGTTGGCGCCCGAAACCGCCGCCGACGTGCCGGCCGACGAGCCGGTGCCGCCCAAGCCGCGCCGCCGCCGCACCAAGGCCGAAAGCGAGCCCGAAATCACGGCCCCCGAAGGCCCCGCGGCCCCGCGTCGCCGCCGGGCCGCCAAGGCCATCAGCCCGGCGATCGACGGCTGATGGATAACGACTCCGCCGAAATCGACGCCAGCAAGGCGCCGCTGCTCGATCACCTGATCGAGCTGCGCAACCGGCTGCTCAAATGCGTCGCGGCCTTTGTCGTCTGCTTCGGCATTGCCTTCAGCTTTGCCGATCGGGTTTTCGGTTTTCTCGTCCAGCCGCTGGTGTCGGCCTATGGCAGCGGCGTGGTCGGCAAGCTGATCTACACCAAGCTGTACGAAGCGTTCTTCGTCGAGATCAAGGTCGCGGCCTTTGCGGCGCTCTGCATGGCCTTCCCGATCATCGCCAACCAGCTGTGGGCGTTCGTCGCCCCCGGGCTTTACAAGCGCGAAAAGCGCGCCTTCCTGCCGTTTCTGATCGCGACCCCGGTGCTGTTCACCATGGGGGCGGCGCTGGCCTATTATGGCGTCATGCCGGTGGCGTTCAAATTCTTCCTCAGCTTCCAGTCGTCATCGTCGGTCACCGGCATCACCCAGGAAGCCCTGCCGGCCATGGGCGAATATCTTGACCTGGTGATGAACATGATCCTGGGCTTCGGCGTGTCGTTCCTGCTGCCGGTGCTGCTGATGCTGCTCGAACGCGCCGGGATCGTGACGCGCACCCAGCTCAAGGCCGGGCGGCGCTATGCCATTGTCGCCGCCTTCGCCATCGCCGCGGTGCTGACGCCCCCCGATATCTGGTCGCAATTCGCCCTCGCGATCCCGCTGATCCTGCTTTACGAAGTTTCGATCATCGGCATCTGGTTCACCGAACGCAGCCGGGCACGCGCCGAAGCCGTGACCAGCGCGGCGGAACAGGCCTAGTTCTTCACGTCATCGGCGGTACGGGTGACCGCCTTGCCGACCGAGCTCAGGTCGCGGCCGGCGCCGCTAATCGTGTTGCAGCCAGCAAGGGCAAGAACCATGCCGCCAAGCAGCAGCATCCTGATCGATTGGCGCATCATCATCCCCGACAAGAAAGGCACGGCCCCGCGGATGCGCAAGACCGTGCCTTTGCTATTACCGGGCGTCGCTTGACCGGGGCTGAACGACCCGGGCTGCGGCGGAGCTCAGTTCTTGACGTCTTCGGCGGTCTTGGTGACGGCCTTGCCGGCCGAACTGACGTCCTTGCCGGCGCCGCTGACGGTGTTGCAAGCGCTAAGCGCCAGCACGGAAACCAGGGCAATCGCAAGGGTGACGGGGGTACGCATGATGGGTCCTGACATGACGTGGATGAGGAACCATCGGTAACGCCCCATCGCTGCCCGAGTTCCGGCGCGTGACAGCGGGCGCCGGGGCTGGCATCACCGCCGCTGTGGATTTCACCCTGCCTCCGCGCGACCCACCGGCCGAACTTGCCGCCTTGCTGCCGGCCGGGTTCTCCCCGGCGCTGGTCACCGCCGCCGCGACCGCCTGGATGCAGGCGCCGTTTCTGAAAAGCCTGATCCGCGGTCGGCGCGACGTGCTGGCGCGGGTCGCCGAAGCCGGCCCCGAAGCCGCCTTTGCCGATGCGATGGCGGCAGCGGCCGATCCGGCGCAGGATGCGGCACAGCGGCTGCGCCGGGCGCGCGGTGCCGTGGCGCTGGTGGCGGCGCTCGCCGATCTGGGTGGGCTGTGGTCGCTCGAACAGGTAACGGCAGCGCTGTCGGCCTTTGCCGACCGGTCGATCGATATCGCCATCGCAGAGGCGCTGGCGGAACGCGATGCGCCCAACAAGGGGCTGGCAGCGCTGGCCCTCGGCAAGCTGGGCAGCTTCGAGCTCAACTATTCGTCCGATGTCGATCTCATCCTCGTCCATGATCCGGACGTCATCCCGCGCCGCAGCCATGAAGAACCCGCCGAAGCCGCGGTGCGCATCGCCAAGCGTGCCGTGGCGCTGCTCGCCGACCTGACCGCCGATGGCTATGTCCAGCGCGTCGACCTGCGGCTGCGACCGGCGAGCGAGATCACGCCGATCAGCCTCGCGGTCGGTGCCGCCGAACATTATTACCAGTCCGAAGCGCTGACCTGGGAACGCGTTGCCTTCATCCGGGCGCGGGCCTGTGGCGGCGATATCGCGCTGGGGCAGGGGCTGCTGAACCGCATCCGGCCGTTCGTCTGGCGGCGTAGCCTCGATTGGACGGCGGTGCGCGATATCCAGGCGGTATCCCTGCGCATCCGCGATCATTTCGACGCGGGGCAAAGCATCGGCCCGGGTTATGACCTGAAACGCGGCCGTGGCGGCATCCGCGAGGTCGAATTCTTCGCGCAGATCCACCAATTGATCTGGGGGGGCAGGGCGCCCGAACTGCGCTGCCCGGCCACGCTCGACGGGCTGGCGGCGCTGGCGACGGCGGGGCGGATCGCGCCGGAGGAAGCCGCGCGGTTGGCCGACAGCTACCGCATGCTGCGCACCCTCGAACACCGGTTGCAGATGCGCCGCGACGAACAGACCCATGCCGTGCCGCGCCTCGCCGCCGATCGCGCCGCGGTCGCCTTGCTGGCCGGGCAACGCGACTGGGCGGCGGTGGAACGATCGCTGAAAACCGTCACCGCGCCGGTCGCGAGTGCCTATGATCGGCTGATCGCGGCTGCCGCGCCGCAGGGCCATGCCGTGCCCGCCGAACCCGCGGCGTGGTTGAAGAAACATCATCCCGGGATCGCGCGGCTGTTGGCGCCGCTGGTCGCGCGCTGGCGCGGCGGCGGCTTGCGGGCATTGCGCAGCGAGACGGCGCGCACGGCGTTTGAAAATGTCCTGCCCGCCTTGATCGACGGCGTCGCTTGTGCCGCCGATCCGGCCGTGGCGGCGACGCGGCTCGACGGTTTCCTCGCCGCCTTGCCGCAGGGCGCGCAATTCTTCGCGCTGCTCGAGGCCAATCCGCGGCTGGTCGGGCTGCTCGGCCATCTGCTCGGGGTGACGCCAGTGCTCGCCGATGCGCTGGCGCGCGATCCGGCGCTGTTCGATGTCATGCTGGCGCCCGATGCCTTTGCACCGCTGCCCGATGCCGCCGGCCTGACCGCCGATCTTGCCGCCTTCGCCGCGCCCGCCGACGGGCTTGAAGACCTGCTCGACCGGGTGCGGCGCTGGACCGGAGAACGGCGTTTCCAGGTCGGCGCACAGCTTATCGAGGCGCGGGTCGATCCGTTGCTCGCGGCGCGGGCACTGTCCGATCTTGCCGATGCGGCGCTCGCCATCGTCACCCCGGCGGTGGCCGCCGATTTCGCCCGGGTCCACGGCCATGTTGCCGGCGCCGAGCCGGTGATCCTGGCGCTCGGTCGCTATGGCGGCCGCGCGCTCACCCATGCCTCCGACCTCGATCTCGTCTATCTGTTCAGCGGCAGCCACGAAAGCGTGTCGGATGGCGCCAAGCCGCTGCCGGCGACGCTGTATTTCAACCGGCTGGCGGCGCGGTTGACCGCGGCGCTGTCGGTGCCGACCGCGGCTGGCGCGCTCTATGAAGTCGATACGCGGCTGCGGCCGTGGGGGGCGAAGGGCATGCTGGCGCTGTCGATCGCCAGCTTCGCGCGCTACCAGGCCGCTGACGCCGAAAGCTGGGAACATATGGCGCTGACCCGGGCGCGGGTGGTGGTCGGCAGCGCTGCGGCACGTGCCGAGGCGGAGGCGGCGATCAGGGCGACGCTCGATCGCCCGCGCGATCCCGACCGGCTGCGCCACGAGGTTGCCGCGATGCGCGCCGATATCGCCAGCGCGAAGCCGGCCAAGGGGGTGTTCGATGTCAAGCTGGCGCCGGGCGGGCTCGTCGATCTCGAATTCGTCGTGCATTTCCTGCAACTACGTGACCGGCGCGGCTTCGGCCCCGATCTGGCCGCCGCCATCGCGGTGATGACCGCCACCGGCACGCTGCCCGAAGGTTTGGCGGCGGCGCATGACCGGTTGACGCGCTTTCTCGTGCTGTTGCGGCTGGTGGCGCCGGGCAGCAGCGTGCCGGCAGGATTCCCTCCCGCGGTGGAAGCGATGATCGCCGCGGCGCTCGGTGCGACGAATTTCGCCGCCGTCGCCGATGAATTGGCACTGGCCAAGGCGGCGGTGCGGCTGGCATTCACCACGCTGTTGGCTGGAAGAAGGAACTGACGATGACGGATCTTGTGATTGGCGACGCTGCCCCCGCGCTCGATCTGGCCGGCGATACCGGGCCGATCAGCCTGGCCACCCATTCGGGACGCAAGCTGGTCGTGTACTTCTACCCCAAGGACGACACGCCGGGCTGCACCAACGAGGCCAAGGATTTCACCGCGCTGGCGGCCGAGTTCGCTGCTGCCGATACCGACATCATCGGCGTCTCGCGTGATTCGCTGGCGGCACATGGCAAGTTCCGCGCCAAATACGGCCTTACGGTCGGGCTGGGCGCCGATGCCGACGGCGCCGTCACGCAAGCCTGGGGCGTCTGGGTGGAAAAGAGCATGTATGGCAAGAAATACATGGGGATAGAGCGCGCCACCTTCCTGGTTGGCCGCGATGGCCGCATCGCCGGCGTGTGGCGCAAGGTCAAGGTCGCGGGCCATGCCGCGCAGGTGCTGGCGGCGGCGCAGGCGCTCGGCTGACCGGCTGATTCGGTATCCGCCAGAAACGATTCGACGCCGATGCTACGGTTCAACCGGCCGAAAGTTGCACGCGTCACGCACTTTTTTTCCGCACCCGCTCAACTCATCGCTTCGTCGCAACGGCTGGCCCCCCCGCATGCCGCCGGCGGGTTGCGGCGGCGCGGCGGGGGTGGTTCAACAGCCTCGCCGGAACGGTTTCGCACCGCCGGCACGGTTGACGAGTAAAGCAGCGTAACGCGTTCCCGGCCGGGCCAATCGGCACCGGCAAGGGCGCACAACATGACGATCAAGGCGGGGGTTACACCATTGTGGCTGGTCTGAACGTGGCCTTTGACGGGCTTACGAAAAGCCTGTCGCGTGCCCTGCCGGAGCATCAAATCACCTGGCACAGGAGCCATGGCCATCCGGGCCGTCGCGACCTGACCATCAGGATGGGGACTCGGGCGCAAGTCATGGCAATTGGTTCGGCAGTGCTGATCGCGGGATGGCTGGGTCTGGCCACGACGGCGATGGTATCGGGAGATACCGACGCGGCGCTTGCGGCCAAGCAGGCCGAACTCGCCCGCATGAACACCACCATCCAGGCGATGAAATCCGAAACCGCCGCACTGAAGGGCGATGTCGCCGCGCGCGCCGAAGCATTGGAAGCGCGCCAGGCCTTTCTCGCCGCGCTGCTCACCGACAAGCGCGACATGGCGCAGCTCGCCAGGATGTTGCCGCGCAAGGTCGATGCCGGGCGCAATTCGCTGCTGACCGTGCAGGACCTCGTCGGCCCGGCGCTCGGCAAGCGCGGCGGCAAGATGGTTGGCCGCAGCTTCGAAGCCCCGCGGATCGATCTCGCGGTCGTCGAACCCTTTGCCAAGCTGGAAAGCCAGCAACTCGCCTTTGTCGACAAGGCCGCCGGCGCCGCCGAAGCCAAGCTGCGCGATACCCAGGCGCTGATCCGCCGCCTCGGCCTCGATCCGTCGCGCTTTGTCCGTTCGAGCGACTGGAACGGCTCGGCGCAGGGCATGGGCGGCCCCTACATCCCGGTCAGCAGCGATGCCGAGCCGCGCTTCAAGGATTTGTTCCTCAGCTGGACCAAGCTCAACCATCTCCAGAACGCCGTCACGGCGATCCCGGCGTACATGCCGGTCAAGGATTATCGCTACACCTCGAGCTATGGCTATCGCTACGATCCGTTCAACGGCGGCAGCGCGATGCATGCCGGGGTCGACATGGCGGGCAGCCAGGGTGAACCCATCTATGCGTCGGCCAGCGGCACCGTGCTCCAGGCCGGCCGCGCCAACGGTTATGGCAATCTTGTCGAGCTCAGCCATGGCAAGGGCATCGACACCCGCTATGGCCATCTGTCGCGCATCCTCGTGTCGCCGGGCCAGCGCGTTCGCCAGGGCCAGATCATCGGCCGCATGGGCTCGACCGGGCGTTCGACCGGCACCCATCTGCACTTCGAAGTTCGTGTCGATGGCCGCAGCGTCAACCCGCGGCCCTTCCTCGATGCCTCGGCCTATGTGCTGGCGGCCCAGAACGGCGCCAAGCCCGAAGGCGGCCAGGATTTCGGGCCGATGCTCGAAGACGATATCGTCACGGCCGAAATCGGCGGCATGACCCCCATTCGCAAGCGCAGCTGAACCGCGATTGCCCGCCACATTGCACTGGGCGCGCCATCGCCCTACATTGCGATGATGGAAACCGCCCCCCGCCTGATGCCCGCCGCCGCCGCCCGCGTTGCCGTGATCGCGGCACGCCAGGGCAAACCGGGCCTCAAACTCCGCCTCGCCGTCGATGGCGGCGGCTGCGCCGGCTTCCAGTACAAATTCGGGCTCGAAGCCGAAGCCGCCGCCGATGACCTTGCCGTCGAAACCGATGGCGTCACCATGCTGATCGACCCCGATTCGCTGCCCTTCGTTGCCGGCGCCGAAGTTGATTATGTCGAAAAGATCGGCGCTGCGGCGTTCGAAGTGCGCAACCCCAATGCGGCAAGCGGCTGCGGATGCGGGTCGAGCTTTTCGGTCTAGGCTGAAACCGCCCTCTTCCCGCCGGCGGCATCTTTGGGCACAACGCCGAAATGAAGATCGCCAGTTTCAATATCAACGGCACCAATGCCCGCTTGCCGCGGCTGCTCGAATGGCTTGACCAGTACAAGCCCGACGTCGCCTGCTTGCAGGAAATCAAGACGA
The DNA here is from genome assembly GCA_031426015.1 of Alphaproteobacteria bacterium. GTDB lineage: Bacteria > Pseudomonadota > Alphaproteobacteria > Sphingomonadales > Sphingomonadaceae > Sandarakinorhabdus. The sequence continues at coordinate 150,482 of JANPKK010000048.1, forward strand.
TGACCGAGAATTTCCCGGTCGAAACGATCGAGGCGGCTGGATATCATTGCCTCGTCCACGGCCAGAAAGGCTTCAACGGCGTCGCGATCCTCAGCCGCGAGCCGGCGGTGGAGACCCGGCGCGGCCTGCCCGGTGACGACACCGACGAACAATCGCGCTATCTCGAAGCCGATGTTGGCGGGGTGCGCGTCGCGAGCATCTACCTTCCCAACGGCAACCCCCAACCCGGCCCCAAGTTCGATTACAAGCTGGCGTGGATGGCGCGGTTGCAGGCGCATGCGCAGACGCTGCTCGCCGGCGGCGGTCCGGTGGTGCTGGCGGGGGATTACAACGTCATCCCCAACGACGATGATGTCTGGCGCCCCGAAGCGATGGCGGCGGATGCCTTGATGCAGCCCGAATCGCGCGCTGCCTATCGCGGGCTGATGTGGCAGGGCTGGACCGATGCGCTGCGTGCCGTCCACCCCGGCGGCCATATCTGGACCTATTGGGATTATCAGGCCGGCGCCTGGGCGCGCAATCACGGCTTTCGCATCGATCACCTGCTGCTGTCGCCGCCGGCGGCAGACCGGCTCGTCGATGCCGGGGTCGACGCGGCGGTGCGCGGTGCCGAAAAGGCCAGCGACCATGCGCCGACCTGGGTGATTCTCAACTAGCCCGGCCAGCGATATTCCCACAGCCCGGCGGGTTCGTCCTTGTAGCGCGCGACGGCATAATGGCGAAAATTGCAGCGCGCCGCGACCGTTACCGAAGCCGCATTATCGGGGTGGATCATCGCCACGACGCGGCGGTGCTGCGGCGCGAGATGGGCCGCACCCCAGCCGAGCGCGGCGCGCACCGCTTCGCTGGCAAAGCCCTTGCCGTGCATTGCCGGTGCCAGGCACCAGCCGATTTCGGGGTCGCCGCCGAAGCCATCGAGCCCGGCGCGCCGTCCCTCCAGAAAACCGACATCGCCGAGATACGCGCCGCTTTCCCGGTCGCGCACCGCCCAGAAGCCGAACCCCATCACTGCCCAGCAGCCGGCATAGCGGAGCAGGCGACCCCAGCTTTCCTCCTCGCTGTTGGGCTGGCCACCGATGAAGCGCACCACCTGCGGGTCGGCCCAGAGCGCTGCCAGATCGACAAAATCGCTGCGTTGATGCTGGGTCATGACCAGGCGGTCGGTGAAGAGCGTGCGCGGATCGGCCATGGCGGCAAAGCATAGATACGCCCGCGGCTTCATGCTAGCGCGAAGGCCATGATCCGCCTCGCCCGCCCCGATGATCTGCCTGCCGTGGCGCACGTCGAAGCATCGGCGGCGACGGTGTTTGCCGGCACGCACATGGCCTTTGCGATCGACGATCCTCCCAATGATCCCGCCGACCTGCTGGCCGCGATCGCCATCGACCTGATGTGGGTGGCCACCGATGGCGATTCCATCGCCGGCTTTGTCTTTGCCGAACCCTGCGCTGCCGGGCTGTACGTCCGTGAAGTGTCGGTAGCGGCGCCGTTCCAGCAGCGCGGCCATGGCGCGGCGCTGATGGCCGCCTGCATCGCTGCGGCCCGCGCCCGCGGTGATGCGACCCTGCTGCTCACCACCGATCGCACCATCGTTTGGAACGCGCCCTTTTATCGCCGCTTGGGCTTTGTGATCGTCGAAGGCGATGCGATCCCGGCCGAGGCGCAACGCCGGCTGGAACGCCAGTTTGCCGCCGGTTTCGACCCGGCGCAGCGCTGTGCGATGGTGCTGAAGCTGTGACCGAGCTTGCAGCGCTCACCGACTGGTTGCCGGCGCACGGCCTCGCACTGGTGCTCGGGACGGGACTCACCCGCCTGTCGGGCGGCATCGCCAACCGCAACGATCGCATCGAGCTGGCCAGCGGCCCCGCCGTTTTGCGCCGCCCGCCGCCCGGCGTGCTGGCGGCGGGCGCCAGCGACATGGCGCGCGAATGGCGGGTGATCTCGGCATTGGCGCCGCATTTCCCGATCGTGCCGCAGGGGCTGGCGTTCTGTGACGATGCGGCCGTGCTCGGCACGCCTTTTCTTATCCTCGAGCATCGCCCCGGCATCGCGATTGCCGGCACTCTGCCAGCGGGTGCTGATGGCGCCGCGTTGCTCGAGGCGACGCTGGCGCAAATGGTGGCGCTGCATGCGATCGATCCGGCAGATGTCGGGCTCGGCGATCTCGGCAAGCCCGACGGCTTTTACCCGCGCCAGCTGAAGGGCTGGACCGCCCGCGCTGTTGCCGTCTGGCCTGAAGGCCTGCCGCCGGTCGCTGCCGACCTGATAACCGCGCTCGGTGCAACGCCGCCGCCGGTGGATGAACGGCCGGTGCTGCTCCACATGGACCTGAAGCCCGACAATCTCCTCGTCGATCCGCTCACCATGGCCCCGCAGGCGATGATCGACTGGGACATGGCGACCCGGGGCCCGCGGGGTTTCGACCTCGCCGTGTTGCTGTCCTACTGGATCGAGCCCGGCGACCCGGTGGCGGCGCATGCGCTGCAGGCGGTGCCTTCGCTTGCCCCCGGCATGCCGCGCCGCGCCGGACTGGTTTCGCGCTATCGCTGGCACAGTGGCGGCGATCCCGGCCCGCTCGGCTGGCCGCTGGCGCTCGCCCGGTTGCGGCTGGCGGTCGCCTGGATGCAGCTTTATCGAAAATGGCAGCGCGGCGAGATGGCCGGCGACCGCTATGCGGGGTTCGAAACCCTGGCGCTGGCGATTCTGGACCAGGCTCTGACGGCTTTCAGCAAGGACGCGACATGACCGATTATACCTTCCCGCCCGCCACCGTCGAATTGGCGCAGCGCGTCCGTGCGTTCGTGATCGACAAGATCATTCCGTTCGAAAAGGACTCGCGCCTCACCCAGCACGGCCCCACCGACGATCTGCGCAACGAACTCGTCGCGCTCGCCCGCGCCGAAGGGCTGCTCACCCCGCAGGCGCCAGTCGAATTCGGCGGCATGGGCTTCGATCATGCGACACAGGCGGCGGTGTTCGAAGCCGCCGGCTGGTCGACGCTCGGCCCGGTGGCGATGAACTGCGCCGCGCCCGACGAAGGCAACATGTACCTGCTCGGCCGCATCGCCCGCCCCGACCAGATCGACCAGTTTCTCCGCCCGGTCATCGCCGGCCATCGCCGCAGCGTCTTTGCCATGACCGAGCCCGATGGCGCCGGCAGCGACCCGGGCCAGTTGAAGACCACCGCGGTCTTCAACGGCAATGATTATGAAATCTCCGGCCTCAAATGGCTGATCACCGGCGCCAATGGCGCCAAGAGCTGGATCATCATGGCGCGGGTGCCCGAGAATCCGCATGGCCCCAGCGGCCCGACCCTGTTCCTGTGCGAAGGCGATACCCCCGGCATCCAGATCGAGCGCGTCATGGATTCGATGGACCGTAACTATGTCGAAGGGCACGCAGTCGTACGTTTTGAAGGGCTTCGCCTTGGGCCGAGCCAGGTGCTCGGCGAGGTCGGCAGCGCGCTGCGCTATGCCCAGATGCGGCTGGCGCCGGCGCGGCTGACGCACTGCATGCGCTGGCTCGGGGCGGCGGCACGCGCGCAGCATATCGCCCTCGAACACGCCCGGGTGCGCACCGCCTTCGGCAAGGCGCTGGTCGAGCATCAGGGCGTCAATTTCATGCTCGCCGACAATGAAATCGCCATGCACCAGTGCCGCCTCGCCATCCGCCACACCGCCTGGCTGCTCGACCAGGGCGTCCGCGCCCGCCACGAGAGCAGCATCGTCAAGGCGTTCGTGTCGGAAGAATTGTTCAAGGTCGCCGACCGCTGCGTGCAGATCCTCGGCGGCATCGGCGTGACCGGCGAGACGGTGGTGGAAATGATCTTCCGCGACATGCGCGGCTTCCGTCTCTACGACGGCCCGACCGAAGTCCATAAATTCGCCATAGCGACGCAGCTGATGCGCACCGGCACCGCCTTCGCCAACCCCACCTGACCCTTCTCTTCCTTCTCCCTTCCCGGAACGGGAGGGGTCGGGGGTGGGTAATGCCACCAGGACCAAACCAGGGAGACCGCAATGACAGTCGAATGGCGCGGCAAGTATCTCGAAGTCCGAAAAAGCGCCACCTGGGAATATGCCGCGCGCGTCGGTGACACCGGCGCCGCGGTCATCCTCGCGCTCACCGACGCCGGCGAGATCGTCCTCGTCGAACAGTATCGCGTGCCGCACGGCGCCCGTAGCATCGAGCTCCCCGCCGGCCTGATCGGCGATACCGACGCCGCCGACACAGCCCCCGCCGCCGCCGCGCGCGAACTGCACGAAGAAACCGGCTTTGCCGCCGCCCACTGGGAAAATCTGGGCGCGTTCGCCACCTCGCCCGGCATGTCGTCGGAAATGTTCACGCTGTTCCGCGCTACCGGCCTTTCCCGCACCGGCCCCGGTGGCGGCGTCGATGGCGAGGATATTGCGGTTCATGTCGTGCCGCTCACCGACCTGCCCGCCTTCCTCGCGACGCAGCGGGAACAGGGGCTTATCATCGACTGCCGGTTGGTGATCGCGCTGGGGCTGGCCTGATCGACCCGGGCTGAACCCGGGTCCGCTCGCCCTCGCAATTGCCGGCGGGATATGTCAGGCTTTGCCATCGGCGCTGTACAGGTGCCAAGGGGGGGCGTGCGTTGGGGGACGTGCTGCAAGAGTCGGCGCAACTATCGGCAGTGCCGCCGCACGCGCGCGCCGAGCTGGCGGCGGCGTGCGATCGTTTCACCATCCGCCGCGGCGAAGCCCTGTTCCGCCAGGGCATGGCGGCCGATGCGCTCTATATCGTCGCCGGCGGCCGGCTGGAGATCGCGGCGCGCATTCCCGGCGATACCATGGCGGCGGTCAGCCTGATCGGGCCGGGTGAAGTCGTCGGCGAATTCGCCTTGCTTGATGATGGCCTGCGGTCGGCCGATGTCGTCGCGCTGGCGGACAGCGAGATGTTGCGCCTGTCGAGGGCGCGGTTCCTGGCGTTGCTCGCCGATGGCAAGCCGTGGACGCTCGACCTGATCGACATGCTGCGCGGCCTGGTCGCGACGCGCACCCGCGCCACGCTGGCCCGGATTGCGGCGACGGCACGCTATGACCTGTCGTCGCTGCGCTCGCCGGCAAAGGGCGGGGCGACCGGGCCGGGCGGCGATGCGGCGCCGCTGTTCACGGCACTCGGCCGCCTGGCGGGCCTTGGCGACGACGGGGCGGCGTTGCTGGTGGCGGCGGGGTCGTGCCTCACCGTCCCGCGCGGCACGCTGCTTGCCGAAGCCGGGGCGGCGCCGGACCGGCTGACCCTGGTGCTGCGCGGCGCGCTGCGATCAACCTTGCCGCGGCCGGAAGGTGGTGAACAGGTCATGGTGCATGGGCCGGGGGAAATGACCGGGCTGGTCGGGCTGTTCGATGGCGCGCCCCAGCCGCTCGGGCTGGAGGCGGCGGAAACCGCGGTGGTGCTGCAAGTGCCGCGCGCGCACTTCGAAACGCTGCGCTGCAGCCCCGCACCGCACGCGCTGGCGCTGTTCGCGGCGGCCGGGCGGCAACTGGTGCGCGACCAGCGCCGCGCCAATCGCCATCTCGGCCGGGCGGTCTCGCTGGCCCGGTTCAACCGGCACGGCGCTGCCTGATGTGCCGGATCCTCTCCTACCTCGGCGGCCCGGTGCTGCTCGACGATCTGCTCTATGCGCCCGATTCGTCGCTGCTCAACCAGACCGTTTCGGCGCAGATGCTGGCGATGCTCAACCTTGCCGGGTTCGGCATGGCAGCCTGGGACCCGGCGAGCCACGAACCGCAGGCGCCGTATCGGTATCGCACCACCCAGGTTGCGGTTTTCGACCGCAATCTGAAGGAACTGGCGAGCAAGCTGCGCGTCGGTGCGCTGCTCGCCCATATCCGCGGCGTGCCGCTGACATCGACGGTGCAGGTCAATGACCAGAACGTCCATCCGTTCCGCTTCGATGGCGTGCCGCTGGCGATGGCGCACAATGGCGATCTTGCCGGCTTTCGCGACATGCGCTTCGACCTGGTGCCGCACGTCCGGCCCGAATTCGCCCGCGCCATTTCGGGATCGACCGACAGCGAATGGATCTATGCGCTGGTCGCCTCGGCGCTCCCCGATCCCGGCGCGGTCAACGCCCCCGAAGCGATCCTCGCGGCGATCCGATCGGCGCTGGCGACCATCCGCACGGTGCGCGAACGCCATGGCATCGACCGGTCATCATCGGCCAACCTGATCTTCTGCGACGGGACCAATCTGGTCGCGGTGCGCTACACCTTCGATTTCGGCCGCTTCGCTGCCAGCCAGATGCAGGGGTCGGCGGAGTTCCTGTCGATGTGGTACACCTTCGGCGCCGATTACGGCCTGCACGACGGCGAATGGAAACTCACCGGCGGCGCCGGCCAGGCCGACAGCATCCTCGTCGCTTCGGAACCGTTGACCCGCGATTTCGCTACCTGGATCGAAGTGCCCGAATATTCGGCGCTGGTCGTCCGCAACGATGGCGCCCGCCGTTTTGCCGAAATTCACGCGCTGGAAGTGTAAATATTTGGTGCACCCGGCAGGAGTTGAACCCCCGTCGGCGACGCCGACAACCGGAAAACGCAGGTTCAAAGGCGTAACTTGTCGTGGTGCACCCGGCAGGAGTTGAACCTGCGACCTCTGGTTTAGGAAACCATTGCTCTATCCGGCTGAGCTACGGGTGCGTGGGCGTTGCAATGCCATGGCGGTGGGGGAGTTCAAGCAAAATCAGGCGTCGGAGCGGACCAGCGGGGTGAACGGCAGCGGCAGCAGCGGCACGCCGTCGTCGTTGAGGGCGCGCACTTCGGCCGGGCTGGCTTCGCCATAGATGCTGCGTTCGGGGGTGGTGCCTTCGTGCATGGCGCGGGCTTCGCTGGCGAAGGCGCTGCCGACATAATCCGATCGTGCCTCCATGGCGCGCTGCAGCGCGAGCAGCGCCGGAAGCCCGGGATCCCCTTCACTGGCGCCAACGGCGCGGCGGTTGCCCTTGGCGGCGACGGCGGGGGCCATCACCGCCTTGTCGATAGTGCTGTCACCGCACAACGGGCAGGCGATCAGGCCGCGTTTGCGCTGGCCTTCGTAATCGGCGCTCGACCCGAACCAGGCTTCGAAGACATGCGCGCCGCCGCAGCGCAGATCGAAGACGATCATGGCGCGGCAAAGCCGCGGGCATGGACCAGCGCCGGCACCCGGCCGCGCGCCTGCGCCACGTCACCGAGATCGATCTCGATCACCGCGCGGCCGGGCGCCTCGCCCATGTCGAGCAGCACATCGCCCCACGGGCCGATGACCAGCGAATGGCCATAGGTGGCGCGGCCATCGGCATGCTCGCCGGTTTGCGCCGCGGCAATGACGAAGCTGCCGGTCTCGATGGCGCGGGCGCGCAACAGGACGTGCCAGTGCGCGGCGCCCGTTGGGCGGGTGAATGCCGCCGGCACCGCGAGCATGACCGCGCCGGCTTCGGCCAGCGCGCGGTGCAGCGCCGGAAAACGCACATCGTAGCAGATCGTCAGCCCGAGCGGCCCCCACGGCGTTGCGGCGACCACTGCCGCCTCGCCGGGGCGATACGCCGCCGATTCGCGATAGGATTCGCCGCCGGCAAGCTGCACGTCGAACAGGTGGATCTTGTCATAGCGGGCGCGGATTTCACCCTCGGGATCGATCAGGAAGCCGCGGTTGGCAAGCAGGTCGCCGTCCAGCGCCAGCGCCAGGCTGCCCAATTGCACCCAGACGCCGTGGGCGCGTGCCGCGTCGCGTACCGCCGCCAGCACCGCGTCATCGGCTTCGGCCCGCACATGGCTGCGCGCGCGGCGGCGGTCCTTGTCGAGCAACCCGCTCATTTCGGGGGTAAAGACCAGCTGTGCGCCGTCGGCCGCGAGCGCGGCGATGCCATCGGCAAGCGAAGCCGCTTCGGCCGCCGGGTCAATGCCCGTCGTCGTCTGCAGGATGCCGATCCGCAGCGTCATGCCAGCAGGGAGTCCAGCTTGCCGGCCATGTCGAGCGCCGCCAGATCGTCGCTGCCGCCGATGTGGCGGCCATCGATGAAGATCTGCGGCACCGTCTGCCGGCCACCCGAGCGTTCCAGCATTTCGGCGCGCAGCGGTCCGCCCATCGAAATATCGTGCTCGTCGAAGGCCACGCCCTTGGTCGACAACAATTTCTTGGCACGCGTGCAATAGGGGCAAAGGAATTTCGTGTAGATTTCAACCTTGGGCATCTTCGTCTCCGATGGCGGATTGTGCAGCGTTCGGGCGGCTGGCGCCAGCACCCGATTGCATAACGTCCCGATCAGCGTCTCGCACCACGCGCGCAAAGGTCAAGACCGCAACGCTCGCCGCGCCGCCGCGCCGCAGCACCCGGGCGCAGGCATCGGCGGTGGCGCCGGTGGTCAGTACATCGTCGATCAGCACCACGGCGCGCCCCTTGATGCGGCGGCGATCGCGCAGCCTGAAGACGCCGCGGACATTTTTTGCCCGCGCGGCGCGGCCCATGCCGACGCTGGGCGGCGATGCCTTGACGCGGTCGATCGCATCGATGGCAAGCTCCGCCCCGGTGCGCGCCGCCAGCGCCTGCGCCAGCAACGCCGCCTGGTTGTAGCCGCGCCGCCATAGCCGCCAGCGGTGCAGCGGCACCGGCACCAGCAGCGCGTCCGGCGTGATCAGCGCTGCCCCGGCGCGCGCCATGTGCGTCGCCATGATGCCGGCGAGCCACGGCTTGTCACCATGTTTGAGCGCCAGGATCGCGGCGCGCGCCGGGCCGCCATAGACCAGCGCGGCGCGGGCAGCGGTGTAGCGCGGCGGTTCGGCAAGGCAGCTGCCGCATTCGGCGCCGGGGCCGCGATCATGATCGAAGGGCAATCCGCAGCGCGCGCAGCAGGGGCTGGTGATGAACTGCAACTGCGGCCAGCATTCGGGGCAGAAACGCCCGTCGCCATCGACGATGACGCGGCACGCCGGGCAACGCGGCGGCAACACCAGATCGACAAGCGCCTGCCCAAAGGATTGAATCGCGTTGAACATGCGCGTCAGTGTAACCGCGATTGCCGCGCTGACCCAGAGGCTCTAACCCGCCCGTCATGGTCACCGAACCCTTCGATCGCGCCCTGCGCCGCCGCCGTCATGCGCGGGCGACGGCGGAATTTGCCACGGCGGATTTCCTCCATGCCGTCATGGTCGATGAAATCGCCGGGCGGGTGGCGGGCGTGGCGCGCGATTTTGCCGATGTGCTCGATCTCGGCGGGCCGCGCCGGGCGTGGCCCAGGACCGGGCCGGGGGCGGTGCGGCTGGCGTTGGCGCCGGGAGATGCCGATGTCGTCGCCGATGAAGACCGGCTGCCTTTTGCCGACGCCAGTTTCGATCTTGTCGTCTCGGCGGGCGGTTTGGCGAGCGTGTCCGATCTGCCCGGCGCGCTGGTCCAGGTGCGGCGCGTGCTGCGCCCCGACGGCCTGTTCGCCGCGGCCTTCGTCGGCGGCATGACGCTGATGGAGCTGCGCGCCGATCTGATCGACGCCGATATCGCCACCCGCGGCGGCGCCGCTGCCCGTACAGCACCAATGGTCGAGGCGCAGGCGGCGGCCGGTCTGTTGCAGCGCGCCGGCTTTGCCATGCCGGTCGCCGATGTCGAGCGGCTGACGGTGCGTTATGGCTCGATCTTCGCGTTGTTCGCGGACCTGACCGCGATGGGCGCGCGGTCGCCGCTGGCGTCGCGGTCGCCGCTCGGCCGCGCGGCCCTGGCCGATGCGGCGGAACGTTTCGCGGGCCGCGCCGGGCCGGATGGCAAGACCAGCGTCACGGTGGAGATCATCCATCTCGCCGGCTGGGCCCCGGCGCCGGGGCAACCCGTGCCGCTGGCACCGGGCAGCGGCACGACGAGCCTGGCGAAGGCGCTCGGCAGCCGGATTTGAAATCGCTTCGCTACCCCGCCTGCGCGGGGGTGACCGGGGTAGGGGCGGTGCGCGCATTGAGGACGCCTCCCCCATCGATCCCGAGCTGATCCCAAGTCGATCCCATGTAAAGCCCATGCAAACCCCTCAGCATTCCCCTCAAATCCCACGCCAATCCCATGCAAACCCCCATTGACCCGCACAAACCCCGCGCCGACCCTGCTTCCGCCCACACAAACCCCTTGCCGCCACGCCCCGGCGATGGTCCAAAGACAGCGTTACCCCAGGGGAAATTCTCGATGATCCGACCGACTCTTGCGCTCGCCGCGCTGCTCCTCGCTGGCACCACCTTCGCCCAGACGGCCCCCATGGAGCCCGACATGATCGCCCGCTACGACGCGGTGCGACCCCAGGCCGATTATATCCGCCGCGAGGTGATGATCCCGATGCGCGACGGGGCCAGGCTGTTCACCGTCATCGTCATGCGCAAGGGCACCCGCGGCGGCCCGATGCTGCTCACCCGCACGCCTTACGATGCCGGCAAGGGCACGATGCGCAACCGCAGCCAGAAGATCGAGGAAATCCTGCCGATCATGGACGCCGAGTTCGTCAACGACGGCTATATTCGCGTCTATCAGGACGTGCGCGGCATCCACAAATCCGAAGGCGATTACGTGATGAACCGGCCGCTGCGCGGGCCGCTCAATGCCACGGCGGTCGATAACGCCACCGATGCGTACGACACCATCGACTGGCTGGCGAAGAATGTGCCCGAATCGAACGGCAAGGTCGGCATCACCGGCTCGTCCTACCCGGGCTTTACCGCGCTGATGGCGCTGATCGATCCGCACCCGGCGTTGAAGGCCGCCGTGCCGCAAAGCCCGATGGTCGACGGCTGGATGGGCGATGACTGGTTCCACAATGGCGCCTTCCGCCAGAACAGCTTCGATTATTTCGGCGCGCAGACCGCCAAGGCCGGCACCGGCCCGGTGCCCTATGGCACCGGCGATGAATTCGACATCTTCCTTGCCGCCGGATCGGCGGGCAATTTCGCGCGGATGTTCGGCCTCGAACAGTTTCCGGCGGCGCGCAAGATGATGGAGCACCCCGCCTATGACAGTTACTGGCAGGAACAGGCGCTCGACAAATTGCTGGCGAAACGCCCGCTGAGCGTGCCGACCATGCTCGTCGTCGGGCAATGGGACCAGGAAGACAGCTATGGCGCGCCGGCGGTCTATAAAGCTCTCGCCGACAAGAACCCCGGCAAGCTCCACCTCGTCATCGGCCCGTGGCGGCACAGCGGCGTCAATTATGACGGCACCAGCCTCGGCCCGCTCGATTTCGAAGGCGATACCGGGCTGCAATTCCGCACCCGCACGATGAAACCTTTCCTCGATCGCTATCTCAAGGACGGCGCGCCGGCGGTCGAAACCCCCGCCGCGGTCACTTATGCGACCGGGCGCAACGAATGGCAGGCATCGGCGAAATGGCCGGCCGGCACGTTGACGCCGATGTATCTGCAGGCGGACGGCAAGCTCGGCGCCGCAGCGCCCGCCAGGCCCGGGGCGACGCGCTATGTCTCCGATCCGGCGCACCCCGTGCCCTTCGTGCCGCGCCCGGTGCACATGCGCGACCGGCAAGTGTGGACGACCTGGCTGGTCAGCGATCAGCGCTTTGTTGCCGATCGCCCCGATGTCGTCAGCTTCACCAGCGAGCCGCTGACCAAGGCCACCCACATCGCCGGGCAACCGATGGTTGATCTGTTTGCCGCCACCTCCGGCACCGACAGCGACTGGGTGGTCAAGCTGATCGATGTGTATCCCGATGAAGGCACCGGGCGGCCGAAAACCGCGGGGATGCAATTGCCCGTCGGCATCGAGATCTATCGCGGCCGCTACGTCCATGGCTTCGACACGCCGGCCGCGCTGACGCCGGGCAAGCAGACCAACTACAAGTTCGGGTTGCCGCATGTGAACCATGTCTTTGCCCCCGGCCACCGCATCATGGTGCAGGTGCAATCGACGCTGTTCCCGCTGTATGATCGTAATCCGCAGCGCTTCGTACCCAACATTTTTCACGCGAAGCCGGCGGATTATCAGGCGGCGACGCAAAGCATCGGCTATGGAGCGGGGCAGGCGAGCGCAATCTGGTTGCCGGTGGCGCCGTGACGCGGTCAGCGCCGGTTCATTGAGCGGGAGCTAACCCATGCCATCGCCTCTGCGGGGGGGCGATTCGGGCGCAGCCCGATCGGGGTGGGGGTTCACTGGTGTCATGGTCTGTTACCCCATCCCGCTCGCTGCGCGAACGGCGCTCCCCGCGGGGGGAAGGTGGTTCGCGCTGCGACAGAACGGCAACCCACAACGAAACCACACTGCCCGATCGGGCAACAGGAGCCAGCGGGCGCGAGATGACGACGGACGGGGGGACGAGCGGAACAACAGGCGGGGCGCGGTGGCTGCTCGACCGGACAGCCGTGCTGTTCCTCGGCGTCGGCGTCGGCATCGCCATCGGCATGGCCTTTGCGCCGGGATGGCAAGGCCCTGCAACCGCCTCGCGACCGTCCGTAAACGCCGCCGCATTCGGCAACAAAGCCGCCGCAACATCCTCGACGACACCCTCAGTGACACCCACGCCAATCAGCACCGGCACTGTTCTCAGCCTGCCGCTGACCAGCACGCAGGAGTGCGCCGTCCGCTACGCGCCGTCCCTTACCCGCGCACTCACCGAGGGGCGACCCGTCCGTATTGCCGTGCTGGGGGACAGTTTCGGCGATGGCTTGTGGTCGGCGCTGTACAATCAACTGCCCTCCAGGGCCGGTTTCGAGGTGCTGCGCTACAGCCAGCAATCGACCGGCTTCACCCGCTACGCCAGCCTCAACCTCGAAGATCGCCTCGCCGAACGCCTCGCCGAAGGGCCGATCGACATCGCGGTCGTCTCGTTCGGTGCCAATGATACGCAAGGTGTCTATGCCAATGGCCATGGCGCGGCGCTGCTTACCCCCGCCTGGCAGGCCGAAATCGGTGCGCGCATCACGCGGTATGTCGCGCGGCTGCGCGAACAGGGCGCGCAAGTCTATTGGATCGGCCTGCCGGTGATGCGCGAGCCGCGCTACAATGACGATATTGCCGGGCTCAACGCCTTTTATGCCGGGCTCATGGCGAAGCTCGATGTGCCTTTCATCGAAACCCGCTCGCGATCGGTCGATGCGGCGGGCCACTATGCCGCCTATCTGCCCGACCCGGCCACCGGCGCGCCGCGCCTGATCCGCGCCAATGATGGCGTTCACATGTCGATGGGCGGCTACAAGCGCCTGACGGCGCCGCTGGCGGACCGCATCATCGCGCATGTCGAGACTGCCCGCCGCGACATCGTCCGCCCCCCGCCCCCTGTCCAGGTCGCTTCGTCCTGATGGGGCCAGCGCTGATCGGCCTGCTCGCGGCGAGCGGCGGCGTTTCCGCGCCGTGCACGGCCAGCCTGTGCCAGCCGCAGGCGCTTGCCGCTTTTGCAGCGCTGCTTGCCGATCCACCCCCGGAACGCCCGCTGCACATCCTGCAGATCGGTGACAGCCACACCGCCGGCGATGCCATTACCGGCGCCTGGCGCGAAAACTGGCAGGCACGATCGGGCAATGGCGGGCGCGGCATGCTGCCCCCCGGCCGGCCCTACCAGGGCTTTCGCGCGCGCGGATTGACGATCACCACCTCGCCCGGCTGGACTCTGAAGGGCATTTTCGGTCCTGTTGCGGCCGAACCGCGTCCGCCGATCGGGCTGTCGGGCTATACTTTGCTCAGCACCAGTGCCGGGGCGACGCTCGATATGGCCGCCGATGCCGATAATGCGTTCGACACGCTGCTGCTGTGCGCCGTCGCCGGGCCAAGCGGCGGCAAGATCGGCGTTACCATCGGCACCCACAGCGAAACGATCGACCTTTCTGCCGACACCGATACGCCGCGCTGCCAACGCTTCGAAGCCCCCGAACGCGCCGCCGCCGCGCGGCTGCTGGTGATGAACGGCGAAGCGCGCATCACCTCATGGGGTGTCGAGCGGCGCGGCAGCGGCATCATGCTGTCGAACCTTGGCGTGCCTGGCGCGCAATTGCTCCACCTAGCGCGCGCCGATGATGCGGTCATCGCCGCGGAATTGCAGGCCTGGCGCCCCGATCTCATCGTCATCGCCTTTGGCACCAACGAAGGCTTTGCCCCGCGGGTCGACGGCAGCGCGGTCGCCGCCATGTTGCGGCAACAGGTCGAACGCCTGCGCCGGCTCGGCGGCACGGCCCCGATGCTGGTCATCGGCGCCCCGGATGCGCTCAGCCGCCGCGCCGCGCACGCCCGCAATGCCGATGGCCCGGCCCCCGATTGCAACGGCGCCATCGACAACAGCCCGGCCTTTGCCGTGGCGCTGCCGACCGATATCGCCCTCGATATCGCCGATGCGGCGCCACTGGCGGCGCCGCTTGTTGCCGGTTTTGCGCTCGTCGACCCCGCGCCGGCGGCGGTTCTCACCCCCGTCGAAGCCCAGCCGCGCCCGCAAATCGGTATCGGCCGGCCGCTGTTTGCCCCCCCCGGGCTCGCCGTGGTGCGCACCGCGCAGCGGCGGGTGGCTGCTGAAATGGGCCTGGCCTTCTGGGATTGGCAGGCCCGCATGGGCGGCACCTGCGCGGCGGTGGCCAGCGTCCAGGCCAATCCGCCCCGCATGACCGGCGATTTCATCCACCACACCAGCGCCGGCGGCGCCGAGATGGCCCGGCGCCTGCGCCGCGACCTCGCGCATGACGGCATCGCCCCGCGCTGATCGATGCTTTTTCCCACGCTCACCTTCGGGATCTTCTTCCTCATCGTCTTCGCGCTGGTCTGGACGCTGGGCGCGCGCGACAATGAATGGCGCAAGCTGTTGCTGCTGGTCGCCAGCTGGGTGTTTTATGGCGCCTGGGACTGGCGCTTCGTGCTGCTGCTAATCGCTTCGGCGTTCATCAACTGGGGCTTTGCCCGGGCGATAACCCTGCACGGCCGGCAACCCTGGCTGGCGCTGGGGGTGATCGCCAACCTCGCCATCCTCGGCTTCTTCAAATATTTCGGCTTTTTTCTCGAAGAACTGGCGCCGGTGCTGCTGCGCTTCGGGCTGGGGCGCGATCTGCCGCTGCTCCAGGTCGTGCTGCCGGTGGGGATTTCCTTCTTCACCTTTCAGGGCATGAGCTATCTGATCGATATCGCGCGCGGCAAAACCAAGCCGGCCAGCCTGCTCGATATCACCCTGCTGATGTCCTTTTTCCCGCATCTTGTCGCCGGGCCGATCGTGCGCGCCTCGCATCTGGTGCCGCAATTCGCCAGCGTGCCGAAACTGACGCGCGGCATGGCGGCGGCGGGGCTGGCGCTGATTCTCTGGGGGCTGTTCAAGAAGGCGGTGGTGGCATCGGAACTGTCGGTCACCTTCGTCGACCCGATCTTTTTCGATCCCGCCAGCCGGTCGGCTGCCGACCTGTTGCTCGGCGCTTATGGCTATGCCGTGCAGATCTATTGCGATTTTTCGGCCTATTCCGACATGGCGGTGGGGCTGGCGGCGCTGCTCGGCTACCGCTTTCCGCGCAATTTCGACCAGCCTTATCGGTCGGAGTCCTTGCAGGATTTCTGGCGGCGCTGGCACATCAGCCTGTCGAGCTGGCTGCGCGATTACCTCTACATCTCGCTCGGCGGCAACCGCGGCGGACTGTGGATGATCTGCCGCAACCTGTTGATCACCATGGTGCTCGGCGGCATCTGGCACGGCGCCAAATGGACCTTTGTCATCTGGGGCGCACTGCA
The DNA here is from genome assembly GCA_031426015.1 of Alphaproteobacteria bacterium. Lineage (GTDB taxonomy): Bacteria > Pseudomonadota > Alphaproteobacteria > Sphingomonadales > Sphingomonadaceae > Sandarakinorhabdus. The sequence goes on from JANPKK010000048.1 coordinate 166,145, forward strand.
TGGCCTGGTGCTGGCGGCGGAACGCATCTGGCGCGATGTGAAGCCCGCCGGCTGGCCGAGTTTACCGCGCCCGCTGGCGATTTTGCTTACGTTCCACATCGTGACGCTCGGCTGGATATTCTTCCGTGCCCCCGATTTCGCGACCGCGATGGCCTATCTCGGCGGCATTGCCAGCCTGCGCAGCGGGTCGGTAGCGCTGACGCCGCTGCTCGCGCTGCTCATCGTCGGGGGAATGGCGATCCATTTCGTGCCGCCGGGGCTGCTGCCGCGGCTGGCCGGGCGGGTGGCGCGGCTGCCGGCACCGGCGCTCGGGCTGGCGATGGGCGGGCTAGTGCTCGTCATCGACGCGATGCGCTTCCAGGGCGTCGCCGAATTCATCTACTACCAGTTCTGAAGAGGAGCAGCCGTGGCCGACAGTTTCGAATCGCCGGTCGATCTCGCCGATGTGCCGGGCACCGCGGCGCCGCTGCGCTGGGCGGCGACCAGCCTGGCAGTGGCCACGCTGTTCCTGCTCGCCACCAACAGCATCGCGTTGAAAAGCTGGGTCGACGAACAGACGCCGGGGCCATGGCAATCACGCGCTGCCGTAGTGGCAACGGACTGGCACGCACGCATGACCGCTCTGGGGCTGGCAACGCCGCGCGCTGCGCTCAACCGATTGTGGCTAGACGCCCAAGCTCAGCGATAGAAAACCTGGTCGTGCAGTTGCACGACGCGCTGGCGGCTGCGGAAAAACCGGTCGGGACGCGATGCGGCGCTGTGGAAGAACATCGCGCCGCGGGTCACGTCATTGGCCTGGCCGCTCAGCGCGGCGCGGGCGGCATCGACAGCAGCGCGCCACATCGGGGTGTTGCGTGCCGGGTTATAGGCGGCGAGCCGGAAAAACTGCCCGGGCTGGTTGGCGACATCGCAGACCTTGCCGGGGAAGCGCCCCGATTCGGCGCGGTTGACGATGACCTGGGCGACGGCCAGCTTGCCGGTGTGCGGCTGGTTGCCGGCTTCGTGATGGACCACCTTCGCTACGCATTCGATGTCGGATGCGGCGATATCGGGGGTGGTGGCGACGGTTTCGGTGTCCGAAACAGCGGCAAGAACGGGTGCAGGCACTTCATTCGTAACGTCATTCACAACGGCTGCATCGGTCGTTGCCACCATGATCGGGGTGGCAACACTGGTTTCGGCGAACACTTCGGCCGAAACAGGCAGGATGGCGATTGCCGCAAAAAGGGCAATCCGCGAAGCCGAAAGGCGAATGGTAAAGGGCATCTATCCACAGTCATTTGCGCAGCCGGGGCCAGCGATCCCGAGAAAAAACGGCGGGGACCGAGGCGACGACAACGACGTGGTGGCATGGATGAAACGCACCAGACCACCCGGCACATCCTGTCGATTACCGCGCAAATCGGCCCGGTCAACGCCGCGACGATGAACCGAGCCTTAAGCAAGACAGGTTGAGCCAAGCGCTGCAACCTTGGGCGTCCCAGTTCGTGCTGTCCTACATATAACCAAATCGGTTATTTTGCGAGTCGGTAACTGAAGGAGCCGGCGATGACAGAAACAACGATCTTGCAGGCCGATCTCGTTGCGGCCGGTTTCGACCCTGGCGCGATCGATGGCGTCGCCGGGCCGCGAACGGGGGCGGCGCTGCGGGTGTTCCAAGCGGCAAATGGGCTGCGCGTCGATGGCATTGCCGGGCCGCGTACGCTGGCCCTGCTCGCCGAGACGCCGGCGTGGTCGCGCCACGCTGCGCGCTTGATCGGCATCAGCGAGCGCGCCGGTTCGGCCGACAATCCGGTCATCCTGGGCTGGGCCAAAGCGCTCGGCCTGGCTTATGCCAGCGACAGCGTGCCGTGGTGCGGCTTGTTCGTCGCCCATTGCCTTGCCGGCGCGTTGCCCGGCGCGGTACTGCCGGCGACACCATTATGGGCGCGCAGCTGGGCACGCTTCGGCATGGGTGTCGTGCCGGCACCGGGCGCGATCATGGTTTTCCGCCGCGGCGCGGCGAGCGGCCATGTCGGCTTTCACGCTGGCGAAAGCACCACCGCCTATCGTATTCTTGGCGGCAACCAGGGCAATGGCGTCAGCGTCGCCTGGCTGGCGAAGGACCGGTTGCTGGCGGCGCGCTGGCCGGCGGATGCGCCGCCTGCCGTGGCGCAAGCGGCCGCCATGATGCGGAGACCAGACGTGCTTTCGACCAACGAGGCATAAACGGCCGCAGCGCAGCGATGTTTAGAGCTAATGCATCGGAATGTCGGAAATTTTTACACATTACAAAGTTTACGAGAAGGCCAAGCCTTATCTTTCAGCTGCTTGCGTCAATGCATCTGTTGGCATGAACATTGCATAGATTTAATCGAGCGTCCACGAGTACGGACGAAAGCTTAAGAGCGTGCGTATCGATCAAGGCCCCGAAAGCGGGTCGGACAGGCAAAAAGGGACAGATATCATGACGCGTTTTCTCGCCACTGCAGCACTGCTGGCCACTGCGATTGCTGCACCGGCTTCGGCCGTCACGCTCGTCGCCAATTTCACCGATGTCGGCGGTGCCGTCGCGTCGGTGACGAAGTCGAACATTTCGTTGTCTGTGACCGTTTCGGCGAAGCGCTTCAGCCTGCCGGCCGGCACGCTGACCAATGATGGCCTGACCAACATCTCCAGCTTCCTGAACCCCACAACGCCGGCGACGTCGATCACGCGTGCCGCTGGTGGTCTCGGTGTTGCAGCGGGCGGCGTGTCGGCTACCCAGATGGACACCAACACGGCGGGTTCGCGCGAAGCTTTCCTCGTCACGGGTTCCGATGCCTTCAAGCTCAAGGGCCTGAAGCTGACGCAGGTCGATACCGATGACACGCTGCAGGTCTATGGCGTCGGCCCCGGTGGCGTGCTCACCAACCTCGGTTATGGTACGGGCTTCAGCGCGACCAACAGCGCTGCCGTGCGCGCTTCGGCCGCGATCATCGGGGGCGCTGGTGGCACGCTGCTCAACAACGTTCGTACCGCAGCCAATGGCGGCACCAATGATTTCGGGCTCGCGAACGAACTGCGCTTCGGTAGCTACATCATTACCACCCGCGTAGGCGGCCAGACCAACTTCCTCGGCACGCCGGGCCAGGGCTTTGCCCTACAGGCGCTGACCGCCGTGGTGCCGGAACCCGCCACCTGGGGCCTGATGCTCGTCGGTTTCGGCCTGGTCGGCGTTGCCGCCCGTCGCCGCAACACTGCCGTCGCCGCCTGAGGCACAGTCCCCGCAAGGGGAACGGAAATTTACCCGCCGGTCCTTCGGGGTCGGCGGGTTTTTCGTGTGTGCAGCGTGCGATCGGCGATAACGACCGAACCGTCGCAATATTTACAGTCGGCGTGTCAGATTGTCGGGAATTTTTACACATTGCAAAGTTCGTGTTTCAGCGCTGCTTTGGTTTTCAAGCACTTGCAGCAATGGACACACTGGCACGGATATTGCAGTGCTTTAACCGTACGTCCATGAACACGGACGAAAGTTTAAGAGCGTGCGTAACGATCAAGGCCCCGACAGCGGGCCGGACACAAAAAAGGGATTAGTAACATGAAGCGTTTTTTCGCCACCGCCGCCCTGCTCGCCACCGCAGTTGCCGCACCGGCTTCGGCCGTAACGCTCGTCGCAAACTATAATGCGGCCGGTACCGCCGTGGGCTCGGTTTCGAAGTCGAACATCAGCATCAACGTTGCCGTGAGCGCCGTGCGCTTCCGCCCGACCCCGAGCTCGCTGGCCAATCTGTCGCAGACTGTCGTGCCGTCGAATTCGACGAGCATCGTTCGCACTGCAGCCGGCCTCGGCATCTCGGGCGGCGGTTCCGGCACCCAGATGGACACCAACCAGTTGGGCACCGTCGTTGCGCCACTGCGTGAAGCCTTCCTCGTCACCGGCACCAAGGCGTTCTACCTGACCAACCTGGTGCTGACCTCGGTCGATGCCGATGACACGCTGCTGATCTATGGCGTCAACACCAACGGTACGCTGGTCAAGTTCAGCTACGGCACGGGTACCAGCACGACGGCTGTCCCCGGCGGCGCTCTCGCTGGCACGATCAAGCTTGGTGCTGGCGGCTCACTGCTCGGTCTGACCTATGGCGCTGCCAACGGCGGCACTGCCAGCTTCGGCACCGGCCTCGTCGATACGCGCTTCACGCGCTATCTGATCACCACACGCGTCGGCGGTGATGTCCAGTACCTAGGTACCGGTGGCCAGGGCTTCGCGCTCAGCGGCCTGACCGCCACGGTCCCGGAACCCGCCACCTGGGGTCTGCTGCTCGTCGGTTTCAGCATGGTCGGCGTCGCCGCCCGTCGCCGCAGCCGCGCGGTCGCCGCCTGAGGCTTTCTGCGCCGCAAGGGGCAGTATGGAAATAACCGCTGGTCTTTCGGGACCGGCGGTTTTTTTCATGTGTTCAAAAGTGGATTGCGGTTTGGTTGCAGAACCGAACCCGATCTTCCCGAGCGAAGTCGAAAACGCGCCGCAAATGCGAGATGTACTCGACTGAGTTCGGGATGGGCGACCGGAAAATAAACACCCCAATTGTGTCTAAAGCGCGATCAACGACAGCTGCCGGCCATAGTCGGGCTCCCCGGCATGGGTCGTGCGGCGATAACTGAACCAGCGGGTCGCATCCGGGTAAGTGTCGATGCCCAGCGCCGCGACCTGCCGCACCCCGGCGGCCGCCAGCCGCATCGCGACAAAGCCTTCCAGATCGAACTGGAAGCGATCGGCGCGACCGCGCGCGAAAAAGCCGTCATGTGCCGCGTCATTGGCGAGGAAGCGAGCCCGAAAGCCGGCATCGACTTCATAGCTGGCGCGCGCGATGCAGGGGCCGATCGCGGCCACGATCCGTTCGCGCCGCGCGCCAAGCGCCTCCATCGCGGCAACCGTCGCCCCGGCGATATCGTGGAGCGCACCCTTCCAGCCCGAATGCGCCGCGCCGATGACCCCGGCTTCGGCATCGGCGAGCAGGATCGGCGCGCAATCGGCGGTCAGGATACCGAGCGCCAGCCCCGGAGTAGCGGTGACCAACGCATCGGCATGCGGCCGGTCGGCATCGGCCATGGCGTGCGTCACCGGGACGACGATGGCGCTATGGACCTGGTGGAGCGTTACCAGCGCCGCGCCGGGCGCCACCGCCGCCACGGCACGGGCACGGTTTTCGCGTACTGCCACCGGATCATCGGAGGAGCCCAGCCCGACGTTGAGGCTGGCGAAGATGCCGGCTGAAACGCCGCCGTGTCGTCCGGCAAAGCCGTGGCGCACGCCGAGCCCGGGGGCGGTGGCGACATCGACCATCACAGCAGCGCCCGACACAGGATATCCTCATCGGCCTGGTCGCCGACCATGAAACAATAGGGCTCGATCTCGGCAAAGCCGTGGCGGGCATAAAAACGCCGCGCCCGCGGGTTTTCGGTGAACACCGACAACCAGATTTCGGTGAAACCGCGCGCCCGCGCCGTGTCCAGCGCCCAGCGGGTGAGTTCATCGGCGATGCCCAGCCCCTGCCACGGCTTGTAGATATAAAGCTGGCGCAATTCCGCGGCACGCGGGGCGGGGTTGCTTGCCGGCAATTTCAGGCTGCTGATCTTGCAAAAACCTATCGGGGCGCCGCCGGTTTCGGCGAAGCGCACCGCGATATCGGCGTCGGCAAGTTCGGCGCCATAGGCGGTATCGCTGCCCTGTTCGAGGAAGATCGCCATGTCGGTCAGTTTATAAAGGTTGCCGAAGGTTTCGATGAAGGTGGCGCGGGCGATGCCGCCGAGCACCGCCCCGTCGCCGGGCCCGGCATCGCGATAGGTGATCATGCGCCAAACCCCGCCGGAACCGGCCATTGCGGCGCCGAAAACGCCATTGCCTTGAACAATACGCCCATTTGCGTCGGCGCCGTCAAGCGCACCAGCGCGGCGGCGATCTGCGCTGCCTGTGGCCGGGTTGCACGCGCCGAGAGCGCGGCGGCGCGCGCGTCGATGCCGAGCCGGGCGAGCCAGACACGCTGCGCTACCGGCCCCCAGCTCCGCACCGGGCCGGCCGCTGTCGCCAGCGCGGCGAAATCGACATGCGCGGTCAGATCGGCCTGGCCCGGATCGGCAAAGGGGTCGGCATGGTCATGGCGGCGCAGCGCCTGCAACGTGTCGGGCGCCGGCCCTTCGGCATAGCCATAATCGATGACCAGCGCGGCACCGCCGCGGCGGCAAAGACGTTCGCCGATGCGGGTCGCGAGCGCGATGCCGGTTTCGCAGATCTCGCCGGCGGGCAGGCCCGGGGCGGCGATTTCGGTGGCGGCAAAGCCCGTCGGGGTGATGGTGACAGCGCGTTCGCTGCCATCGCCCAGCCCCTGGCGGATCGGCAGGGCATCGAAGAATTCATTGGCGATGACGATCAGCGGCCGGTCGTCGGGCACATCGTCGAGGCTGTCATGCCAGTCTGCCTGCAGGCGTTCGGCCTGGACGCGGCGCAGCACCGGGCTGGTTTCAACGAGCGCCAGCGCGACGCGATCGGCAAAGCCCGGCAGCCGCATGCCGACCCGCATCGCATCGGCCATCAAGGTGCCGCGCCCGGGGCCTAGCTCGACCAACCGCACTTCGGGGGATCCGGCACGCAGCCACAGGTCGCCGATCCAGCCGCCGACCATTTCACCGAACATCTGGCTGATCTCGGGGGCGGTGGTGAAATCGCCGGCGGCGCCGAAGGGGTCGCGCGTGGCGTAATAATGGGCATTGCACGCCGCCATCCAGGCATCGAGGCGTAGCGGCCCGTCCGCCACGATGCGGGCCCGCAGCGTGCTGGCAAGATCGGTCATGCCGGCTGGGGGGTGGCCGGCCGGCGCAACGCGTTGATGACCAGCAGCAGCCCGACAAGGATGATCGGCAACGTCAGCGTCTGCCCCATGGTCAGCCCCGACGGCAGGATGCCGAGCTGGCGATCGGGTTCACGGAAGAATTCGACGATGAAGCGCGACGCGCCATAGCCGATGCCGAAGACGCCCGATAAAAGCCCGGGGCGGAAGCGCGCACGCGTCGCCCAGAACAAGGTGGTCAGGATAGTCATCAGCACGACGCCTTCGAGGGCGAATTCGAACAATTGCGACGGGTAGCGCGGCTCCGGCCCGGCATCGGGGAAGATGATGCCCCAGTCACTGCCCGTCGGCCGGCCCCAGAGCTCGCCATTCACGAAATTGGCCAGCCGCCCGAAGCCCAGCCCGAGCGGCGAGACGGTGGCGACATAATCCAGCACCCGCAGCCCCGACACCTTGTTGGCGAGGCCAAAGCCCCAGCAGCCCAGAATCACGCCGAAACAGCCGCCGTGGAACGACATGCCGCCATCCCAGACGCGGAAGATTGCCATCGGATCGGCCATATACTGCGCCGGATTGTAGAAGATCACATAGCCAAGCCGGCCGCCGAGGATGACACCGAGCGTTGCCCAGGTGATGAAATCATCGACATTGGTCGCCGTCATCGGTGATCCGGGTTGCTTGATCATCTGGGCAAGCAGCCACCAGCCGCACAGGATCGCGGCGATGTAGGACAGGCTGTACCAGCGCAGCGAGAATGGCCCGAGCAGGGTGCCGAAGGCTTCGAACGGCGCAATCGTGAAAACATCCGGGCGCAGCGGCAGCCGGGCGAATTCGATGGCAACCTGCGCAAAATCGGGAAGGGTGTGCAACACGCGGGCGATGACCTTTTGCCAGTTGCCGTTAACGGCAAGTCGCACCATAAAGCGGCAACGAACGAACGCCAATGGGGAGAGCATGGCATGACCGATCTCGAAGGCTTCCGCGCCGAAGTGCGTGACTGGCTGGCACAGAATTGCCCCGCCGAAATGCGCACCCCGATTACCCGCGATGCCGATATCTGCTGGGGCGGGCGCAAGGCCAGATATACCAGCGACGCGCAAAAGCTGTGGCTCGACCGCATGGGCGCCAAGGGCTGGACGGTGCCCGAATGGCCGGCCGAATATGGCGGTGGCGGGTTGACCGGCGCGCAGGCCAAGGTGCTGGCGAGCGAGATGCGTGCGATCAACGCGCGCTCCCCGCTGTCATCGTTCGGTATCTGGATGCTCGGGCCGGCGCTGCTCAAATATGGCAATGAAGCCCAGAAGAAAGAGCATTTGCCGCGCATCGCCCGCGGCGAAATCCGCTGGTGCCAGGGCTATTCCGAACCTGGCGCCGGGTCCGACCTTGCCTCCCTGCGCACCTCGGCGGTGCTCGATGGCGACCATTATGTCGTCAACGGCAGCAAAGTGTGGACGAGCTATGCCGACAAGGCCGACTGGATTTTCTGCCTGGTGCGCACCGACCCGGCGGCGGCCAAGCATCTCGGCATTTCGTTCCTGTTGTTCGACATGGCGAGCCCGGGTGTATCGACGTCGCCGATCAAGCTGATTTCGGGCGCCTCGCCGTTTTGCCAGACATTCTTCGACAATGTGCGGGTGCCGGCCGAAAATCTGATGGGGGTCGCCGGCAAGGGCTGGGACATCGCCAAATATCTGCTCACCCACGAACGCGAAATGATCGGCGGCAGCGAATCGACGGGTGGTGGCGGGCGTGACAGCCTCTCGCAGATCGCCAAGCGCCAGATCGGGTTGGATGCCGCGATCCTCGCCGATACGGGGCTGCGTACCGATATCGTCCGCCATGAAATCAACGCCTGGGCGTTCGCGCTGACCATGGAGCGCGTCAAGGACGAGGCCAAGGCCGGGCAGGGGGTCGGCGCGTTGTCGTCGATGCTCAAATATTACGGCACCGAATTGAACAAGGACCGGATGCAGCTGATGATGAGCATCGGTGGTTCGGATGCGCTGGCTTGGGAAGGTCCGGGTGAAGGCGAAGGCGATGTCGCCCGTGCCTGGTTGCGCAGCCGCGCCAATTCGATCGAGGGCGGCACGAGTGAGATCAACCTCAACATCATCGCCAAGCGCGTGCTGGAATTGCCGGGGGCGTAACCGCTCCCCTCCCGGAACGGGAGGGGCTGGGGGTGGCAGTGCCTGCTAACCCGGCCCGGCTGCGATTGACCCAGGAACCCACCCCCGACCCCTCCCGTGCCGGGAGGGGAGAAGGAAGAAGAACATGGCCCTAGTGCTCACCGACGACCAGAAGATGATCCGCGATTCGGCGGACGGTTTCTTCAAGACCGAAGCCCCCGTCGCGCAGCACCGCACCCTGCGCGACACCGCCGATGCGACCGGCTTCGACCGCGGCACCTGGGCCAAGATGGCCGAGATGGGCTTTGCCGGGGTGCTGGTGCCCGAAGCGCATGGCGGCGCCGGTTTCGGCCATGTCGCGGCCGGGCTGATCATGGAAGCCATGGGCCGCAATCTTAGCGCGGCGCCGATGCTCAGCACCGGCATCCTTGCCACGACGGCGCTGGTGGCGGGCGGTTCGCCCGAGCAGCAGGCGACGTATCTGCCGCTCATCGCCGAGGGCAAGCGGCTGTTCGCGCTCGCTGCCGATGAAGCCGCGCGGCACGCACCGGCGCTGGTCGAAGCGACGGCGACGCCATCGGGCAATGGTTTCAAGCTCAACGGCACCAAGAGGTTCGTGCTCGATGGCCATGTCGCCGACACGTTGATCGTCGCGGCGCGTACGTCGGGTGATGGCAAGGACCCGGACGGCATCACGCTGTTCCTCGTCGATGCCAAGGCGCACGGCATCACCACCGAACGCCGCTCGATGATCGACAGCCGCAACGCGGCGCGGATCACCCTCGATGATGTCCAGGTCGATGGCGCCGATGTGCTCGGCGCCGTCGGCGGCGGTTTCGCCATTCTCGAGAAGGTGCTCGATGCCGGGCGCGCCTGCCTTGCCGCCGAAATGCTCGGGGTGAGCACCGAAAGCTTTTCCCGCACCGTCGATTATCTCAAGCAGCGCGATCAGTTCGGAGTCAAGATCGGCACCTTCCAGGCGCTCCAGCACCGCGCCGCGCACCTGTTCTGCGAAGTCGAACTCGCCCGCTCGGCGACGCTGCGTGCGCTCACCGCACTCGATGAAGCCGATGATCGCGCCACGCTGTTCGCCAGCCTCGCCAAGGCCAAGTCGGGCGAAGTCGCCAAGCTTGCCACCAACGAAGCTGTGCAGATGCACGGCGGCATCGGCATGACCGACGATTTCGACATCGGTTTCTACATGAAGCGCGCCCGCGCCGCCCAGGAAACCTTTGGCGACATCGCCTTTCACGGTGACCGGATGGCGCGCCTGATGGGCTATTGAGACGAAGCGCCGGACAAAACCGCCAGAACTGGCGCGGCACGATTGCCAAGCGCGCCGCGCCATGGCCAATATTGCATCAACAAGAAGCGGGGGCAGCCGCTCGTTCACGCCCGGGGAAATGCCATGAAGTCCGCACTTGATACCGCCATCGATGCCGCCGTCACCGCCATCACCGGCCCGGGCAGCCAGTTGGAAGTCGGCACCGCGACGGTGCGCGGCGCCAGCCTGCCGGTGTTCAGCGCCGCGCCGCCATCGATGCGCGAATTCTTCGCCTTTTTCTTCGCGGTGCAGGCGCCGCGCGAATTCCTCGTGTTCGGCGAGGAACGCTACACCTTCGGCGATGTCCATGCGCGCGGGCTGAAGATGGCGGCGATGCTCCAGCACCGCCACGGCATCGCCAAGGGCGATCGCGTCGCCATCGCGATGCGCAACTATCCCGAATGGATCACCAGCTTCATCGCCATCCTGCATCTGGGCGCCATCGCCATCCCGATGAACGCCTGGTGGACGGCGGACGAGCTCGATTACGGCCTGCGCGATTCGGGCGCCCGCCTCGCCATCGTCGATGAAGAACGCGCCCGCCGCATTGCCGGCCTGAAATGCCATACGACGGTATTGAGCGTGCGCACCTCGGCCGAAGTCGCCGCCGAACTCGGCATCGTCCGGGTCGAGGACGAACTGACATTGTCCCCCGAAACCACCTGGTACCTGCCCGAGATCGCGCCCGAGGACGACGCGACGATCATGTACACCTCGGGGTCGACCGGCAGCCCCAAGGGCGCGGTTTCGACGCATCGCGGTATCGTCTCGGGGGCGATGAACTATCTCGTCGCCGGACTGGCGCTGTTGCAGCTGTCGGCCGAAGCCGGGGTCAAGCCTGCCGACCAGCAGGTGATGCTCTTGAACGTGCCGCTGTTCCACATCACCGGCTCGGTGCCGGTGCTGCTCGTCTCGGTCGCCATCGGCCGCAAGATGATCATCATGCACAAATGGGATGCCGGTGAGGCGCTGCGGCTCATCGAAAAGGAACGCTGCACCTATTTCGTCGGGGTGCCGACGATGAGCCTCGAGATGATGCAGCACCCCGATCGCGACAAATACGACCTGTCGTCGCTCGTCGATATCGCCAGCGGCGGCGCGCCGCGGCCGCCCGAACATGTCGACCGGCTCGGCAAGGCGCTGCCTGGCAAGAGCCCGGTGCAGGGCTATGGCCTGACCGAGACCAATGGCGTCGGCGCTGGCAATTTCCGTGACAATTATCTCGCCAAGCCGGCCTCCACCGGGCGCGCCTCGCCGCCACTCGTCGAACTGCGCATCGACAATGGTGACGGCCCCGTTGGCGCCGGGCTGCCCGTTGGCCAGGTCGGCGAGGTCTGCATCCGCTCGGCGTGCAATTGCCGCGGTTACTGGAACAAGCCCGAAGCGACGCTGGCGGCCTTCCCGGGCGATGGCTGGTTCCGTTCGGGCGACCTCGGTTATCTCGACGCGGAAGGCTATCTGTTCATCGTCGATCGCAAGAAGGACATCATCATCCGCGGCGGCGAGAACATCAGCTGCCAGGAAGTCGAAGCCGCGCTCTATGCCCATCCGGCGGTTGCCGAAGTCAGCGTCTTCGGCTTGCTCGACGAGCGGCTGGGGGAAATCGTCGGCGCGGTCGTCTTTGCCAAGCCCGGTGCCGAACTGGAGGGCGACGCCCTGCTCGATTTCGTCAAGCGCGACCTTGCCGCCTTCAAGGTGCCGGCGCGGTTGTGGATGACCGGCGAGCAATTGCCCAAGCTGGGCTCGGGCAAGATTGATAAAGTCACGCTGCGGACGCACTATCGCGCCGTTCATGCAGGAAAGGCCTGAGTCGATGTTCACGACCATGCTCGAAGGGACCGCCGAGGATTGGGGGCACATCGCCCGCGAACACGGCAAGCACCAGGTATCGGCGGCGCCGCAGCAGATCATGGAATCGCTGCGCCGGCTGGAAGCGATCGAGGTCGGCTTCGGCGCCAACCAGCTCGCTCACAGCCTGATGACGGCGACGCTGGCGCGGCAGGACGGCGCGACGACCGAGGAAGTCGTGGCGGCGCTGTGCCATGACATCGGCAAGCTGATGAGCATTCCCAATCACGGCGCCATCGCGGCCGAGATCTTGAAGCCCTATGTCTCGGATGACCTGTACCATACGATCAAGTGGCACCAGGATTTCCAGGGCAAATATTACTACGAATATCTCGGCAAATCGGGCGATGCGCGCGACCGGTTCAAGGATGAACCGTGGTTCGACACCGCGGTGAAGCTGGTCGACCGCTGGGATGCTCCGGCCTTCGACCCCGATTTCAAGGCCGACAGCCTCGACAGCTTCGAAGCCGATGTCATCGAGATTTTCAGCAAGCCCAAGCGCGGGATGTAAGGGAGAGACGGCGATGGTGAAGCCGATGCTGCGCGCTGCCCTGCTTGCTGTCGTGCTGGCGACTCCCGTGCTCGCCAAGCCGATGGCGCCGGTCGATCTCGGTAGTCGCCCGGCCGAATTGACGGCGCAGGATGCCAGGCGCAAGCCGGCTGAAGTGCTCGCCGCCAGCGGGATCCAGGCCGGCGCGACGGTCATCGATGTGATGCCTGGCGCCGGCTATTACAGCGAATTGCTCGGCCGCGGCGTCGGTGCCAAGGGCCGGGTGCTCGCCATCGAGCCACCGGCGTTTCTCGACAACCCCAAGGCGCTCGCCGCCTGGGACGCACTGGTCAAGCGCCAGCCCAATGTGACTTTGGTCAAGTCGCTGCCCGGCGATGCGGTGTTCCCGGCCAGGCTCGACGCCGCCTTCTTGCACCTGACCTATCATGACCTTTACTGGTCATCGGAAAAGTTCAAATTTCCGAAAATGGACCCCGCGGCGTTCAACGCGCGGCTGTTCAAGGCGATGAAAAAGGGCGGCACGGTGATCGTAATCGATCATGTCGGCGTCGCCGGCATGGACCCGCGCCTGCAGGCCGACAAGACCCACCGCATCGACCCGGCACTGGTGCGCGCCGATTTCGAAAAGGCCGGGTTCAAGTTCGCCGGCGAAGTGCCGGTGTTGCGGACGGCGGGGGACAATCCCGAGACTCTGGTGTTCGACGCGGCGGTGCGGGGCAAGACCGATCGCTTCTATTACCGGTTCACCAAGCCCTGAGCGCAGCATTTTCGGGCAGCAAATGACGGGATAACCGATGACCTTCCGCGCGCCTTCGTTCGATCTTACCGGCCGCGTCGCGGTCGTCACCGGCGGCAATGGCGGCATCGGCCGCGCGATTGCGCTGGGTTTTGCCAGCGCGGGCGCATCGGTGGCCGTGCTGGCGCGCAATCCCGAAAAGAACGCCGCCGTTCTCGCCGAATTGCAGGCCATGGGCGTTCCGGCGATGGCCCTGGCGCTCGATGTGACCAGGCGCGACACGCTGGCCGGCGTGATGGCCGATGTCGAAGCCGGCCTTGGCGGCATCAATATCCTCGTCAACAACGCCGGCAGCGTCGATGTCAGCGGCGGTATCCTGCACCAGAGCGAAAGCGGCTGGGACAACGCCATTGCCACGCATCTCGATGCGACGTTCCTGTTGTCGAAGATCGCTGCGCAATCGATGCTGACCCGCAAGCGCGGCAAGATCATCAACCTCGCCAGCATGACGTCGATCTTCGGCGCGGCGGCGCTGCCGTCCTACAGCGCCGCCAAGGGGGCGATCGTGCAGTTGACGAAATCGATGGCGATCGAACTCGCCGTCCACAATATTCAGGTCAACGCCATCGCACCGGGCTGGATCGCCACCGAAATGACCGCCGTGGCCCGCACCGATCCGGCCTGGGAAGGCTTCAACGCGATGTTGATGGCGCGCACCCCGGCGGCACGTTGGGGCGAAGCCGATGAATGCGCCGGCGCGGCGGTCTTCCTTGCCAGCCCTGCCGCCGATTTCATCACGGGCGTCATGCTGCCGATCGACGGCGGCTATTCGGTTTTCTGAGCGGGCGGCTCAGGCGCTGAATTTCCACCGCTCGCCATCCGCCACGATATGCCCCGCGGTCGGGCCGGCGAAATGCGTGCCGATGATCAGCACCGGTGTATCGGCGTGGCGACGCACGAAATCATGCCGGGTCGCTGCTGCCGCGTCGCCGTCCTCATCAAAGCGCACTGCCCATTCGGGATGGGCGATCTGGCAGGGGTGGTGCATCATGTCGCCGGTGATGATCGCGGTCTCGCCTTCGCTTTCGATGACGACGCTGACATGGCCGGGCGTATGGCCAGTGGTCGGCATCAGCCGGACTTCGGGGGACAGGCGATGGTCCATCTCGACGAGGTCGGCGAGGCCGGCGGCGAAGATCGGCGTGACCGAATCGGCCATGATCTCGGCCTGGTTGTCATCGTCGGCCGCGCTCCAATAGTCATGTTCTACCCGGCCGATGAGGTAGCGGGCGTTGGGGAAAGTCGGCACCCATTTGTCGCCGACCTTCAGCGTGTTCCAGCCAACATGATCGACATGGAGATGGGTGCAAACGACCGCCGTGACGCTGTCGCGCGGCCAGCCGGCTTCGGCCATGCGCGCCAGAAACGGCGTTGAAAGCACCTGCTGGCGGATGAGGTTGCGCGGCTTGTCATTGCCGATGCAGGTATCGACGACGAGCCGCAGCCCGGGCGCCTCGACGAGCAGCGCATGGATCGACAGTTTCAGCGTGCCATCGGCATCGACAAAATCGGGATAGAGCCACGGCATTTCGCGCAGTGCCTCGGGGGTCGCGGCGGGCAACAGCGAATACTGCGGATGATAGGGCGCCGGAAAGTCCATCTCGACGACGCGCGTGACGGTTACCGCGCCGATACGCCACTGCAACATCTGTCGAGCCCTAATCTGCCATGGTGGTGGGATCGCCGGCAAGCCGCGTGCCTGCTTCGGCCCAGGCGCGCATTGCCGGTGTCATTCCGGCGCTGGCGGCGGCATCATAATCGGCGATATCGGCATCGGTCAGCACTTCGCGCCAGCGGTGGTTGGTGCCCTTGTGCATGAAGGTCTTGCCGCCTTCCTTCCAGCTTTGGGCGGCCATCCCGAGAATGGCATCGCCATCGCGCTGCATGGCGGCGAAACCAGCGGCTTCGACAAGCTCGGGCCAGAGCGCGGCGGGGGTTTCCACCCCGATGAAGGCCGCGATCCGGCGCATTTCGCCGTCCAGATCGGTCTTCAGATCATTATAGTGCACCATCAGCACATTGGGCTGGTTCCGCACCGCCCAATAGCTGCGTTGCAGTTCGAAGTATTCGGCACAGGTCCAGTCATCGAAGGGCGCAAAGGCAGGATCGCGCAGCCAGCGGCGGAAAAAATCGTGGCGGTCGGCGAGCGGTCGAGGATAGGGGGCGGCAATTTCCGGAATGGCCATGCCCTGCGCGTCCATCGCCACCAGGGCATGATCGGTGAGGCCGTTTTCGTGGTTGTGATACGACATGCAGGCATCGCGCGGATCGCGCGCGACATGGATGTACAGCGTGTCGTCGTGAAACGGCATGGCATCGAACGGCAGATGGGTTTTCAGCATCCTCCGTTCCGGCGCCGCGTTGAGCATGGGCAAGACCATGTCGTGCGGAATGAAGAACGCATCGAGCCAGGGATGCATCTGCATGACCGGCACCGGCGCCGGTGATTGCAGCAACAGCATGGAGACGATGCGCTGGGTCCAGGTCGTGCCGCATTTGGGGGCGGTGCAGACGATGATGTCGCCGGCGCGGGGCTCGAGCCGGTCCCAGACGCGGCTGTCGGAATGCCATGTGCGCACCACGCGCTCCGCCTTGCGTATCAGCATGCCCGTCTCCCCCTGTGCCAAGGCTAGGCGAGGTATTGCTGTGAAACCAGTGTCTAATTGCGCGGGCGGTGGGCGGTGACTTCGATCTCGATCTTCATCGCGGGATCGATGAGATCGGCGAAGATCACCGTGGAGGCGGGCGGATTGGCGCCGAATGCGGCACGCAATTGTGGCCAGCACGGCTCGAAATCGACGCGGTCGGGCAGATAATAGGTAACGCGCACGACATCGGCAAAGCTCGCTCCGGCATCGGCCAGCGCTGTGCTGATGATGGCCAGCGCGTTGGCGCATTGGTCGGAGACGTTGTCGGGCAACACGCCGGTGGCGGGGTCGCGCCCGACCGTGCCGGCGACAAAGACGAAATCACCGCTGACGACGGCGCGCGCATAGCCGACAAGGGATTCCCAGGGCGCGCCCGAAAGGATGCTGCGCCTCACAAATACTCCGCGCCCGAAAGGATGCTACGCCTCACAAATACTCCGCGCCCGAAAGGATGCTGCGCCTCACGCGCGCGACAGCTTCACTGCAACGGCCGCGCCGGGGTGCGCGCGGCGGCCGCATTCATCGTCGGCGTCGTCAGCACCAGGCCATCGGCGGACGGCGATTCACTCGCGATCCGGTCCATCATCGCATCCGACAGATCATCGGGCTCGGCGAAATTCGCAGCGACGGTGGTGTTTTCGCCGCGCGAACGCCGGGTCAGCACATCGAAACCGGTATCGAGCAGATCGGTGACATTATTGTCGCGCAGCATCCGGCTCGGCCCGCCGAGCACCACCGCGATCAGCCGCACGCCATCATGCGCTGCCGAAGCGGCCAGGGTAAAGCCGGCGGCATTGGTAAAGCCGGTCTTGATGCCATCGACGCCGATATTGCCCTTGAGCAGATGGTTGTGGCTGGCGATCTGCTGGCCTTCATATTCGAAGGTCGATTGGCTGAAGATCGGGTAGCGTTTGGGAAAATCACGGATCACGGCGCGCGACAGGGTGGCGATATCGCGCGCGGTCGTCATATGACCCACGGCCGGCAGGCCCGAGGCGTTGAGGAAGGTAGTGCGCGACATGCCGATCCGCCGCGCCGTCTGCGTCATCCGCGCTGCGAACTGGCTTTCGCTGCCCGAGATATATTCGCCGAGCGCGACCGCCAGGTCATTGGCCGATTTGGTGGCGATGATGCCCATCGCCTCGCGTACGCTGATCTTGGCGCCGGGCTTCAGCCCGAGCTTGGATGGCGGTTGGCGGGCAGCGGCGGTCGAGATGCGGATCATGTCGCTTTCGCGGATATTGCCGTCGCGCAATTCCTCGAAGGCGACATACAGCGTCATGACCTTGGTAATCGAGGCGGGGTAGCGCGGCGCATCGGCCTGGCGGGCATAAAGCACCTCGCCATCGGCGCTGTTTATCAGGATCGCGGCATATTTCGGCACCGTGTAGAGGCTGGCAGCCGTTGCCGGCGCAGCAGCGCCCAGCCCGGAAACCAACGCCAGTACAGCGAACGCCTTGATGCGCAATGCGGATTCCTCAACACCCCCGAAGACCGAATGATAACCCGAAAGCACGAATCTGCCCAGAGGGCGCACGACTCGGTCTGTCGCTGCCGCAATGCATTCTGTCGTGCCCAGGCGCGTTGCGGCGCCATCGTCCCCATTGCGCCGCGGCGCGCGCCCTGCCAAAGCGGCTGTGTCATGATGCCAGCGCGCGCCCTTTCCGAATGAGCATCCCGGCCCAGCGGCGCACCTTTGCGATCATCTCGCATCCTGACGCCGGCAAGACGACGCTGACCGAAAAACTGCTGCTGTTCGGCGGCGCGATCCATGCCGCCGGCGAAGTGCGGGCGCGAGGGCAGAACCGCCGTGCCCGGTCGGACTGGATGAAAATCGAACAGGCGCGCGGCATTTCGGTGACGTCGAGTGTGATGACCTTCGAGCGTAACGGCATCGTCTTCAACCTGCTCGACACGCCGGGGCACGAGGATTTTTCCGAAGACACCTATCGCACCCTGACCGCGGTCGATTCGGCTGTCATGGTCATCGATGCGGCGCGCGGGATCGAGGCGCAAACGCGCAAGCTGTTCGAAGTCTGCCGGCTGCGCGACGTGCCGATCATCACCTTCATCAACAAGGTCGATCGCGAAGGCCGCGACCCGTTCGAACTGCTCGACGAAGTGTCGGACATGCTGGCATTGGATGTCGCGCCGCTGAATTGGCCGGCGGGGATGGGGGGCGAGTTCAAGGGGCTGTATGACCTTCGAACCCACAAGTTCCTGAAGCCCGATGGCACCGGCACCAACGCCGCCGGCGAGACGGTGCAGACCAGCGGCCTCGACGATCCATTGATCGACACGCTGTGCGGCCCGATCGCACAGCGCCTGCGCGACCAGGCTGAGCTGGCGCTCGGCGGCTATGCGACGCTCGATGCCGATCTGTATCGCAAGGGCGCGCTGACCCCGGTGCTGTTCGGATCGGCACTGAAGGACTTCGGCGTCGAAGCGCTGATCGACGCGCTCGCCGAATTCGCGCCGAGCCCGCGGCCGCAGCCGGCACAGCGCGGCGGCGAGTCATCGCCGATAGACCCCGCCGACCCGCAAGTGTCGGGTTTTGTGTTCAAGGTGCAGGCGAACATGAACCCGCAGCACCGCGACCGCATCGCCTTCCTGCGCATTGCGTCGGGCAAGTTCCGCCGCGGCATGAAGCTGCGCCAAGTCGCCACTGGCAAGTCGATCGCGATCAACTCGCCGATCTTCTTCTTCGCCCAGGACCGCGAGATCGCCGATGAAGCCTTTGCCGGCGATATCATCGGTATCCCCAACCATGGCGTGCTGCGGGTCGGCGACAGCCTTGTCGAAAAGGACGATGTCGTCTTCACCGGCATCCCCAATTTTGCGCCGGAAATCCTGCGCCGCGTGCGGCTCGGCGACCCGACCAAATCGAAGCAGCTGCGCACGGCGCTGACCGACATGGCCGAAGAAGGCGTGACGCAATTGTTCAAGCCAGTGATCGGCAGCCAGTGGATCGTCGGTGTCGTCGGGCAGTTGCAGCTCGAAGTGCTCATCTCGCGGCTCGAAGCCGAATATCGCGTCGCCGCCAGCTTCGAAGCGAGCCCTTATGAAACCGCGCGCTGGATCAGCGGGGAAGCGGCGGAACTGAAACGCTTTATCGATGACAATCGCCCGGCGATGGCCGAAGATCGCGATGGCGCACCGGTGTTCATGGCGCGCGACAGTTGGGAATTGAACTACGTCACCCAGCGCGAAACCGCGATCCGGTTCAGCGCCACGCGGGAGCGCGCATGAACGAGGCGCCGGATCTGACCGCAATGGACTCAGGCCCGCGCAGTCGCTGGCAGCAGGTCCGGCCCTTTGTCGTTCCCGGGCTGGCGGTTTTTGTCGGGCTGGTCATCGCGCTGGTCATCTGGCTGACGCTGTCGGCGCCGCTCGGCCGGGCGCTCGAACCGTCGGAAAAGCCCTCGCTGGTGCTCGTCGACAGTGGCGGCCGACCGATCGCGCGGCGCGGCGACTACAAGGAAGAACCGGTCGAGATCGCGCGGCTGCCCGACTATGTCCCCGCCGCGCTGATCGCCATCGAGGACCGGCGTTTCTACGACCATATCGGCATTGACCCGCGCGGCATCGCCCGGGCGCTGACCCGCAACGTCCAGGCCGGCGGCGTCACGCAGGGCGGCTCGACGCTGACGCAGCAGCTCGCCAAGACGAGTTTCCTGTCGGCCGATCGCAGCATCAAGCGCAAGTTGCAGGAAGTCATCATCGCGCTCTGGCTCGAGGCGCGGCTGAGCAAGGACGAGATCCTGTCACGCTACCTGTCGAGCGTCTATTTCGGCGATGGCGCCTATGGCATTCGCGCCGCGGCGCGCGTCTATTTCGATACCGAACCCGAAAAGCTGACGCTGGGCGAAGCCGCGATGCTGGCGGGGCTGGTGCAGGCACCGTCGCGGCTGGCGCCCAGTCGTCACCTCGAAAATGCCCGTGAACGCGGTCGGCTGGTGCTCGCTGCCATGGTCGAAACCGGGGCGATAACCCAGGCGCAAGCCGACAAGGCGCGCCCGGCGCGCTATACGCCGGGGCGCAAGTCGCTGCCGACGGGCAGCTATTTTGCCGATTGGGTGCTGCCGCAAGCGCGCGCCGCACTGCCCGAGGCAGGCTATGGCGATGTCATCGTCAAGACGACGCTCGATCATGATTTGCAGGCGGAAGCCGAGCGGGCGGTCAAGGACGCGCTGATCTATGGTCGTCCGGCCGGCGTCGGCCAGGCGGCGCTGGTGGCGATGCGCCTCGATGGCACGGTGGTCGCGCTGGTCGGCGGTGCCGATTACAAGACGTCGAGCTTCAACCGCGCCACCCAGGCGCAGCGCCAGCCGGGGTCGTCGTTCAAGCTGTTCGTCTATCTGGCGGCGCTCGATGCCGGGATGCGGCCGGGCGACACGGTGGAGGACAACCCGATCCAGATCGGCGATTATGCCCCCAAGAACGACGACAACCGCTATCGCGGCCAGATCAGCCTCGCCACCGCCTTTGCCGCGTCGTCGAACGTGGTTGCGGTGCGGCTGGCGCAACAGGTCGGCATTCCGGCGGTAATCGAGCAGGCGCGCAAGCTCGGCATCACGGCGCCGATCAGTGAATATCCGGCGATGGCGCTCGGCACCTCGCCGATCACGCTCATCGAAATGACCGAAGCCTATGCGGCGGTGGCGCGCGGCAGCCGGCCGGTGACGGCAACCGGGCTGATGAAACCCCGTGAGACCGGCGTGCTGGCGACGGTCAAGTCCGCCGCCGATGCCCTGACCCCCTGGCCGTCGCGCGGGCCGATGCTCGAACTGCTGCAATCGGCGGTGCGCAACGGCACCGGCAATGCCGCACGGCTTCCGATCCCGACCTATGGCAAGACCGGCACGACACAGAACCACCGCGATGCGCTTTTCTTCGGCTTTGCCGGAGACCTGGTCGTCGGCGTCTGGGTCGGCAATGACGATAACAGCCCGATGAACGGCTCGGTCGTCGGCGGCAGCGTCCCGGCGCGGCTGTGGAAACGATTCATGACCGCGGCGTTGACGCGTGAAGGTGCACTGGCGCGCCCGGCGCCGACCCCGGCGGCGGACATCGCCGATCTTGTCGAAGATGTGGTCGGCCCCGATGCGGGGGCCGCGGCCGATGCCGTTGCCGACATGGTCGACAGCGCCGCCGATGGCAATATCGATCCGGGTGAAATTGCCGATACCGCCGCGCGGGTCAACGATGCGATCAACCCGCCGCCGCCCCCGCCGCAATAGCCTGGGCCACCGCCGCATGGTCGCCGACAAGAGCGGCCAGCCGCGGCAGCTGTGATGGCGGCAGATCGTGCGCCATCGCCTCGATCAGCTCGAAACGCGCGCCGTTGATGCGCGCCGCGGTGTCGCGACCACCAGCGGGCGGCACCAGCGGGTCGGCAGCGCCATGGATGACCAAGGTCGGCACGGAGATGCGCGCCAGCCGTTCGGCACGGCTGCCATCGGCAAGGATGGCAAGCAGTTGCCGCTGCACCCCACGCGGGTTGCTGGCGCGGGCGTGGCTGCTCGCCGCGAAATCGGCAAAGGCCGCCGCTGGACGCGCCGGATCGGGGAAAGAGGTCAGTGCGAGCACACGTATATCGTGGGCGATGGCATTGGCATCGTTGCGCGGCGCGATGAGCTGGCGCCGCAGCGCTGGCGAGGCACCGGGCAGACCGCGCGCGCCGCTGGTCGACATGATCGAAACCAGGCTGTGCAGCCGGTCGGGCGCGGTCGCGGCGATGATCTGGGCGATCATGCCGCCCATCGACACGCCGACGACATGCGCTCGCGCAATGCCGAGCGCATCGAGCAGCGCCAGCGCATCCTGCGCCATGTCGGTGAGCGAATAGGCCGGCGTCAGCCGAAGGCCGACCAGCTGCGCAGCGATCGCGACAGCAAGATTTCGCACCGGTGCGGCGTGGAGGTGCGTCGACAGCCCGATGTCGCGATTGTCGAAGCTGATGACGCGAAAGCCGCGCGCCACCAGGTCGGCGATGAATTCGGGCGGCCAGGCGATGATTTGCCGGCCCAGGCCCATGATGAGCAGGATCGCCGGCGCGCCCGGGTCGCCGGCATCTTCATGGTATAATTCGATGCCATTGGCGCTGATCATCGGCATTGGTCAGCGCCCCCGCGCACCCGGAAGGGGAGGGGCGCGAACCCCTCCCCTTGTCGGCTATTTCGCTTTTTCGGCCATCAGCTTGATACCGATATAGCGCGGCGGCGTGACCCCGCGCTGGACCAGCATCAGTACCGTGTCGCGGCCGGCCTTGCGGGCGGCATCGACGGCGGCGGCGGCTTCGGCCGGCGTTGTCGTCGGCTTCTGGTTGATCTGGAGGATGATGTCACCGCGTTGCAGGCCGTTGGTCGCGGCATCGCTCGACGGCGTGATGCCGGCGATGACGACCCCCCTCACCGTGTCGGGGATCTTCAGCTGCTGGCGCAACTGCGCGGTCAGCGGCTGCAGGGTGATGCCCAGGCTCGCCTTGGTCGCTTCGGCAGCGGGTGACTTGGCATCGGCGCTGTCCTCGGTGGCATCGGGGGTCAACCCGGCGCGGGCCTGGACGACGGCTTCCGAAGGCCGCTGGCTGATCGTGGCCGAAATCGTGCGGCGCTGGCCATCACGGATGAGCTCGATCGGCACGCTCGAACCGATCGGCGTGTTGGCGACGACATAGGACAGCGTGTTGTCATAGGTGACATCGCTGCCGTTGATGCGCACGATCACATCGCCCTGCTTGATCCCGGCCTTGGCGGCGGGGCCGTTGGGTTCGACGCTGGCGACGATTTCGCCCTTGTCCTTGGGCAGGCCGAGCCCGGCGGCGATATCGGTCGACAGCGGCTGGATGGCGACACCCAGGTAGCCGCGCTTCACCGTGCCGGTGGCGCGCAGCTGGTCGACGACCGGCTTGGCGAGTTCGGCCGGGATCGAGAAGCCGAGGCCGACGTTACCGCCGGTGGGCGAGAAGATCGCGGTGTTGATGCCGATGACATTGCCATCGAGATCGAACAGCGGCCCGCCCGAATTGCCTTGGTTGATGCTGGCATCAGTCTGGATGTAGCGATCATACTGGCCCGAGCCGATATTGCGGTGCACCGCCGAAACGATGCCGGCGGTGACAGTGCCGCCGAGGCCGAAGGGATTGCCGATGGCGATCGCCCAATCACCGACGCGCGCCGCCTGGCTGTTGCCGAACTTGACGTAAGGCAACCCGGCCGCTTCGATCTTGAGCAGCGCCAGATCGGTCAACGGATCGCGGCCGATGACCTTGGCGGTATATTCGCGGCGATCCGACAGGGTGACGGTGATCGTGTCGACGACCGCATCGCCCTTGCCTTCGCCGGCCGAAATCACATGATTGTTGGTGACGATATAGCCGGTCGGATCGATGATGAAGCCCGAGCCCAGCGAGGTCGCTTCGCGGGTGACCGGTTCACCCTGTTCACCCTGCTGCTCCTGAAAACGCCGGAAAAGTTCTTCGAGCGGCGAGCCGGGCGGGATGCCGCGCAGCTTGCCGACCGCGACCTTCTGCGTCGTCGAGACATTGACCACCGCTGGCGTGAGCCGTGCCGTCAGATCGGCAAAGCTGCGTGGCGCGCCGCCCGGCGGAGCGATCGGCACCGCCGGCGGAGTGGCATTCTGCGCCGGCTGCACGGTGACAGGCGCTTGCGCCTGTGCGGGCATGA
The DNA here is from genome assembly GCA_031426015.1 of Alphaproteobacteria bacterium. Classification (GTDB taxonomy): domain Bacteria; phylum Pseudomonadota; class Alphaproteobacteria; order Sphingomonadales; family Sphingomonadaceae; genus Sandarakinorhabdus. Next base: position 189,892 of record JANPKK010000048.1, read on the forward strand.
TGGCGGCGAAAGCGCCACCGAGCATCAGGGCGGTCGGGATGAGGCTGCGGGCAATGCGCACGGTGGGGCGAACCTTTCAGGCTTCGAAACGATGGGGGATGCGGGCCACCACCCGCGCCGGGGAGGCAGAAGGCGTACGGCGGGTTGACGGCAACATCGTCACCGCTTTGCCCTCGCAAGGCCTAACCCGCGATGAACGGAAGCGTTGCCGTTGCGCAAAAACATCGTTCCGATCACCGGTTGGTGCGCCGGCCTTCGAATTCGCGCAGGAATTCGTTGTTGGGTGACAGGATCACGGTCGAGCTGCTGTCGGAAAAGGTCGTCCGGTACGCCTGCATGGCGCGGTAGAAAGCATAGAATTCCGGATCCTTGCCAAAGCTGGCGGCATAGGTGTTGGCCGCCTTGGCATCGGCTTCGGCGCGGACGAGCTGCGCCTGCTTCAACCCCTGGGCGCGGATCGTCGCGGCTTCCTGCTGGCGCGCCGAGCGCATGCGCAGATAGGCCGATTCAAGCGGCGTGCCGCTGGGCAGATCGGCGCGTTTGATCCGCACATCGATGATTTCGGCGCCATATTGCTTGGCCTGGCGGTTCACTGTCGTCTGGATTTCGTCCATCAGCGTGCCGCGCTCGGGGCTGAGCAGGGCAGCGAACGGCTGCTTGCCGAGTTCGTTGCGCAATTTGGAGGCTAGAATGCGCTTCAGCGCGTCGGCGGCATTCTGTTCGGTGCCCACGGTCTGCACCATGCGCAGCGGATCGGTGATGCGGAAGCGGGCAAAGGCATCGACGACAAGCCGAAGCTGGTCGGTCGACAGCACCGTCTGCTGTTCCATGTCGAGATCGAGCACGCGCTTGTCGACGAAGATGACGTTTTCGATGAACGGCACCTTGGCAACCAGCCCGGCGCCCGAAGTGCCGAACGCCGCCTTGGCGTCATAGGCATTGACGATGCGTTCGGGCTTGCCGAGCCGCAGCACCACCGCCTGCTTGGTTTCGGGCACGGTGTACAGCGTCGCCATCGCGACGACGACAAGGGTGAACAGTGCCACCGCAATGGGGATGGGATTGCGCAGGATCATGGCTCAGTTCCCCGACGCGGTGGTGGAATTGGCGGCAGCCGCGGTCGGATCGGCAGCGCGAGCCCGCTTGGTGATTTCAGGCAGCGGCAGATAGGCCTGGACATTGCCCGGTTCGATGACGGTCTTGTCGACCTTGGAGAGCACGCTTTCCATGGTTTCGAGATACATGCGCTTGCGCGTCACCTCGGGCGCCAGGCGATATTGAGCATAGACGGCATCGAAGGCCGCTGCCGAACCCTGCGCGCTGGCGATCAGCTGCTGGGCATAGGAACGCGACTGGTTGAGATATTGCTGGGCATCCTGCTGCGCCGCCGACACGTCTTTGAAGGCATCGTCGACGGCGGCGGGGGGATCGGCCTGCTTGATATCGACACCGCGCACTTCGATGCCGGCGCGATAGCTGTCGAGCAGTTCCTGCATGCGTTCGCGCACCTGTTCGGCGATCTGGGCGCGCTGCGGCCCGATGGCATCGTTGAGCGTTGCCTTGGAAATTTCGGCGCGCATAGCCGATTCGCCGACTTCGCGTACCGTCTGCTCGGGCTCCGCGAGCTCGAACAGGTAAAGCTCGGGGTTGCGGATCTTCCAGCGCACCGCATAGGCGAGGTTGATGATGTTCTGGTCACCCGTCAGCATCAGGTTTTCGGCCGAACCTTCGGTGGCACCGATATCGACCGAATTGATCTGTTCGACCTTCCTCAGCAGCACCGTATCGATCGGGAAGGGCAGCTTGAAATGCAGCCCCGGATCGGTGGTTTCGACAAAGCGCCCGAAGCGCAGCACGATGCCGCGTTCCTGGGCATCGACGCGATAGAAGCTGGAAAAGGCGATCCACGCCGCGACGAGTGCACCGGCGATCCAGATCCAGCTGGTGCCGCCGAACGGATCAAAGCTGCTGCCGCCCGAATTGCCGCCACCGCCGCCGCCCATCGAGGCGCGCAGCTTTTCCTGGCCGCGGCGCAGCAGATCGTCGAAATCGCGGTTGCCCGATGAACGCGACGCCGGCGGCTTGCGCACCGGTGCGTCGCCCCAGGGGCTGCGCGGGCCATCGCCGCGCACCGGCTTGCTGCCTTCGTGCCCACCCTTGTCGCCGTCTCCACCGCCCTTGCCGGGGTTGGAGTCGGGGCCTTCGCCCCAGGGTCCGCCATCATTGTTGTTTTGCCAGGGCATCCGGTTTCCAGGTCTCGTCTTCGTGAAAGCCAACGTTATATACGTGTCGCGTTCCGGGATTGCGAGGGCACGACTTGCCGCTGCCCCGCCGAAAACGAAAAGGATGACGACAATGGCGCTCAAGGATGATGTCGCGGCGGCGCTGCAAGGGGTGGCCGACCCTTCGGGCGGCGGTGATATTGCGACATCGGGCCGCGCCGCGGGGCTGGTCGTCAAGGCTGATGGCAGCGTCGGGCTGGTACTGTCGGTCGACGGGCTCGACCGGGTGACAGCCGAACGCCTGCAGGCCGCGGTGGAGGTCGCGGTCAACCGCGTCGCCGGGGTCAACGCCGCGCGCATCATCCTGACCGCCGATCGCGGCAGCGCGCCGGCGCCGGGGGCCGTGCCGGCGGCGACGACGGTGGCGGGCATCCGCAAACTGATCGCGGTCGCCAGCGGCAAGGGCGGGGTGGGCAAATCGACCGTAGCGGCAAACCTGGCCGTCGCGCTGGCGCGGGCCGGCCATGCCGTCGGGCTGCTCGATGCCGATATCTACGGGCCGTCGGTGCCGACGCTGCTCGGCATCGAAGGCCGCGCGCGGCTGGAGGGCAATCGCATCCAGCCGGCCGAGGCCCATGGCATCAAGGCGCTGTCGATGGGGATGATGACCGACCCCAACAAAGCCATCGTCTGGCGCGGGCCGATGGCGAGTTCGGCGCTGGTGCAGATGGTCGAACAAGCCGATTGGGGCGTGCTCGACGTGCTGGTCATCGACATGCCGCCGGGGACGGGCGACGTGCAATTGACACTGGCGCAGAAGCTGAAGCCCGATGGCGCGGTGATCGTTTCGACGCCGCAGGACCTCGCGCTGATCGATGCGCGACGGGCGGTATCGATGTTCAATGAAGTCGGTGTGCGGGTGCTGGGCATCGTCGAGAACATGAGCGGTTACCTGTGCCCGCACTGCGGCGAAGCCAGCGACCCCTTTGGCCATGGCGGCGCGGAGGCCGAGGCGGCAGCGATGGGCGTGCCGTTCCTGGGGCGCGTGCCGCTCGATATCGCGCTGCGCACCGCGTCGGATGCGGGGCAGCCGGGGACGGGGAAGCAGGCGGAAGTGTTCGCCGAGATCGCGCGCGGGGTGGCGGTGACGGTGGGGCTGTAACCTCTGTCGCCGCCGCGCGTTCGTGCAGCACAACCAGGAGAGTGAACATGCCCCTCACCACCGACGCCGACATCGCCGCCCTTCTGACCAGCGCCCGCACTATCGCCATGGTCGGCGCCTCCGACCGGCCCGATCGGCCGAGCCATGGCGTCATGGAGTTTCTCCAGGGACAGGGCTATCGCGTCATCCCGGTCAATCCGGCGATCACCGGGCAGCACATCCTTGGCGAATATGTCTGGGATTCGCTCGACCAGCTGGGGATGCCGATCGATATCGTCGATGTTTTCCGCCGCTCGGATGCCGTTGGCCCGATCGTCGATGAGGCTATCCGGGTCGGCGCCAAGGCCATCTGGATGCAGTTGGGCGTCATCAACACCGAAGCGGCGGCGCGCGCCGAAGCGGCGGGGTTGCAGGTCGTCATGGACCATTGCCCCAAGATCGAGATCAGGCGCCTGGGAATCCCTAAGCTGGACCTGCCGCCGCTGCCTTCTGCTGACGACGCGCCGCCAGCGCCTTGAGGGCATGATCGAGCCGGTCGCGCACCACGCCGTGCAGCGCCGGGGTCGCCGCCGCGATGCCATGGAACACCGGGACGGGCTTGTTGAAAGCGAGCGGCAAGCCGGCGCGATCGGTAACCGTGCCGCCGGCTTCGGTGAGGATCAGCGCCGATGCCGCGACATCCCATTCCGAAATGCTGCGCCCCTCCACCCAAGCATCGGCTTCGTTCGACGCGAGCTTGGCCATGCGCAGCGCCAGGCTGTTGGGCTTTTCCACCGCTTCGCCGGGCCAGGGTTCGGGCCAGAAGCTCGCCGCCAGATTGACCGCATCGATCGGCAGGCGGATCCCCGGCAGGCTAGCGAGCCCGGACACGCGCAGGCGCTTGCCATTGCATTGCGAGCCATGGCCCTTCAGCGCCGCAAACAATTGCCCGCGCGCCGGGGCACTGAGCGCCGCGACGGTCACCTCACCCGCTTCGACCAGCGCCACCGAGACCGCCCAGCCGGTGCGGCCGCGAATGAAATCACGCGTCCCGTCGATCGAATCGATGATCCACACCCGGCTCTTTCCGAGCCGTTCGTCGGTATCGGCGCATTCTTCCGACAGCCAGCCGTCATCGGGGCGATGCCCGAGTAGCCGGTCCTTGAGATAGGCGTCGACTTCCAGATCGGCGATGCCGACGGGGTTGCCGGGGGCCTTTTCCCACCATTCCGATTTGGCGTGGAAATGGCGCAGCGCCAGTTCGCCGGCAGCATGGGCCGCGCGCACCGCTACCGACAGGTCGCTTTCGTTGCGGCGGCGGCTGCTGCGTTCAGGCACCGGCGACCGTCATCCCGTCGATCCTGACCGTCGGCACGTTCGCCGCGTGGCGGAACACAAGGTCATTCGCCGGTGTCAGCGCCTTGAACATGTCTTTCAGGTTCCCGGCGATGGTGACTTCGGCGACCGCGACGGTGATCTCGCCATCTTCGATCAGGAAGCCCGAGGCGCCGCGGCTGTAATCGCCGGTCAGGCCGTTGACCCCCATGCCGATCAGTTCGGTGACATAGAACCCGCGCTTGATCCCGGCGATCAGCCCGGCGGGCGACACGCTGCCCGGCTCCATGTGCAGATTGGTGGCGCCGGCGCCCGGGGGGCCGGAGGTGCCGCGCGCGGCATGGCCGGTCGGTTGCAGCCCCAGTTGCCGGGCGCTGGCGGCATCGAGCAGCCAGCCGGTGAGCACGCCCTTTTCGATCAGCGCGGTGCGCGCAACGGACAGGCCTTCACCATCGAAGCTGCGCGAGCGCAGGCCGCGCCGCCGCAGCGGATCATCGATGATGGTAATGGCGCTGTCGAACACCTGGGTGCCGAGCGCATCCTTGAGGAACGAGGTGCCGCGCGTGATCGCGCTGCCGGTGATCGCACCGATCAGATGGCCGACCAGCCCCGACGAAATGCGCGGATCGAAGATGATCGGCATTGGCGCGGTATCGAGCTTGATCGGCCCGAGCCGCCGCACGGCGCGGGTGCCGGCGCGCTGGCCGATAGTCGCGGCATCGTCGAGATCGGCGAAGTGTCGCGCCGAATGCCAGGCGTAATCGCGCTGCATGTCGCCGCCGCTGCCGGCGAGCACGCTCGCCGAACAGCCGAAACTCGTCGACGACTTGCCGCCGCGAAAGCCAGTTGACGTGGCGAGCGCCGTCACCGCGCGCCCGGCCGAAGCGCCGCCGCCTTCGGAGTTGGTGACGCCTTCGACGGCACGCGCCGCGTCTTCGGCGGCCATGGCGACATCGCGCAGGGTTTCGGCGCTGGGTTCATGCGGGTCATCGAGATCGAGATCGGCGAGCGGACCCTTCAACAGGCGTTCCTCAGGCGCCAGCCCGGCCCATTTGTCCTCGGGCGCCAGCCGCGCCATGGCGACGGCGCGTTCGGCAGCCGTCGCGAGCGCGTGGGGCGACAGGTCGGACGAGGATACGCTCGCCGATTGCTGGCCGATGAAGACCCGGATGCCGATTTCCTCGCCTTCGGAGCGCCCGATATCCTCGAGCTTGCCGAGCCGCACCGAGACGCTGGTCGAGCCATCGCCGACATACAGCGCATCGGCGGCATCGGCGCCGGCCGCCCTGGCAGCGGCAAGCGCGGAATCGAGACGGGCGAGAGCGTCGGGTACGGTGAGCATTCGGCAGACTTAAGCACTCGCGGGGCGTCTGTCATCCCGGGTGCGGCACCGGGGAGCGGGATTATCGCCGAGCGTTGCTTGCAGTTCGGTTGCGCAATCCAATTCGCTCATCCCGAGCGAAGTCGAGGGACAAGCACCAGCTTGGGCCAAGTCCCTCGACTTCGCTCGGGATGAGCGAGTCTGTTCTAAAGATCGGTATCCGTTCAGCGCGCCGCCGCGCGCGCCTCGATCGCATCCCAGATGCGCGCCGGGGTGTCAGTGCCGTTGAAGCGGTCGATGGCGACGATCCCCGTCGGCGAGGTGACGTTGATCTCGGTCAGGCAACCGGCGATGACATCGATGCCGACGAACACCAACCCGCGCGCCTTCAATTCCGGCCCGATGATCGCGCAGATTTCGGCTTCGCGCGGCGTCAGGTCGGTCGGCTTGGCCATGCCGCCGGCGGCGAGGTTGGAGCGGATTTCCCCCGATTTGGGCAGGCGGTTGATCGCACCGGCGGGTTCGCCATCGACGAGGACGATGCGCTTGTCGCCTTCCGACACCTGCGGCAGGAAGGCCTGGACCATGAAGGGCTCGTTCCAGACCGTGCCGAACAGTTCGACCAGCGCCGGCAGATTGCCGTCGGTCTTGTCGATGAGGAATACTGCGGTCCCGGCGTTGCCATAGAGCGGCTTGACGACAACGGCGCCGTGGCGGGCGCGAAAATCCATCGCTTCATCAAGCGAGCGCGTCACCAGCGTCGGTGGCATCAACTCGGGATAGCGCAGCACGAACAGCTTTTCCGGCGCGTTGCGCACTTCGGCGGGGTCGTTGACCACCAGCGTTTCGCCCTGCACCATCTCGAGCAGATGGGTGGCGGTGATGTAGCCCATGTCGAAGGGCGGATCCTGGCGCATCAGCACGACATCGGCATCATGGCCAAGATCGATCGTCGTCGCATCGCCGCCCCAGGCGAAATGCGCGCCCTGTTCGGGCTGCACCGAAAGCGGCCGTGCCCGGGCGCGGACCCGGCCGCTTTCGGCCGACAGCGCGGTGGCGAGATAATGATGGAGGGTATGGCCGCGCTTCTGCGCCTCCAGCATCAGCGCGAAAGTCGAATCGCCGCCGATGTTGACGGCTTCGATGGGGTCCATCTGGACGGCGACGCGCAGGGTCATGGGGTTATCCAATCCGCAATGAAGGACTGTCACCCCGGGCTTGACCCGGGGCCCAGTTTACTTGTGGCAAAGCAGAAGAAGAAGCGGGGCCCCGGGTCAAGCCCGGGATGACGGAATAGGCAAACTAGCTGTTCGACCGCGCCAGCGCCGCGAGCGCCGCGTGGATGCGCCGGGTCAGCGCGGCTTCGTGCGTTGTTTCCAGCATCGCGGTCAGGCTGGCGCGCGCCGCCTGGTTATGGCCGAGGAGTTGTTCGAGCCGGGCGCGTTCCCACCACAGGCTGGTCAGCCGCGGCGCGATCAGTGTCATGCGTTCATACAGCCGCAACGCGCGCGCCGTATCGCCGCCGCTGCGGGCCCGGCTGGCCTGGTTGGTGATCAGCCGCACCAGCAATTGCCGGTTGGTGAGCGGATCGAAGCGCGTCGGTACCGGATCGCCGCCGCCGTGGCGGGCGATTTCGGCGGCACGTTGGCGGCTGATGCCAATGCCGTGGTCGAACGGATCGATCAGTGCCGAATCGACCCCGCCATGAACTTCGACAATCACATGCCCGGGCAGGTTGAGCGCATCGGCGCGCCAGCCGACGCGGCGCGCCAGTGCGACATACAGGATCGACAGTGCCACCGGCAGCCCGCGGCCGCGTTCGACCAGCGCGATCAGATCGGCATTCAGGGGGTTGTCATAATCCTCGGTCGCCCCGGTCAGCCCGGTTTCGCCGGCGATCAGCCCGGTCAGCCGCCGCGCCCGGCCATTGCCCGAAACCGGCGTTGTGTCGCGTTGCAGTGCAATCGCCCAGCCCGAGACCAGCCGCCGCAGCCGCGCCGGATCGGCCGACGGACGGTCGGCAAGGGCAAGCGTGATACCGGCTTCGACAAGGTCGATATCGGCATCATCCAGCAAGCCCAGCTCGTTCAACTCCATCATCATTGCTCCCGCCACACTGCGATCATGTGCACCGGCCATGCCCAAGGCCGAACCAGCACCGCATCGATTCGCGTCGTCGTGCAGCGGCCGGCATAATGCGGCGCCAGCACGCGTGACGCGGCCTCGATGCGCCGCCGCGCGGCAGGATGCAGTGCAAATATCGCGCTGTCGAGCGTTGCGCGTGCTTTCACCTCGACAAACACGAGCGTATCGCCCTTGCGCGCAACAATATCGATTTCTCCCACCCGTGTGCGCACGCGTCTGTCAAGAATTCGGTAACCTTTTGCGCGCAAGTACCAGGCGGCAATGGTTTCGGCGCGTCGGCCCTTGTCTTCGGCGCGTCGCCGCGAATCACGATCAGGTGGCGGCATCACCATCCCGCAACTGTAAAGCCCGGGCATAAACAACCGCGCGCGGCAGGCCGAGTGCTTCGGTCACCGTCGCCACCGCGGTCTTTACGCTGCCGGTGGCCAGCGCTGCGACCAGCGCCGCATCGAGCGTTTCGGCATCGGCCGCGGCCGGCGGTGCCGGCGGGGCGATGGTGATGACGATTTCGCCGCGCGGCGGGGCGCCATCATAGCGGGCGGCGAGTTCCGACAGGCTGCCGGCCACCGATTCCTCGAAACGCTTGCTGATCTCGCGCGATACCGCCGCCGCCCGGTCGCCCAGCCCGGCCGCGAGCGCCGCCAGGCTCGCTGCTAGCCGTGGCCCCGATTCGTAGAGTACCAACGTGGCGCGCACCGTCGCCAGTTCGGCAATTGCCGTCGCTCGTGCACCGGCCTTGGCGGGCAAAAATCCGGCAAACAAAAAGCGATCGGTCGGCAGGCCGGCCAGCGTCAGCGCGGCGATGGCGGCGCAAGGCCCCGGAATCGTGACGATGTTGACGCCCGCCGCACGTGCTTCGCGCACCAGTTTGAAACCGGGATCGGAAATCAATGGCGTCCCGGCATCGGAAACCAGCGCCACCGGCCCGGCCAGCGCGCGGGCGATCAGCGTCTGGCGCACCCGGTCGTCGCTGTGATCATGATACGCCAGCATCGGCACCCGCGCGCCGATATGGTGGAGCAGCTTGGCGGTGACCCGGCTGTCCTCCGCCGCAATCAGCCCGACGCCGGCCAGCGTGGCGGCGGCGCGCGGTGAAAGATCGCCAAGATTGCCGATCGGTGTCGCAACGATGTAAAGGCCCGGAACAAGGGCCGCCGTGCGAATCGGGGGCTCGTCGGTTTCCGGGTCAAAAGGTTGCACATGCTTATCCTGAAACGTCACAGCGGTGGTTGGCAAGCGCCGCGCCTGGCAACGGTGGTCGCGATCGGGACGGCGCTGTTCGTCTCTGCCTGCGCCACGCCCAAAAAGCCCGTGGTTTCGGCACCGCCGCCGCCGCCGGTCGTCGCCGCCGAACCGGTCAGGCCGCCGCCGCTGCCCGAAGCGGTGCAGAACCGTGTCGCGCTGCTCGTGCCGCTCACCGGTCCCAATGCGCCTGTCGGCCAGTCGATCGCCAACGCCGCCAACATGGCGTTGCTCGATGTTGGCGACAAGCGCGTCAACCTGCGCATCTATGATACCGCACCCGGCGCCGGGGATGCGGCAGGCCGGGCGATTGCCGATGGCGCGCGGCTGATCCTGGGGCCGTTGCTCGCCAACGATATCCGCGCCGTCGATGCGGCCGCCGGCCCGCGCGGCATCCCGGTGCTGTCTTTTTCCAACGATGCCAGCCTGGCGGGCGGCAATGTCTACATCCTGGGTTTCCAGCCCGGCCAGTCGATCGCGCGCAGCATCGCCTATGCCCGCAGCCGCGGCATCGACCGTTTTGCCGCGCTGGTGCCCGCCGGCGTCTATGGCCAGCGCGCCCAGACAGCGTTCGTGCGCGCTGTCGATGCCGCCGGTGGCCGTTCGACCGCGCTGGTCAACTACACCCGCGATCCGGTGAAGATGCAGGCGGCAGCGCGCAGCGTCACGGCGTTCGACAGCCGTGCTCGCGCCGCCGGCGGCGCCGCCATCCGCCCCGATGGCAGTGTCGCGCAGGTGACCGGCGCGTCGACGGCGGTGCCTTTCCAGGCGCTGTTGATCGCCGATTCGGGCAGTGTTGCCGGGCAGTTCCTGCCGGCGCTGGCCAAATTCGGCGCGCCTCCGGGCAGCGTGACGCTGATCGGTACGGAATTGTGGAACAACGAACCCGGCATCGCGCGGGCGGCGGCGTTGAAGGGCGCGATCTTTGCCGCGGTTCCCGACGAACGCTTCCGCAAGCTTGCCGAACGCTATCGCAGCAAGTTCGGCTCGAGCCCGTCGCGATTGGCAAGTTTCGGCTATGATTCGATGCTGCTGGTCAACAGCATTGCCGGCAATTGGCCGGTCGGCGCGCCGTTCCCCAGCGCCGCGCTGTCGAACCGCGAAGGTTTTGCCGGCATCGATGGCGTGTTTCGCTTCACGCCGGGCAACATTGCCGAACGTGGGTTGGAGGTGCAGCAGATCGGTAGCGGGGTAATCACGACGGTGTCACCGGCGACGCGGGGCTTTGCGAATTGAGCTTTGTACCTCTCCCCCTGCCGGAGAGGTGAGGTTTACGCCGCGATTTCCTTCAGCACCGCATCGACAAACGGCTGCCCCGCCAGCGTCAGCCGCAGACCGCGCTCGTCAAGTTCGAGCAACCCCTGCGCCACGATCCGTGCCACCCGGTCGGCGCGCAGCACATCGCCCAGCGCCAACCCCGTCCGCACCCGGAACACCGCCGCGTCGATGCCGCTGCCCAGCCGCAGCCCCATGACCAGCGCCTCGGTGGCACGTTCGTCGGCGCTCAGCACCTGCTCGCTTGCCATGCCATGGCCGTGCGCCAGCACCGCCGCCAGCCAGGCTTCCGGCTTCTTCAACCGCTCGGTCGCCGTCCCATGGCGCCGCCCATGCGCGCCGGGGCCGATGCCGGCATAATCGCCATAGGTCCAATAGGTGATGTTGTGGCGGCTCTCGCTGCCTGGTCGGGCATGGTTCGATACTTCATAGGCCGGGATTCCGGCCGCCGCGGTCATTGCGCGGGTCAGGTCGAACAGGTCGGCGGAGGTTTCGGTATCGGGCAGCGTCAACTGCCCCTTGGCGTGGAGCGCGGTGAAGCGCGTGCCGGGCTCGAGCGTCAGTTGATACAGCGACAGATGATCGGTGCCGAAGCCGAGCGCGCGGCCAAGCTCCGCAGCCCAAGTGTCGGGCGTCATCCCCGGACGGTCGTAGATGAGATCGAAACTGACCCGCCCGAAATGCTTTTGCGCCACAGCGAGCGCCGCCAGCCCCTGCGCGAGATCGTGCGGGCGGCCGAGCCGTTTCAGGTCACCGTCATCGAGCGCTTGCAGCCCGAGGCTCAGCCGGTTGACCCCGGCGGCAGCAAAGCCGGCAAAACGCGCCGCTTCGACCGAGGACGGATTGGCCTCGAGCGTGATCTCTATATCGGGAAGCGCCGGCCAGTGCGTTGTCGCCGCGTCGATGATCGCCGCGACCGTGGCGGGCGGCATCAGGCTGGGGGTGCCGCCGCCGAAGAAGATGCTTGCCAGCCGCCGCCCGGGCAGCCTTGCCGCCTCATGCGCCAGATCGGCGATCAGCCCGGCGCACCAGGCGGCATCATCGACAGTCGCGCGGACGTGCGAGTTGAAATCGCAATAGGGACATTTGGTGACACAGAACGGCCAGTGGACGTACAGCGCAACCGGCGCGCCGACGCTATCCACGCGGCGGGGATACGGGGGGCAGCAGCGGCCGCAACAGCACGAACGCCCGCGCGCGGTGGTTGTCGGCTTCCTTTTCGGCACGCGAAATCTCGCCGAAGGTGCGCGATTTGCCGTCCATGATGAACATCGGGTCGTAGCCGAAGCCATTGTCGCCGCGCGGCGGCCAGGTCAGCATCCCGTCGACCCGGCCTTCGACGCTTTCGACATGGCCGTCGGGCCAGGCGATCGACAGCGCACACATGAAATGCGCGCTGCGCGGCCCTTCAAGGTCGAGCGCATCGCGTACCCGCGTCATCGCCACCTTGAAATCCTTGCCCGGCCCCGCCCAGCGCGCCGAATAGATGCCTGGCGCGCCGCCGAGCGCATCGACGCACAGCCCGCTGTCATCCGCCAGCGCCGGCAAGCCGCTCGCCTTGGCGGCCGCCAGCGCCTTCAGTTCGGCATTGGCGATGAAGGTCAGCCCGGTTTCCTCGGGCTCATCGAGACCGAGTTCGCCCGCCGACACCACTTCGAGCCCGAACGGCCCGAGCAGTTCGGCGAGTTCGACGACCTTGCCGGGATTGTGCGTCGCCAGCACCAGCCGGCCGGGCTGCAGCTGGCGACGGCTCATCGACCCGTGGCCTTCAACTGCGCCGCGAACACGTCGTTGCAGCCGATGCGGGCGAGGCGCAGCAGGCGCAACAGGGTTTCCTCGTCGAACGGCGCGCCTTCGGCGGTCGCCTGCACTTCGACAATGCCGCCGGTCGACGTCAGCACGAAATTGGCATCGGTCCCGGCGTCGCTGTCCTCGATATAATCGAGGTCAAGCACCGGCTGGCCGGCGTGGACGCCGCAGCTGATCGCCGCGACCTGTGTCGCCAGCGGGTCACCGGCCAGTGGGGTCTTGGCCATGATGCCGTCGATCGCCAGCCGCAGTGCCACCCAGGCGCCCGAGATCGACGCGGTGCGGGTGCCGCCATCGGCCTGGATGACATCGCAATCGAGGGTGATCTGGCGCTCGCCGAGCAGTTTGAGATCGGTCACGGCGCGCAAGGATCGCCCGATCAGCCGCTGGATTTCCTGTGTCCGTCCCGACTGCTTGCCCTTGGCCGCTTCGCGCGATCCGCGCGTGTGGGTGGCACGCGGCAGCATGCCATATTCGGCCGTCACCCAGCCCGACCCCTTGCCACGCAGCCACGGCGGCAGGCGATCTTCGACACTGGCGGTGACCAGCACATGGGTGTTGCCGAACTTGACGAGGCACGAGCCTTCGGCGTGCGCCGAAAAGCCCGGGATCATCTCGATGGTGCGCATCTGGTCAGGGGCGCGGCCGGAAGGGCGCATGCAGTTTTCCTTGTTGTGTGTAGCGGGTGGGTAGCGGCTTTGCGCGGCTGTCGCAACGTTCGCGTCGGCGGTGCGTTGAAGCGCCGAGCCACAAAAGGAACCCGCAATGACCGACAGCCTCGAAACCGGTGAATTCGATGTCGTACTGGGTGATCCTGCGGCTTTTTACCGCCACCCGCAGGCCGTGATCGATGATCCCACGATCACGCGTGATGAACGCTTTGCCCTGCTCAGCGCCTGGGCGCAGGATCTTGCCGATCGCAGCAGCGCCAGTGGTGAAGGCATGGTGCCCGAAGTGTCGGGTGCGGCCGAACGTGATCTCGCAATGACCGCTGCGGTCGCTGCCGCGCTCGATACTTTGCCGCCAACCACGGAAACCGGCTTGCTGGCGGCCACCGGGCGGCTGTGGCAGCGCCTTACCGGCGGTTGATCGCGCCTCAGCCGGCGAACGAAACGGCATAGCGGCCGCGGTTGCCATCATGGCGGAGCTGGCCATCGAGCTGCCGCACCACGCCCAGGATCAGCCGCGCCGCCGGTTGGTCGGGGTGCTTGCCGAGATAATCATGGCCGATGAACGACGGCGAGGCGACGGCCAGCGTCATCCGGTCATTACGCTTGGCGAGCGCCAGCGCGATGTGCAGGGTCCCGGGTGCTCCGTGGCGTGCGGCCAGCCCGGCAAATTCGGTCAGCAGGAACGATGCCGGCACCGCGATGTCGGGGCTGACATATATCTGCGCCGTCAGGCAGCGCATTCGAACAAGGTGATGCCGCTGGCAAACCAGGCTGCGCTGCAGCCCGGTGCACAGGTCGTTGACGAGGGCGCGCAGATCGACGCCGCGCTGGGTCAGGTCTTCGTAGATCCAGTGCTGGGCGCGGGTCAGCGTGTCGACTCGCGCGGTGATATCGGCAAGGCTGCGCACCAGCGCCGGATCATCGGCATCCCGCGCCGTTAGCGCCAACAGGCTGGTGACGATCTGCAAATTGTTCATCACGCGGTGATGCAATTCGCGCCGCAGACGATCCTGTTGGCTGAGCGCCTGTGCCAGCTCGTGCTGGAGGCCAGCGATGATGGCTTCGTTGTCGACTGTGCTCGTCAATGTGGTACCTCAAGCCGCCGCAGCAGGGAGGCGAGGCCTTCGGGCAACGGTTCGATAAGGGTATCGGTATAGGCTTGCCTTATCGCCAGAACCGCCGCATCGGCTGCGGCACGGCGACGGCGGATGGCCGTCGGGCTTGGCAACACCGGTTGCCGACCATGGGTAAGCGGCATCACAGCCCACAACGCACGCGGCTGCCAAAACTTGCCGCGGCCGACGATACAGCCGAGAGTGGGGGAACCGAAAGGAAACTGCCGCGTTTAGCTATCGCTGTGCGTCCTGAATTTGCGCTGCCTGACTGCATTTCGATTACCCTTTGCTGCCATTTCAACGCAGTATGGGACAAAAGGTTCCTTGTCATGACAATCGCTGCCCGAATTGCCCCGCATCTGCCGTTCCTGCGTCGTTATGCGCGGGCACTGACCGGCACGCAGGCTGCCGGTGATGCCGCAGTGGCGGCGACACTGGAAGCCGTCATCGTCGACCACAGCCTGCTTGATCCCGATGTATCGCCGCGCCTCGCGCTCTACAAGGCATTCCAGTCTCATTGGACGCCCGCCCCGCGCATGATGCCCGGCATCGGCGCGGCCGGCGCTGCCGCGGCTCGGCTGGCGGCGATCACGCCGCTGCCGCGCCAGGCGCTGCTGCTCAGCGCCATGGAGGGATTCACCAACGAAGATGTCGCTTGGCTGCTCGGCCAGAGCGGTGACGATGTGATGGACCTGATTGCCGAAGCGCTGGCGACGATCGAGCGCGAAACCGCGACGCGGGTGCTGATCATCGAAGATGAACCGATCATCGCCATGGACCTTGAATCGATCGTGCTCGATCTCGGCCATCAGGTCAGCGGCGTTGCCAGCACGGCGCATGATGCGCTGGCCATCTTCAACGCCCATCCCCCCGGGTTGGTGCTGGCCGATATCCAGCTTGCCGATGGCAGCAGCGGCGTCGATGCGGTGCGCGACATCCTCGCCATTCGCGCCTTGCCGGTGATTTTCATCACGGCGTTTCCCGAACGCCTGTTGACGGGGGCCAAGCCCGAACCGACCTTCCTCATCACCAAGCCGTTCCGCACGGCCACGGTCAAGGCCGCGATTGCCCAGGCACTTTTTTTCAACTCCACCGAAGCGACGGTCGGTTGATGCGGGAACCAAAGGCTGCTCCGGTGGTTGAGCGCGTCAGTAAGGGGGACGGATGTCATGAAAACCAAAGGCCGAGTGCGCACGCCGAATGATCCGCGTCTGCCGGGCGCTGCCGGGCAATCGCCGCATCTGCGCGACATCGGGACGTTCCTGCGCATTGCCTTTGCCGAAGTAGAGGCAGCGCCGTTGCCCGATCGGCTGTCGGAGCTGCTCGAACGGCTTGGCGAGAATGAGCCGCCACGCCTGGCGCCGCCGCCCGAAACCCTCAGCGATTCCGAATTCAAGGCGCTACTGGCCGCTGCGATCCCGCAGTTGCGGGCCTTTGGTCGCTCACTGTCGGGCAGTGCCGATGGCGCCGATGATCTGGTGCAGGAAACCATGCTCAAGGCCTGGGTGGCGCGCGATCGCTTCATCGCCGGCACCAACATGCGCGCCTGGACCCATGTGATCCTGCGCAACATCTATTTTTCCCAGGCCCGGCGCGCGCGCTTCAAGGGTGAATGGGACGAATTTTCGGCCGATCTGCTGCTGGCTGTCCCGGGTGGCCAGGAAAGCCATGTCGCGCTCAGCGATCTCCAGCGCGCGCTGATGCAATTGCCCGCCGAACAGCGCGAGGCGCTGATCCTGATGGGTGCCGGCGGCATGACCTGCGAACAGGTGGCCGAGATCAGCCAGTGCGCCACGGGCACGGTCAAAAGCCGCGTCGCGCGCGCCCGCGCCGCGTTGCGTGGTTTGCTCGAAGGCGGGCAGCTTCAGGTGCGCCGCGCCGATTCGCCGGCCACCACGGTCACCGCGCTCGACCAGATCATGAACGAAGTGCATGTGCTGTCGCAGCCGAAGCGCCAGGTCACGCGCAGCCCGGGCATGATCGGTTGAGCCTTCCGGCGGGCGTGACTTTCGCGCCCGCCGGCCCTACATAACCGCAATGCAATCTCCAACGGTGGCCGAACTTAACGACCGCGCCCGCGAGGTGTTCCGCCAGATCGTCGACGCCTATCTGGCCAGCGGCGCCCCGGTCGGATCGCGCACCCTGTCGAAAATCGGCGCGCTCGGCCTGTCGCCGGCGTCGATTCGCAATACCATGCAGGATCTCGAAGAACTGGGGCTGTTGGCGGCGCCGCATACCTCTGCCGGGCGGTTGCCGACGCAACTGGGGCTGCGCATGTTCGTCGATGGCATGATGCAGGCGAGCGAGCCGTCGCCCGACGAACGCGCCGCCATCGACCAGAGCGCCAGCGGCAGCCCGGCGATCGAGGATGCACTGGCGCGCACGACGATGGTGCTATCGGGCCTGTCGCATTGTGCCGGGTTGGTGCTTGTCGCCAAGCAGGAAATGATCATCCGGCAATTATCGTTCGTGCCGCTGGCGCCGGGGCGGGCACTTGCCGTGCTCGTCGGCGCCGATGGCAGCGTCGAAAACCGCATCGTCAGTCTTCCCGAAGGCTTGCCGCCGACCGCGCTCGAAGCGGCGGCCAACTACATCAACGGCCGGCTGGCGGGGCTGACGCTGGCCGAAGCCACCGACCGGTTGAGCGCCGAGGTCGCCGCCGATCGTGCCGCGCTCGATGCGATGACCGCGGGCGCCGTCGCCACCGGGCTTGCCGCCTGGTCGTCCGATGGTGCGGCACGGCCGGTGCTGATCGTGCGCGGCCAGGCCAATCTGGTTGAATCGAGCGTCGATCTCGACCGGGTGCGGCTGTTGCTTGGCGATCTGGAGGACAAGGAAGAACTCGTCCGCCTGCTGGAACTGGCGCGCGGTGCCGAAGCGACGAAGATTTTCATCGGGGCGGAATCGCAGCTGTTTTCCTTGTCGGGATCGAGCGTTATAGCCGCACCCTATCGCGGCCCCGGTGGGCGTGTAGTGGGCGTTGTCGGCGTCATCGGCCCGACGCGGTTGAACTATGCGCGCGTCATACCCATGGTGGATTACACCGCACGAACTCTCAGCAGGTTGGTAGCATGAACGATATGAATGACGCACCCGAAACGGTGCAGGACGAAACGCCCGAAGCCGCACCTGAAATCAATTTTGCCGAGGAACTTCTGGCGCGCGACAAGGATATCGCCGACCTGAAGGACCGGTTGCTGCGCCAGGCGGCGGAAACCGAGAACACCCGCCGCCGGCTCGAACGCGACAAGGCCGATACCGCGGCCTATGCGATGACCGGCTTTGCGCGCGATCTGCTCGCCGTGGCCGATAATCTGCGCCGCGCCGTTGCTGCGCTGCCAGCAGAAGGTTTCGACGGCGTGCGCGCCGGCATCGAAGCGACCGAGCGCGAACTGACCACGATCTTCGGCCGCCATGGCATCACCCGCATCGAAACCACCGGCCAGAAGCTCGATCCCAACCGCCACCAGGCGATGCTCGAAGTCGACGCCGAAGATGTGGAGCCTGGCAGCATCGTTGCCGAGTTGCAGGCCGGCTATGTCATCAAGGACCGGCTGTTGCGGCCGGCACTGGTCAGCGTCGCAAAAGCCTGATTCCATCCGGGGGAACGACATGATCATCGTCATCGCGCGCGCCGAATTCGATCCCGAAAAGATCGAGGCATTGCAACCCGCGCTCGATGCGATGATGCGGGCGACCTGGGAGGAATCGGGCTGCCTGTCCTATTCGATGGCGATCGAAAGCCGCGAGCACGGCATCTGCACCATCGTCGAGCGCTGGGAAAGCGAAGCGTCGTTGAAGGAACATTTCGCCACGCCGCACATGGCGGCTTTCAACGCCGCGATAATGGGCCATGTCCGCTCGGTCGATGCCAAGCTTTACGATGTCACAGCGGAACGCCCGCTGGTGATCTGACCGGGCAGCGGGTCGCCGGCGTCGGTATTCATCGCCGCCGAACCAGCGATGGCCGGCAGCACGGGGAGCGGTGCTTCTTCCGGCTGCGCTGCGGCGCGGTCGGTGATGACCTTGTTTATCGCCCAGGCGCCGACGGCAACGCCGATCATGCCCATCGGCCCAAGCCGCCGCGCCAGCATCGGCAGCGCAGCCCCCAGCACCAGTCCGGCCGGCCCGGCGGAAACACCGCCCACGTTGCGCGCCAGGGCGCGGCCCGCCACTGCTGTCACGATGCGTCCCATGAGTGCCATTGACCTGTCTCCCGTCCCGATGAACTTGGGGGTGGCGCGGTGATTTTGCACCCCCCTCTTTACAGATGACGCGCTGCGCCGGCTTGATAAGGTAACGCCGCATGGCAGGGGCTGGTTGCAATGGCATCAAACGCGCAAACTTTTCGGGAGCCGCTCGGCAAGCGCCTGCTGCCCAACGGCCTTCTGGCGATCGCCAGTATCATTCTGGTGCTGGCGGCGGGCATCGCCATCGCACGTGGCCAGCCGCAATGGGCCCGGGTGCCGCCCTTGGTCTGGGTGCATCTCGCAACCATCCTGGTCGCCACCAGCCTGACCCCGGTGATGCTGCTGCGCCGCAAGGGTGACCGCCGGCATCGAAAGCTGGGGTATGTGTGGGTCGGCGCCATGCTGCTGACCGCCATGACCAGCCTGTTGTTCAACACGGGCCGGCCGGGCGGCTGGGGGGTGTTCAGTGGCAATTTCTCGTTCATCCACATCCTGTCGGTCTTCGTACTGGTGCAGGTGCCGCTCATCGCCCGCGCCGCCCGCGCGCATGATCATGCCGGCCATGAAGGCGCCGTGCGCGGCATGGTCATCGGCGGGCTGCTGATCGCGGGGTTCTTCACCTTTCCGTTCAATCGGATGCTGGGGGCATGGTTGTTCGGGTGACGAGGCGTTAGCGCAGGCAGCTGTCGATCCCCTCTTTCCCGATATAGCGCGCCGACCGTTCGATCTGGCGGGCATAGCGCTTGACGAAGCGCCCCGGCGCCGCGGCATTGCGCTTGATCGGTTGCGGCAGGATCGCAGCGATGCGGGCGGCCTGGCGCGGAGTCAGATCGGCGGCGCTGGTCTTGAAATAATGCTGGGCGGCGGCTTCGACGCCGTAAATGCCCGGGCCCATTTCGGCGATGTTGAGATAGACTTCCATGATCCGCGGCTTGCCCCAGATCGCTTCGATCAGCACGGTGAACCACGCCTCCAGCCCCTTGCGGATGTAGGAGCGCCCGGGCCAGAGAAAGGCATTCTTTGCCGTCTGCTGCGAAATCGTCGAGCCGCCGCGCAATTTCTTGCTGCTGGCGTTGCGCAGGGCGGCTGCCTCCATCGCGCTGAAATCGAAGCCGTTATGCGTGCAATAGCGCGCGTCCTCCGCACCGATCGCGGCGCGCGGCACACTGCGGGCGATCTGGTCGAGCGGCAGCCACTGGCGTTCGACATGATGGCCGGCGATGGCGTCGCGTGCCATCGGCCAGGTCAGCGGCACGTCGATGAAGCGATAGGCCACCACCCAGCCGACGCTGACGAGGACGAAGATGAAGGCAAGCCGAAGCGTCCAGCCGATCAGGCGGGAGATGATGCTGCGGCGGCGCGGCGGTGCTGGCACTTTCCCTCCCGAATTCCCGCAATTGGTGGTGTCGGGCGCGAAAGGTCAACCGCTCGCGGCGCCGCAGCGCCAGAAATCAGGCGAGTTCGGGCACCATCCGGCGCTCGATCGCCAGGTCGTGCATCGCCTTCGACAATTTTTCAAAGGCCCGCACCTCGATCTGGCGGACGCGTTCGCGGCTGATGCCGTAATGCTGCGACAATTCCTCGAGCGTTTCGGGCTCGTCGATCAGCCGGCGCTGGGTCAGGATATGCTTTTCGCGGTCGTTGAGCGCCGCCATCGCCGACGACAGCAGTTCGTGGCGCTGGTCACGCTCCTGTTCATCGGCCAGCATTTCGTCCTGCAACGGCCCGGTATCGGCAAGCCAGTCCTGCCATTCGCCCTCGCCTTCTTCGCGCAGCGGCGCGTTGAGCGACGTGTCGCCGCCCATCGACATGCGGCGGTTCATGCTGACGACTTCGTCCTTGGTCACCCCCAGCGTCGTGGCAATGCTTTCGACCTGCTGCGGGCGCAGGTCACCGTCTTCCATGGCGTTGAGCTTGCCCTTGAGGCGCCGCAGGTTGAAGAACAGCTTCTTCTGGGCCGCGGTCGTGCCGATCTTCACCAGGCTCCACGAGCGCAGGATATATTCCTGGATCGAGGCCTTGATCCACCACATGGCATAGGTCGCCAGCCGGAAACCGCGCTCCGGCTCGAACTTCTTGACGGCCTGCATCAGGCCGACATTGCCTTCCGAAATGACTTCGCCGATCGGCAGGCCGTAGCCGCGATAGCCCATCGCGATCTTGGCCACGAGACGAAGGTGGCTGGTGACGAGCTTGTGCGCGGCGCCGGTGTCCTCATGCTCCGCATACCGCTTGGCGAGCATGTACTCTTCCTGCGGCTGCAACATCGGAAAGCGACGGATTTCTTCCAGGTAGCGGGAAAGCCCGCCTTCGCCGGAAACAATACTGGGTAACGATTGGGCCATGAAAGCACCCTCCTCTTAAAAATATGCCCCCTGAAAAAGGCGGGCCTGAGGCGCGGCTGCACTCGCGCAGCTCCGCGCCGAACCAACGTATATAGGAACAAAGCACGAAAAGACAGATCTTGTTGCACGCTGAACGCTGTGTCACATCAAAGTGAACAATGGGGCGTCAGTCACCATTGGAAACCAACATCATCAAAAATTCGGCTCGGCGTCAAGTGCCACGGCGTAAAAGGGTCGGCCCGGAGTTCAGGACGCCAGCGTGCCAAACCCATCGATCAACATCTGCATGTCGTCCGGGACCGGCGCCTCGAAGCGC
>JANPKK010000049.1:0-52039 GCA_031426015.1 Alphaproteobacteria bacterium
GCGCCTGCGCTGGCGCCGGCGGAGGTGCGCGCCGCCGCCGATGCACAGCGCGCCGCCGCCTATCGCGCCATGCCGCCCGGTGACAAATATCTGCTGATCTTCGATGGCGCCGACCATATGGTATTCAGCGGCATCGCCGGCCGCGCCGAGCGCCCGGTCGACCCGCATGTCAGGGCGGTGACGATCGCAGCGACGACAGCCTTCTGGGGGTCAATACTGCTGGGATCGGCGAAGGACACGGCGTTTCTGGCGAAGGGATTGCAGGCCAAACTGGCGCCGGGCGACCGGCTCGAGCGCAAATAGTCAGCCTGCAACCACTCCTGCGAGGAACGCCTCGACATCCGCCAGCGGCACGTCGCGCGCGACGAACGCCTGGCCGATGCCGCGCGCCAGGATGAACGGCAGCGTGCCGGCCTTCATCTTCTTGTCCTGCCGCATATGGTGGACGAGCGTGTGGGCGGGGGCGGCCAGCCCGAGCGCCTGCGGCGACAGCGTGAACCCGCAGGCGAGCAGGTGCGTGCGCACCCGCTCCGCATCCTCGGCGGGGCACAGGCCGCGCTGCGCCGACAGGTCAAACGCCAGCGCCATCCCGAGCGCCACGCCCTCGCCGTGGAGCAGCCGGTCCGAAAAGCCGGCTTCCGCCTCAAAGGCATGGCCGAAGGTGTGGCCGAGATTGAGCAGCGCGCGGATGTCGCCGGTCTCGCGCTCGTCGGCGGCGACCACTGTTGCCTTGGCGCGGCACGATACCGCAATCGCCTCGGCTTGGGCGGCGGCGTCGCCTGACAGCAGCGCGGCGGCGTTGGCTTCGCACCAGGCAAAGAATTCCGGGTCGCGGATCAGGCCGTATTTGACGACTTCGGCATAGCCGGCGCGCAATTCGCGCAGCGGCAGCGTCGCCAGCACTTGCGGGTCGATCAGCACCAGCGCCGGCTGGTGGAAGGCGCCGACGAGGTTCTTGCCCGCCGCGGCATTGATCGCGGTCTTGCCGCCGACCGACGAATCGACCTGAGCCAGCAGTGTCGTTGGCACCTGCACGAACTTGCAGCCGCGGCGCAGGATGCTGGCGGCAAAACCGGTCAGGTCGCCGATGACGCCGCCGCCCAGCGCCACCACCGCGTCGCCGCGCTCGACGCCCAATTGCAGCAGCCGTTCGGTAACATGCGCGAGCGTTGTCCAGTCCTTGGTCGCCTCGCCGGGTGGCAGCACGATCTCGTCAACGGCGATGCCGGCGGCGGCAAGGCTGGCGGTGAACGCCGGCAGGTGCAGCGCCGCGACATGCGCGTCGGTGACCAGCGCCAGCCGCCCACGCGGCGCCAGCGGGCCGAGCAGCGGCGCCGCGTTGGCCAGCAGCCCCGGCGCGATGTGGATCGGGTAGGCGCGCTCGCCCAGTGGCACTTCGACGATCATTCGGGTGTTCCGGCGTTGGCCGCGGCGAGCGCGCGGACGATGGTTTCGACGGTTTCGCCGTGCGGGCTGGCCTTGCTCGGCACGCGGATATGCGCGGCGGCATAGACCGGATTGCGCACCGCGGCGAGCCCGCGCAGCACCTCGCCGGGGTCGCGGCCCTTGAGCAGCGGCCGCGTGTTGCGGCGGCGGACGCGCTCGACGAGCGTCGCCACATCGGCATCGAGCCAGATGACGACGGCGCGCGCGAGCAGCAGCGCGCGGGTATCATCCTGGATGAAGGCGCCGCCGCCGGTGGCGATGACCTTCGGTGCGCCATCGCACAGCCTGGCTATGACACGGCGTTCGCCATCGCGGAAATGCGCCTCGCCGAAACGTTCGAAAATCTCGGTGACGGTCAGCCCGCTGGCGGTTTCGATCTCGGCATCGGCATCGACGAAGGGCAGGCCCAATCGCACCGCCAGCCGCCGGCCGATCGTGGTCTTGCCGGCGCCCATCAGCCCGACAAGCGCCACCGGCCGCGCTGCCGCGGCGCGCAGGTCGGGTTCATCACCGGGGATTTTGCCGTCGCACTCCATGTCGCCCCCCGCTATACACGGCGCGCGCCCCTGCGACAGCCGGGTCAGATGCTATGGAAGTACAAGGCTGGATGTTGCGAATGCGGGCGGGGATGGCGGCGATCAATGGCTAAGCGGTCCCGCATCTGGTGGCTGGCGGCCGGCGGCGGCGCGGCGCTGCTGATCGCGCTACCGGTCATCGGGCAGCAAAGTGCCACCCAGCCGCAGGTGCCGCCATCGGAAAGCGATGCGCCGGCGCCGAAATCGCTGCTGCCCGACAGTTTCGACGGCCCGGCACCGGCGGCGGCCCCGCCCCCCGAGCTGCTGTCCGGCGAGGCGACGGAAATCACCGAGACCGCAGGGTTGCCGCCACTGCTGGCGCCGCTGCCGACCACGACCGAGCAGGTCGATCCCTTCGCCCTCGCCGTGCCGACCGGGCGCGACATCACCGTCTTCGGCCCGCTCACGCCCGCCGGCGGCGGCTATGGTCTTGCCACCTTCACCGGCTCGCGCGGGGCGTTCCTCGCCAGCCTCGCCAATCGCATGCTGGCGCCGACGGCATCGCGCTGGGCGGCGATCACGCTCCGGCGCGCGCTGCTCAGCGAAAGCGCGGCGCCCTGGGGCATCGTGCCCGGCGACTGGGTGGCGGTGCGCGCCTCGCTGCTGATGCGCATGGGCGAGATCGACGGCGCCAAGCTGCTCACCGACAGGGTGCCGGTCGACCGCTACAGCCCCAATCTCTACCGCGTCGCGGCGCAGGTTTCGCTCGCCGCCGCCGACATCAATGGCCTGTGCCCGATCGCCGGCACCGGGCGGCTGCTGTCGAAGGATTCGATGTGGCAGCTCGCTGTCGGCATGTGCGCGGCGATGCAGGGCGACGACATCACGGCGGCGCGGGTGTTCGACACGCTGCGCGCCGAGGACAAGACCGTCGATCCCTTCGATGTGCGGCTGGGGGAGCGGGTTGCGACGATCGCCGGCGGCGCCGGTCGGGCGACCAACATCGACTGGAACGAGGCGCCGACGCTGACCCCCTATCGCTATGGTGTCGCCACCGCCGCGGGCGTTGCGGTGCCGGCCGACAAATTGCCGGCGCTGGGCCCGGCGCGGTTCGGCTGGCTGGTGCGCGCTGCCGGCGTGGCGCCGGAAATCCGGCTTGCGTCGCTGCGCCCGGCGGCAGTGCTCGGCAGCGTGTCGGTCGCCGAACTCGCCAGCGGCATCACCGCGCTCTCGCCGGGCGATGCCGCCGCCGACACGCCCGCCGGGCGCCTGCGCACCGCCTTTGCCGGCGCCAGCCTGGCCGATCGCCGCAACGCAGTGAAGGCAATCTGGGCCAGCGGCGGGCTTGATGATCGCTATGGCGCGCTGCTCGAATCGGCGACCGCGGTGGCGCGGCTGCCGGTGTCGGCCGACAGTGCCGATGACAGCGCCGACATCATCGCGGCACTGGTCGCCGCCGGGATGACCAACGAGGCGCGGCGCTGGTGGCCGATCGCCGACAAGGCCGGCGGCAAGGTGCGCGCGACGGCCTGGGGTTTGCTTGCAGCCAGCGGCGGCGGCGTGCCGCTGGCGGCGTCTGATTTCAGCGACTGGCGATCGGGCAGCGGCGTCGATGATCGCCATGCGGCGATGCTGGTAGCGGGTCTCGCCGGGCTGGGCGTGGCGCGCGGCAGCGGCTGGGACGGCCTGCGCGCCGACCTGTTGCCGCGCGCCGCCAACAGCTGGACGCGCGCCATCGATGCGGCGGCAGCGGCGGGGCGCACCGGCGAAGTGGCGATCCTCGCCGCGACGGGCTTGCAGGGCGGCTGGGGCGATGTGCCACCGCTGCACCTTTATCACATCGTCGCGGCGCTGGTGCGCGTCGGGCGGGTCGACGAGGCGCGGCTGATCGCGGCGGAAGCCATGACGCGGGCATGACCGACAGCGGGCACAGCGACGCCCGCCTGATCGCCCTGTTCCTCGACATGCTCGCCGCCGAACGCGGCGCGGCGCGCAACACGCTGCTCGCCTATGGCCGCGATCTCGAACAGGCGAGCGGCTGGCTGGCCGGCCGGCTGGGCGATGCGAAGGCGCCGGAGCTGGCGACATTGTCGGCGCATTGGGCCGGGCTGGCGCGCGCTTCGGCGGCGCGCAAGGGCTCGGCGGTGCGGCAGTTCCTGGGGTTTCTGGCGGCAGAAGGCATCCGGGCCGACAATCCCGGTCGCGACCTTGCCGCGGCAACGGCGGCGCGGCCGCTGCCCAAAACGCTCGATCCGCGCGATGTCGACCGCCTGTTCGCGGCGCTTGCCGAGCGGCTGGCGCAATCGCCCGACAACCCGCGCACGCTGCGGCTCGCGGCGCTGGTCGAGCTGCTCTACGGCTCGGGGCTGCGCGCCACCGAGCTGGTGTCGCTACCGCGCCATGCCGTGCGGCCGGGGCGCGGCTTCATCGTGCTGGCCGGCAAGGGCGGCAAGGAACGGCTGGTGCCGATCGGCGCGCGCGCCGAAGTCGCGGTGGCAGCGCACGCCGCGCTGGTGCCGGTCGATGTGAAGTTCCTGTTTCCGTCGCGCGGCGGCAAGCATCTCACCCGGCTACGGCTTTACCAGCTGGTCAAGGACCTCGCCGTCGCTGCGGGAATTCCGCCGGACCGCGTCTCACCGCACGTGCTGCGCCACGCCTTTGCGACGCATCTGCTCGAAGGTGGCGCCGATCTGCGCACGCTGCAGACGTTGCTCGGCCATGCCGACATCGCGACGACGCAGATCTATACCCATGTCGCATCGCGGGCGCTGGTCGAGCTGGTCAACGCGCGCCATCCGCTGGCGGACAGCAAACCAACTCTTCATCCCGGCGAAGGCCGGGACCCATAAACCACAAACGATGGCACCGTGCGCCCGCGTGCCGGCACGATCGTGGTTTATGGGTCCCGGCCTTCGCCGGGATGACGGGCCGAACTAGATGCGGCAGCCCTTGGCCCGTGCCGTGCCCTTCAGATAGGCGCGGCGCACCGACCCGGCATAGATCGCCGCCTTGGCATATTTGTCGCGCGCCTCGGCACCCGAGATGCGGCGGATCAGGCCGGTGAACGGGATGATGCTGCCGGCGGCCGATTCGCCCAGCCCCAGCGCGACCTCGGCGGGGGTCTTGTCCTGCTTCTGGGTTTGCGGGGAATCGACATCGGGGCCGAGCACATTGGTCAGTCGGCCGACCGCGGCCTTGTATTGGGCACAGGTGCTGATGCCCTTCAGCGAATACGGCGCTGCCATGATGCGTTCAATCTCGGGCGCCACCTTCGGCTTGATGATGTTGAGGTCCTTCAGCGGCTTTTCGCCGATATTCTCCATCGTGTCGCCGACCTTGTCGATGTCGCTTCTGGGCTTTTCGGCGGGCGGGGTCTGGGCGATCGCCGGTGCGATGATGGCAAAGCAGGCTGCCAGCCCCAGGATGCGAAACGTCGTGGCCATCTGCGAAAATCTCCGTATCGATTGCGGCAAGGATAATTTGCGACCGCATCCGGCGCAAACCTGCGGCGATCATAACGCGCGGCAAACAAACCCGCTCCCCATTTCGCGGCCCTTGCTCCCGGGCCGGCGCCGGACTATATGGCCGTCATCTCTACATGGGTAACCGCATGGAGGTCGGCCGGGAACGCTCCCGTCCGCCGCTATCGGTGCTTGCAGGAACCGAATTGACCGACACCGCCACTCTCGACGCGACGCTGAACGCCATCATCGCCCCGGTCGTCACCGACCTGGGCTTTGATCTGGTGCGCATCCAGCTGTCGGGAAAGCCCGGCGACCGGACGCTGCAGGTGATGGCCGAGGATCGCGCCACAGGCCAGCTGACGCTCGACCAGTGCGCCGAAATCAGCCGTGCGCTCGACCTGCCGCTCGAGGAAGCCGATCCGATCGACGGCGAATATGCGCTGGAAGTGTCGTCGCCCGGCATCGACCGGCCGCTGACCCGGCTGTCGGACTGGGACAAGTGGCAGGGCCATGAAGTGCGGCTGAAGCTCGACCCGCCGGTCGACGGCCGTGCGCGCGCACACGGCGTGATCGCCGGCTTGAATGGTGATATGGTGACGCTCGAGGTCAAGAGCGTCGGGCCGGTGATCCTGCCCTTTGCCGCCATTGCCTCGGCCAAGCTGGTGCTGACGCCGCAACTGCTGAAAGCGTCGAAGCCGCTCGATGCCAGCGGTGCCGACGAACTGATCGAACTGCCGGAACCCAACAACGACAACGAATCTGCCGAGGACTGACAAAATGGCTACCCCAATGACTGCCGCAGGCGGCACCGGCGTCACTGCCAACCGCGCCGAACTGATCGCCATTGCCGATGCGGTGGCGCGCGAAAAGTCGATCGACCGCGCCATCGTCATCGAGGCGATGGAGGACGCCATCCAGCGCGCCGCCCGCGCGCGCTATGGCGCCGAAAACGACATCCGCGCCAAGATCGACCCCAAGGGCGGCGAAACCCGGCTGTGGCGCGTCCTCGAAGTCGTCGAGGAGCCCGAGGATTTCTTCAAGCAGGTGTCGCTGAAGGACGCGCTGAAGAAGGACAAGGCCGCAGCGCTGGGTGACTTCATCGTCGATCCGCTGCCGCCCGTTGAATTCGGCCGCATCGCCGCCCAGGCCGCCAAGCAGGTCATCGTGCAGAAGGTCCGCGATGCCGAGCGTGACCGCCAGTTCGAGGAATTCAAGGACCGCGCCGGCGAGATCATCACCGGTGTCGTCAAGCGTGCCGAGTTCGGGCACGTGGTAGTCGATCTCGGCAAGGCCGAAGGCGTCATCCGCCGCGACCAGCAGATCCCGCGCGAAGTGCTGAAGCCCGGCGATCGCGTTCGCGCGCTGATCGCCAGCGTCCGCCGCGAACCCCGTGGCCCGCAGATTTTCCTGTCGCGCGCCGCCGGCGACTTCATGAAAAAGCTGTTCGCGCAGGAAGTGCCCGAAATCTATGACGGCATCATCGAGATCAAGGCCGTTGCCCGCGATCCCGGCAGCCGCGCCAAGATCGGCGTGATCAGCCGCGATTCGTCGATCGATCCGGTCGGCGCCTGCGTCGGCATGAAGGGCAGCCGCGTCCAGGCCGTCGTCCAGGAACTGCAGGGCGAAAAGATCGACATCATTCCCTGGTCGCCCGATGTCGCGACCTTTGTCGTCAACGCGTTGCAGCCGGCCGAAGTGTCGAAGGTGGTGATGGACGAGGAAGACAATCGCATCGATGTCGTCGTCCCCGATGACCAGTTGTCGCTCGCCATCGGCCGCCGCGGCCAGAATGTCCGCCTCGCGTCGCTGCTCACCGGTCGCCAGATCGACATCATGACCGAAGCCGATGAAAGCGAGCGCCGCCAGAAGGAATTCACCGAGAAATCGGCGATGTTCGAAAGCGAGCTCGATGTCGATGAAACGCTGGCGCAGCTGCTGGTTGCCGAAGGCTTCTCGGAGCTGGAAGAAGTCGCCTATGTCGACCTGTCGGAAATCGCCAGCATTGAAGGCTTCGACGAAGACCTGGGCGGCGAATTGCAGAAGCGCGCCATCGAAGCGCTCGAGCGCCGCGAAGCCACCGCCCGCGAAGAACGCACCGCTTTGGGTGTCGAGGATGCGCTTGCCGGCATCGAAGGCCTGACCGAAGCGATGCTCGTCGTGCTCGGCAAAAAGAACATCAAGACGCTCGACGACCTGGGTGATCTTGCCACCGACGAACTCGTGTCGAAGGCCAGCGGCGTCCTCAAGGATTTCGGCCTGTCCGAAGATGACGGCAACCGCATCATCATGGCCGCGCGCGCGCACTGGTTTGAAGACGAATCCGCCGGGGAGGACGCACCCGCGGATGGAACACGATGAGCATCTGACGGCTGACAAAGCCGAAGCGTTGGCGGTGCTGGCCCCCGGCACCGACAGCATCGCTGTGCCCGGCGCCGATAAAAGTGCCACACCTGAGCGCCGCTGCATCCTGACCGGTGCGCATGGCCCGCGCGCGACGCTGATCCGGCTCGCGGTCGGCCCCGATTCGCAGGTGGCGATCGACCTTTCGACCAAATTGCCCGGGCGCGGCGCCTGGATCGTTGCCGATCGCAAGATTCTCGAAGCCGCGCTGGCCAAGGGCAAGCTGCGCGGCGCGCTGGCGCGGGCCTTCAAGGCCAATGACCTGAAGCTGCCCGACAGCCTGCCGGACCAGATCGCCAGCGGGCTCGAACGCCGCGCGCTCGACCGGCTGGGGCTGGAAAACAAGTCGGGCAACCTTATCTGGGGTAGCGAACGCATCGGCGAGGCCATTCTGAAGGGCAAGGTGCGGCTGCTGCTGCATGCCGGCGATGCGCGCGCCGATGGCATGGGCAAGCTGGAGGCCAAGCGCCGCGGCGCGTCGCCCGATACGATTTCGATCGTGCTGCCGGTCGGCCGGGACCAATTGTCCATGGCCCTTGGCCGCGAAAATGTTGTACACGCCGCCATATCCGACGCCGCCAGCGCTGCGCGGGTAATCGAAGCGCTGGCACGCTGGGCGGCCTTCAACGGCACCCGGGTGAGCGTAGCAGACGAAGCAGACGACCCCACCGGTTCGGCACCAGCCGAATCCGGCGAAGACTCCACCGGTTCGGCTGTTGCCGAAACCGGCATCAAAAGGCATTAGGCGCGACTGTATGAGTGACGACAACAAACCCAAGCTCGGCATGCGAGCCCCCCTCGGCCTCAACAAGGCGGTCGAAGTCGGCAAGGTAAAGCAGAGCTTCAGCCATGGCCGCACCAAACAGGTGGTCGTGGAAGTGAAGCGCGCGCGCGTGCTGCATCGCCCGGGCGATCCTGCTCCGGTGGAAACCCCGCCGCCGCCGGTTGTCGAAACCCCGGCACCCGCCCCCGTTGCCCGGGCGCCGCAGCCCGTTGCCCAGCCTGCCCCGGCCCCGGCGCGCGTCGAACCCGCGCCGCTGCCCGTCGTCGAGCGCGCCCCACCGCTGCCGCCGGCCCCCGGTTTCCGTCCGGTCGAACGCGCCCCGGCGCCCAAGCCCCCCGAAGCCAAGGTCGAGCCCAAGATCGACGCCGTGGCCGAACCGGTTGTCGAAGCCAAGGTCGCGGCACCCGCACCGGTCGCGCCCGCACCCGTCGCCTCCGCAACGGTCGCACCGCCGGTTGCCAAGCCCGCCGCCGCAGCGCCGACACGCCCCGCCGGGCGCCCGGCACCTCGCGCCCCCGAACCGCGCCGCGCCGCGCCGCGGGCTGACAACCTGACGCCACAGGAGCGCCTGGCGCTGATGCTGCGCCAGGCCGAGGAAGACCGCCTGCGCGCCGCCGAGGAAGCCCGTATCCGCGAGGAAGCCGCCAAGGCCGAAGCCGCCGAGATCGAGCGCCAGCGCCTCGAAGACAAGCGCACCCGCGAGGAAGAACTCGCCACCCGCCCCGATCCGGTGGTGTCCGACACGCCGATGACCCTGGTCGAACTCGACGAGGAAGAAGAACGGCTTCGTGTCAGGGCTTTGCCGGGCCGCAAGCCCGATCTCGCCGCCAAGCCGGCGCGCCTGCGCATGGGTGACGATCGCCGCCAGTCGGGCAAGCTGACTGTCACCCGCGCGCTCGAATCGGATGATTCGGTGCGCACCCGCTCGCTCGCGGCGCTGCGCCGTTCGCGCGAAAAGGAACGCGGCAAGCTCGGGTCGCAGGCCAAGCAGGTCAAGGATGTCACCGTCCCCGACCGCATCACCGTGGCCGAACTGGCGCACCGCATGGCCGAACGCACCCCGAATGTCGTGCGCCTGCTCGCCCGCATGGGCATGCCGGCCGCCGCGGTCGATGAAATCGACCAGGATACCGCCGAACTGGTGCTCAACGAATTCGGCCACAACATCGTGCGCGTGTCCGAATCCGATGTCGAAATTGGCATGGTCGGCGATGCCGATGTCGATGATCACCTGCTGCCGCGCCCGGCAGTCGTGACGATCATGGGCCATGTCGATCACGGCAAGACGTCGCTGCTCGATGCGCTGCGCGGTACCAATGTGGTCAAGGGCGAAGCCGGCGGCATCACCCAGCACATCGGTGCCTATCAGATCACGACGAAGTCGAAGGAAAAGATCACCTTCCTCGACACGCCGGGCCATGAAGCCTTTACCCAGATGCGCGCCCGCGGTGCCTCGATCACCGACATCGTCGTGCTGGTGGTGGCATGGGACGACGGCATCATGCCGCAGACGATCGAGGCCATCCAGCATACCAAGGCGGCCGGCGTGCCGATGATCGTTGCCATCAACAAGATGGACAAGGCCGGGGCCAATGCCGAAAAGATCCGCACCGCGCTGCTGCAATATGATGTGCAGGTCGAAGCGATGGGCGGCGAAGTCCAGGATGTCGAAGTCTCGGCGACCCAGAAGACCGGGCTCGACGAGCTGATCGACAAGATTCTGCTCCAGGCCGAAATCCTCGAATTGAAGGCCAATCCCGACCGTGCCGCCGAAGGCACTGTCATCGAAGCGCGGCTCGACAAGGGCAAGGGTGCGCTGGCGACGGTGCTCGTGCGCCGCGGCACGCTCAAGCGCGGCGACATCTTCGTGATGGGCCAGGAATGGGGCAAGGTCCGTGCGCTGGTCGATGACAAGGGCGCCCAGATCAAGGAAGCCCTGCCATCGGTGCCGGTCGAAGTGCTCGGTTTGACCGGGGTTCCGGCTGCCGGTGACCCGGTGACGGTCGTCGAAAGCGAAGCGCGTGCCCGCGAAGTAGCCGAATATCGCGCGGCGCTGGTCAATGCCAAGCGCATCGAGCAGGAACCGGCGAACCTGGAAACCATGTTCAGCGTGCTGCGTGCCGCCAAGGCGCAGACCTATCCGCTGGTCATCAAGGCCGATACGCAAGGCTCGGCCGAAGCGATTGCCGGAGCGGTCAACAAGATCTCGACCGATCTCATCAAGGCCAAGGTGCTGTTGTCGTCGGTCGGCGGCATCACCGAATCCGATGTGACGCTGGCCAAGGCGAGCGGTGCGCCGATCATCGGCTTCAACGTCCGCGCCAATGCCAAGGCCCGCGAAGTCGCCCAGCGCGACGGCGTGGCGCTGAAATACTATGACGTGATCTACGACCTGATCGACGATGTGAAGGCAGCGATGGCCGGGCAGCTCGGCCCCGAACTGCTCGAAAATGTCGTCGGCCGTGCGCTGGTGCTCGAAGTCTTCCAGGCCGGCAAGACCGGCAAGGCCGCGGGTATCCGCGTCACCGAAGGCTTCATCAAGAAGGCGCTGCGGGCGCGTGTCATGCGCGACGATGTCATCATCTACAATGGCTCGATCGCGTCGCTGCGGCGGTTCAAGGAAGATGTCGCCGAGGTCAAGTCGGGCTTCGAATGCGGTATCACCATCGAGGGGTCTTCGGACGTCAAGCCGGGCGATATCGTCGAAACGTTCGAGGTGGAGAGCCGCGAGCGCACGCTTTGAGGGAGGCCCGTTGATCCGCCTGTTTGCCTTTGCCGTCGCCGCCATCATCGCCCTGCCCGTCGCCGCGCAACCGGCGGCTGCGGAGCCGGCGGCGTCGCTTTCGCCCGCCATCTGGGCCGATCCGGCACCCGATACCGCGCATCCGGCGGCGATGGTTGCAACGCGGATCGAAAGCCACGGCGCCTTGATGAACGCAGTCGTTTATGCGCCATCGGGCCCGGGGCCGCACCCGGCGCTGCTGTTGCTCCACGGCTTTCCCGGCAACGAGCAGAATCTCGATCTCGCCCAGGCGGCGCGACGGCAAGGCTGGGTGGTGCTCACGCTCCACTATCGCGGATCATGGGGAAGCCAAGGTGATTTCAGCTTTGCCCATGTCGCCGAAGATGCCGCGGCCGCCTATGACTGGCTGATCGCGCCCGCTCAACTGGCCCAATTCGGCATCGACCCGGCGCGCATCGTGGTCGCCGGCCATTCGATGGGGGGCTTTGCTGCCACCCTCACCGGCGCGGCGCGCCCGGCTGTTGCCGGCGTATTGCTTATCGATGCCTGGAACCCGGGCCTCGGCGCCCCGGCGTTGCCGGCCAATGGCGGCAAGGCGGCTGCGGCGAAAATCCTCGCGCGCAATACGGCACCGCTCTCCGGCACCAGCGGCGAAGCCCTCGCCGCCGAACTCGTTGCCAACAAGGACCGGTTCAACCTGACGACTTATGCCAGCGCGCTCGCCGGCCGGCCGCTGCTGTCGATCACCGCCGAGTTCGGCCTTGCAGGCGAGAACAAGGCGCTGACCACCGCTTTTAAGGTGGCCGGTGCGCGCGCCCTGACGACACATCAATGGCCGGTCGACCATAGTTTCAGCGATGCGCGCATCCGCCTGATCAGCACCAGCCTCGACTGGCTGCACCAGTTTGAGGCAGTCCACTGATGGCTCGTGCAACCCCCGACTCCCAAGGTCGTTCGATCCGTCTCCAACGCATCGGCGAACAGGTGCGCCACGCGCTTGCCGGCGTGATCGGCCGCGGCGAATTGCGCGACGAACTGCTCCAGCGCACCATCGTTTCGATCAGCGAAGTCCGCGTCACCGCCGATCTTCGCCACGCCACGGTGTTCATCAAGGCGCTGGGCGGCGGCGATGACCAGGCGGTCGTCAAGGCGCTGGCTGCCCACGCCAAATATCTGCGCGGCGAAGTCGCCCGCCAAATGGCGACGAAATACACGCCCGACCTGCGCTTCCGCCCCGATGAAAGCTATGATGCGGGCGCGCGCATCGATGCGATCCTGCGGCGCCCATCGATCGCCCGCGATCTCGAGCCTGAAGCCCGCCTGCCGCATCTTTCCGATGACGAGGACGGCGACGAATGAGCCGGCACGTCGGCCTGGCTACAGCGGCCGAGGCGGCGCGGTGATCGAGCGGCTGTTCGTGCCGCTCGCCATCGGCGACCTGCGGCTCGAACCGCTCGGCGAGCAGCATCGCGAAGCCTTGCGCCAGGCCTGTGCGCAGGACCCCGATATCTGGGTCATCTACCCCTATTCGATGCTCGACGAGCATTTCGACCCGGCGTTCGACGCGATGCTCGATGGCGCCCGGCATTGCTATGCCATCTTCAACGACGGCGCGCTGGTCGGCTGCACGAGCTGGTATGCCCTTGATGCCGCCAACAAGGCGGTGGCGATCGGCGGTACGTTCATCGTGCCGGCGATGCGCGGCGGCCCGTTCAACCTGCGCCTCAAGCGGCTGATGATCGGGCATGCCCGCGCCTGCGGGATCGTGCGGATCGTCTTCGACGTCGATACGCGCAATACGCGTTCAGCGGCGGCGATCCGCAAGCTGGGGGCCAAGCTCGATGGCGTGTTGCGCCAGAACCGCATCACCTGGACCGGGCATGTCCGCGATACCGCAGTCTATTCACTGCTGCCGGGCGAAGAATCGCCAGCGCTGAAGGAGGCAAGATGATCATCCTGCTGTTCGTCGTCACCGCCAACGTCGCCATTCCGCGCGTCGACCAGGGCAATATCCAGGGCTGGCAGGTGCCGGCGGCAAACACCGTCTATCTGCAGGACCGCGAAAAGAAATGGTATCGCGCCGACATGCGCGGCGCCTGCGTCCGCCCCGATTTCAACGGCCGGCTGGGTTTCCGCACCGGCCCCGGCGGGCGGCTGGAGACCGGATCGCAAATCGTGTCGCGCAGCGGCCCGTGCACGATCCGGTCGCTCACCGCCATCGATGGCCCGCCGGCGAAGAAGTGACAGCTCCCCTCAACGGCTGGCTCATCCTCGACAAACCGCTCGGCCTGACATCGGCGCAAGGGGTTGCAGCGGTGAAGCGCATCCTGCGCGGGGTCGGCATCCGGCCCGACCGCATCGGCCATGGCGGCACGCTCGATCCGCTGGCCACCGGCGTGCTGCCGATCGCGATCGGGGAGGCGACCAAGCTCGCCGGGCGGATGCTCGATGCCACCAAGGGCTATGATTTCACCGTCAAATGGGGCGAGGCGACAAGCACCGAGGATGCGGAAGGCGAGGTCATCGCGCGCTCCGATATCCGGCCCGATGCCGCCGCGATCGCTGCCGTGCTGCCCGCCTTCACCGGGCCGATCGACCAGGTGCCGCCGGCCTATTCGGCGCTGAAGGTCGATGGCAAGCGCGCCTATGCGCTGGCCCGCGCCGGGGAGGTGGTCGAACTCGCCACCCGCCACGTGACCATCCGCAAGCTCGACCTTGTCAGCAACGACAGCGACAGCGCCACCTTTGCCGCCACGGTATCGAAGGGCACCTATATCCGCAGCCTGGCGCGCGATCTGGCGGTGGCGCTCGGCACGGTCGGCCATGTCAGCATGCTGCGGCGCACCCGCGCCGGGCCTTTCAGGCTGGAACACGCGATAACGCTGGACAAATTCGAAGGATCGGTGCAGGGGGCAGCGCTTGAACAGGTCATCCTGCCACTGATGGCGGGGCTGGACGACATCCCGGCTCTCGCTGTTGATCCCGACGAAGCGGCGGCACTCCGACAGGGGCGCAGGCTTTTCGGGCACCCTGCCAAACCCGGCACCTATCTCGCCTGCCACGGCTCTGTTCCCGTGGCGCTGGTCGAGATCGACCTTTCGGAGGTCCGGGTCCTGCGCGGGTTCAATCTATAGCCTTCGGGCGCCAACCAAGGAGTATCCGATGTCGATTACCGCAGAACGCAAGGCCGACGTCATCAAGGGCAATGCCCGCGCCGCCAACGACACGGGTTCGCCCGAAGTCCAGGTCGCCATCCTTTCGGAGCGCATTGCCAATTTGACTGAACATTTCAAGACGCATGCCAAGGACAATCACAGCCGTCGCGGCCTGCTTGTCCTCGTCAACAAGCGTCGCTCGCTGCTCGATTATCTCAAGAAAATCGACAGCCAGCGCTACACCGATCTCATCGCCAAACTGGGCCTGCGCAAGTAAGCAGCCCGACAACCCGGACGGCCCCACTGCGGGGCCGTTCGTTTATCCGGGCTCGGCGATGGTCGCCGCACCCGGCCCGCCGCAAATGGCGGAACTGCAGGCAAGCCTTCCGGCAATAGGGCCGGATAGCTGATACGAAAGACGAAACATGTTCACGATCCACAAGCAGGAAATCGAATGGGGCGGCCGCACGCTGACCCTTGAAACCGGTCGCATCGCCCGTCAGGCCGATGGCGCCGTGCTCGCCACCTATGGCGAAACCGTCGTTCTGTGCGCCGTCACGGCCGCCAAGAGCGTCAAGGAAGGCCAGGATTTCTTCCCGCTGACCGTCCATTACCAGGAAAAATACAGCGCCGCCGGCCGCATTCCGGGTGGCTTCTTCAAGCGCGAACGCGGCGCCACCGAGCATGAGACGCTGACCTCGCGCCTCATCGATCGCCCGCTGCGCCCGCTGTTCCCCGAAGGTTTCTACAACGAAATCAATGTCATCGCCCAGGTGCTGAGCTATGACGGCGAAAATGAAGCCGATATGGTCGCCATGGTGGCCGCTTCGGCTGCGCTGTGCCTGTCCGGCGTGCCGTTCATGGGCCCGATCGCTTCGGCGCGCGTCAGCTTCAACGATGGCGAATATATCCTCAACCCGACCAAGGCCCAGGTTGCCGAAGGTCGCCTCGATCTCGTCGTCGCCGGCACGCATGATGCCGTGATGATGGTCGAATCCGAAGCCAAGGAGCTTTCGGAAGACGAAATGCTCGGTGCCGTCATGTTTGCCCATCGCGGCATCCAGCCGGTCATCCAGGGCATCATCGCCCTTGCCGAAAAGGCCGCCAAGGACCCCTGGGAACTCAGCATTCCGGACAATTCCGAAATGCTCGCCCAGATCAAGAAGGCCGTCGGCAAGGACGTCACCGCTGCCTACAAGCTGACCAAGAAGTCGGACCGCCAGCAGGCGCTGTCGGATGCCAAGGCCAAGATGAAGCCGCTGTTCGCCGACAAGGACAGCGCCACCCAGCAAAAGGCCGGCAAGCTGTTCAAGAAGCTCGAGGGCGATATCGTCCGCGGCGCGATCCTCAAGGACGGCAGCCGCATCGATGGCCGCGACACCAAGACGGTGCGCCAGATCGAAGCGATGGTCGGTTTCCTGCCGCGCACCCATGGTTCGGCGCTGTTCACCCGCGGCGAAACCCAGGCGATCGTCACCACAACGCTCGGCACCTCGGACGCCGAACAGATGATCGATGGTCTCGATGGCCTGCGCTACGAACGCTTCATGCTGCACTACAACTTCCCCCCCTATTCGGTGGGTGAAGTCGGCCGCTTCGGCGCGCCGGGTCGCCGCGAAATCGGCCATGGCAAGCTGGCGTGGCGCGCTGTCCACCCGATGCTGCCGACGAAGGAAGCCTTCCCGTATACGATCCGCGTCTTGTCGGACATCACCGAATCGAACGGTTCGTCGTCGATGGCCACCGTCTGCGGTGCTTCGCTGGCGATGATGGACGCGGGCGTCCCGCTCACCCGTCCAGTTGCCGGCATCGCCATGGGGCTGATCCTGGAAGGCAAGAACTTTGCCGTCCTGTCGGACATCCTGGGTGATGAAGATCACCTCGGCGACATGGACTTCAAGGTTGCCGGCACATCGGAAGGCGTCACCGCCCTCCAGATGGACATCAAGATCGCCGGGATCACCGAAGAGATCATGAAGGTCGCGCTCGAGCAGGCCAAGGCCGGTCGCGAGCACATCCTGGGCGAAATGGCCAAGGCGCTCGACAGCACCCGCACCGAAATGTCCGCCCATGCACCGCGCATCGAAACGATGCAGGTGCCCAAGGACAAGATCCGTGACGTTATCGGCACCGGCGGCAAGGTCATTCGCGAAATCGTCGCGACGACCGGCGCCAAGGTCGACATCGAAGACGATGGCACCGTCAAGATCGCTTCGTCGGATCCGGAAAAGATCGCCGCCGCCCGCAAGTGGATCGAAGGCATCACCATGGAAGCCGAAGTCGGCAAGATCTACACCGGCAAGGTCGTGTCGATGGTCGATTTCGGCGCGTTCGTAAATTTCATGGGGGGCAAGGACGGTCTCGTCCACATCTCCGAAATCAAGAACGAACGCGTCGCCAACGTCAAGGAAGTCCTGACCGAAGGACAGCAGGTCAAGGTCAAGGTCCTCGCCGTCGACGAACGCGGCAAGGTTCGCCTGTCGATGCGCCTTGTCGACCAGGAAACCGGCGAAGAAATCGCCGACACGCGCCCCCCAAGGACTGACGCGCGTGAAGGTGGCGATGATCGCGGCCCGCGCAGCGACCGTGGCCCGCGCCGCGATGGCGGTGGTCGTGACGATCGTGGCCCGCGTCGTGACGATCGCGGCCCGCGCCGTGATGGGGGCGACCGCGGTCCCCGGAGCGAAGGCGACCGCGGCCCACGCCCGGATCGTGCGCCGCGTGACGAAGCCCCGTCGGAAGGTGGCAGCCTGCCCGACTTCCTGACCGGTCCGCGCGACTGATCATCGGCTTTGGCTGAATGAAAGAAGGGCTGTCCCGCAAGGGGCGGCCCTTTTTTCTGGCTGTTATTGCCGCCGCCGCGCCAACAACCTCAAGGCAGCAACAACGGCAATGCCGGCGGCGATCCAGCCGCGATGGCGCGGCGGCGGTATCAGCACCTCGGCGATCACCTTGGCCAAGCCTTCGGCGCCGCTGTCGCTGATCTGCGCTTCGGCAAGTGCCAGTTCGACCGTGTCGAGCGGTTCCGCCATGAACGGCCGCAGCGTGCGCGCTCGTGTACCGATCATCGCGTCGAAGGCCGGCAGCAAGCGCCCGTCCGTCGCCGCGAGCGCCGCCGCCCAGTCGGCCGGCGCCAACCCGAGATGTTCGGCGAGCAGCGTGTCGCGGATTCGGATGATCGCGGCGCGGCTGGCGTCATCGCCGGAGGCCGCCTCGATCGCCAGGTCGCATTCGGTATCGGTGTTGAGCGAACGCTTGTTGATGTTCGATGATCCGACGCGGAGCAGTTTGTCGTCGACGACGAGTATCTTGGCATGGACATAGATGTCGGTGCCGCCAGCGGTAACCGGGGTGCAAAAGCGCAGGCGGCCATGGAGATCGGCGGCGTGCAACCGCGCGAGCAGCACCGCCCGCGCCGAATCCATCAGCTTGGCCTCCAGCCAGCCATCGGCGGAGCGCGGGTTGATGATGATCACCTCGGGGCCATCGGGCTCGGCGAGGCGCGCCGCCAGCGCCGCCGCGATCACCGGCGCGCTGAAATACTGGCTTTCGAGATAGATGGTGCGGGTCGCCGAGGCAATCGCAGCGAGGTAGAGCGCTTCGATCTCGGCGACCAGCGCAGCCTCTTCATACGCCGGGATGGTGCGCGCAATGGCGAGGTCGACCCCGGTAAAATCGGGCTCGAGCGCCGCCGGCCAATGATCGAGGGCTTCGGGCGGCAGCGCCGGCAGGTCACCCGTCGCCGCCTGCCAGCGCGCCCGCGCCAGATCGCCGAGCGCGCGGGCGGCATCGCCCGAAACCGCCACGGTCGCATCGTGCCACGGCGGATAGGCATCGCCGGTCGGCCCGCGCCGGTATGGTTCGTCATCGCGGTGCGCGGGTGTGTCCCAGCGCCCGGCGGTGATGTCGATGCCGCCGCAAAAGGCCAGCGCATCGTCGATCACCACGAGTTTCTGGTGGTGGCAGGCGTCGATCGGGTGGCGGCTGTCGAGCTTGAAATGAATATTGTCGTGAGTCAGCCAATCGAGCAGCACCAGCGGCGTTGTGCCCCTGAGCGGCATCTTCAGCGCCGCGAGATCCCAGCGCAGCACATGCACCTCGACCGCCGGATTGTTCGCCACCAGTTCGTTGAGCAGCGCGCCGACCTGGTTGGGCGGGGTGTCGCTGTCGTCATCGGGTTCGAGCAGGATGCGATTGTCGAAATCCCAGCCGACGATCAGCACCGAATGCTGCGCCGCGAACAGCGCATGGCGCAGCACGCGAAAATAATCGACCGCATCGATGATGACGCGCACCTTTTCGGCACGTGCAATACGCCAGCAATTTTCGCCGGCGGACAGGATCGGGGAACGACGGGGGGCGGTAAGCATGCCCCTGTCTAGCGCAGCGGCGGGCGCGCCGCCATTCTGCCGTCCGCTGACGGGCTGAAATCGATGACGCACATGGCGGTATAGACCGGATGGCCGCCGCAGCCGACACCGGCATGATGCATGCGCGTATCGAAAATCACGGCGCGATGGCTGCGATCGGCGACGCCATCGTCGATGATCAGCTGGCGGACGACAGCGATGGGCACGGCAAAGCCATAGGCGATGGTTTCGGCGACGTAAGGCCCGCCACCGCGCCGGGCGACACGTTGCCCGGGGCTGTCGCCATTGGCCGAAAGATGCCCGATGCTGCCGCGCCGGCGCTGGGCTTCGGCATGATCGGCGGCCGCCAGCGCCAGCAGCGGCGCCGATGCCAGCGGCGGCAACGGCGGCTGGCGTTCCAGAAAGGCAATGGCTTCATCGACCGCGGCAACGCCTTCGCGGCTGGTATGGCTGGCGGGTTCTTCGGGATCGTCGACGAACAGGCCCTGATAATAAGCGCGGTGGCGGCGCAGGGTTTCGGCATAGGCCTGCGGCCGGGTGCGAGCGAAATTCAATTCGGCGACGATGGCATCGGCGAGCGAGGCGGGGCGCGCTGAAACCGGCGGACACAGGCCGATCACCAGGACAAGCAGGGCAAAATATCGGAACATGGGAACCCGCAACAAGGATGATCTCCACAAAGCCCATGCCGGCTGAACGCCAGCCGAACGGCCGGCTTGCACGGCGCCGGCTGCACGACCATGCTGGCCGGTATGGACCCGCGCCCGTTTCCAAAAGCCGCCGTGATCGAAGCCTCGCTGGCGCTGCTTGCCGATCGCGTCGGGGACCCAACGCCGCTGGTCTATGCCCGGCTGTTCGCGGCGCAACCCGATATGGCGGCGCTGTTCTGCAACGATGCCAGCGGCGCGGTGCGCGGCGAAATGCTGGCGCGGGTGTTCGACACGATCCTCGATTACATCGGCAACCGCAGTTGGGCGGCGCATCTGCTGGTGGCCGAACGCGATAACCATGCCGCCTATGGCGTGCCGCCGGCGGTGTTCGCCACGTTTTTCGGCACGGTGGCGGCGACGGTGCGCGACGCGCTGGGCGCCGACTGGACGCCCGAGACGGCCGGGGCCTGGGATGATCTGCTATTGGCGGTGGAGGCCGCGCCGTTACCGGCCTGACCGTTCAGCATCGCCAGCAGATGCTCGCGCACATCCGTCGGCCACTCGGCGAGCAGCGCGGCGAAACCCGCCGCATCATCGGCGAACAGCGCCCGCGACGCGGCTTCGAACCCCGGCAGGTCGCCCGCCAGCGCCGCCATGCAGCGATAGGCGGCATCGCGCCGGACGCGCTGCGCCGATGCCGCATCCTTGCGCACCGTATCGATCAGCCGCCGCAGGGCCACCGACGCGCCGCCGGGCTGTGCCGCCAGCCAGTCCCAATGGCGGGGCAATAACGTCACTTCGCGCGGCACGACACCCAGGCTCGGCCGGCCGCGGCCGCGGGGCACAGGCGTTACAGTATCGGCAACGGGACGCGGATCGAGATCGACGACCGCGCCGCTTTCGCTGTCGAAGACCAGGGGCATCGGGTCATTGCCGGCCGCCGCGACGGCAGCCGCAACTTCGACAAGTGAACCGGTGGCAAGGCGGCGATGGCCGACGAAAGCGATGTAGGGTGTCATTCGCTGATTTATACCCGGATAAAATCTGCTGTCAATTTCATCCGGATGATATTATCATTGCGGCATGAGCATCGACCGCAAAGCCGCCATCGCCGCCTGGAAGGACCGCAAGGTCGAAGCCGGTATCTTCGCCATCCGCTGCATTGCCAGCGGCGCGCAATGGCTGGGCCAGGCGCCCGATATCAGCACGGTGCAAACCCGGCACTGGTTCAGCCTCGGGCTCGGCAGCCATACCAACCGCGCCTTGCAGGCGGCGTGGCAGGCGCACGGCGAAGCGGGCATGGCGTTCGAGGTGCTCGAACTGTTGCCCGACGAGGATGATCCGGTCGCCCGCGACAGCCAATTGCGCGATGCCTTGCGGCGCTGGCGGAACCAACGGGATGCGCCAGCGGTTTGATGACGCGGCATAACGAAAAATGTGACGATTTTTGCGCGCATTTGCCGAACACCCGCCGTATAGCGAAGGGCAATGCGCGCAGGGGTGCCCGGGTTTTGATCGGATGATGATGCTGAACGGTCTGAAGGCGATTACCATGGGCGGCCGCGAGGTTCTGCCATTGGTCGAAGGTGGCAAGGGCGTAGCGGCGACCAACCATCTGTCGTCGGGCGCCTGGGCGCATGCCGGCGGCGTCGGCACCATCTCGGCGGTCAATGCCGACAGCTATGATGCGACCGGCCGCATCATCCCCCAAGTCTATTCGGCGCTGACCCGCCGCGAACGCCATGAAGAACTCGTCGAATATGCCGTCGAAGGCGCCGTACAACAGGTGCAGCGCGCCTATGAAATGGCCCAGGGCGAGCTGAGCCGCGGGCTTGGCGCCATCAACATCAACGTGCTGTGGGAAATGGGCGGCGCCCAGCGGGTGCTCGAAGGCGTGTTGTCGCGGACCCGCGGCCTTGTCAACGGCGTCACCTGCGGCGCCGGCATGCCCTACAAATTGTCCGAAATCGCCGCCCACCACGGCGTGCATTATTACCCGATCATCAGCAGCGCCCGCGCCTTTCGCGCGCTGTGGAAGCGCGCCTATTCCAAGGCGTCGGAATGGCTCGGCGCGGTCGTCTATGAAGACCCCTGGCTCGCCGGCGGCCACAACGGCCTGTCGAACGCTGAAGATCCGCGCGCGCCGCAGGACCCGCTGCCGCGCGTGCGCGAACTGCGCGCCACGATGCGCGAAGCCGGTATTGCCGATTCGGTGCCGATCATCATGGCCGGCGGCGTCTGGCAGCTGTCGGAATGGACCGACTGGATCGACAATCCCGAATTGGGCCAGATCGTTTTCCAGTTCGGCACGCGGCCGCTGCTCACCCAGGAAAGCCCGATCCCCGAAGGCTGGAAACAGCGGCTGATGACGCTCGAAAAGGGCGACATCCTGCTCCACAAATTTTCGCCCACGGGCTTTTATTCGAGCGCGGTGCGCAACCCCTTCCTGCGCAATCTCGAAGCCCGGTCAGAACGCCAGATCGCCTTTTCGACGGCGGCGACCGGCGATCACCAGTTCCTGCTCGATGTCGGGGTCGGTCGCAAAAGCTATTATGTCACCCGCGATGACCTGTTGCGCGCCCGCGAATGGTTCGGCGCCGGCTTCACCGAAGCGCTGAAGACCCCCGACAACACGCTGGTTTTCGGCACCGCCGCCGAAAAGCAGGTGGTGCGCAAGGACCAGTCCGATTGCATGGGCTGCCTGTCGCAATGCGGCTTTTCTAG
Source organism: Alphaproteobacteria bacterium (assembly GCA_031426015.1). Taxonomy (GTDB): domain Bacteria; phylum Pseudomonadota; class Alphaproteobacteria; order Sphingomonadales; family Sphingomonadaceae; genus Sandarakinorhabdus. Next base: position 22,252 of record JANPKK010000049.1, read on the forward strand.
CTGGGCGGATAACGAGACCAACACGACCGGGCGTTTGGCGGACCCGCGCAGCTTCTGCATCCAGAAGACCTTGCAGGACATCGCGCACGGCGGCGATACCGAGCAGAATCTGATGTTCGGCGGCCATAGCGCCTATCGCTTCGCCACCGATCCCTTCTATTCGAATGGCTTCGTGCCGACCGTGAAGCAGCTCGTCGATCGGATCATGACCGGCGCCTGAAATGGCGCTGTAACCTTTCGGGCACTGCCGCCGAACAGCCATCCGCACCCTTGTCGCGGATCGGCCCAGAGCAATGCCCGGAACTTTTGCGCAACGACCGGCAGGTCGGCGATGATCGTGCCGTTTCCGTCGCGCGCGCCAGCCGCTAGGCTTGACGCGATGACCGCCCCTGCCCGCGACAGCCAGACCGATCCGCACGGCTGGGGTGCCATGATGGCCGCCGGCCAGCGCGGCGAGGCGGCACCCTATCGCCGGCTGCTGTCCGAACTGCGGCCCTGGCTGTTGCGCTATTTCGCCCGGCGCCTGCCGCCCTCGTCGGTCGAGGATGCCGTGCAGGATACGCTCGTTGCCATCCACGCCAAGCGCCACACCTGGCAGCCCGACCGGCCCTTCGGCCCCTGGCTCGCCGGCATCGCCCGCTACAAATGGATCGACCGGCTGCGCGCCGCCAGCCGCCATGCCGCCGACGAACTGCCCGAAACCCTGTCCACCCCCGACCATGAATCGGCCGTCACCAGCGCCGCTGCTCTGCACGGCCTTATGGCGACGTTGAAGCCGGCGCAGGCCGAGGTCATCCGCCTCGTCAAGCTCGACGGCCTGTCGATCGACGATGCCGCGGCACGCACCGGGCAGTCGCCGGCACTGGTCAAGGTCAACATCCACCGCGGCCTTGCCCGCCTCGCCCGCCTTATCGAAAGCGACTCCGATGCCGACTGAATTTGGCGCCCCCGATCCGCTCATCGATTCGCTCGTTGCCGATCTCGGCGCCGTTACACCGCGCCGCTGGACGCATGAGGCAGCGCTGCTCGCCGGGCTGATCGTGGTCGAAGCGGCGCTGTTCGTGTCGTTGAACGCGCTGCGCGATGACATGCCGCGCGCCATGGCGAGCATGGCCTTCTGGTGGAAAGCCGGCAGCTTCGGGCTGATCGCGCTGATCGCCGCCGCCGCGATGCTCGTCTCGCTCGATCCGGCGACGACGCATGCCCGCCGCTTGTCGGGGCTGTGGCGCGCGCTCGGGCTGGTTGCACCAGCAGCATTGGCGCTTGGCTGGCTGATCGATGCCGGTGCTTCGGGGCGGGCGGCCCTGCTGGCGCGGCTGGAATGGCGCGAAGGGCTCGATTGCCTTGCCAATATCGGGCTGTTGTCGCTGCCGCTGGTACTGGCGCTGGCGGTGCTGATGCGTCGCGGCGCGCCGACCCGGCCCGATCGCACCGCCACCGCCGCCGGGCTTGCCGCGGCGGGCTTCGGCGCCTTTGTCTTTGCCTTTCACTGCCCGCACGACGATCCCCTGTATGTCGCGGTCTGGTATGGCGGCGCCGTGCTGGCGGTGACCGGCCTCGCCCGCGCCATCCTCCCGCGCCTGGTGCGCTGGTGAGCGCTGCCACGATCACGCCGCAGCAATGGGGCAGCCTGCTTGCCCCCGAGCCGCCGCCGCTCCACAGCATCGACGGCGGGCTGCTGCGCCGCTGGCAAGGCACGGCGGCGGCCATGGACCAGCCGCCGCTCGATCATCATTATCTCGCGCAGCATCTCGGCGGCGCCAAGCTGGTGCAGCGGCGCGGCGACGGCCCGCCGGTCGACCGCGCGGTCGCGCTCGGCTCGGTCACCATCGTGCCCGCCGGATCGGCCTTTCACTGGCTGACGCACGGGCCGATCGCCTTCGCGCACCTTTACATCGCGCCGCGCCGCATCGACCAGGCGGTGCGCGACACCTTCGATCGCGAACCTTCGGCGATCAGCCTGACGCCGCAGGTCGGCTGGGACGATCCGCTCGTGGCCGCGCTGATGACCGCGATGCTCGACCCGAGGCTCGATGCCGACCCCGATGGCCGGCTGGCGCGCGACAGCTGGTTCGAAGCACTGCTGACCCGGTTGATCCTCGCCGGCAGCAACCTCGCCAATGACAGCCCGCGCGCCCGCAACCGGCTGGCACCGCGCACCCTGGCGCGGCTGAAGCAGCACATCGCCGACAATCTGGCGCGCGACGTGACGCTCGATGAACTTGCCAGGGTGGCCGGGCTCAGCCGCTTTCACCTGTGCCGGGCGTTTCGCGACAGCACCGGCCTGCCGCCGCACGCCTATCTGACCCGGGCGCGGCTGGCATCGGCACGGCACTTGCTGCGCGGCGGCGACCTGCCAATCGGCGAAGTGGCGCGCGCCTGCGGTTTTGCCAGCCCGAACCAGTTCGCCACCAGCTTTCGCAAGGTGATGGGCGTCACCCCGACGCGCTATCGCCAGAGCGGCTGAATCAGCGCCAAAAAAGGCGCTGCGCCCGGGGATGGGACGCAGCGCCAAAGCAACGCAACCGGGCCGGCAGGAGAAGAACCGGCCCGTCCGTCACAAACTCAGTGCTTGGGGGCCGCCATCGCGTCGGTCGCCATCGCATCGACCTTCTTCGGCTTGGCCTGTGCCGGTGCAACGGCAAGACCCATGACGAGGCTGGCGATCAGGGCGGTAAGGGCAATCTTGGTCATGGCATGATCCTTTCAGGATGAGGCCGCCTGGAGAAACCGGCTGATGCAGGCACACTGATCCCGTCGCGCGGCGGCTGGGCGCTAGGCAACGAATGTGTCGCCGGGGGTAAACTCAGCCGCGCGCGGCGGCGAGGATCGGGCCGCCGGTGCCCGACTGGACGAAGGCGGCGGTGGCGAGCCCGGGCAGTTTCGCCGCGGGCAGGGTGAAACTCGCCTTGCCGCCGCTCCAGCGCCCGAGCTTGACGAGTTCGCGGACGATATTGCGGTGCGGCAGCGTCTTGCCACCATTTTCGCCGGCCTTGATCGAAACTTCGATGGCGCGCGGCTCGTAGCGGACGAGCCAGACATCGACGGGCTTGGCGGTGGTGCCGCTGACGGTGACGCTGGTGCCGGCGATGTCGACCGCCGGGCCGCCGTTGCCGCGATCAGTGGCAGCGATCAGCGCGGCAAGCGGCGCTGTCCTGGTGCCGGTGATATCGGCACGGCCGTTGACGATGACCTGCGGGGTCCAGACCTGGGCATGGCCGAAGGCGCGGGCATAGTCCCATTGCCGATCGGTATATTGCGGCTTGGCAAAGACATCCTTCCAACCGAGCCCGTCCCAATAGGTCACGGCGAACGACAGGGCGAGCACATCGGCGCGCTGCGACAGAGCGTTCACATTGGCGTTGGCCGGCGGGCACGACGAGCAGCCCTGCGACTGGAAAAGCTCGATGACGGTGGGGTGCGCGGCATCGGCGGCGTGCGCGGCCGGGGCGAGGAGTGCAGCGGCAGTGGCGGCAACAAGCAAGGACTTCATGGTCGGGCCTCTCGGGCTGGTGATGCCATGGAGTTCGGTGGGGATGCGGGTTGGGTTACGGGGGGTGGGGAGGTGGGCGCAAGAAATCCAAGAATCAAGCAGGAAGCAAGGGCATGGGCAAAGCCCATGCTGACGTCGGACGAGTTCGAGGCGGGAAGGCCGCCTCGCCTCGCCGGCCGGGCTGGCGCGAGTCTGCGCATAGCTTCGCTATGCTCGGCCGTGCTTCGCCCACCCCTCCAACACCCGGTCTGGCGGCGTGTGCCCATCGAACCACACCCGGATATTGGCGATGACCTTTTCCCCCATCGCCTGGCGCCCTTCGAAGGTCGCGCTGCCCATGTGCGGGATCAGCACGACGCCGGGCAATTCCATCAGCCGCGGATCGACCGCCGGCTCGTTTTCGAAGACATCGAGCCCGGCGCCGGCGATCTTGCCCGCCGCCAGCGCTTCACTTAGGGCGTTTTCGTCGACGATCTCGCCGCGTGCCGCGTTGATGATATAGGCCTGCCGCTGCATCAGCGCGAATTGCTTGGCACCGATCAGGTGATGGGTTTCGGGGGTGTGCGGGCAATTGATCGTGATGATGTCGACTCGCGCCAGCATCGCATCGAGATTGTCCCACCAGGTCGCTTCGAGCTCGCCCTCGACCTCGGCGGGCAGGCGGTGGCGGTTGTGATAATGCACCGTCAGCCCGAAGGCGCGCGCCCGCGTCGCCACCGCCCGCCCGATGCGCCCCATGCCGATGATCCCCAGCCGCTTGCCGGTAATCCGGTGGCCGAGCATGCCTGTCGGGGACCAGCCGCGCCATTCGCCCGACCGCACCAGCTTTTCGCCCTCCGCCAGCCGGCGCGGCACGCTGAGGATGAGCGCCATCACCATGTCGGCGGTATCGTCGGTGAGCACGCCCGGGGTGTTGGTGACCACCACCCCGGCACCGCGCGCCGCCGGCAGATCGATATGATCGGTGCCGACGCCGTAATTGGCGAGCAGCTTCAGCCGTCCCCCCTTGCCCGCCGCTGCCATCACCGCCGAATCGATGCGATCGGTCACCGTCGCCACCAGCACATCGCAGCGCGCCGCCGCCGCCGCCAGTTGCTCCTGCGTCAGGGCGATATCGGTCAGGTTGAGCTCGACATCGAAGAGTTCGGCCATTCGGGTTTCCACCGCCTGCGGCAGTCGCCGCGTGACGATGACCTTGGGACGGGGGCGGGGGGTTCCGGACATACGCAAAGGGTTGCCCCGAGCCGCCGGGTGCGTCAAGAGATCGGCGTGCGCAAATCAACGATCCCTGCCCTGTTTGCCGTCGCTTTTGCGGTCGCTGCCCCTGCCGGCGCGGCGCCCGACGAACGCGCCGATGGCACCACCAATTATCCGGTGCCGCGTTTCGTCTCGTTAAAATCGAACACCGCGATGCTGCGCAGCGGCCCCGATGACCGGCGTTTCCCGATCCAGTGGGAATACAAGCGCCGCGGGCTGCCCATGGAGATCATCCGCGAATATGGCATCTGGCGGCAGGTGCGCGACCCCGATGGCACCATCGGCTGGATGAACAAGTCGCTGCTGACGGGCGAGCGCACCGGTTATGTGATCGGCAGCGTCCGCACCCTCTACACCTCGCCCGACCTGCAATCGCGCGTCGCCTGGCGAATCGAACCCGGCACGGTGGTGACGATCACCCTGTGCGAAAATGTCTGGTGCCGCGTGTCGAACGGCGGCCGTTCGGGCTATATCCTGCGCAACCAGATCTGGGGGACATACCCTAGCGAGGCGATCGCGGGCTAACCCGCCTTGCGCAACGTGATCACCCGGCCATCCGGGGCCTTCAGATAAGCAGCGCCGGAAGCATCATAACTGACCGCCGTCACAGCCCCCAGCGTCGCCAGGAACTTCGATTCCAGCTCCATCAGCGCCGGCGCACACGCAATGCGGGTGCCGGCGAGCGGCCCGAGCGTGATCGTCGTGCCATCCTGCTGCCAGCGCCCCGAAAAGCGGTTGCAACCGGATGATCCCGAAACCCGGCTGGTGCCCTGGTCACCAGGATCGAAGGTCATTTCGAGCCGGGCATTGTCGATAACGCCGCCGCCGTTGAGATCCTCCACCCACCATGGCCCGCCTTCGAGCGAGCCGGCAATGACCGGCATTTCACCCTTCACCAGCGCCACCTCCTTTGCGCATCCGGCAAGCGCCAGCGCGACCCCGGCGATCAATCCCAGCCGCATCATCGCCTACCCCTTGTTCGCCGCCCGCAGCGTATCGCGGATTTCCGTCAGCAACACTTCCTCGGCGCTCGGCGCCGGCGGCGCGGCGGGAGCGGCTTCAGCGGGCTTGTTGAGCTTGTTCGCCGTCCGCACCAGCTGGAAGATGACAAAGGCGATGATCAGGAAATTGACCACCGTGGTCAGGAACTTGCCATAGCCGAACATCACCGCACCGGCCTTTTTCAGCGCGGCATAATCGGTCAGCGCGCCGGCATAGCCCGCCGGCACGTCGCCGAGCAGGATGAATTTGGATGAAAAATCGGCGCCGCCGCTGACCAGCCCGATGATCGGCATGATGAGATCGTCGGTAAGCGATGTGATGATGCCGCCGAATGCCGCCCCGATGATCACCGCCACCGCCAGATCGAGCACGTTGCCGCGCATCACGAACGCCTTGAATTCCTGGAACACCGCGATACCCCCTTTTGCAATCGACCAAGCGTTCCTATCTAGGCGCTCGACCAAGGTTTGGACAATCCCGCCCGTGCGGGACTGACCCGGATCGTGGCACTCGATGCTGTTTGCCCAAGGGGACCCCGACCATGAAGAGCAATGCTGCCCGCGCTGTAATGATCTCCGGCCTGGCGATCGGCCTGTCGGCCTGCGGGGTCAATTCCATCCCGACCAAGGAAGAAGCCGTCAAGGCGAAGTGGGGCGATGTCGAAAACCAGTATCAGCGCCGCGCCGACCTGATTCCCAATCTCGTCGCCACCGTGAAGGGCTTTGCCGCCCAGGAAAAGGACGTGCTCGAAAGCGTCACCAAGGCACGGGCCAGCGCCTCGCAAGTGACCGTTGACCCGAGCAAGCTGTCCGATCCGGCGCAGATGGCGGCGTTCGAACAGGCGCAGGGCCAGCTTGGCCAGTCACTCGGCCGCCTGCTGGTGACGGTGGAAAAATACCCCGAGCTGAAATCGAACGAGAATTTCCTGCAGCTCCAGTCGCAGCTCGAAGGCACCGAAAACCGCATCACCGTCGCACGCCGCGATTATAACGAAGCGGTCCAGGGCTATAACACCGAAATCCGCACCTTCCCGTCGCTGATCGCCGCGAAGGTGATCTATGGCAGCCAGCCGATCGCGCCCTTCAAGGCGACGACGGCCAATGCCAATACGGCGCCGCCTGTCGATTTCGCCAAGTAAGGGGTCTCCGGCGGCCGGGGCCTGAAGCCCCGGACCCCCATTCAAGGTGAAAAACACCATGTCACCGGCGTACCTCCCACAAAAGGGGTCAAGGGGCCTCAGGCCCCTTGCCGCCGGAGGCATCTTCCTCCTCCTCCTGCTCTGGTGCGTCCCGGCGCTCGCGGCACCCGCCTTCCCGCCGCTGACCGGCCGGGTCACCGATGCTGCCGGCATCCTGCCCGCCGACACCGTGGCGGCGCTCGATGCGCGGCTGAAGGCGCTCGAGGATACGACGACGGTCCAGCTCGTCGTCGCGACGGTGCCCGACCTGCAGGGGCTCGAGATTGACGAATATGGCTATCAGCTCGGCCGCGCCTGGGGCATCGGCCAAAAGGGCCAGAACAATGGCGCGATCCTGCTGGTCGCCCCCAATGATCGCAAGGTGCGCATCGAGGTCGGCTATGGCCTCGAAGGCGTGCTGACCGACGCGCTGACCTCGCAGATCATCCGCCGCAACATCATCCCCAGTTTCAAGGCCGGCGACATGCCCGGCGGCGTGGTGGCGGGCAGCGACACGCTGATCAAGCTGCTCGAACTGCCGCCCGAACAGCGCGCCGCAGCGGCGCAGGCGGCCGCGGCGTCGAGCCAGGGGAGCCAGGGCGGTGCCGGCCTGTCAGCCTTCCTCTGGATCGTCATCATCATCGTTTTCGTGCTGGTTTCGGTGGCGCGCCAGAAGCGCGGCCGCGGCATGGGCTCGGCAATCATCTGGGGCCCCGGCCTTGGCGGCTGGGGTGGCGGCGGCGGCGGTGGCGGCTTTGGTGGCGGTGGTGGTGGCGGCTGGGGCGGCGGTGGTGGCGGCAGCTTCGGCGGCGGCGGCTCCTCGGGGGGCTGGTAATGCTGTTCACCGACGCTGATCGCGACCGCATCGGCACGGCGATCGCCGATGCCGAAAGCCGCACCGCCGGCGAAATCGTCATCATCGTCGCGGCCGAACCGCAGCGTTACCCGGCGACGGCGCTGGCGGTCGCGATGATTGCCGCGCTGGCCCTGCCGCTATCGGCGGTGTTCGGCGGTTGGTCACCCGGCGACCTGTTCCCCGATTGGGACGCGATCGACCCGGCAACGCGCGCGCTGCGCGGCTTCGAAGCCTATACGCTGGTCGAAACGCTGGTTTTCGTCGCGGTGCTGGCGCTGGTGCTGTTCACGACGCTGGGGCGCCGCCTGACGCCGCAAGGGCTGCGCCGTGACCGGGTCCACCGCGCCGCGCTCACCCAGTTCAAGGCGCGCGGGCTCGATGCGACGGCGGGGCGGACAGGCGTGCTCATCTATATCGACGAGCCCGAACATATCGCCGAGATCATCGCCGACACGGCGGTCTATGCGAAGGTCGAACCCGAACATTGGGGGGCGACGATCACCGCGCTCACCACCGGCATCAAGGCCGGCCGCGCCGCCGATGGCATGGTGGCGGCCATCGGCCTCGCTGGCGGCGTGCTCGCGGCACATTTCCCGCCGGTGGCGCACGACATCAACGAATTGCCCGACCATCTGATCGAGCTGTAGCGCAACCCAACTCCCTCCCCCCCAAGGGGAGGGAATTCGACACTTATGCCGCCGCGCTCGGCCGCGCTGCAGCGCGCTTGTGCCATTCGGGCAACCAGGTCGCCGCCGCCGGCATCGGCTGGCCGACGCTGGCGCCGAATTCGATGAAGGCGAGTAGCAGGATATCGGCCATCGAATAGCGATCGCCGCACACCCAGGTCCGCCCTTGCAATTGCGCATCGAGCCACAGCAGTTTTTCCTGCGCAATGGTCTTGAGTTCAGCGGCGGCTTCGAGGCTCACGAGCGTCATGCGCGGAGCGAACATCGGCCGGCCTTCGCTGGCACGAAAGGCGTTGGCCATCGGTTCAAGGATATAAAGGTCGATGCGGCGCGCCCACATGCGGGTTTCGGCGCGCTCCTGCGGGGTGTTGCCGACCATGCGGGTCGCGCCGGGCTGTTCATCGAGATATTCGACGATCGCGGTGATCTCGCTGATCACCGTGCCGTCATCGAGCTGCAGGGCCGGCGTGCCGCCCGACGGCACCATCGCCACATAGTCCGGCCGGCGATTTTCGCCCTTCATGATGTCGATCTTGACGGTATCGACCATCAGGCCCTGCTCGGCGAGCGCGATGCGCACGACGCGCGGGTTGGGTCCGATCGAATCAAACAGCTTCATGGCAATTCTCCCCGGCCGCGCCTGGTGGCGGCTTAGGGCTGTCATGGCGAGTAACCGGGGGCGGCGTCAATTGCGCCGCGCCCCGGAACAATCGAATTCGCCGATCAGCGCGGCATGTACTGGCGGCGGCGGCGCTCGTCATAGCGATACTGGCGGCCGTCGCGTTCGTAGTAATAGCGCTGGCCATTGCGGTCTTCGTAGCGATTGCGATCTTCGGTGACGATGCCGACAACGGCACCGGCCGCGGCGCCGATGGCAGCACCGGCGAGAATATCACCGCCGGTCAAGGCGCCGACGGCAGCACCCCCGGCCGCACCGATTCCGGCCCCCGTCAGCCCGCGCGAGGCGCGCCGGTTGCCGTATTCGTCGGTCGTGCAGGCCGACAGCGAAACAGTGGCGGCGAGCGCCAGCAGCAGGGATTTGATCGGTACCATCGCGGGTTTCCTTGTTGAAAGGCACCCGTCCTGAACGCTTCGATGCCGTTCAAGTTCCGGCGGCGGCACGGACCAGCGCGATGGCGCGCATCGATTTGACCGGATCATCGGCCGGCAGCGGAAACGCCGCACCATCGCGCAGGGTAGCGACGACCGCCGCCAGTTGGGCATCGTAACTGCCAGGGCCCTCGGCCCGGAACGTTTCGCTGCCGGCGATGGTGTTCAGGGTGATGGCATGGCCAAGCTGCGGTGCCAGCGGATTGTCGATGATCAGCCTGCCCATGTCACCGGTGATCACCAGCTGCGCACGGCGCGGCGCGGTCATATCGGCGGCCACGGTGGCAATGACGCCACCGGGCAGGGACAGCATCGCCGCAAAGCGCGCATCGGCGCCGCGCTGGCGCGCCATCGTCGCGCCGCTCGCCGCCAGCGGCTCCCCCGCCACGGCGCGTACCCACGCAAGCGGATAGATGCCAAGATCCATCAGCGCGCCGCCACCGAGCGCTGCATCCCAGCGAAATTCGTCGGCCGCCGTGCTGACCGCCACATCGAACACCGCATCGATCCGGCGCAGCCGCCCGAGCCGCGGCAGCAACCCCGTCACCAGCGGCCAGATCGCGTGATGGCGCGAATGCATCGCCTCGAACACCGGCACTCCGGCAGCGGCGGCTTCCGCGAGCAGCATTTCGGCTTCGCGCACATCCATGGTGAAGGGCTTTTCGACCAGCACCGGCTTGCCCGCGGCGATGGCCAGCCGGGCATGGGCGAGATGGGCGACCGGCGGCGTCGCGACATAAACGAGATCGATCCCGGGATCGGCAGCAAGCGCGGCATAGCTGTCGTGCACCCGGGGGATGCCGTGCCTTGCCGCATAGGCCCGCGCCCGCGCCGGATCACGCGCCGCAACTGCTGCGACCACCACATCATCGCGCAGCCGCGCCGGCGCGATCATCGCATAGGTCGCGACCCGCGCCGCGCCGATGATGCCGACCCGCAGCATCGCCGGTCAGCGCGCCGCCAGCGCCGCTGCGGTTTGCGCCTGGACATCGGCGGTGATCGTCCAGCCCTTGGCCAGCCAGGCGGCGATGATCGCCACCAGCACCGGCGGCACAAGGAACAGGATCGTCAACCCGGCGATGGCGGTGTCGCTGTTTGCCGATCCCGCCTTGGCATCGAAGCCGACAAGATCGAGGACCAGATAGGAAATCCCGACCGGAATGGCGTAACCCAGCTTTTGCACCCCGACGAGCACCGCATAATAGAGCCCCGCGTTGCTGTTGCCGGTATCGAGCGTTTCGGCATCGACGACATCGGCGAGCATGGCGCGCACCAGGAACGCCGGTGCCACCGCCGGAATGCCCGCCAGCATCATCCCGAGCGCCGCCAACCAGAAATTATTGGCCGGCAGCAGCACCAGCAGGGCGTGGAGAAAGGCATAGCTGCCGATCGACCACATCACCGCCTGATGCTTCGATGTGCGCCGCGCGAACCAGCCCCAGGCCGGTGCGCCGATCAACCCCGCGGCAAAATAGAACAGTAGCAACCCGCGCGCGCCTTCAACCGAAAAACCCCGTGCGCTTTCGAAATAGAAGATCAGCAGTGCGCCTCCGAAACCCGGTGCCAGGCTGGAAAACAGATCGATGAGCAACACCCGGCGCAGCACCGGCAGCTTCAGCGCCTTCCAGATATCGCCCCACCCGTGCGGCGTGGCATGGCGCGACGGTCGTTCGGGTACCATGAACGACACCAGCACCAGCGCCAGCGGCAGCAGCACGAGCAACACCCAGCCCATGCCATGAATGCCCAGCGCCGGCCCCGGGGTCCAGCCGAAGCGCGGCGCCAGTGTCGCCGCAATCAACGGCACCGACAACAGCCCGATCAGCCCGACCATGTTGCCGAGCTGCCACCAGCCGAAGATTCGGCTGCGTTCATGATAGTCGGTACTCAGCGCCTGGCCCCAGCTGGTATGCGCCACCGCCGCCGCTGAAAAGCCGGTGTACATCAGCAACAGCCCGAGAAAGGCGCGCAGCGGGCTCAGGCCCGGCGGCGCAAAGAACACCAGCGCCAGCCCCGCCATCATCACCAGCCCGCCCCCCAGCAGCCATGGCCGGAAGCGTCCGATCCGCGTGTCGGTCTTGTCGATGCGATGCCCGAACACCAGGTCGAGCGGCAGATCGAGCCAGCGTACCAGCGAGAACAACAGCCCGGTCATGGCGAGATCGAGCCCCAGCGTGCCGGCATAATATGGCGGCAGGTAAACAACGAGCGGCAGGCCCACTCCGGTCAACGGCAGGCACGGCGCGGCAAAGGCAGCCAGCGTCCGACGATTGAGTTTCACGCGGCTTGCACTCCCCGAGGCACTTTGCGGCCAACCGGTTGCCACGGTGGCGGCAAGCGCGGCGCGACGCAAGCCGGCTTGTCGCCACCCCGCCAGTTTTGCCATTGCGCCGGCGCAGCACTGTCCTGTAAGCGCAACACACAATCTGTTGCGGAGTGATATCGATGCGCGCGCGCCTGCCCCTGCTTCTCGCTGCCAGCTTGCTGGCAATGGTCCCCGCGCTGCCCGCCCTGGCGCAATCCGCGCCCGCCTCTCCTCCTGCCGCTCCCGCTGCCGAAACCCCGGCGACAAAGCTGCGCGCGCTGTTCAACGCCAGCGACGAAGCCAGCCTCAACCGCAACCCCATCGGCCGGCTGTTCCGCGGTGATCTCAGCCACGCCGGCGAATTCGGCGACGGCCTGTCGGATGCGTATCTGGCGGGCGAGAAAAAAGCCGCCGAGGATGATCTCGCCGCGCTCGCCGCCATCGACCGCAATGCGCTCGATGCCAATGACAAGGTCAGCTACGACGTCTTCAAATGGCAGCGCTCGACCGATCTCAAGGGTTTCGACCCGGCGATCATCGCCGCCACCATCGTCCGCCCGATCGACCATTTCTATGGCTTCCACACCTTTTTCCCCGAACTGTCGTCGGGCGAAGGCGCCGCGCCCTACAAGACCGTCAAGGATTATGACGACGGGCTGTCGCGCATCGACGGCTTCACCACCGCCATCGACATGGCGATCGTGCGCTTTCGCCAGGGCATGAAATCGGGGGTCGTCCAGCCGAAACTGGTCGTCCAGAACGTCATCGATCAACTCGATGGCCTGCTGGCACCCGGCGTCGATGGCGCCGTGATGATGAAGCCGGTCGCCAAATTCCCCGACACCATCCCGGCGGCCGAACAGGCGCGGCTGAAGGCGGCCTATGCGGCGGCTGTCGGCGGCAAGGTCAACCCGGCCTTCACCCGACTGCGCGATTTCTTGAAGAACGAGTATCTGCCGGTGTCGCGCCCCTCGGTCGGCCTGTCGGAGATGCCGGGCGGCGCGAACCTGTACAAATATCTGATCGCCGCCACGACGACCACCGACATGACCCCCGATGAAATCCACAACATTGGCCTTGCCGAAGTGGCGCGTATCACCAAAGGCATGGAAACGGTGAAGGGCAAGGTCGGCTACAAGGGCGACCTCAAGGCGTTCTTCAACTTCATTCGCACCGATGACAAGTTTAAGCCCACGTCGAAACAGGACCTGACCGACCGCTATTATGCCGTCGGCAAGCGCGTCGATGCCGCGGTCGGCAACTTGTTCAGCACCCTGCCCAAATCCGCGCTGGAAATCCGCCCGGTGCCGGCCTTCAAGGAAAAGACCGACGCCGGCGGCAGCTACCAGGGCGGCACGCCCGATGGCTCGCGGCCCGGTGTGTTCTATTTCAACACCTATGACCTGCCGTCGCGCACCACGCCGGGGATCGAGACCCTCTATCTCCACGAAGGCGTGCCGGGGCATCACTTCCAGATCAGCCTGGCGCAGGAAAACACGTCGCTGCCGCCGTTCCAGCGCTTCGGCGGCAACACGGCGTTCGTCGAAGGCTGGGCGCTCTACGCCGAATCGCTCGGCCCCGAGCTCGGCATGTTCCAGGACCCGTACCAACTGCAGGGCCGCTATGACGACGAAATGCTGCGCGCCATGCGCCTTGTTGTCGATACCGGCCTGCATTCAAAGGGTTGGACCCGCGACCAGTCGATCCAATACATGCTCGACCACAGCGCGATGGGCAAGACCGACGCCACCGCCGAAGTGGAGCGCTACATCGCCATCCCGTCGCAGGCTTTGGCTTACAAGGTCGGCCAGCTGACGATCTCGCGGCTGCGGGCGAAGGCGGAAGCGGCCTTGGGGCCGAAATTCGACCTCAAGGGCTTCCATGCCCAGGTGTTGATGACGGGGGCGCTGCCGATGGCGGTGCTGGAGAAGAAGATTGATGATTGGATCGCCGCGCAGCGCGGCTGAGCGCAGCGAAGCAGCGCGCAGACTCGCGCAAGCGCGGCCAGCGGGGCGGTCGGCCTAAAGCCGACCGAACCCATCTGACGTCAGCTTGGGCTTTGCCCAAGCCTCTTGCTTGCTTCTGTTTCTTCCCGTCATCCCGGGCTCGACCCGGAACCCCGCTTTTCTTGGTAACATCGGCAAGCGAGGGTAAAATCTCTGCTTCCGACCCAATTCAAGCCGTTCCTCCGTCGGTGCGTTAACGGCAGCATTTGCAGGAAGTGGCCGTTCGCCTATGGCCGAGCTTCCAAAACCATATTGAAGGGTCCGTCGGTTGCTCGCCGAACTCTACTGAAGCCGGCATCCGACAGGATTGCAGACAGCTTGGCTTCTCCGGCTTGGGCTCCGAGCGCTTCGCCGACCTCCTGTGCCAGCGACGTTGGCACACAGATCATCGTCGATGCATTGTAAAAGAGGCGGCTAACCGGGTTACCGACATTTTCGCTCGGTGTGTCGGCAGCGATAGGTTCCACCAGCATCCAGCGGCCCTCGGGCTTTAGCAGCGTGCGGATATGCTTAGCGCAGCCTCGCGGATCCCCCATATCGTGCAGGCAGTCGAACATCGTGACCAGATCGAACCCACTGTCGGCGATGTCTTTGGCAGCAACCGTCTCGAAGCGAACACGGTCGGCCAGTCCGTGGGCAGCCGCATGTGCGTTAGCCTGCTCAATTGAGGGGCCATGAAAATCATAGCCGACGAACTGGCTGTTCGGGAAAGCCCGCGCCATCAACAACGTCGAAAAGCCGACGCCGCAGCCGATATCGGCGACGCGGGCACCGCTCTCAAGCGCCGGAATCATGCCATCAAGCGCGGGCAGCCATGCCTGGACGATGGCGTTAACATAGCCGGGCCGGAAGAAGGCACCGACGGCGCAAAAGAGGCAGCCTGCGCTGTCTCCCCAGGCAACGCCCTCACCGGTACGAAATGCGGCCTCGACCTTGTCCTGGCCTTCGACCATTGCGGCCGCCAGATCGAATGCACCGGCAAGGTATACGGGGCTGTCCTCGTTACCGAACACCATCGCCTGCTCCGGCGACAAGCTAAAGACATCCGTTGCGGGATCGAGCGTCACATAACCGTTCGCCGCTTGGGCCAGGGACCATTCGCGAACATAGCGTTCGGCAAGTCCCGTCCGGCGGGCGAGGTCTGGAACAGTGAGGCCGCCGGATTCAGCTAATGCGGCGAACAAGCCAAGACGGAATCCGATCCGGACCGTAGGGACGCTGAACGCGCCTCCGAGGTCGCCCAGCATCTTGCCGACCAGAGCGTTGAGTACCTCGCCATCAAGTTCTGCCATTGCCAATCTCCGTGATTAATCGCTGCCCATCATAATAAAATTGTTAGTCTATCGAAGTTTTCCCAAGCACGCTGCGGTGTCAAGGACTACCACTGACATCTCCTGCCCAAATTCTCCAGAGCCCTGTTCGACTGCCCCCTCACCCGCGCAGCTGCGCCGGGTCGACCTCGCCCACGAGGGGAGAGGTAAGGCGTCAGCCTAAAGTGCCAAAGGCGGCGAGCCGCCGCGACAGCGCCTGCGCCGCCTTCGCATCCCCCGCCTTCAATGCCGCCGCGATCTGCACGCCGTGCGAGCGCAGCAGGGCCTCATAGGCGTCGTCCGCCGGCAGTTGCGCCACGCCCTGAAGCAATTGCGCCGCCTTCGCCGCATTGCCCTTGTCGAGATCGAGCAGGGTTTCGGCGTAGAAGACCCGGTGCACCGGGTTGGTCGGTTCGATCTTCAGTGCCCGGGCAAAGCCGGCATCGACCTCGGCCGCCTTGGCGCCGAGCACCGTGCCGGCCATGAAGCCGCCCAGCGTCGCCACCGCGCCGCCGTGCCAGCCGGCAACCGCGGCCCAGCCGAGCGCCTTTTCGGGGTGGGCGGCGCGCCAGGCTTCGAAGCCCTTGCGCGAATCCTTGCCGAGGCCGGGGGATTTGGTCAGCTTGGCGCGATAGCCCGTTGCCACCGCCTTTTGAAACAGCGCATCGGCATTGCCCGGTGCCTTGGCCAACACCTTGTCGAAATCGGCTTCGGCGCTGGCGATGAGCGCCAGCGCCTGCGCCTTGTCGCGGGTCATGTACGCCGCCTGCACCAGTTGCGCGCGGCCCGACAGGACGAGGCTGGCGGGCGTTGCCTCGGCGCGGCCGTCGCGGACCACCATCGCCCATTTGCCGTCGTGAAAGCTGGTCACCGCATCGGCGAGCGCCGGGGTGGCAAACGTGAGCAGCAGCGCGGTCAGCAGGGTTTTCGTCATGGGGTCTCCGTCATCGCCAGCGCGCCCGCAATCAGCCCCCGGGTTTCGGCCAGGCCATAGAGCGCGATGAACGATCCCATACGCGGTCCCTGTGAACTCCCGATGAGCGTTTCGTAAAGCGCCTTGAACCAATCGCGCAGATTTTCGAAGCCTGCGGCCTTGCCGGCCTCGTAAACCTCGAACTGATAGGCTTCCGCCTCCGCGCCCTCGCCGACCGCCGCCAGCCGGGCATCGAGATCGCGCAGCGCCGCCGCTTCGCGCGCGTCGGGCGCGCGGCGCTTGAGGCCAGGGATGACGAAATCCCGGGCATAGCGCGCCGCATGGCGGACGAGCCGGTCGAGCAACGGGTGGGTCGCCGGGCTGGTGCCGGGGGCTTGCCGCGCGACATAGGCCCAGAGCTTTTCCGGGTCATCGGTCGCCGCCACCGAGGCGAGATTCAAGAGCAGCGAGAAGCTGACCGGCAGGTCGGCGGCGGGCGGCGTGCCTTCGTGGATATGATGCGCCGGGTTGCCGAGTTGCTGTTCGATCGGCTGTTCGGGATATTTCCCGAGGAAATCGGCATATTCGTCGATGGCGCGCGGGATGACATCGAAATGCAGCCGCTTGGCCTTGCGCGGGCTCTGGAACATGTAGAGCGCCAACGACTCTGGCGGGCCATAATCGAGCCATTCCTCGATCGTCAGGCCATTGCCCTTCGACTTGGAAATCTTGGTGCCTTCTGCGTCCAGGAAGAGTTCGTAATTGAAGCCTTCGGGCGGCCGCTTGCCGAGGACGCGGGTGATCCGCCCCGACAGCAGCACGGAATCGATCAGGTCCTTGCCCGCCATCTCGTAATCGACCCCGAGCGCCACCCAGCGCATCGCCCAATCGACCTTCCATTGCAGCTTGCAGGCGCCGCCAGTGACCGGGACGGTTACGCTTTCATTGGTTTCGGGACGCACATAAGTCACCGTGCCGGCGGCAACATCGCGGGCGACAATCGGCACCTGCAACACGATGCCCGACACCGGATCGACCGGCAGGAAGGGCGAGTAGGTTGCACGACGTTCGGGGCCGAGGGTCGGCAGGATGACGTTGATGACCGCGTCATAGTTGGCGAGGATCTGCAGCAGCGTCGCGTCGAACATCCCGGCCTTGTAGCAATCGGTCGACGACAGGAATTCATAATCGAAGCCGAAGCCATCGAGGAACGCTTGGAGCCGGGCGTTGTTGTGCTGGCCGAAACTCGGGTGGGTGCCGAACGGGTCGGGCACCACCGTCAGCGGCTTGCCGAGATTGGCGCGCAGCAGTTCGGGGTTGGGGATGCCGTCGGGCACCTTGCGCAACCCGTCCATGTCGTCGGAAAACGCGATCAGCCGGGTCTTGACGCCGGGCACCAGGCTTTCGAAAGCGCGGCGCACCATCGTCGTGCGCACCACCTCGCCGAACGTGCCGATATGCGGCAGGCCCGAGGGGCCATAGCCGGTTTCGAAGATCACCCCGGCGTCGGGAAAGCCATCCGGATAGCGCGCGATCAGCTTGCGCGCTTCCTCATAGGGCCAGGCCCTGTTTTCCAAAGCAGCCTTTTCCAGCGCCGCGGCGCGAAGTTCGGTGGTGTTGCGCATCTGTTCCGTCTAATCCTTGTGCATGTTCTGTGGCGACTCTGCCCCAAAGGCGCAAGCGCGACCTGCTCCCTCCCCCCGCCGGGGACGCGTGTGATCAACTTTCCGGCTCTCGCCGCCACCCATGCCGGCGTCTGGATCGCCGCGCCCGATGGCCCTGCCACCGCTGTCGGCCGCGGCGAGGCCATTCGCCGCGCCGCCGACACGCCGCATATCCTGCTCAACGCCCCGGTGATCGCCAGCCGGTTGGGCTATCCCGAGCTCCACGGGCTCGACCTGCTCGAACTGTTCGCCTTCATCCACCCGGCGCGCTTTGCCGTGCCGACGCCGCGCGGGCTGGCGGCGGCGCTGGCCATCGATCCGCCGACCAGCGACAGCGACGCCGGCTTTTTGCTCCGCGCTGCCCGGGCGCTGGTCGATACGCTCGATGATCTCGCCTGGCCGGCGCGGCATGGCGCCTGGAGCATCCTGCAAGCCCTGTCGCGCCAGCGCTGGAGCTGGGCGCCGCTGCTCGTCAAACGGCTGCGCAAGCCCGAAGCGCCCGAGCGATCGGTCTTCACCAAATTGCCGAAATGGGAGGAAGCCCCGCCGCGCCCGGCGCCGCATATCGTGGCGCTGCCCGATGCGGTCATCGATGCGCGGCTCGATGCCATGCTTGGGCAAGGCGCCGAACGCCGCGAGGGCCAACGTGCCTATGCCCAGGCGGTGGGTGCCGCCTTCCAGCCGCGGCGCACCCCGCATGGCCCCAACATGGTGCTCGCCGAAGCCGGGACAGGCATCGGCAAGACATTGGGGTATCTCGCCCCGGCCAGCGGTTGGGCGGCGCGCGCCGAAGGCACCGTCTGGCTGTCGACCTTCACCAAGGCACTGCAACGCCAGCTCGATCAGGAAGCAGCGCGTGCCTATCCCGACCCGACCGAAAAACGCGCCAAGGTGGTAGTGCGCAAGGGCCGCGAAAATTACCTCTGCCTGCTCAACCTCGAAGACGCAGTGCAGGGCGGCTTTGCCAACCGCGCCCAGGTGTTCGCGCAACTCGCGGCACGCTGGGCCGAATATAGTCGCGACGGGGATATGGTGGGCGGCGACCTGCCCGGCTGGTTGCCGGCGCTGTTCGGGCGAACAAGCTTTTCGGGGCTGACCGACCGGCGCGGTGAATGCATCTACGCCGGTTGCCCGCATTACCGCACCTGCTTCATCGAGCGCGCCACCCGCGCCTCGGCACAGGCCGATCTCGTCATCGCCAATCATGCGCTGGTGATGATCAACGCGGTGCGCGGACGGGCGGAAGGCCAGCAGATGACACGCATGGTCTTTGACGAAGGCCATCACCTGTTCGACGCCGCCGACGCGACCTTTGCCACCGAATTGTCGGGCCGCGAAGCGATCGAGCTGCGCCACTGGTTGCTGGGACCCGACCGCACCCAGAATGGCCGCAGCGGCGGGCGCCGGCGCGGGCTGGCGGCGCGGTTGGCGGAGCTGGCGGGCTATGACGACGAAGGCGCCGCGGCGATCGACGCGGTAATCGCTGCGGCGCGCACGTTGCCGGCCGAAGGCTGGTTGCAACGCATCGGCGGCGGCGAACCCGATGGCCCGATCGAGACCCTTCTCGCCGCGGTGCGCCAACAGGTCTTCACAAGGTCCGAAGGCAAGGGCAGCGCCGACGCCGGCTATGGCCTTGAAACCGAAGTCGCCGAGGTTTTGCCCGCGGTCATCGATGCCGCTGCCGCCGCCGCGATCGCACTGGCAAAACTCGCGGCACCGATGGCGGTGCTCGAAGCGCGGCTGAAGGCGCTCCTCGACGAACCGCCCGACTGGCTCGATGGCGCCGGCCGGGCGCGCACCGAGGGCGCCGCCGCCGGGCTGCGGCTGCGCTGCGAGACCATCGCCGCCTGGACCGGGCTGCTGGCGCGGCTCGGCGGCGCCGCCGATCCGGCCTTTGTCGACTGGTTCGCGCTCGCCCGCATCGAAGGCCGCGAGCTCGATATCGGCATCCACCGCCACTGGCTCGATCCGATGCGGCCTTTCGCCAAGGCAGTACTCGAACCCGCGCACGGCGTGC
Organism: Alphaproteobacteria bacterium; assembly: GCA_031426015.1. Classification (GTDB taxonomy): domain Bacteria; phylum Pseudomonadota; class Alphaproteobacteria; order Sphingomonadales; family Sphingomonadaceae; genus Sandarakinorhabdus. The sequence continues at coordinate 42,048 of JANPKK010000049.1, forward strand.
TCGTCACCTCGGCAACGCTGCGCGGGCGCGGCGAGGCTGATGATGGCTGGGCCGCCGCCGATGCCCGGACTGGCGCCAGCCACCTCGCGCTGCCGCCGCAGCATTTCGCCGCCGCCAGCCCTTTCGACTATGCCGGCAATGCCCGGGTGATCATCGTCAACGATATCAAGCGCGGCGACATGGCCGGGCTGGCGCACGCCTATCGCAGCCTGATCGAGGCCGCTGGCGGCGGCACGCTGGGGCTGTTCACCGCCATCGCCCGGCTGCGCGCCGTCCACGCCCGCATTGCCGATCCGCTCGCCCGCGCCGGACTGCCGCTTTATGCCCAGCATGTCGATCCGATCGAGACGGGCACGCTGGTCGATATCTTCCGCGCCGAGCCGCGCGCGTCCTTACTTGGCACCGATGCGTTGCGTGATGGCGTCGATGTACCGGGCGCCTCGCTGCGGCTGGTGGTGATGGAAGGCGTGCCCTGGCCGCGCCCGACGGTGCTCCACGCCGCGCGCCGCGCCGGCCTCGAAACCGGGGGTGGCACGGCGTATGACGACCGGGTGACGATGGGCCGGCTGGCGCAGGCGTTCGGGCGCCTAATCCGCCGTGCCGACGATCGCGGCTGTTTCGTCCTGATCGGCCCCGCCGTGCCGTCGCGGTTGCTCGCGGCGTTTCCGCCAGGCACGCCGGTCGATCGCGTCGGGCTCGATGCCGCCGTGGCGCTGGTCGCAAACACCCCGCATCAGGGTCTTGCGACCCCGGCGCTGCCGCGCCATGGTAATGCGATCATCGGCAGCGATGATGGCGAGGTTGGGGAGCGCGGGTGAAGACGCTGACGTTGCTGCGGCACGCCAAATCGGGCTACGACGACCCGTTGCTGCGGGATTTCGACCGGCCGCTCAGCGACCGCGGCCGGCGGGCATCGCTGCGCATGGGGCAATGGCTGCGCGAAGCCCAGGACAAGGGTGACATGCCCGATTTCGACCATGTCTTTGCCTCGCCGGCGGTGCGCTGCAAGCAGACGATCGAGGGTGTCGAAGCCGGGATGAACGGTCGCCTCGCGCCGATCTATGAAAAGCGCATCTATCTGTCGTCGTCGGCAACACTCGTCGAACTCGTCGCCGGTTTTGCCGATCATCATGAACACGCGATGCTGATCGGCCATAACCCGGGGCTGGAAGACCTGTTGCTCGAACTCGTGCCGCCGGGCAGTACGCTGCGCGACGAAGCCGAGCTGAAATATCCCACGGCCACCATCGCGCGGCTCGATCTCGCCATCGATCGGTGGGCGCAGGTCGATGGCGGCCATGCCGTGCTGGCGCAGTTTGTGCGGCCGCGCGATCTCGACCCGGCACTGGGGCCGGACGATTGATCGGTATGGGAAGGTAACTACTTGCAGCTGAGCGAAAACTTTATTTTGTTCGGGACCTCGAGGCTGCTGCCTGCCCTGGCACTGGTCATCGCCGGCGTCCTTGGCGTGCCGGCCATGGCGCAAACCGCCACCGGCAAGTCAGCAGCCGGGGTCGAAGCCCCCAAGGATCGCCTGCCGACCGATTTCCGGCGGCTGACCATCCTCGTCCGCGACATGGAAAACAGCCTGAAACTGTATCGCGATGTCATCGGGCTGAAGCTCAATTATGATCAGCGGTTGACGGTTTCCGGCGTCGCCCTGCCCGCCGGCGTGCCGGGCAACAAGGTGCGGCTGGTGCTGCTCAACGGCAATGACCCGTTCATCGGCTGGATCGGCTTGATGCAATATTCCGAGCCTGCCTTGCCGGCAAAGGACCCCTATCCCAAGCGGCTCGAAGCCGGTGGCCATGTGCTGATCTTCAACACCGATGATGCGGCGAAGCGCTGCGAAATGGCCAAGGCAATACCCGGCGTCACCTTTACCGCCGAAGTGCGAGAACAGATTTATCCCGGCCGCAATGGTGCCGCCGACATTCACGTCATGGGCTGCAATTTTTTCGATCCCGATGGCACGCTGATCGAAATGAACCAGATCGTCGAAGCGAAGAAATAGGGTTCAGGCCCGCACCAGCGTGACGAAAGCATAGCCCGGGCGATCGCCCTCGGCAGGATGGCTTTCGCGCGCCACCTCGCGCCAGCGCCCCGGATCGAAGGCCGGCAGCCGCGTATCACCATCGGGTTCGGCATCGACTTCGGTCAATTCGATCCGGGTCGCGCTCGGCATTGCCTCGGCATAGATTTGCGCGCCGCCGATGACCATGATCCCGTCGGCGCGGGCGCGCGGATCAAGGCCGGCCGCCGCGACCGCTTCCGCCAGATTGGGGGCGATCGACACGCCGGGAAAGCGCCAGTCGGGATCGCGGGTGAGCACGATGTTCTGGCGACCGGGCAGCGGCTTGCCGATCGATTGGAAGGTCTTGCGGCCCATGATCACCGGCTTGCCGACCGTCATCCGCTTGAAGCGTTTCAGGTCCTCGGGCAAATGCCAGGGCAGCGCGCCATCTTTGCCGATGACACCGTTTTTCGCCCGCGCGACGATCAGGACGAGATCGATCATACCGCCACTGGCGCCGCGATATGCGGGTGCGGATCATAGCCCGTCACCGCGAAATCATCGAAACGATAGCCGAAAATGTCATCGGGCCGGCGCGTGATCTCGAGCCGCGGGAAAGGCCGGGGCGCGCGCGTTAGCTGTTCGGTGACGAGGTGTTCGTGATTGGCATAGAGATGGCAATCGGCACCCATCCAGACGATTTCGCCGGGCAGCAGGTCGCATTGCTGGGCGAGCATGCGCAGCAGCAGCGCGGCTTCGAAGATGTTGAAGCCGAAACCCAGCCCGAGGTCGCACGAGCGTTGGTAGAGGATGCCCGACAAGCGCCCGCCACCCCCTTCAGCTGGCGCGACGAAATACTGATAGGTCATGTGGCACGGCGGCAGCGCCATGCCATCGAGTTCGGCGACATTCCAGCCGGTGAAGATGTGGCGGCGGCTGGCGGGGTTGGTCCGCAAGCCATGGACCAGCGCGGCGATCTGGTCGATGCCATCGGCGTCACGGCGGAACAGCCCGTCGCCCGCCGGCACATAGCGCGGCCAGTGCCGCCATTGCGCGCCATAAACCGGGCCGAGATCGCCCCATTCGGCGGCAAAATCGGCATCGGCGAGGACGCGCGCCTCGAAACTGTCACGGTCGATCGGCACACTTTGTGTCGCGTTGAAGCGCGCCAGCGGCCAATCGGTCCAGATATGCACGCCCTGCGCCACCAGCGGCGCGATGTTGCGATCCCCGGACAGGAACCACAACAGCTCGCGCACCGCCGATTTCCAGAAAATGCGCTTGGTCGTCAGGATCGGCACCGTGCCGTCCGACAAATCGAAGCGCATCGTCTGCCCGAACAGCGCGCGGGTGCCGGTACCGGTACGGTCCCCCCGCACCACGCCATCGCGCCAGACGCGCGCCATCAGATCGAGATATTGGGTTTCGCCGTGCATGCCTTACCCCCTATCAGGGATATAGCCGCGAACAAGCCGTGCCGCCAGAAACAGTGCCAGCCCATGGGGGGCGAAGGGCATGGCGATGCAGGCAGTCCAGACAGCGCGCAAAGGCGGTCACGCGGGGCGTTCCTTCGTCATTGGCAGTGCCGCTCCCGCTGCAGTCACACAGGCTTCGACCCCTGCACGGCTCGTGACGCGCCACAATCGCGATATTTTCCGAATCCAGCGACTCGAGATGCACGCGGCGCGCAAGCAGGTGTTCATCGATCAGTTGCGCTGGGACCTGCCGGTCAGCGACGGCGCCTATGAAATCGACGAATACGACCGCGACGACACGATCTACCTGATCGTCGTCGATGCCGGCGGCGCCGGCCATCTCGGATCGGTGCGCTTGCTGCCCACCGATGGCCCGCACCTGCTCGGCGACAAGTTCGCCCGGCTGTGCGCCGACGGGGTGCCGCGCGGCCCCGACATTTTCGAGATCACCCGGCTCGTCACGCGGCCCGGCCTGTCACGCGCCGAAGCGACGCGGGTGCGGCAATTGCTGTCGCTGGCGATCATCGAATTCGCCCTGGCGCACAAGGTTCGCCATTTCACCATGATGACCCATATGGCGTATCTCGCCTCGGTGATCGCGGTGGGCTGGGATTGCGAACCGCTCGGCATGCCCGAGGAAATGGATGGCGTCGCGGTGGCAGCCCTGCGCATCGATGTCGATGCCGCCACGCTGGCCCGGCTGCAAGGGCAATGGAATCTGGTCGGACCCGCCCTGGCGTTCGACTACACAGAATCGGCAGTCACGGAATGAAGGCGTTTTGACCCTGCGTCCCGTCCGTCACTTGCCGAGGGCGCCCCGGCGATCGCCAGAAGGAGCATACGGCCCTCCCCGTCTGCCCGTTCGCGATCGTTCCGGGGCGTCCATCCGGTTCACGCGCGCCCATCGCTGCGCGCGCTAGGTCGCGGCAATGGCCGAAGCCGTCGTTTTCGGCGCCAGCATCTGGCAATTGGCCCTGCGCGAACTGCTGATCATCGTAGCCTGCGCCGTGCTGGTGTCGGGGCTCGACGATCTTTTCATCGATGGCGTCTATTTCGCCCGCACCCTGTGGCGCCGCCACACGATCTATCGCCGCCATGTTCGTGCCAGTGCGGAATCGATCCGCCGCCGCGACCCGGCACCGATCGCCATCATCGTGCCGGCGTGGGATGAAGCCGCTGTCATCGGCGCGATGCTGACCGATCTTGTCACCCGGCTCGATTATCCGCGCTACCGGGTCTTTGTCGGGCTATATCCCAACGATCCGGCCGGCCAGGCGGCAGTAGCGGCGGTAGCGGATCATCACATCCAGCCGGTGATCTGTGCCCTCCCGGGGCCGACGACCAAGGCTGATTGCCTCAACCATCTGTGGCGGGCGCTGGTGGCGCATGAAAAACACAGCACCACGGCCTTCAAGGCCGTGGTACTCCACGATGCCGAAGATGTCATCCACCCGCAGGAGTTGTGGGTCTTCGATGCGCTGGTGCCGCGACTGGCGCTGGTGCAATTGCCGGTTCTGCCGCTGCCCGACGCCGGATCGCGCTGGATCAGCGGGCATTATCTCGATGAATTCGCCGAAAGCCACACCAAGGATCTGGTGGTGCGTGAGGCGCTGGGCGCTGCCGTGCCATCCGCCGGCGTGGCGACCGCGATCGATCGCCGGCTGCTCGGGCGCATTGCCGATGCCGCCGCCGGCGCACCTTTCGATGCCGATTGCCTGACCGAGGATTATGAACTCGGGCTGCGCATCAAGGCGCTGGGCGGCCGCGGTGGGCTGGTGCGGTTGCGCAGCGGCGATGACCGGGTGGTGGTGGCGACTCGCGAGCATTTTCCCGCGACATTCGACGCGGCGCTGCGCCAAAAAACCCGCTGGCTGATCGGCATCGGTCTGGCGGGTTGGGACCGGCTCGGCTGGCCGGGGGGCCTCGCCGATCGCTACATGCTGGTGCGCGATCGCAAGGCGCTGCTGACCGCGCTGCTGACGGTAGCGGCCTATGGCGTGGCGGGGCTGTTGCTGCTCGGCGGGGTCATGCGCTTCCTGTTGCCCGGGATGCCGCCGCCGCCGCCCTATGGCGCCGGACTGGTGGCGCTGTTGTGGCTCAACACCGCGCTGCTGGCGTGGCGGTTGCTGATGCGCGCGTGTTTCGCCGCGCACGCCTATGGCCCGCGCGAAGGGCTGCGCGCCATCCCGCGCGCGGTGGTCAGCAATGTCATCAACGCCGCGGCGGCACTGGCGGCGGCGCGGCGCTATCGCGCCATCCTGAACGGCAACGCCCGGCTGGAATGGGACAAGACGGCGCATCGCTTCCCCGCCGGCGCTGCGGCGGAATGACGGCAGGGCGATCCCTGCGGCTGCTCGTGGCGGTCGGGCTGGCGCTGGCCGTGTGGCTGGCGCTGCGCCTGCCGTTGCTGCAGCGCGATCTCGCCGCGTTGCAGGCCAGGCCGGCGCCGCTGATTCCGCACCTGTTGCCGCCTCTGGCGGCGCCCCTGTTGCCGCCTCTGGCGGCGCCTCTGTTGCCGCCTCTGGCGGCGGGGCTGGTGCCGGTGGCGATGCGGGCGCCGCCCGATGTCGCCGTCGCTGCGGCCGAAGTCGCGGTTGCCGAAGCCGCCCTGGCGCTGGCGCGGGCGCAGTTGCAATTGGCGCAGGTACGCGCCGGCGTGGCGGTGGCGCCGCTCCCGGCTTATGCCACGGCGGCGCCGACCTATGCACCGGCCTATGCACCGGCTGTTGCCCCGCAACGCATTGCCTATGCGCCGGCGCGTCTTGACCCAGGCTGGACGCTGCCCTTGCCGACCGCATTGCCGCTGCAAGCCGCGGCAACGCCTCCCGTCGCAGCCTTGCCGACAGCAGCGACAGCGGCAGCACCCGTGCCGCGTGCGCCCTCCGCCGGCCATGATCTGGCCACTGCCGCTTATGCCCGCCTTGCCGCGGGTGACCGGCGCGGCGCCGTGGCGCTGTTCGATGCCGCGCTGGCGAGCGATCCGGTGCCCGGCGACGCCGCGCGGCGGCCGTTGTGGACCGCCGAACGCCGGCGGCTGGTGCGGCGCTGGTCGGCCGACGCCTACACGCTGTTCCGCGAATCGGGCCCGGCCGGCCCGGCGGCGACCCCCGTGCTTGGCGGCGGTCAATCGGGCGGCACGCTGGCCTGGACATATGATCCACTGGCAAGGCGGCCGCTGGCGCTGGTGGCGCGCTACAATGCTGCCAGCCTGGGGGGCCGCATCGATCCCGCCACCGGCCAGGCAGCCTTCGGGGTGCGCTGGCAGCCGGTAACCGGCGTCAGCATCAGCGCCGAACGACTGGTTTCAGCAGGGGTATTTGCCCGGGATGACTGGGCGCTGCGTGTCGCCGGGGGGGCCGAAGGCAAGCGCGGTCGCATTCTGTGGAGCGGCTATGGCGAAACCGGCGTGCTCGGCGCCGGCGATGTCTTTGCCGGCGCGCAGGTTCGTGCCGCGGTCCCGCTGCTGCGGATCGGCAAATTGTCGGCGATCGCCGGGCCGGGCGGCTGGGCAAGCGTGCAACACGGCAGCGGCTTTACCAGCGGCCGCGTCGATCTCGGGCCGTCGCTGGTGATGCGCGCGCCGATCGGCAAGGCGTCGTTCGAGCTATCGGCCGACTGGCGGTTCCAGGTGGCGGGCAATGCCCTGCCCGGCAGCGGCCCGGCGCTGACGCTTTCGACGGGTTTTTAGCAATTTACGGCCCCCGCCGGCGCGAAACGCGGCGGCGGGGGCCAGCCCTCCCCGGCTAACCGATGGCTGTGTCCGCGCCGTCGCGGCCATTGTCATTGGCCACGCGGCGGCGTTCGCCCAATTTGCGCAGCAGCGCGCGGGTGCGCAGCAGCGTCAGCAATTCATTGACCACCGAAACGCCGCGTTCCGCCATGTCGAGCGCCCGCGCTTCGCCGACATGGCCGGCAGTGCGTTCGAGGAACAGGCGCATTTCCTGGTTGGTGATCCATTCGATGAAATCGAGATAGAAACGCATCTGCTGGCCGGCAAAGCCGAGTTCGGCGGTAAAGCCGATTTCGGCAAGATCATCGACGGCATGGGCGATCGCGGCATCGCGCGCCGTCACGCTGCCATCGCCATCGACGCTGATCATGCCGATCTCGCGCAATTCGGCGATGGCGGTGTCGCCGCCCGACAATTGTGCTGCCAGCACCGCCAGCGGCACCCGCCCGGCGCTGTCGCCAAGCCGGGCCGCCAGCATCGAATCGAGCATCGGAAAGGCATCGGCCGCCAGCCAGCGATCGCCGCCTTCGGCCTCGAGCAGGGTGCGGATAACCGCGAGCGGCAAGAAACGTTCTTCCTGCAGGCGCTTGATGGCGCGCAGGCGCTGGACATGATCGTCGCTGTAGAATGCCGAATTGCGGCTGGCCCGGTCGGGTTCGGGCAACAGGCCTTCGCGGATATAGTAACGGATGGTTTCCCGCCCGACGCCGCTTGCCTTTTCCAGATCTCGCATCCGCATTGCTTGCGGTTTACTCCACACCCCGAATGATTCGCAGCCAATAGCAGTTTCTGCGGAGTCTTGATACGCGGAACGCAATTTGGCGCCAATGTTCGTTGCTGTTTGCGCAGCGCGCCTCGCGCCGCATTGCGAAATTCAGCGCCAGGTCAGCCCGTCGGCGGTAATCGCCAGCGTCACGCCGAAACGCGCCGCCGTGGCGACCAGCATTTCAGCGATCGCCGAGCGCGAATCGATCGCCGGCGCGCCGCCCAGCGCCGCGGCAACTGCATCGGAAAAAGCCGCATCGCTCGCCCAGCGCACACTGTCGGGCGCGATGGTCAACGCCTGGCCGCGGCGCACATCGGCCATCAGCATCGCAGCGCCGGCGATCAGGGGCGCGCGCAGGTCGCTGGCATCGGCGGGGATTGCCCAGTCCACCGGCGTGCCTTCGACGCCTTCTCCGATCAGCTTGCGAAACGCGGCGCCGCCGACCGGCGCATCACCCGGCGCCAGCGCGGCGCGGATCAGCCGCAACCGCGCGCCCAATCGCTTGGCGCCGTCGTTGACCAGGCCGTTGATCTCGGCATCGGGGGTATCGCCGAGCAATTCGCTGGCGGTCATCACCGTCGCGATCGGGGTGGCGAGATCATGGGTCAGCCATTTCACCAATAGCGGCGCAAGGGTATCGGACATCAGGAGGATACTCGGTTGTCGGGGACGGGTTTGCAGCGCAGGCCAAAGGCGATCAACCGGCCATCGCCGCTTTGCGCCAGTTCGAATTCGAGCCGGTCACCCGGGGCCAGTTCGGCCAGGCCGGCGGCCGTAACGGCGGAAATATGCACGAAGACGTCGCGCGGGCCCAGATCGGGGGTGATGAAGCCGAAGCCTTTCTTGGCATCGAACCATTTGACCGCGCCGCTCGCCATCAGGCCACCACCGACCGAGTGAGCAGCGTAACGGGCAGGAAACGGCCATGAACAGCGCTGCCGCCGGGATCATTGCCGACCACTGTCCAGGCGTTGAGCGTGCCGGCAGCGATGATCAGCCAGATCTCGCCATTGCCGACCGCGCGCGCGGCATCGCGTAGCGACGGTTCGGGCCGGCCATTGGGGTGGCTGTGATAATGGCCGATGACCTTCTCGCCGCGGCCACGTGCTTCGCGATGAGTGCGCAGCAATGTGGCCGGGTCGATCTCGAAACTGCGCGCCGGATCGGTGGCGACATTGCGCGCCGGCACCGTGGAGGTGATGTTCCCCGGGGTGCCGAGCAACAGCCCGCAGCACTCGTCTCCCGCGGCTGCCACCGCTTCGGCCAACAGGGTTTCGCGCACCCGGCTTGCAATTTCGACGATCATGCCGACATCGGATACGTGATGGGGGCCGAAAAGTCGATTGATGTCGTGTTGCCGGCCAGCGTCGCGGGGCTGCGGCTCGATCGTGCGCTGGCGATCGCCCTGCCCCAGCACAGCCGCGAGCGCCTGAAGGCACTGGTCGGTGGCGGTCGGGTATCGGGTGCCGCCGGCGTGCTGTGGGACCCCAAGCTGAAGGTCAAGGGCTGCGAGGCGCTTACGCTCGTCATCCCCGAGCCGACGCCTTCCGAGACCGTCGCGCAGGATATTCCGCTCACCATTGTCTACGAGGATGACGCGCTGCTCGTCGTCGACAAGCCGGCGGGGCTGGTCGTGCACCCGGCGGCGGGCAATTACGACGGCACCATGGTCAATGCGCTGCTCCACCATTGCGCCGGGCGGCTGTCGGGCATCGGCGGCGTGGCGCGGCCGGGCATCGTCCACCGCATCGACAAGGACACCTCGGGGTTGCTGGTCGTCGCCAAGACTGCTCGTTCGCACGAAGGGCTGGCCAGCCAGTTCGCGGCGCACAGCGTCGAACGGTTCTACACCGCAGTGGTCGCCGGCCGGCCGATGCCGATGGCGGGGCGGATCGAAGGCGCACTCGCCCGCTCATCGTCGAACCGCCAGAAGATGGCGATCGTCGCTGACGGGCGCGGCAAGCATGCGGTGACGCATTACAAGACGCTGCAAACGCTGAGCAAAGA